>NZ_JBZXYR010000015.1:0-96382 GCF_058895805.1 Paenibacillus sp. NMA1017 | reverse complement strand
GTTAAGCCCTCCAGCGCCGATGGTACTTGGACCGCAGGGTCCTGGGAGAGTAGGACGTCGCCAAGCAACAAGTAAAGAGGACCATGATCTTATTGAGATTATGGTTCTTTTTTGCATATACATAAATTTTAGAAATATCCTTACAAAAGGAAGGTAACATTTTTGTTACGGAATGTAGGAGTAAACCCTGTATAATATAGGTATTGAATCCCATACACACACGCTGCATTATTGCAGAATTATGCAAACTCCATCATAGGATTTTGCATAGTCAATCAGGCTGGTAAGGAGGGAAGATCATGCGGCGAAATAAATGGCTTGCTCTATTGGTGCTATTCAGTGTCGCTGTCGCGATTCTTACCGGGTGCATGGAAGAGGAGCCTTCTTGGACATCGTTTGAGGGTGCTGCCAACGAGAAGACGTTTCCGGTTCCCAAAGAAGCTAATAAAACTGATCGGGCCAGCAGTAATTCGGACATGGACTATGTTCGCTATGCGCTGCCAGCTTTGAAGGAAAGTGATAGTCTACCTGCTCCATATCTAGAGGAGATTGCAGCTTGGGGCTGGACTGAGGAACCGAACTTATCCACCTCGAATCAGAAGGTGTTTCAGAAGAATAAACACATGGTGCATTTGTCTGTGCATGATGGTTCTTTTACTGTATTGGTTCCAAAAGACAGAAAGGCTGTTGTGAAGAGCAAAAGCGTGGATCTTAATTAGGGCACGGTTTTCAACCGAGTAAGCAGTATAGGACTTATTGTAGATCATATGTATATTAAACTCATAGCGTATTGTATGCTGCGTATAATGATGAATGAAGAGATCGGATATGGGGAAGCACTCAGAACTGCCGTTGAGTAGGGAGTAGCTTCCTTTTATATATTTTGCAATTGATCAAATGCTCTACATGAATAACGAAGATAAAGATGAGGAAAAGTTTACTTGATAAGAGAATAAAGCGATTATAGTTGTTAAGTCACAAAAAAAGGAGTAACCGGTCGAGGTTGCTCCTTTTTTATTGCTTCAGTCTAGATCGTTGTAGGTTAGTTCTGGCCTGAATTTTCTATTTGTACGGATATAAGTGGTTAGATTTACTGTTGATAATATGAGGCATCTTCATCGGTAAACTTCAACATGCCGTCTTTTCTCTCGCCTGTAAGCCGACTTAGGATGTACAGACGCGGTGCAATAAGCCATAGATGCCAGAAGAGTAAGGATACAGTAAAGGCTGGTGGAGACCAGAGAATGAATACGGCTGATAAGCAGATACCGATCCAGAGGGTATGTATGTGCACACGACGAAAGATGCTATAGCCTATGTACTGGTCTGTCATATAGCCTAGCCAAGGTAATTTACGGTGGAATGTCCAGCGTTTGCGGAAGGATGTTCCGCCACCAATGTATAGGACAGATCGTGAGATTACGAAGTGTACCCATAAGGTTAGGAAAAAGGCAAGAGCAAACAAAAACACGCTAGTCCAGGAAAAGGCTAGAAGCAGAAAGAGAAGCATAATAATAGGCAGTGTGATGTGACTCCATATTAGTTGACGCGGTATACTGATTTTTTTAATGAGCTTGTAGTGATAGTAGGTAGCTTTGGTTCCGGTTTCCTCTGTCATGCGAACAGTCCTTTCATTAATCTACTGCATCACAAGTGGCTTCCCGTCCACAGCCGGAAAAAGGGACGGTACTTCGCTCATGCCGCTTTAAATAAGCATTAAATCGTGTTTGTAGAGATACAGAATGATCGACATCCAGTGTTGGCTAGCCTACTCTATAATTACTGGAAAGGCTATCACTGATGATGTGTTCAAGGGCTCCGATGAAAGGGTATCCATACATAAGAGCTTTTCTTATTATATCGGCATAGACGGCTGTTTTTTAAACATACGGGGTACAAACACCATAATGGCCCAGAAGGAATATATATAGAGTATATCGTCGAACTGGGCTATGAAAAGGTTTAAAATAGTAGAAAGTGCCCCATACTAATAGTAAAAGAAACAAGGTGGGATGGATATGCATGATCAAGGCGGCCACCGCTGCATTATATGCGGGCAGCACAAGCATGAAGGCATTTTTATCGTTTCCGAGTTTATCTGTGATACGTGTGAAGCTGAAATGGTGCACACAGATGCAACTGACGCCAAATATCATTTTTTTATTGATCAACTAAAGCAAATCTGGGTACAGAAAAATGCATAATATCCTTTGCTAATTAGTCTTTGAAGGATTGGCATTCCAAGGTCTGTCGATACGGGCCTTTTTTTCTGTGAGTAAAAGTAGGATTCCGCTTGATTTTACGATAAAATAAGGTAGATATAAAGCTTTGTTTGGAAGGATTGCAGAATGATGGGGAAAAAGGCGGTACACGCACCATTAATGGAAGCTCTAATACGTTATCGGGCTCAGGACAATGCTTCTTTCCATGTACCCGGTCATAAAAACGGACAAGTATATGAGCATGAAAATATTGCGTCTCTGTTGCAAGAAGTGATGTCTATTGATGCGACAGAAATTACTGGACTGGATGATTTGCATCACCCAGAAGATGTGATTCGTGAAGGGCAGGGACTGGCTGCAAAGTGCTTTGGTGCTGAAGAAAGCTTTTGGCTAATTGGAGGAAGCACGGTCGGTAATTTGGCTATGATTTTAACTGTATGTACGGAGCCGGGAGATTTACTGCTGGTACAGAGAAATGTACACAAATCTGTCCTGAACGGTCTCATGCTGTCAGGGGCTAACGCGGTATTCCTGGATCCGGAAATAGATACACTAGGCGGACTGGCGGTTGCCCCAACGACGGATACAATAAAGGTTGCACTGAAGGCCTATCCTGCGGCTAAAGGGGTGTTACTTACACTACCTAATTACTATGGGATGGGGCATGACCTGACGGCAACGGCTAAGGCCTGTCATGCAGCCCATGTGCCGCTATTGGTAGATGAGGCACACGGTGCCCATTATGGGCTGCATCCTCGTTTGCCAGCCTCTGCGCTATCCTGCGGGGCTGATGTAGTCGTCCAGTCGACACATAAAATGCTTCCAGCCATGACCATGGGAGCCATGTTACATGTGCAGGGAAAGAGAATTCATCGGGAACTGCTTCGTCAGCGGTTGGCGATGGTGCAGAGCTCTAGCCCTTCTTATCCGTTAATGGCTTCACTGGATTTGGCAAGATGGTATATCGAGGTTCATGGAGCGGATGCCTTTACAGTGGGCCTAGCAGCGGCAGATGCTTTTAGAAAGGGCCTGGAGCAGCTCCCACGCTTTCGCTTGCTAGAACCTACACAGCAGGCACTAGATGGAGAAGACGAAGACGCTCAGAGCCTAGAAAGGGCTGAAGAAGGAATAAGCGGATATTCAACCCAGGACCCTTTTAAATTGGTGCTGTATGATACATGGGGTATACTGGATGGCTTTGGACTAAAGCATGAGTTGGAGACTTACGGATGTATTCCGGAGATGAGTGACGAGAAACATGTTGTTTTATTGTTTACGTTAGGCTCTACGGCTAAGGATGCGAGTCACCTGTTGCAGGCTCTTGTGCATATAAATAATGATATAAGATTTAAGAAGACGGCTGGTGAGCCGGGGTCAACGGAGAAAGAGCAACAAGGACTCGAATTAGATTTTTCCACGTGGAACAATGATAGAATGAAGGGATACTCTAGTCCGGTGCCGTTTGGGCTTCGACCGATTAGCCCGGATCAGATGGAGACCGTGCCTGTAGACGAATCCGCTGGCAGGATAGCGGCTGAAATGATCATACCGTATCCTCCAGGTATTCCGCTGCTATATGCAGGAGAAACGATCACAGAAGCGATTGCACTGCGTATGAGTCGTCTACGTGAGCTGAGAGCCAAGTGGCACGGGGTAGCAGATGAAAGTATGCTTACAATTCGGGTATTCCGTTTACAATAAAGATTAGATACTAGAGACTTAACAAATACAGAAGACTGAATAAAAGAAGCATACGTAGCCTATGGGTGACTTTTATTTTTCAGGCAGGAAAGCAGGGAATAACATGAATCGCAAAGGCATTTTTATTACGCTGGAGGGGGGAGACGGCTCCGGTAAAACAACTATGATTCAACGGCTGGCGAAGTTTATGGAGGAAGAAGGCTATCCAGTCATCACGACGAGGGAGCCGGGTGGCATCGAAATTTCCGAAAAGATTCGCTCTATCATTTTAGACCCTGCTCATACCAGTATGGATGCTCGAACAGAGGCACTTTTATACGCGGCGGCGCGGCGTCAGCATTTGGTGGAGAAGGTAAAGCCAGCTATTGAACAGGGAGCTATCGTACTATGTGATCGTTTTGTGGATAGTAGCTTGGTCTATCAAGGATTTGCAAGAGGGATTGGAATTGAAGAGGTAGCTTCAATTAATCGCTTCGCGGTGGATGATTGGGAGCCGGATGCCACATTTTATCTGGATATTGAGCCCGAATTGGGATTGGCAAGAATTAATGCGTCACGAGGAGCAGAAATGGACCGCCTCGATATGGAGAGTATATCGTTTCACCATAAGGTGAGAGAGGCATATTTGGAGTTGGCCCGCAAATTTCCGGAGCGAATTACAATTGTTGATGCATCTCCGGCGCCAGAGCAGGTGGAGCAAGTGCTGAAGGATTTGCTGAAAAAGCGGTTTGTTCAGAATTTTAGCATATAATTGTCGAAGGATATACGGTAAAATTAAGCTAGGGACAAGGGTGTCTCTAATATGACTTGAAGGAGGAATACAGGATGAAGCTGATTATTGCGATTGTACAGGATAAGGACAGTAATAGATTATCCAGCGGACTGGTGAAAGCTAATTTCCGTGCTACTAAATTGGCGAGCACAGGAGGATTTCTGCGTGCAGGTAATACGACATTTATGATCGGTGTTGATGACAATCAGGTGGACTCATTAATGAATGTCATTCGCAGCAGTTGCAAGGTTCGTGAACAGCTGGTCACACCCGTTACCCCTATGAGCGGGACGACGGACTCCTATTTACCATTGCCTGTGGAAGTGCAGGTGGGTGGAGCGACGGTATTCGTGATGCCTGTAGACCGTTTCGAGCATTTCTGAATCTACACAATAGGGCCTATTCTGCCGATATGATAGGGGAATTGCCTGTATCTTCTCACATGATGAGAGTGAGGGCAGATCCACTAAAACGGCAGCGCTACAGCGCAGTCCCCGGAAAGCCGAAGAAACCCTGAGTTCTAGGTTGAACTGTTCATGAAGGGGGAAAGTGGAAGCATCCGGGGAGAAAGCAGGTTTATATGAAAATAAATCCGGGCTATCGCCCTTTACAAAGTACATTGTCTACAAATGAAATGAGTGCAAAGCCAATTCAGCCCAAGAGCTTCTCCGACGTTATGCAGCAAAATGGGGAGCAAGCTTCGCAGGAGGAATTGAATCGGCGCTTTAAGGAAATACAAATGCAGGGAGATCGTCTTGCACGTTCAATGACGATTCGTGAGCTGAAGGCTTATAAGATGCTGGTTAAACGGTTTTTGGAAGATACCGTTCGGCGAGGCGTGTCCATGAAGGACACAAAGGGCTGGGATCGCCGGGGACGCAGCAAACGTTATAAGCTGATTGATGAAGTGGATGAGCTGTTGCTCAAAATGGCGGATGAGCTGCTCGAAACCGAGCAAGGCAAGATTGAGCTTTTGCAAGGGGTCGGTGAGATCAGAGGATTGCTGATTAATCTCTCATTTTAATGCAGACTTATGTTATAAATGAATACAAACGGGCTGTTGCCACGAAGAAATAATCTGCTTGCTGATCATGCTGGCAGATTATTTTTGACTATGTACATGCCCGGAAAAACAATGATTTGCTGAGGGATCACAGTTGTTTTCAGTGGAGAAAGTGAGGAAATATGTCTTTTCAACATATAATGGGCCAGGATGTAGCCAAAAAAATGCTGCAAAGTGCACTGCGGAATCATACGGTCAACCATGCCTATGTTTTTAGCGGGCCGCCGGGAAGCGGGCAGATGAACATGGCGCAGATCTTTGCTAAGGCTTTATTTTGTGAGCGACAGACAGATGATGCATGTGGGGAGTGTTTGTCATGCCGCAAGGTAGAGCACGGGAATCACCCAGATTTGCATATTGTAGAGCCAGATGGAGCTACGATTAAAATTGATCAGATTCGCGGGCTTCAGCGTATATTTTCTTACAAATCTGAAAGCTCCAATCCAAAGGTATATATCATTCGACAGGCGGATACCATGACAGTGCAAGCTGCTAATAGCTTACTTAAATTTCTGGAGGAGCCCCAGATTCCAGTGGTCGGTATACTCATTTCTGAAAATGGACAGGCGTTGCTGCCTACAATTCAATCACGGACGCAGCAGGTTCCTTTCCACGCTTTACAGCCGGAAGTGATGATGCAGGCATTAATTGGGGAAGGCTATACGGCAGGGCTTGTCCGGTCGGTCGTTCATATTGCTTCAGGACTGGAATCATGTAGAGAAATTCTCCAGCAGAATTGGTTTGCAGAAATTAGAAACGTAGTGTTACAATTAGTGAAGGAGTCCATGAGTCGGGGTAGCTCGTCTATTATTCTGGCTCAACAGAAGATTTTTAAAACTGGACTTTCTGAACACCTGGATATTCTGTTTCATCTGTTTCATTTGTGGTTTAAAGATATGCTTCATTTCCGTTACGGAAGGCACGAAAGCATTGTTTTCATAGATCATTTGGAGTCCGTCTCCAAATTGGCAATCACCCGCAGCACGGAACAATGGGTCTCTTATATGGATTTGGCCGCGAATTGCAGGAAGAAGCTCCTTTTTCACGTCAACGGACAATTATGCGTGGAGCAGCTTCTGATTGGGTTGTCCGATACAAGCGGTTCTATCACCGGCTAACAGGAAGGCGCGCTTGTTCCACTCTGCACAATCCGCGACGCCAGGTTCCCGGTTTGTGCGACAGTGAGACTTCAATTGCGGCCATTCGTACAATGTCGGCTTCAAATGAGGTTTAGTGGCATACAAGGGGGTTAATTTTTGTATAGTGTAGTGGGTGTCCGTTTCAAGAAGGCGGGCAAGACTTATTATTTTGATCCGCTGGACCTTCCAGTGGAGAAAGAAAACTGCGTCATTGTAGAGACCGCGCGCGGTATTGAATATGGCAAGGTTGTAGTGGGCAAAAAAGAGGTAAATGATTCGGATGTTGTCCTGCCCTTAAAAAAAGTCATTCGGATTGCTGGGGATGATGACGCTCTTGTTGTAGAAGAGAATAAATTGGCGGCCAAGGATGCATTCGGCACGTGTTTAAATAAAATTAAAGACCATGGCCTTAAAATGAAGCTGGTAGATGTAGAATTTACATTTGACCGCAATAAGATCATTTTTTATTTTACGGCAGAAGGTCGGGTGGATTTTCGAGAGCTTGTAAAGGACTTGGCCAGTATTTTTCGTACACGTATCGAGCTGCGGCAGATCGGCGTACGGGATGAGGCTAAAATGCTTGGCGGAATCGGACCTTGTGGACGTATTCTGTGTTGCTCCTCATGGCTGGGGGATTTTGAGCCGGTATCTATTAAGATGGCGAAGGATCAGAGTTTGTCGCTGAATCCGACAAAGATTTCCGGGTTGTGCGGGAGATTGATGTGCTGCCTCAAGTTTGAACATGATAACTACGAAAGCATGCGAGAAGAGCTGCCTCAGGTGGGTAAGATGGTTATCACCTCACTGGGGGAAGGTAAAGTCGTAGGTGTGAATGCAGGTCATCGCACGGTGCATGTTCAACTGTTTGAGATCAGTAAGGTCAAGGAACTTCCAATGGACGATGTAGTCGTCAAGTAAACCATTAGGTTGCTTCGGGGTGGAAACTTGGATAAATTAAATGTTTTTGCGCGTATTCACGAAATGGAAACCCAAATGGGACAGTTGCATAGCGATCTGGGTGAATTGAAACTGGCAGTAAAAGAGCTGCTGGAGGAAAATCAACGACTAACGATTGAAAACGAACAGGTGCGCAAGATGCTCAAACGTGAAACCTCTGGAGAAGAAAAGACGGCAAACAAGCCGAAGCTTCCTCCTCCGATCGTCATTAAGGATGAAGGGCAAACGGGTGAGGTCGTGGGCGAAGGCTACGACAATCTAGCAAGGCTGTATCATGAAGGATTTCATATATGCAACGTGTATTACGGACATTTGCGAACGGAAGGCGATTGCCTCTTCTGTCTGTCATTTTTGAATAAATAAAAACAAGCCGTAGGAGCAAGATGCCTACGGCTTTTTTGTAAGGAAGTATGAGTGAAAAGCGATTTTGGTTATAAAAGATGGGAGAACACTATGTACGAAAATGAAAAGAAGTCTGAACGAATTGATGATCTGCTTTCACATAATTTGCGTATTATCCAAAGTGATGAAGTATTCAGCTTCTCGATGGATGCGGTCTTGCTGGCACGTTTTGCTGGTATTCCGCAGCGTGGAAAGATTCTGGATCTGTGTACTGGCAATGGGGTTGTTCCCCTGCTGCTAACGACACGAACAAAAGCGTCTATTGAAGGAATTGAGATTCAACCACGTTTGGCAGATATGGCTAGACGTAGTGTCAGCTTGAATGGATTAGAAGCAGCAATTCAGATTCGGGAAGGGGACCTACGTGAGCTGGTTCACATCACGGGACATGGTGTTTATGATGCGATTACCGTGAATCCGCCCTATATGCCGCTAAATGGTAGCGATATCAAGCTGAATCCTCACCAGGCAATCGCGCGTCATGAAGTGAACTGTACACTGGAAGAAGTCATTCAGGCATCCACCCGGCTTGTCCGTAATGGGGGAAAAGTATCCATGGTTCATCGCCCGCAGCGGCTGGGTGAGATTATAACCTTGATGCGTAATCATAGTTTGGAACCCAAACGAATACGTTTTGTTCACCCACGAGTTCATATGGAAGCCAATATGGTACTGGTTGAAGCACTACGTGACGGCAAACCGGAGGTTCGTCTGTTGCCTCCGCTCATTGTATATCAGGAAAATGGGAATTATACTCAGGAAATAAGAAGTATCTATGGAGAAGTAAGCAAGGGGGATTCTGTGTGAAAGCAGCTGTACAAAAAAGCTTTAGTAACAGCGAAGAAGAACGGGGAAAGTTGTATCTTGTTGCAACACCCATTGGGAATCTGGACGATATGACCTTTAGGGCGATTAACACCTTAAAATCATGTAGTATTATCGCTGCCGAAGATACGCGGCAGACACGCAAACTGCTCACCCATTTCGAAATTACACCGGATATGCTCTTCAGTTATCATGAACATAATAAGGCTGCCAGTGGGCCTGAACTGATACGTTATATAATAGAAGGAAAAAATTTAGCACTGGTTAGCGATGCAGGTCTGCCAGCCATTTCTGACCCTGGTTCGGATCTGGTCAAACTGGCACTGGAGGCGGGAATTAGCGTCATTCCTATTCCAGGAGCAAATGCGGCACTATCGGCTTTAATTGCCTCAGGACTGGATACAGAGAGGTTCACCTTCGCTGGCTTTCCACCACGGGAGAAAAAGGACCTAGAGAAGCTGTTGCTATCGTTTCAGGTATCTCACGGCACAATTATTTTTTATGAATCGCCTCATCGCATTGTGAAGACATTGATGGTGTTGAAGGAAACATTAGGTTCACGCAAAGTGGTGCTTGCGCGTGAGTTGACCAAGCTGCATGAGGAATGGGTGCGGGGAACCGTGGAGCAATGCCTTGCTAAACTAGAGGAGAATCCGCCGATTGGTGAGTATTGTCTGGTGGTTGAAGGAAAAGACGAAGAGGAAGAGGAACAGGAACGTCAGGCATGGTGGCAGTCCTTATCTTTGGAGTCCCACGTCGCACATTACGAGGCAGAGGGACTTACACGCAAGGATGCAATGAAGCGTACAGCCACAGATCGTTCAATCTCCAAGAGAGATGTTTACAACGCACTCTTATGAATATCTGCCTAAACAAAAAAGGGCCTTCCAACGGTTGGGTTCAAACCGTGGAAGGCAACAAGGAGTATATATGAAAAAGGTTAGAATTAACAATATCTGATAAGTCTATTATATACTAAAATTCTCAGTTTGTCACAGGTGTTGGGATTTCAGAAATGCAATCTTGGCAAACAATTTTTCCTTTGAAGTAAATTACGTTCTCAGCATTGCCGCAGAAGATACAAGCAGGCTCATATTTTTTAAGCATGATGCGCTCGCCATCAACATAAATTTCCAAAGCGTCTTTCTCTCCGATTCCCAGGGTACGGCGCAATTCGATTGGAATAACAACACGTCCGAGCTCGTCAACTTTTCTTACAATACCAGTGGATTTCATCATAATAAATCAGGCTCCTCTCGCCGTTTAAAATAATATAAGTGTCATGATTCGACAAAATTTTCTCTTTTCTGATATTTACTATACCAACGATTCCCAAAACAGTCAACCTTAAAAATGTAGTAACAGCCTGGTTATGCAAAAGTATTTAGATTAAAGAGCTTTACCCATGTGCATTGCCTTATTTTATTGATGATTTATTCAGTTTGTCGATTTGGAAATGTCGAAAAACTATAATTCGACATATTACGACAAAGAATGTCGAATGAGGGAAATCATTTAGGATTTTATTGTATTTTAATCCATTATTCCGAATATTAAAGGAGCTGATATCTTGCACCAGCCACTCAGTGAAGAAAAAGTTTTTAAAGACCCGGTACATAATTACATCCATGTTCAGGATACTGTGATATGGCGGTTGATCAACACGCCGGAGTTCCAACGTTTACGGCGCATACGGCAGTTAGGCACATCGTATCTTACGTTTCATGGAGCAGAGCATAGCCGGTTTTCACACTCATTGGGCGTATATGAAATTACGAGAAGTATTATTTCTCAATTTGAACGTGGAGATTTCCCAGATTGGCCGAAGGAGGAAAGGCTGGTTGCTCTGTGTGCAGCTCTATTGCATGATGTGGGGCATGGCCCATTTTCTCATTCAATTGAGGAAGCCTTTCATATGAACCATGAGGATTGGACATGCCGCATTGTACTGGGAGACACGGAGATCAACGCCGTGCTACGGCAAGTCGACGAGAAGCTTCCACAAAAGGTGGCTGCGGTTATAGCCAAAACGTATGATAAGCCGATTGTTGTCAACTTGGTAACCAGTCCGCTAGATGCCGATCGTATGGATTATTTGTTGCGGGATGCTCATTCGACAGGTGTCAACTACGGCACGATTGATTTGGATCGTATTTTACGACTGCTGCGTCCTCATAATGGGAGAATTGTTGTGAAGGAATCAGGTATGCATGCAGTAGAAGATTATTTAATGTCACGCTATCAGATGTATTGGCAAATTTATTTTCATCCTGTAACACGCAGCTCGGAAATCCTTTTACGTAAAATTTTCAAGCGAGCAAAGGAATTGTTTAAAAACGGATATGAGTTTGGTTTTCTGTTGGACCCGCTGCCGGATCTGTTGAAAGGAGAGCTTACAGTAGAGCAGTATCTGATGCTAGACGAGTCATTGATCCAGACCGTATTTAGCCAGTGGAAACGAGAAAAAGACAAGATTTTAAGCGATTTGAGCAGCCGGTTTATGGACCGTAGATTGTATAAATATGTAGAGATTGAAAATATGGATACAGATACCATTGACAGTATTCGGGAAGCTTTGAAAGAGGCTGGTTTGCACCCTGAATATGATTTTGAAATTGATTTCCCGACAGATCTTCCTTATGATGTGTTTCGGCAGGGTGGCTCGACGGACAACCAGATTTTACTGCTTGGACGTCAGGGCGAGGTGAGAGAAATATCCGAAGTTTCGGAAATTGTGCGCTCAATAAGTGGTATTCACCGAGGAAAATATCATATGTATTTTCCCCAGAATAAATTGAACGCGGTAAAAGACAGGCTTCCTGCCGAAATAAGGAATTATTTTGTCAAAGAATAGACAACTATATAGAAATGTAAGTAAAAAAAGGAGATGAAAACCTTGGATTTATTCGACACTCATACTCACTTGGATGCGCCACAATTTGACGAAGATCGTGAAGAAGTTATAGCACGTGCTGTCGAATCAGGAGTAACGCGGATGATCAATATCGGATTTAATCGTGAGACCATTCCATCCACTATGAAATTGGCCGAAACGTATGATTTTATTTATGCGGCAGTTGGATGGCATCCGCAGGATGCGATTACAATGCAGGAGGGCGATTTAGAATGGATTGCATCGTTATGCAGTCATAAGAAGGTTGTAGCCATCGGAGAGATCGGTCTGGATTATTATTGGGATACATCACCGAAGGATGTGCAGCATCGGGTGTTTCGAAGTCAAATTGGTCTGGCTCGTGAGCTCAAAATGCCCATTGTTATTCATAACCGGGATGCCCATGAAGATATTATTAGGATTTTGCGCGAGGAAAAAGCGAGTGAGATTGGCGGAGTCATGCACTCCTTTTCGGGTAGCTGGGAGACCGCTAAAATGGTGCTGGATATGGGATTTCACCTTTCCTTCGGTGGTCCAATAACGTTCAAAAATGCCAAGCAGCCAAAAGAGGTGCTCGCACAGGTGCCGCTGGATCGTCTACTCATTGAAACGGACGCGCCCTACCTGACGCCGCATCCGTTCCGTGGGAAGCGAAATGAGTCTTCACATGTGAGACTGGTAGCAGAGGCTGCAGCCCAAATCAAGGGAATTACAGTGGAGGAATTAGTGTCAATAACGACCCAAAATGCCTTGGAACGATTTGACATTCAATGAAAAAGTGAAGAAATCAATCAAAATAAAGAGATAGACGAAGCTAATCATGAATTTGTTGCAGGAAACTCGAGAATATTACAATATTTTAACCGAATATTTTAAAAAATGTACTTGAAACCTGCTTTACAACATGCATAGAAACAGGATATCATCTTTTCAGTGAATTGTTGTTTGAATGTAAACATCAACAAGTCATTTCATGAACCAGTCTCGCTGAGTCCCTTTTACAGGGAACGGGGGAACCGATATGGCTTACAGTACGTCCGGCGTATGCAAGAAGAGAATGTCTCTTCCGCTAGCCGGCTCGACCGAAATTCTTTTCCCGGATGGGATTGAACAGGTGGAGGGGCCGTATTTCGATTTCTTTCTGGGTCTTCGGGGTGAATGTGAAGGCGACCGCCATGAGCGGTTGACCCAAGCTAGGGCGACTCTCTACGTCCGAACCCGACAGCTAACCCCGTAAGCGTAACAAGAGAGAAGCCATCTCGTGCATGAGTTTTCCCGCATATTCACACATGCCGGAAGCCACGAAAGAGCTCTCTAGTCTCTTTCTCTGGCTTTTTTTGTTGTGAATAAAAGAAAATCTGTCATCATACTGTGGTTAAACAGGGGAGGACAGCATGCCGCGAAGACGGGTACATGGTGCAGGACAGTCGCAGTTTGGGCTTGTCTTGTAGAAAATCTGTTATAGTCACGTCAAATCTCAACTATGTCTTACTCCAGACGGCGGGCTATGTAAGGAGGACGGAGGAAATGGGCATTTTCCAAAAAGAGGAGACCCATGAGTCACGCTCATCCAGCATGTCTTACGTATTGCGTTGGAAGCAAGAGAATGTGCGCCAGGCTGCCTTGGTTGCTATTTTTCTAATCGCGCTAACGATTATGATTTCAATTCTGATGTACACGCAATCAAAAAAACAAGTCTTTTTTGTCATCGATGGCAAGGCATCTGCGGTAGAAACCCGGGAATCCAATCTTCAAGATTTGCTGAGCGAGCATTCCATTTCACTTCAGCCGCATGATACAGTTTCCATGCCGCTAAATGGAGCAGTACAGGATGGGGATCGCGTA
The DNA here is from genome assembly GCF_058895805.1 of Paenibacillus sp. NMA1017. NCBI lineage: Bacteria > Bacillati > Bacillota > Bacilli > Caryophanales > Paenibacillaceae > Paenibacillus > Paenibacillus sp. NMA1017. Next base: position 82,563 of record NZ_JBZXYR010000015.1, on the reverse strand, counting down.
GTGATTAAACGTGCCAATCAAGTTAAAGTATCTTCAGGCAATGAGACGAAAAAGCTGTACACAACAGAAAATACAGTAGAAGGTGCCATTCGTACCTCGGGCTATAAATTATCGTCAACGGATAAAGTTTATCCTGCGCTAGATGCTTCTGTTTCGTCTAACATGGACATAAAAATCGTCCGTGTGAAGAAACAGCAGGTCGAACAGAAAAAACAGGTGCCTTATCAGATCATCAAAACGGCCGATCCGAGTCTTTATAAAGGCGATAATCGGATCATTCAAAGCGGCAAATCGGGTGTGGTAGTCCAGCACGTTCAAAAGGTATATCATGATGGAAAGTTGGTATCCAAACAGCTGGTTAACAAGGAAGTTGCACAGAACCGTGTGGATAAGGTCATTGCGGTAGGAACGAAGAAAAAACCGGTCGTTCTGGCTGCTTCCGTCGGTCCCAATGATGCGGTTAAGGCAACAACGGTTAGTTCGAGCAGTGCTGTACGCAAAGCAGGCGTCAATTTCAAATATAGCAAAGTTTTACAAAATGTCTCCATGACGGCGTATTCCTCACAGGAGCCAGGTATCGGTACACGTACTGCATCCGGCACGCGCGTCACGGAAGGACGCACCATCGCTGTCGATCCGAGTATAATTCCAATCGGCTGGTGGGTGTATATCGAAGGGGTGGGCTTCCGCCGTGCGGAGGATACCGGTGGTGCCATTAAAGGCCACAAAATCGATGTGTATTATGAGAGTTTGAGCCGAGCCAACCAATTTGGTCGTAAGCACGGTAAAACCGTATATGTTATCGGACCGGTAAAGCCTGAAATCAACTAAAACAGGTTGTGTATGTTGAGGGCAATGCGATAGTATTAACAACATAGTTATACCATGCTAAGAAGAGGATATCCTCTTCTTATTTTGTTTTCAAAAACAGGGAAAGATAAATATAGCTTGCTGTGTAGCAGTGGAGGGAAACGCAAATGATCAAGGAAGTGATCGTGGTAGAGGGTCGGGATGATACGGTGGCCATTCGCCGCGCTGTTGAAGCGGATACGATAGAAACTGGCGGCTCAGCCATTAATAAAATGACGCTGCGTAAAATTGCATTGGCGCAGGAGCGGCGAGGGGTCATCATTTTAACCGATCCCGATCATGCAGGGGAGCGCATCCGTAAGATTATCGCTTCCAAGGTACCCGGCTGCAAGCAGGCCTTTATACCCGAGGCAGAAGCGACGCGCAAAGGAGATATTGGCGTGGAGAATGCCTCGCCGGAAGCGATCAGACACGCTCTCGCACGAGTTCATACGACAGTAGAAGGCGCCGACCCGCTGATTGAGTGGGCGGACCTGATTGATGCTGGACTCATCACCCACCCCAATGCTGCTGCACGCCGTATGGCCTTGGGGAATGTGCTGGGTATTGGTTATTGTAACGGAAAGCAGCTACATAAACGGCTCTCTGTATTTCAGATCAGTCGTGAGGAATTTGCCGGGGCGCTGGCACAAATTGAAAGTGAAGGATTGTGATATCCGTATGACAGGGATTCAAGATATAGCAACACCGCGGCGTACGAAGGAAATTATTCAACGGCACGGTTTTTCGTTCAAAAAGAGTTTGGGACAAAATTTTCTGATTGATCAAAATATTCTCAATAAGATTGTAAATGCTGCCGGTTTGGATGAGACGAAGGGCGCACTTGAAATCGGTCCTGGGATTGGCGCTTTGACCGAGAAGCTGGCCCAATCGGCCAAGGTAGTTACTGCTGTCGAGATTGACCAGCGGCTACTGCCAATTCTCGAAGAAGTGTTGGCCCCTTATGAGCATGTGAAGGTACGTCATGGAGACGTGCTAAAGCTGGATTTACGCGAGGTGTTTGCAGCCGATTTTGCAGACGTGAGTAAAGTAAGTGTCGTGGCTAATCTGCCGTATTACGTTACTACACCGATTCTGATGAGGCTGCTGGAGGAAAAGCTCCCACTGGAGAATATTGTCGTTATGATCCAAAAAGAAGTGGCTGAGCGTATGGCTGCGTCTCCTGGAACGAAGGATTACGGCAGTCTGAGCATTGCAGTGCAATACTACAGCGAACCAGAATTAGTCTGCATTGTGCCGAATACAGTATTTATTCCCCAGCCAAATGTGGAGTCCGCAGTCATACGGTTGCGTGTACGGGAAGCCCCTCCGGTGGAAGTGATGGATGAAAAGCACTTCTTTGAAGTGGTTCATGCTGCTTTTGCCCAGCGTCGTAAAACCATTTCCAATAACTTAAAAAGCCGTTTCTTCACCAAAGAGAACAGGGACACGCTGGAGCCGCTATTGCAACAAGCTGGTATTGAACCCTCCCGTCGAGGTGAAACGCTAAGTATTGAGGAATTTGCGCGTCTCAGCGCTGTGCTGCTGGAGGCAGGTATATCCTAAGCTGGAACCAAACTGTGCATTCACCCATACGATATACGAGGGGTGATACAGTGTGATGAGTTTAGGAGACTTGGTCGTTCGGAAATCGTACGGCGGAGATGTCACGTTTCGTGTTGAGGACATCCAGCGGGATAAAGCGATCATTAAGGGAATAGAATTTCGGCTGCTGGCCGATTCCCCAGTGAACGATCTGGTCAGAGTGCCTGCAGACCAGATTAGCGGTAAGACTCAGCAGGCCCACATTAAGGCTGGTGAGTCTCTTAATCTGTTGCAACGGGCACGCCAGCAGCAAGCCGCTCGTAGTCAGGCAGCTCTGGTTGGGGACTGGAGTGATCCGGTCGAGTCAACGTATTTTGAAATGCCGGGAAAGGTTCTTCATCTGGATGGAGATCCCAGCTATTTGAAAAAATGTCTCAGTTTATATGAACAGCTCCGTGTTCCTGCAGAGGGACATCACGTTCACGAATCGGCAATGGCGGACACGTTGTACCGACTGCTTCCCCGTATCCGTCCGGATATCGTAGTCATTACCGGACATGACGGTGTGCTGAAGCAACCACAGCCTTACGATTTGTACAGCTTGAAAAGTTATAAAAATTCGCAAAATTTTGTGGCGGCAATTCAGGTAGCAAGACAATATGAACGTCATCTGGATTCGCTGACGATTGTAGCGGGGGCGTGCCAGTCCCATTTTGAGGCGCTGCTACGTGCGGGAGCGAACTTCGCCAGCTCACCAGGACGTATCCTGATTCACGCGCTGGACCCCGTTTACGTGGCTGCCAAGGCGGCCTTTACTTCGATCCGTGATACGGTCAACATGGGGGACCTGTTTCACCAGACAATCAGTGGCAGTCGCGGAGTGGGTGGAATTGAAACTAGGGGAAGCTATCGCATCGGCCTGCCGAAGCTTGAAAATTTGTCAACGCTTAAAGTAACGCCTTCCGCAATCTAGGATTCAAATGTGCCAATAAGATTAACTTGAACAAAAAGCCTCTGCTTTCAGAGGCTTTTTGTCATTTTTTATATAAATTATTCCTGTTCGCAAAAAATTAAATTGACAACTTATTTTTCGTGTTGTTATAATATTTAGCTTGATTTGACAATCCCTCTAAAATTCGTTATAATGGACAAGGAAAGAGGTGGTCGTTAGGCAATGGCTAAAAATACGCTGTTGGAAATCAAACGCAGTCTCGACGCACATGTAGGGCAAAAAATTTTGCTGCGGGCTAACGGCGGACGCCGTAAGACCGTCGAACGAACTGGTGTCTTGGAAGAAACGTACCCTTCTGTTTTTATCGTCAAGCTGGATCAGGAGCAACAGACGTTTAAACGTGTCTCCTACAGCTATGCTGACATTCTTACCGAGTCGGTGGAAGTCAGCGTATATGATCCCGACTCCCATACAAGTGTAGTCGAATATTTTGAAACACCTTAATTGATTTCGTGATTTATACCAGCTTTGCAGGTTTAACGACGGCTCCGTCATTTCAAATGACGGGGCCGTTTTGTATATACAGAACAGGATGAAGCATGACATCTCTGCACATACTAAGCCGGGAATGATCTTCCTTATTCTATTGCCGAAGGAGGCGTATGTATGAGCCGAAGAAGACGGAGTGTCATGTCGGAGGAGCTAAAGTACGAGTTGGCCAAAGATCTTGGATTTTACGACACGGTCAAGGAAGAAGGCTGGGGAGGCATTAAAGCCAAGGATGCGGGCAATATGGTCAAGCGGGCTATCCAACTTGCCGAGCAGGCAGCTTCCCGCAAATCGTAGCCATCGGTGGTGCTGATGAAAAGCGGGGATATCCGGGGTTAGACCGGGTTATCTCCGCTTTTTTGAACCTCATGACTTGACACGCTGAGTCTGATATAATATGTTAAGCTGTCTTGAGGGAAAAGTTGAAGGTGGGTGAACGCCTTGAAAATATATGAAAAAGCACCGGCGAAAATCAATTTAATGCTTGATGTTCTACGTAAGCGGGACGATGGTTATCACGAGGTCGAAATGATTATGACCATGGTCGATCTGTCTGATCGATTAACGATGTCCGAGTTACCGCGTGATACCATTATTATTTCAAGTCAAGCCGGGTACATACCATTGGATGAAAAGAATTTGGCTTTTCAGGCTGCGCGTCTGATCAAAGAACGTTATAACGTGTCTACGGGCGTCCACATTCATCTGGATAAGCATATCCCGGTGGCGGCAGGGTTGGCGGGTGGAAGTAGTGATGCTGCCGCAGCGCTGCGTGGACTGAACAAGCTATGGAAGCTTGGGATCTCGGATGCTGAATTAAGGATTCTGGGTGCGGAGCTGGGCTCAGATGTACCTTTCTGTATTACAGGGGGTACAGCTTTAGCAAGTGGACGCGGAGAACTGCTCAAGCCACTTCCGAATCCGCCACAAAGCTGGGTGATCCTTGCGAAGCCGCCGATTAATGTATCGACGGCTGAAGTGTATGGTCGTGTCAAAGCAGATCAGATTACGCACCACCCGTCTGCCCGCCAGATGGAGCATGCGATCCGTAACGCTTCTTTTACCGATGTATGCAACGCACTGGGGAATGTACTTGAGGATGTAACACTAAAGCTGTATCCAGAGGTAGAGCATCTTAAAAGCTCCATGATCCGCTTAGGAGCAGATGGTGTGCTGATGTCAGGTAGTGGACCTACGGTGTTCGGACTGGTATCGAAGGAAGCCAAAGTGCCACGGATTTACAATGGACTAAGAGGGTTTTGTAAAGATGTGTACGCAGTACGACTTTTGACCTGATTTTGGATTTTTATTTCTTATTATAGTGGTAATTGTTGTACAAATACGTACGAAGATGATATATTTACTATTAAATATTCGGATTTTACTATATCACTTACATTCCGCCAGCAACCGGCCAGTCCGCCGGTGCTTTACTGTACGAAGCGGGCGGCAGGAGAATAGATCGCGAGGAATTGTTGTGAAAAAACTTAAAAGAAGCTCACGATTGGTGGAAATGACGCAATTTTTGTTGTCACGGCCGCATACGCTGGTGCCTCTTACTCATTTTGCGGATCGCTACGGGGCAGCTAAGTCGTCCATAAGCGAGGATCTGGCCATCATCAAGGAAGTATTTGAGGATGAGGGCACTGGCGAGCTTCTGACGCTGGCGGGAGCGGCAGGGGGCGTCAAACTGATCCCGAGGCTTTCCAAGCAGCACGCGCTTGCGTTTGCGAACGACCTGTGCGCACAACTGGAGCAGCCTGACCGCATATTACCGGGAGGATACCTGTATTTGTCCGATTTGCTGGGTCAACCTGCGATGATGAATGAAGCTGGTAAAATATTCGCGACCGCTTTTGCCAATCGTCAGATTGATGTGGTTATGACGGTGGAGACCAAGGGTATTCCACTTGCCTATGCAACCGGAGCACAGCTGAATTTGCCAGTCGTTCTCGTACGGCGTGATCATCAGGTGACAGAGGGCTCGGCTGTAAGTATTAATTATGTTTCAGGATCACAGAAGAGTCTGCATACGATGTCTTTATCCAGACGTGCGATGCGTGAGAAATCGCGTGTGCTCATCGTAGATGATTTTATGAAGGCCGGTGGCACGATTCAGGGGATGGTCGACTTGTTGGCTGAGTTTGATGCTGAGGTGGCCGGTGTAGGTGTGCTGGTAGAATCGGGTGAGGTGGAGAACGAAGAGCGCCTGCTGCACGATTATATTTCACTAGCGAATCTGACCGCAGTCGATTCTCGAAGCAAGCAAATTACAGTCAAGCTGGGCAATTATTTTGATGAGTGAACAGGGCAGTAAATTGTCACAATCCATCATAAAATACCTAAATATGTCGAAAAGAAATCTTTTCAAAAAAATTACCTGAATTTAGGATACGAATTGCCGAAAAAAAGAAGGATTTCGAACTGCTGTGTGGAATGTATACACCAAGTCCTATTTGGAAAAAGGTGGTGAAACACACATGCAGATTACGGATGTTAGACTCCGCCGAGTGAACTCAGAAGGAAGAATGAAGGCGATTGCATCCATTACGATTGATAACGAGTTTGTTGTTCATGACATCCGAGTTATCGACGGTAATAACGGGATGTTCGTAGCTATGCCAAGCAAACGAACTCCAGACGGAGAGTTTCGCGATATCGCTCACCCGATATCTTCAGGAACCCGTGAGAAGATCCAAGCTGCTGTATTGACTGAGTACGAACGTGCAGCTGTGGATGAAGAAGTTGCTATTGAAGAAGGCGCTTAATTCGCCTAAAGCAGGATTGGGGTACAAAAGAAAAGAGAGCCACTAACTGTGGCTCTCTTTTCTTTTTGTCTGGAATGAGATATATTCTTTAGTGAGTTAACAGTCAGTTTTAAGGCAACTTGGAGACATCCGGGCTGCCGAAGCGGCTTTTTCATAAGACAGGGACTAGGCAGCGATGCGTCCCGGGGATGAATGTCCAGCACAAGCTGGCCTGAAAAAATAGCCATTAACCAAAGGTTCGCCGTTATTTTTCAGGAGGATTGTGAAAAGTTAAGCAAAATCTGATCTGGGAATTAACGTTTTAGCCAAGGGGTAACTGTTATTTTCAGGATAGGAGGTTGGACTTGTTGGAAAGGTTGGCAGTCATTCTTGCCGCAGGGCAGGGAAAACGTATGAAATCCAAATTATATAAAGTTCTGCATCCGGTGTGCGGAAAACCGATGGTTGGGCATGTGCTCGACACGGTTCGTGAAATCGGTGTGTCCCGAAGTGTAGTCGTCGTGGGTCATGGAGCAGAGGCGGTACAGTCTTATTTGGGACCGTCGGCAGAATATGCGCTTCAGGCAGAGCAGTTGGGAACGGGCCATGCTGTTAAGCAAGCCAAGGACTTGCTCGGTCAGGAAAAAGGTACAACCATTGTCATTTGTGGGGATACTCCTTTGATCACAGCGGAAACGCTGGAGGGCTTGGTGCAATTGCACGAGAGCCGTGGGGCGGCTGCGACGATTCTGACCGCTGAGTTGGACGACCCGAAAGGATATGGACGAGTTATCCGTGATGCTTCCGGGGCTGTGCTCAAGATCGTGGAACAGAAAGATTGTTCACCTGAGGAAGATGCTGTCCGGGAGATCAATACGGGAACGTACTGCTTTGACAATGCCAAGCTGTTTGCAGCGCTGGACAAGGTAACGAACACCAATGCACAGCAGGAATATTATCTGACAGATGTCATTGGTATTTTGCATGGTGAAGGTGAACAGGTTGAGGCGTATTTGACAGATGATGTGTCTGAATCCATCGGTGTTAACGACAGAGTCGCTTTGTCGGTAGCTGAGGGCTATATGCGTGAGCGCATCGTTCGCAAGCATATGCTGAATGGTGTCACTGTCATTGATCCGTCTTCTACCTATATCGGGAGCGAGGTTGTTATTGGTTCCGATACGGTACTGTACCCGAACACATGGCTGCATGGTCAAACACAAATCGGAGAAGATTGTGTGATTGGTCCGCAGGCTGAGATTCAGAATACGATTATTCATTCAGGCGCAACGGTAAAACATTCGGTGTTGAACGAAGCGGAAGTGGGAAGCAGTACATCTGTGGGGCCGTTTGCTTATCTGCGTCCAGGCGCGAAGCTTGGCGAACATGTGAAAATTGGTGATTTTGTTGAGGTGAAAAATGCGACCATTGGAGATCATTCCAAGGTGTCTCATTTGAGCTATGTCGGTGATGCCAAGGTGGGTACAAACGTAAATATTGGCTGCGGGGCAATAACGGTCAATTATGATGGATATAATAAATCCATTACAGAAATTGAAGACGATGCCTTTATTGGCAGTAACGTGAATCTGATCGCCCCGATTAAGATTGGAAAAGGTGCTTATGTTGTAGCAGGCTCGACTGTAACACATGCTGTCCCTGATAACGATCTGGCCATTGCCAGACCACGTCAAGAGAACAAAGCCGGATATGCGGACAAAATCCGCGCACGTGCCAAAGCGAAGAAGAAAAGATCGGAATGACCTTAATCAGCAAGCTGTTGAATCTGTAATGAATGAACCAGCACGGAGGGTTTCTATTAATGACTTATTGCGATTCCAAACTCAAAATATTTACTTGTAACTCCAATCCGAAGTTAGCCCACCAGATTGCGGACTACATCGGCATCCCAATGGGGGAATCCCATACCACATCGTTTAGTGACGGTGAAATCCAGGTTAAGCTGTCGGAAAGCGTACGCGGCTGCCATGTGTATATTGTGCAGTCAACTTGTCTGCCGGTTAACGACAACTTGATGGAGTTATTGGTTATGATTGATGCACTTAAACGCGCTTCTGCCAAAAGTATCAATGTCGTTATGCCATATTACGGTTACGCTCGTCAGGATCGTAAAGCTCGTTCACGCGATCCGATTACAGCGAAACTTGTCGCTAACTTGATTGAAAAGGCGGGGGCTCACCGCGTCATCAGTATGGATTTGCATGCGATGCAGATTCAGGGATTCTTTGATATTCCAGTGGATCATATGCTGGGAGCGCCAATTCTGGCCCAATATTTCCGTTCCAAGCAAATTGAGAACCCGATTGTCGTTTCACCCGATCATGGCGGGGTTGTTCGTGCGCGCAAGCTGGCGGACTTCCTGAGTGCGCCGCTCGCTATTATTGATAAGCGTCGTCCAGAGCCAAATGTCAGTGAAGTGATGAACATCATCGGGAACATTGAAGGTAAAACGGCTATTTTAATTGATGATATCATTGATACAGCCGGAACGATTGTATTAGGTGCAAATGCGCTTAAAGAAGGCGGCGTAAAAGATGTGTATGCGTGTTGTACACATGCCGTACTGTCTGGTCCTGCGATGGAAAGACTGGAGAATTCGCCATTAAAAGAGGTGGTTGTGACGGATACGATCCCGATCGTTCACCCGAATCCGACAAGCAAGCTGAAGGTATTGTCTGTGGCTCCATTAATGGGAGAAGCCATCATCCGTGTACATGAAGAATTGTCGATCAGCAAACTGTTTGAAATCGAATAAGCGCTGGCTCATTAAAAAGGGGTTGCCTTTTCCATATGGAAAAGGTAACCCCTATCAGCATGTCAGGCTAAAAGCCTGGGCGAGATATGAAAGTGAAGCGTTGACGATTGTATAATGTGTCCTCTATTTCGACGAAATGCTCATTAAAACGCGCAACGATGCCAATCTGAATATGTACATTCCCGTCATAAATCTGGACAGGAACGGAATGTTTTAAATGATATAGAAAATGGCTGTCATATAAGAGGATATCACCTTGATTGAGCATACCGGCACGCACCTTCCTATTCAATACCAGGATTTTGCAAAATTCGATTCCAGTCGTTCCAAAGTGCAATATATAGACGAACTAGACCATTTCGATCTATATATTGTTCATTGAAATTCGCTTATTAGATTTTTGCAAAATCCTCAATACAACTATTTTACCAAAAAATCCAGACTGTGAAAGAGGGTGTCAAGGTTATGAAGTGGATTGTAGGATTGGGCAACCCCGGTCCCCAATACGAGAAAACGAGGCATAATGTCGGATTTATGGCATTGGATGCTCTTGCCTCGCGTCATAACATCCAGATTAACCAAAGCAAATGCAAGGCGTTGATTGGAGAGGGCCACATTGGTGGCGTAAAAACCGTACTGATTAAGCCAATGACCTATATGAATCTATCAGGCGAATCTCTACGTGCTTATATGGACTATTATAAGGCCGATATGGAGGATCTGGTTGTCGTGTACGATGACCTGGATACAGAAGTCGGTAAAATAAGATTGCGTTATCAAGGTAGCGCAGGTGGCCATAACGGCATCAAATCGATCATTCAACATACCGGCACGCAGTCCTTCAATCGGATTCGCATGGGCATTTCCCGCCCGGAGCCTGGACATGCTATTGTCGATTATGTTCTGGGTACTTTTCCAAAGAAGGAAAAAGAATTACTGGCCGGAATGGTCGAGGACACGTGCAACGCCTTAGAATACAGCTTGAGTCATCCATTTGAACGAACGATGGCTGAATTCAACAAGTAAGTTCAGACGTAGGCAGACGGGCTTAAATGGAAGATTGTTGGACATACTGAAAGGTATAGAAAACTTTCAGGAGGCATATACATTACATGATTGTTAATTATGTATGCAGACATTGTCGAACTTTCTTGGGACGAATTGATTCCGTGGGAATAACCGAAGAAAGGTTGGGCTTCCATTCCTTGACCCCTGCCGAACGTAGAGATATAATAGCGTATAATTCGGGTGGTGAAGTGACCGTCAAAGTCATTTGCGAGCATTGCAGTCAAGCATTGGAGAATAATCCAGAGCTGAGTCTGCTCGTTAATCCGCTCCAATAACAGGTATTCAACTGGTCCGATGTACCAGCTTGAGAGGTGAAGCGGCAATTCCGCTTATGGAGCCTTGGCAGCATTGCTGAGGCTTCTTTTTCGGTTTACATGTAACTATTTATAAGCATAAAGGGGTGCCTTTTTTGTTACAAGCACTTATTCAGGCTTTTACGAAGGATGCTGATTATGCATCCATTGCAGCAGGCATATCATCAGGGATGAAGGAACAGCTGATATCAGGTTTATCAGGCTCTTCCCGACAGGTACTGATGGCCGCGCTTGCCGAAGATACCGGACGACCGTTAATGGTCATGACGCACAATATGTTTGCCGCTCAAAAAATAGCAGATGACTTACAGGAAGCGCTTTCTCCTGATCAGGTTTTATTGTATCCTGCCAATGAGCTGGTAGCTGCTGAAGCAGCAATATCCAGTCCAGAGACCTTATCCCAACGAATTGATGTATTGATACGCTGCGCCCAGGGTTTTCGTGGGATTGTTGTCGTGCCGTTTTCTGGTGTCCGACGTTTATTGCCAATCCCGGAAACATGGCGTGAGGCTCGTATTGAGCTGAAAGAAGGCGAAACGATTCAGCTGGAAGCGTTTTTGCTACATATGGTCGAGATGGGATACCAGCGTGTAGAGCGTGTGGAATCACGTGGAGAGATGAGTGTACGCGGAGGAATTATTGATTTTTATCCCATGACAACCCGTTGGGGCTATCGTGTGGAGCTGTTTGACGATGAAATTGATTCGATCCGTAAGTTTGATCCGCAAGATCAGCGTTCGGTGGAAAAGGTTCAGGACGTTACTGTAACGCCGTGTAAGGAAGTTATTGCGAATAACCAGCGTATGGATCAGGCGGCGGATGCCGCTGCTATTTTGTTGGAGGAGCAGCTGGGCAAAATGACGGATCGTCAAGCTAAGCAGCATCTGAAAGAAGAGATCCATCGTGAAATTGAGTTGCTGCGAGAGCATGTGTATTTTGACGAAATCTATAAATATATCTCCCTGCTGTATCCTGAACGTAAAACCCTGGCAGATTATATGCCGGAAGATACGATTCTGATTATTGACGAACCGGCCCGTATGCTGGAAACAGCCAAGCAACTGGAACGGGATGAGTCAGAATGGAATCTGCATTTGCTTCAAAACGGTAAAACGTTACCGCAGCTAGAACTGTCAGATGACGCAGACAATCTGCTGTACAACCGGAGATTTCAGACGTTGTTCCTGTCGATTTTCCTCCGTCAGGTTCCTCATACCCAGCCACAAAATATTTTGAACTTCATCTGCCGAGGTATGCAGGATTTCCATGGCCAAATGAATGTGCTCAAGGCGGAGATGGATCGTTGGCGCAAAGCCGGCACACAGGTTATGATGCTGGCGAGTGGAGATGAACGTCTGGACCGGATGCGCCGAGTGCTTGAAGATTACGGTATTGATGAGCCGACGATGGCTATCGGTAATCTGCAAAGCGGTTTTGAAATGCCGTCTATTCATCTGGCAGTCATTACTGAGGGTGAAATGTTTTCCCAGAAGCAGCGGAAAGCTCGTAAGCAGGGCCGCCATGTGGACAATGCAGAACGGATTAAGAGTTATAGCGAGCTGAAGGTGGGCGACTACGTCGTACACCAAAATCACGGGATCGGGAAGTACATGGGGATCGGCACGCTGGAGGTTGGCGGTATCCATAAGGATTACATGCATGTCCTCTACGCGGGTGGAGATAAGCTGTCTGTGCCGATTGAACAAATTGATCTGATTCAGAAGTATGTCGGCTCAGAGGACAAGGAACCCAAGATTTATAAACTGGGTGGCAATGAATGGACACGGGTTAAAAGTAAGGTGCGCAGCTCGGTTCAGGATATTGCAGATGACTTGATCAAGCTATATGCAGAACGACAGTCGGCACCAGGGTTTGCTTTTGAAAAGGATTCACCGGAGCAACAAGAGTTTGAGGATATGTTCCCGTATGATGAGACACGTGACCAGATTCGGGCAATTGAAGAGATTAAGAAGGACATGGAGCAGAGCCGCCCGATGGATCGCTTGCTATGCGGTGATGTAGGTTATGGCAAAACTGAAGTTGCGATTCGTGCTGCTTTTAAGTCTGCTATTGAAGGCAAACAAGTAGCGGTGTTGGTACCGACGACGATTTTGGCACAACAACACTATGAGACGTTCCGTGAACGTTTTTCAGGGTATCCGTTCAATATTCAGGTATTGAGCCGTTTCCGCTCGCGCAAAGAGCAGAATGAGACGATTAAAGGGGTCCGGCAAGGCACGGTCGATATTGTCATTGGTACCCATCGTCTGTTGTCGCAGGATCTGGTGTTTAAGGACTTGGGAATGCTGATTGTCGATGAAGAACAGCGATTTGGCGTAACCCACAAGGAAAAGCTGAAGAAGCTGAAAACGAACGTAGATGTGCTGACGTTAACGGCAACACCTATTCCGCGTACGCTGCATATGTCCATGCTGGGTGTACGTGACTTGTCAGTCATTGAGACGCCGCCGGAAAACCGTTTTCCAGTGCAAACCTATGTGGTTGAGCACAGCCAGACTCTAGTTCGTGAGGCCATTGAACGCGAGATGGCACGCGGAGGGCAGGTGTACTATCTGTATAATCGTGTGCAGGGCATTCAGGAGATGGCTGCAGAGATCAATGCGCTCGTACCGGAGGCCAAGGTGGGCGTAGGTCACGGACAGATGTCTGAAACCGAGCTGGAGAAAACTATTTTGGATTTCCTGGATGGCGAATATGATGTGCTGGTCAGCACCAGCATTATCGAAACCGGCGTGGATATTCCAAATGTGAATACACTCATTGTGCATGATGCCGATAAAATGGGGTTATCCCAGCTTTATCAGCTGCGTGGGCGTGTAGGTCGTTCCAATCGGATTGCCTATGCTTATTTCACGTACCAGCGGGATAAGGTGCTCACTGAAGTGGCGGAGAAGCGCCTTCAGTCGATTAAAGAATTTACGGAGCTGGGCTCTGGGTTCAAGATTGCAATGCGCGATTTGTCCATCCGCGGAGCAGGTAACTTGCTTGGAGCTGAGCAGCATGGTTTCATCGCATCCGTTGGTTTTGATCTTTACTCGCAGATGCTGGCTGAGGAGATTAATAAACGTAAAGTCAGCGTCCTGGGAGAAGAGGATCAGTCCAATCGGAATTGGAGTACGTCGATTGATTTAGGCGTCGATGCTTACTTGCCCGGAGACTATATTTATGACAGCATCCAGAAGATTGAGATTTATAAAAAGGTTGCAGCGGTCAGTACCTTTGACGAGGCTGCTGAACTGGAGGATGAACTGGTCGACCGATTTGGCGATCTGCCAGAGGCTGTGCGTCATTTGCTAGCCGTGGCCCGTCTCAAGGTATATGGACGCATGTATGGCATCGAGTCCATGGTGCAACGGGATGACAATCTAGTGTTGAAATTCCATGAAGGGCGCCAGCAGGCGGTACAGACCGCCAAACTTGCCGAGATTGGCAATCGCTTTGAAAGACGTGTACAATTTGAACAGGGCACTTCTATGAGCGCACGCATAAAGGGTAAAGGTCTAAGTGATCCACAGTTGCTAGAACTGCTGGAACAATTTTTGAGTGCATTGAAAGAAGCATTCACATTGAAGGAGGAACTGCAAAATGCCACAACTAAATAAAAGAAAACCTTGGAGAATGCTCTCCTTGGGAATGGCAGCGCTGCTAGCTATATCCGTGCTGGCAGCATGTACGAAGCAAGCGGATGAGAACAAGGTCAAGGATGAACCGAAGGACAACAGCAAGGTTGTCGTGACCTATAAGGGTGGAACGATTACCGAAAATGAGTTCAACCAAGAAATCAGTATGATGAAATTCCTGTACCCGGAATATGAGGCTGCGTTAGCTTCGGATCAGGTACGAGAACAAATTGTAAAGCAGGAAGTGGTGTACAAGCTTCTGGCGGCTAAAGCGGACGACAAAGCCAAGGAGCAGGGTGCCAAAGAAGGGAACGAACAACTGGAGCAGTATAAAAAGTCAGTCGGAGAAGATAAGTTCAAGACATTTCTGAGTGATAAAAAACTGACCGAACAAGGTGTGAAAGATTACTTCACGCGTGTAATGACGGTAATCAACAGCGAAACTAACAAAGTAACAGATGATCAGCTAAAACAGGAATTTGAGAAAAATAAAGATCAATTTACGACAGCAACCGTGCGTCATGTATTGATTAACTTCCAAGATCCTAAAACAAAGAAAGAGCGCAAAAAAGAGGATGCCCTCAAGCTGGCGAAAGAAGTGAAGGCGAAGCTGGACGGAGGAGCGGATTTTGCGACGATTGCCAAGAAATATTCAGAAGACCCAGGTTCTGCGTCTAACGGAGGCCTGTATGAGAATGCATCCGTAGCGCAATGGGTACCTGCCTTTAAAGAGGCCGCTGAAACTCAACCGATTAACAAAATCGGTGAGCCGGTGGAAACGGAATACGGATATCACGTGATCAAAGTGGAGTCCCGCAATGAGCCAACGTTTGATAAATTGAAAGACAACGAAAAGGCTGCCCTGAAGAATAAATTGGCCGGGGAAAGTATCCAAAACTTTACTGAAAATGATTTGACAAAACTTGATTTGAAAATCAATCTGCCGAAGGTACCAGCTACGCAAGAGAAAAGTGGTGCAACTTCCGGTGCCGGTAGCACAACTACACCGGGCGCAACAACAAACGGTACGGGCGATGCCAAGGCAGGAACAGCCAAAGATGGAGCTACAAACGAAGGTAAATAACTGAACATGCATAAGGAATTGGGAACAGATGAATACTATGGTCAGATATCACCATAAACACCATGACCGTGACGTTCTTCGTGACCGCTTCTGGGGGAGTGGAAGCGTCTTTCGATACCGTCAGTAGTTTACTAAATTCTTCTTGAGAAAGTGGGGCAACATGTGAAATGAAAGCTACTGGTATAGTTCGCCGTATTGATGACCTTGGGCGGGTAGTTATTCCAAAGGAAATTCGCCGCACCTTGAGAATTCGTGAAGGAGATCCGCTTGAGATTTTTGTGGATCGTGACGGAGAAGTCATTTTGAAAAAGTATTCACCTATTGGTGAACTTGGTGATTTCGCCAAAGAATATGCTGAGTCCCTGTTTGAAAGCACGGGCCATATTACAATGATTACCGATCGGGACACCATTATTACGGTGGCTGGAGGCTCTAAAAAAGAGTTTCTGGACAAGCCAATCGGTAGCATTATCGAAGGTAGTATGGATAATCGCAAAACTGTGCTGGAGACAGCCAGCGGCTCTTATGAGCTAACGCGAGACCACGAAGAAACACTCTCGTCCTTTGTGGCTGCTCCCATTGTTTCCGGTGGTGATCCCATTGGTTCCGTTGTATTGTTGAACAAGGATGAAAATGTAAAAATGTCCGAAATGGAGGTCAAAATGGCTGAAACAGCCGCTGGCTTCCTGGGCAAACAAATGGAACAGTAACATCCCGTTTCACCCCTGTATGACGTACAGAATGGCGAAAGCCGTCCTACGTTGTACAGGGTTTTTTTTCTTTCCGGGAGAAGAGGCGGTATAATAGGACTCGGGTAAGATGCATATTTCAGGTGGGAGTGGAGACGGAGAATGCAGGAAAATCGCGCCGCTTCACGGCTGCTACGGGGTGCTGTCATTTTGACACTGGCAGCAGTAGCGAGCAAGCTGATCGGCACAGTGCAAAAAATCCCGCTGCAGAATATTGGCGGCGACGGCGTGTTTGGCATTTATAATACGGTTTATCCTTTTTATACGCTGTTCATTACCATTGCAGCTGCTGGATTTCCGGCTGCAATATCCAAATTTGTAGCTGAGTTTGAGGCAGTGGGAAACCGGGCAGCGGGGCAACGTGTTGCTCGGCTATCTTCGCTTGTCTTGGGTGTCTTTGGATTGATCCTGGGCGTGCTGATGTATATGTGTGCGCCGCTCATTGGTCAATGGATCGACAATGCTCACGTCATTCCGTCGGTGAGGGCGGCGGCGTTTGCCTTTCTGTTCGTGCCGGTTATGGCGGGACTGAGAGGCTATTTTCAAGGTTTGCAAAATATGCTTCCGACTGCTATCTCTCAAGTGACGGAGCAGGCGATACGGGTAAGCGTGATGATTATACTGTTGCTGCTCATGCTGTCGCAAGGAGCGGGGGCGGATATGATTGCCGCCGGAGCAGTGTTTGGTTCAGCAGCAGGCGGAGCAGCGGGTTTGGTCGTCATGTTGCTATATTGGCGAAATCACAGGAAGAGGCTTAGAAGGCAAGGGACGGACATGGCGACAGTGCAAGCAGAAACTGGGGAGCTACACCCAGCGGAAAGCAACGGTGCCTTGCTAAAGGCGCTGCTGCGTTATGCTTTGCCTGTTTGCCTTGGAGCGCTAGCCGTTCCGTTAATTAGCCTGGTAGACACATTTACTGTACCTCGCTTGTTAAAGCAGGAGGGATTGGACGATACTGCAGTTATGGTGGCCTTTGGCGTGTATAATCGAGGTCTGCCGCTGGTACAGCTAGTCATGATGTTTGCCACTACACTGTCGGCATTATTCATTCCATCGCTGGCTGAGGCCCGGGTGACCGGCGGTACGGAACTGGCACGTCGCCAGTGCGAGCAATCGCTGCGCTGGTTTTGGCTACTGGGACTGGCCGCTGCGACAGGCTTGATCGTGCTGGCTGTGCCCGTCAATGTGATGCTGTATGCGGACGACACCGGCAGCGAGGTCATGCGCTGGATGGCGCTAACCGCCGTAGGCGGCACGCTCAGCATCATCTCGGCTGCGCTGCTGCAAGGGCTTGGCGCGGTTCGCGCGCCAGCTCTGGCGATGCTTGCGGCCGCAGCAGCTAAGGCACTGCTAAACTGGCTGCTCGTGCCGCAGCTAGGCACGGCTGGAGCCGCCATTGCGGGGGCTGTCGCCTATCTGCTGGCGGCGGTGATCAACATCGTACTGCTGGCTCGCTTGGTAGGCCTGCGTGCGAGCTGGTCCGCCAGCGTGCTCAAGCCGGCGGCACTGCTTATCGCCCTGGCTGGTGCGGCCGGGGCGGCGATGTGGGGCACCAGCGCTGTGCTGGGTGCCTTGGGTTGGGCTGCCGGAGGTCGTGCCACGGCAGCCGCGGAGAGCCTGCTGGGCGTAGCCGCAGGCGCCGTAGTGTTCGTGATTGGCCTCGCACGCTTGAGGCTGATCACGGAAGCTGAGCTTGTGGCGGTGCCCAAGCTCGGACGCCCGCTGGCAGCCGTGCTGCGCAGGCTGCGTGTACTGGCTTAGCCAAGGCATAGGGCTTACGGCGCGAAAGCGGCACAGCCATTTTATGAGCCTATACCACTTTGTGGTATAGTAAATGCCAAAGCAAAGGAAGCGGATGCGGGGTTAGGTCGTGTATTTTTTCGAGCATGAACCTTGTTTCTGCGAAACGGAGGATTGGATATGAGCGTAACATTAACGGTCGTAGGTCTGGGCTCGGGAGATCCGGATCAGCTTACGATAGGAATATTGAACAAAATGCGGGGCGCTTCAGCGCTGTATCTGCGGACCAAGGAGCATCCTGCGGTTCAAGTGCTGAATGAGTTTGAAGTGGCTTTTGAGTCGTTTGACAAGGTATATGAGACAAAGGAGTCTTTTCCAGAGGTATACGAGGAAATTACCAGCCAATTGATTACGACGGCTGCTAAGGCGGCAGACGGAAGCGAAATCGTCTATGCGGTTCCCGGTCACCCTATGGTGGCAGAAGCAGCGGTGCAGTTGCTTAAGGAGCGTTGTCCTGCGCAAGGGATTGAACTGAATATTCTGGGAGGCGAAAGTTTCCTGGATGAAGCCTTTGTGCGTCTTGGTTTTGATCCGATTGAGGGTTTTCAGCTGCTGGACGCAGGTACACTGGATGCCAGCTGGCTCCAGCCTCAGCTGCATACGCTGATCGGACAGGTGTATGACACCTTTACGGCTTCTGATGTGAAGCTGTGCCTGATGGAGCGGTATCCTGACGATTATGAGGTATATGTCGGTCACGCCCTTGGGGTAGAAGGAGAGGAAGCGGTGCACAAGGTACCGCTGTACGAGCTGGATCGAGTAGAGGGCTACGGGAACCTATCCTTAGTATACATACCTCGCAGTGAAGATGAGGCGCTGAAACGGCGTTCTTTTGACCGTCTACACGAGATTGTCAATATTTTGCGCAGCCCGGAAGGCTGTCCTTGGGATCGTGAACAGACACATCAGTCGATTCGCAAAAATCTGATTGAAGAAACGTATGAAGTCATCGAAACGATAGATGAGGACGACCCTGAGCATATGAAGGAAGAGCTGGGCGATCTGTTGTTGCAAATTTTGCTGCATGCCCAAATGGAAGAGGAAGTCGGAACCTTCAATGTGTATGATGTTATTCAGGGGCTGAATGATAAGCTTATTTTCCGTCATCCACATGTATTTGGTGACAATCAAGCGAATGATGCTGAAGAGGCGCTGCAAAACTGGGAGCAGATGAAGGCTGAGGAAAAACGGCTTAAAGGCACGACGGAAGCATACCCTTCTGTACTGGATGGGGTTCCGCGTGATCTGCCTGCTCTTATGAAATCGTACAAGCTCCAGAAGAAAGCAGCTAAAGTAGGCTTTAACTGGGATAGCATTGAGGGCGTATTCGATAAATTGGACGAAGAAGTGGCTGAGCTGAAGGAAGCGGTTCGTGAAGGGCATGCTGTGGAAGCCCAGTTGCTGGAGTTAGGCGATGTGTTATTTGTTGCCGTGAATGCAGCCCGGTTTATGGGAGTAGATCCGGAAGAGGCATTGTCGGCCACCAATCGCAAATTTGTCGACCGTTTCCAGTATATTGAGCAGAAATTACGTGAGCAGGGGCGTCGTCCCGAGGAAAGCAGCGTAGATGAAATGGAGACTTACTGGCAGGAAGCGAAAAAGCTCCTTGGCAAAGCGTGATTCCACACATTCGCTTTTGGCTGCACAGAACAGTAAAATGAGACATATGCAGGGTTGAAAGAAGGCTCAGTTTGAGAAGACTTGCCAATGGGCAGAGTTTTGTAGTAGGATGTTGGCTTAACTGGGGTCGAATAAAAAAACGCCTGTCATTGCAGGATTTTTACGGACAAGCCAGAATAACTTGTAGTAATTCTGAAAATAACTGTAGCTTATAGTTAAGCGTGTTACAGTGACATTCAGAAGGGCTTCGGCCACAGTTGGACCTCACGTCTGCTCCATCAATGGACATGCAGCGTGATGATTATTTTTTGACATTTGGGAGGCTTTTATCTTATGAACAAGACAGATCTGATCAACAATATTTCCAGCAAAAGCGGTTTGAGCAAACGTGACGTTGAAGCTGTATTGAATGGCGTTCTTGGTGAAATTACAGATGCACTCGCTAGCGGTGACAAAGTGCAACTGATCGGCTTTGGTACTTTCGAAACACGCAAGCGTTCCAGCCGTACAGGCCGCAATCCACAAACCGGTAACACGATTGAAATTCCAGAATCGACCGTTCCTGCTTTTAAAGCCGGTAATAAGCTTAAAGAAGCCGTTAACTAATGCGTCTTGATAAATTCTTGAAAGTCTCGCGGCTGATTAAGCGGCGTACGGTAGCCAAGGACGTCTCCGAACAAGGGAGAGTGCTGGTGAACGGACGCGAAGCCAAGCCGAGCAGTGCGGTCAAAGTAGGCGATGAAATTACCGTCCAGTTTGGCCAGAAGCTGGTGACCGTGCGAGTGGAACGGCTCGCCGACACTACACGCAAGGACGAGGCTGCAAGTATGTACACGTTGGTAAAGGAAGAGCCTATTGCCAGGGACAATGGTTTGAACTGGTAAGCAGACATCTGATTTTCTCACAACTGTACATGAAAGCATTCCTTCATTATTTTATGAAGGAGTGCTTTTTTTTCTTTAGGTGACGAGTTTTCGTCCATCCTATGCTGATTAACAGCAAAAGCGGTTCTAAATCATACGGCCCCCTTCATAAGCTAAGAACAGAAGGAGGGGTACATGCCATGATTGAACAAGGGAAGTCCAAGCACCATGATCTGCGCATGCAAAGCCGCAAGCAACTCGATATTTCAGGCGTCAGCAATGTGGAGAGCTTTGACAGTGAAGAATTTTTGCTTCAGACCGAGCTGGGCCATCTCACCATTCGCGGACAACATTTACATATCAAAAACCTCAGTCTAGAAGAGGGGCTGTTGTCCATTGAAGGTCTGATTACTTCCCTCGTCTACCTGGAGCCCGGGGCCCCGGCCAAAAACGGAAAAAGCCTATTCGGCAAGATCTTCAAATGAACCCTTACACGCAATGGCTGACGTTGACGTGGATGCTGTTGTCGGGCATAGCCTTGGGAGTGGTGTTTGACAGCTACCGGGTGCTGTCCATCCGCTTTCATTTTGCCCGCTGGAGCGTTCATATGTTGGACGTGCTGTACTGGGTGGCCTCGGCTTTGTTTATTTTCCGTGTGCTATACGCGAGTAATCGCGGTGAGCTGCGGTTTTATGTCTTTTTAGGACTACTTTTGGGGGTTTGGCTCTATTTTTGGGCCTTTAGTGTTACAACCCAACGTTTTGTGGTAATGTTATTAGAGATAGTTCGCAGACTGACGTTGATCGTGAACAGCATACTGCGCATCCTGATTGTTCTTCCGGTGTTAGCGCTGTATCGGCTGTTACGCAAGCTAGTCGGATGGACATGGGCACTTATTGTGTCCCTGGGAAGGATGCTGATATACATCCTGATGCCGGTTTGGAAGCCGATCCTATGGCTGATCGGTCCGCTTAAAGCGCGCTGGAGGACTCCAGAGTCGCTCGTAAAGCTGGGTATCAGACTGAAAAACACAGCGAAAAGATGGTTTGGAAGGAGGTAGTATCATGCGTAATTCGTCTGTAGATCGCCATTCATCTTCTACGTCCAAGTCCAACGCGGGCGGGCGCAGGCGAATCATGATTTGGTTGCTATCGCTTGCCGCCTTTGGTAGTTGGGCAATTTTTACCTTTTTTTCTCAAGGCATGATTATGGCCGATCGAAATGAACAGCTCATCCAGAAGGAAAAGCAGAAGCAAGCTGCTACACAAACGGAACAACAGCTTCAAACCGAAGTGAATCGTCTCAAGGACCCTGAGTACATTGGCGAGATTGCCAGAAGCAAGTACGGTCTTTACAAACCGGAAGAGACGCCAATCATCGGAGATCAGAAATAGGAACATTATCGGGCCAATGCTTAGTTGACCTTGGTTCCGCCATTTTGTATAATCAAATCACCACAGCGGGATTTTTTTGCAAAAAAATCGGTTGTATATTTTAAGGGAGGATCATTTTATTCTATGGCAATTGAAGTGGGCACCAAGTTAGAGGGCAAAGTGACAGGCATCACGCATTTTGGAGCATTTGTGGATTTGTCTGGAGGTGTCACGGGTCTCGTTCACATCTCGGAAATCGCCGATAACTATGTTAAGGATGTTAACGACCACCTGAAGATTAATGATGTTGTGACGGTGAAAGTCATTAATGTTGACAAAGATGGCAAAATCGGACTTTCCATTAAGCAAACGATTGACAAGCCGGCAAGTGAAGCCCGTCCCCCAAGAGCTCCAAGACCGGAGCGTACAGGAGGACCAGGCGGAGGCGACCGTTTCGGCGGTGGAGGTTCAGGTCCAAGTCAAGGACGCGGTGGTGGTGGCGGTGGTTTCAACCGCGATCGTGGAGGCCGTTCTTTCAAGCCTGCACCGGGTAAACCTTCATTTGAGGATAAAATGTCACGCTTCCTGAAAGATAGTGAGGAACGCATTTCGTCGCTGAAAAAGAACACCGAAGGTAAACGCGGAGGACGCGGCGCGAAGCGTGTTTAATTCACTTTGACAACCGTATCAACCATACACGGAAAACCGTACAGTCGAAAGACTGCTACGGTTTTTTTGCGTTCTACCGACAATAGATGCGACATGCAATGGCTGTGGACGATAAATCCGGTTATCGTTATACATGCATTTTATGAGATTCGCAATTTTGATGAAGACGAGAAAAGCATTCGTGCTGGAAAGCGGATGTTTTTTTTGTCGTGAGGACATAATCGTCCGACAAACTCCAACGGTTTTCCGTCTATCTTCTGTGCAAATCGCTAGTCTTGGTCATAGTGATGGACGACATAGAGAGGTCAAGCAAGGAGTTAAGAGACACAACTTCCATCTGCTTCCATACGGGCGTAGCTTGATGTTCAAGGCGATGCTCTGTCCTTTCGCACAGAACGTTTTTTTGTCGGAAATTTCTTGAAATAAGACGTGAGGTTCTGACAAACTTTCTCAATCGTTCCGGTTTAAGATGGGAACATCAAATTGATGAATGGGGTGCCTGACGCATGATGGAGAAATGGAACGTGGTACATTTTCCGGGGTTAAAATCTAGAAAGTCCAAATCCAAAGAGCGTACGGAAGGTTGGTCTTCCAGACTCAAGAAACGGCTGGATTCACATAAAGTGGTGCAATGGGTAACGGCGCAAAGATGGATGCTACTATTGTCGGCTATGGGAGTCCTACTGGGACGCGCCACTATTTTGGACGAGCTTTCTCCTTTTGCCCTCGCTTATTTTGCGGTCATTACTTTTCTTCGGCGTGATCTGATGCTGCCTGTAGCTGTATCCGTTGTGTTAGGCAGCTTGTTAGCTCCTTACCCATCGTTATTTATGATTGGTGGCGAGCTACTGGTATTTTATCTCCTGTATCGCGGGCTACGAACCTTCGACCGTCTGGAACTATCCTATGCCCCGCTTATGGTTTTCTTGTCTGTGTTTATGGTTAATTTATTTAACGCCGTGATGGCTCCAACTTTCACATGGTATGAACTTATCATTGTGGGGACGGATGCGGTTCTCAGCTTTATGCTTACGCTGGTGTTCACGCAGGCCATACCGTTGTTCACATATCGCAAGAAGACAAGCCAGCTCAAGAACGAGGAAATTTTATGCCTTATTATTTTATTAGCCTCAGTGATGACGGGAGCAGTAGGATGGACTGTTCATTCATTGTCTGTCGATCATGTGCTATCACGATATTTGGTCTTGGTGTTTGCTTTGGTAGGAGGTGCTTCGCTGGGTGCATCGGTCGGTGTCATTACCGGTTTAATTTTAAGCTTGGCCAATATGTCTGCAATTGTGCAGATGAGTTTACTCGCTTTTGCAGGTTTGCTAGCAGGGATGCTGCGTGAAGGGAAAAAAGGTGCTGTTGCGCTTGGGATGCTGCTGGGCTCCTCAATTCTGACGATCTATTTGGATGGGACCGGAGACGTGCTGACGTCAACCTGGGAGAGCTGTGCGGCGATTCTATTATTTTTAATGACCCCAAAAAGTTTCTTTAAAGCGGTTTCTACCTATGTTCCCGGTACGCAGGACCATGCTAAATCTCAGCATGAATATGCCAAAAGGGTCCGCGATCTCACCGCAGAGCGGGTAACGAAGTTTTCCCGTGTATTCAGTCAGCTATCCCGCAGCTTTCACCAGATATCTGCGAGTGAGAGCATGAAGTCGGATGGTGAAATCGAACACTTTATGAATGCGGTGGCGGAAGGGACATGTGCCTCCTGCTTCAAGTGTGAGCAGTGCTGGGACGGCAAGTTCATGCAAACCCATCAGTATATGACGGAAATGATGAGCGCCATTGAGGACAACCCGGATTTGGAGCCGGAACAGATACCTCCGCAATGGAGCAAGGCATGTGCTAAAACGGGCGCTGTCCTGCAAGTGATGAAGCAGCAGTATAGCCTCTACCAACATAATATGCAGTGGAAGCGCCAAGTATACGATAGTCGTCAGCTTGTTGCTGACCAGCTATCGGGCGTATCACAAATCATGGAGGATTTAGCGCGAGAAATTCAGCGGGAAGGGCAGACCATGCATCGGCAGGAGGAGCAAATACGGGAGGCTCTTGATAGACTGGGCTTGTCCATCCAATCTATTGAGATTATTAATCTGGATGCAGGTCAGGTAGAAATTGAGATTGTCCATGCCTATACAAGGGGATTTGATGAATGTCGGAAAATCATTGCTCCACTTCTGTCGGACATACTGGACGAGCATATAGCTGTGATGCGCGAAACGGAGGCAGATCGCCGCCAAGGCTTGGCTACAGTCATGTTCGGCTCCGCTAAAACGTATGAGATTGCTACAGGAGTAGCTAGTGCCGCAAAAGGAGGCGATTTTTTCTCAGGAGACAGCTACAGCATGATGGAGCTAGGGAATGGGACTTTTGCAGTCTCTTTAAGCGATGGGATGGGGAACGGAGAGCGCGCGCAGCAAGAGAGCAGTGCAGCACTTAACATTTTGGAGGAATTACTGCAATCGGGTATGGACGAAAAGTTGGCAATCAAGTCGGTTAACTCTGTCCTGATGCTGCGATCACCTGAGGAAATGTATGCTACGGTCGATATGGCGCTGATTGATCAGTATACGGCCCAGACAACCTTTATGAAGATTGGGTCTACGCCAAGCTTTATTAAAAGAGGGGAGGAGGTCATTCCCGTATCTGCCAGCAACTTGCCGATTGGCATTATACAGGATATTGAAATTGATTTGGTATCCCTGCAGCTTCAGCCGGGTGATATTCTCATTATGATTACAGACGGTATATACGACTCACCGGGTTATGCGGTTAATAAGGAAATATGGATGAAACGCATGATTCAGGAAATTGAAAGTGAAGATCCACAGCAGTTGGCTGACTGTTTACTAGAAAGGGTTATTCGATACCAACAAAATCAAATCTATGATGATATGACAGTAGTCGTTAGTAAAATAGATCACTTCCGCCCAGAGTGGGCAACCCTTCATGTACCTGGCATGAGCTGGATGGAGCGTCCACGGACGGTGAGTTAAGCCGCCATTGCCCGGGAAATTCCTTATTCGTTTTTAAAAATCCGCATCCTTCGTTTGAATCGTTCCGGATTAGGCAAAGATAGAATCTATCGGGATAGATTAAGAGGAAGCGGAGGTCAAAAAACGATGAAGCAAATTTTGATCATTACAGACGGATGCTCAAATGTAGGTGTTAGTCCAGTCATGGCGGCTGCCCAAGCTTTACGGGAAGGTATTACAGTGAATGTCGCCGGAGTCATAGATTATGGAACTATTGGCGAGCTTGGCAGCGCGGAGATTCAAGAAATTGCTAAAGCAGGGGGAGGGTTTAGCCAAATCGTAGGGACAAAGCAGTTGGCACAGACCATGCAGATGATGACGCGCAAAACGGTGGTTCAAACCATTCAGCAGGCGGTTAATAGAGAGTTAACGCACATTCTGGGTGAGGGTGGCGCCAAACATATCGGTGAACTTCCTCCGGCAAAACGAGCCCAAGTGGTTGAGGTGATGGATGAGCTGACAGAAACAAGTACCCTGGAGATTGCCTTGCTCATTGATGCAAGTGCGAGCATGAAGCCCAAGCTACCTGCTGTAGAGGACAGCATTCGCGATTTGCTGCTCAGTTTACAGTCCAGAAGCGGGCACAGCCGTATATCTGTATTTCATTTTCCGGGCGGCAAAATGGGAGAAGACGCAGTCATGGATATCGGTTGGACCTCTGAGCTTAACCAGATCAAATCGATATTTGGACGCTTGCGGATGAAAGGGGCGACGCCGACAGGTCCTGCCATTTTACAAGTGATTGATTATTACCGATATGTTACACTAGGAGAACAGAAAGATCTGGAAGAATCCTATGGCAAAGGAGAAGGGATGCTCGGTGACTACGTCGTCTGATCCCGTTCTTGCACCCGGAACGGTCATCAAGGGCAAGTGGAAGCGGAGCAGCTATGTCATCCAGCGCTTGCTGGGCCGGGGAGCGAACGGAACTGTATATTTGGTAAAAGAAGCACAGGCCGATCGGCAATTTGCTCTGAAAATGGGGAAGAACACGCTTGATCTGCAATCAGAGATTAATGTGCTGACCACATTGCAGTCTCAGGGGACTCAGGCCGCCCTTCAGCGAAATGGAAATCCTTCCTTTTTGTTTGAGGTGGATGATGTTGTGTTACGCAGCGGAGAAATCCCCTTTTATGTTATGCGATATGTTAAGGGTGATCCGCTTCATCGTTTTGTAGCAGCCAAAGGGCCGGAATGGTATGGTGTGGCTGGGACTGGCATACTGAATCGCCTAGCGGATCTCCATCAGGCAGGATGGGTGTTTGGCGACCTGAAGCCGCAGAATATTTTGGTCAATGCCTATGGAGAGGCTGAATTAATTGACTACGGTGGGGTCTCTCTTGCTGGTCGGAGTGTTAAACAATTTACAGAATGGTATGACAGGGGATTCTGGAATGCTGGCAGCCGAAATGCCGATTCCCAGTATGACCTGTTTGCCTTCGCTCTTCTAACGATTCATATATTGGAGAGCGAATCGTTAAAGGCGGCTGCGAGCAGGCTGCCACAGCTGCGTAATACGGCAGAATTGACGGTCATCATTCGCCGCAGCCGTGTATTACGTCCCTATGCCGAATGGCTGCTGGGTGCAGTGCGTGGAGAATATTCCGATACTCGTGCAGCTGCCCGATCTTGGTCACGTTTGGCTTCCGCACATGTCAGGCAATCGTCGGTCAAAAGAGGGAACCCACGCTGGTTGGGATATGCTTTCACGGTATCGCTTTTGCTGCTTGCCGGAGCGCTCTGGATTGCGTTAAGGTAGCAGCATGACTTACATAAGATAACAGATGATGATCATTTTTACGGTCGGGAGAAAAGAGGGTCGTGAATGGGAACAACAAAACCGACCGGTGTTGTACAGGAAGTACTCGCCTTGGCGCGAGATCATTCACTGTGGAGCCCCGGAGACCGCATTGTGGTTGCTGTATCCGGTGGGCCGGATTCGGTGGCCCTTTTGCACATTTTACACGAAATATCCGTTATACATATGCCTTTACAACTCGTTTGCGCTCACGTTCATCATGGCTTCAGACCAGAGGAATCGGATGCGGAGGCTGAAGTGGTACGCAATATCGCCCGAAAGCTTGAACTTCCATTTGAAATGACTCGGGTGGATGTACCCGCTTATATGAAGGAGAGCGGGAAGGGGCCACAGGAAGCAGCCCGCGAGATGCGCTATAGCTTTTTACATGATATGGCTACAAAATGGGAAGCGCAGCATATTGCAATGGCCCACCACGGTGACGATCAAGCCGAAACGGTTCTCTTGCACTTGCTGCGTGGTAGCGGCCCAGCAGGTTTGGCGGGTATGCGTTTGGTGCGCAGGGAAAAAAATGTGCAACTCATTCGCCCGTTGCTACGTATGTACAAGGCTGACCTGATTGAGTTTTGTAATTTTTATGGTCTTTCCTATGTGATAGACAGCACTAATTTATCATCCAAATACCGCCGTAACGCCATTCGCATGGATGTGCTTCCTTTTTTGGGGCAATATAATGAGCGACTGACACCGTCCCTGAACCGGCTGGCCGAAACGATGGCTGACGAAAATGACTTTATGGAGGCATCTACGCTGTCGGCATACGAGGAAATGGTGCGCTTGGATAATGGCAGGTACATGTTTCCCATCGCTTCATACCGTAAGCTATCCGTTGCTTTACAACGGAGGTTGATTAAACTAATATTAAATTATCTGCCTTCGGACAGTGAAAATTTTGATTTTCGTAAAATTGAGACCGTTCGACTAAAACTTCTCCAAGAGGCGTCGTCTACATGGAGTTTGGATTTGGGAGGCGGTGCGGTTGGAGTCCGCGAATATGACCAGGCGGTTTTGTTTGACCGTACGCAAGTCGTTATGGGCGAATGGTGCTATGGACTGAGCGTATTGCCTATTTCCGGTGAGCTAGAGTTGCCTGAGGCAGGTGGTATACTGCGGTGGCGAAGGGCTTCCTATTCCAATGGATATCATCCGACGAACAAGGAGGAAGCTTGGTTCGACGCAGAACAATTGAGTCTGCCTTTGACTGTACGCTCGCGATTACCTGGAGATACCATGTATGTAATGGGATTAAACGGAAGAAAAAAGGTTAAAGATATTTTTATTGATGAAAAAATACCTCCTTCAATGCGTTCCGTTACTCCCATCGTCTGCGACCACTCTGGAGCTATTCTCTGGATTCCGGGCGTACGACGTTCTGTACATGCCACGGTGCAAGAGCACACGTCTTCGGTTATATATATGTCATGGCAAAGACGAGAGAGTCCGGGGCACCGGTAATTGCGCAGGAACGGCTTTCATAGTATAAACTTAGGAGGTTTACACCGTTGCAAAATGATATTCAGGAAATATTGATCAGCGAAGAAGAAATTCAGAGTAAAATTAAGGAATTGGGTGCACAGCTCAGCGTAAAATATGAAGGTAAAAATCCATTGGTGATTTGCGTACTGAAAGGTGCGTTTATCTTTATGGCTGATTTGGTTAAATCCATTACAGTGCCGTTGGAGCTTGATTTCATGGCTGTGTCAAGTTATGGAGCGTCCACAAAATCCTCAGGTATCATCAAAATCATTAAGGATTTGGATGCATCTGTGGAAGGACGCGACGTTCTGATTGTCGAAGATATTATCGACAGCGGCCTGACGCTGACGCATTTGATTGAATTGCTTAAGAACCGTAATGCCAATTCGGTATGTGTCGTAACCTTGTTCGACAAGCCTGCACGCCGGACGGTTAATCTTGAAGCGGATTATACTGGATTTACGCTTCCAGATGCATTTGTTGTCGGCTATGGTCTGGACTATGCCGAGCACTACCGGAACCTCCCATACATAGGGATTTTGAAGCCGGAAATCTACACCAGCTAATCTCAGCCTCCAGTCCTAGGACTAAATAAGGCCCTTTGTTGAGAAGGACTTACAGGCTATGGTAAAATAACTTAAGTGTCTCGAGAGGAGGTAGGGGATGAATCGGTTCATCCGGAATTCTGGTTTTTATTTGATTCTTTTTTTAGTTGTGGTGGGTATCGTTCAGTTTGTTAGCAACAGTAACGAAGCCTCCGATCTCCCTAGATATGACCAATTACGGCAAGAGGTTAAAGCTAATAACATCTCTAAAGTAACGGTCCAATTTGACGGTTACGCCTATCTTGTAACCGGTGCATATAAGAAGCAGCCGGCTAATGCTAAATCGACCAATTTTTCCGTATATGTTCCACCAACGGATCAAGCACTAAGTGAACTGGTAAATGCCAGCGAAACGAACGGGTTTGAATACGTGCAGAAGAAAATGGAAGGCGAAAGCATTTGGCTGACGTTTTTGACTTCTATCATTCCTTTGGTGATCATGTTCCTGTTGTTCTTCTTCCTGTTTAATCAGGCACAGGGCGGTGGCGGCAAAGTTATGAACTTCGGCAAGAGCAAAGCCCGTCTGTATAACGAAGAGAAGAAGAAGGTTACGTTTGAAGACGTGGCAGGGGCTGACGAAGAGAAGCAGGAGCTTGTCGAAGTCGTAGAATTCTTGAAGGACCCACGCAAGTTTGCAGCTGTGGGCGCTCGTATTCCAAAAGGTGTTCTGTTAGTGGGCCCTCCAGGTACAGGTAAAACACTCTTGGCAAGAGCTGTTGCAGGCGAGGCCGGAGTACCGTTTTTCAGTATCTCGGGTTCTGATTTTGTAGAAATGTTCGTCGGGGTCGGTGCTTCCCGTGTTCGCGATTTGTTCGAGAACGCGAAGAAGAACGCACCTTGTATCATTTTCATTGATGAAATTGATGCCGTTGGACGTCAACGTGGCGCTGGATTGGGTGGCGGACATGATGAACGTGAGCAGACGCTCAACCAATTGCTCGTAGAGATGGATGGATTCGGCGCAAACGAAGGTATTATCATCGTAGCTGCTACAAACCGTCCGGATATTCTAGACCCGGCGTTGCTTCGTCCAGGACGTTTTGACCGTCAAATTACGGTTGACCGTCCAGATGTTAAAGGCCGTGAAGCAGTATTGTATGTACATGCTCGCAACAAGCCATTAACGAAGGATGTTAAATTGGACGTAATTGCGAAACGTACAACAGGCTTTACAGGTGCTGATCTGGAAAATCTGTTGAACGAAGCTGCCTTGTTGGCGGCTCGTCGTAACCGCAGAGATATTTCGATGCGAGAAGTAGATGAAGCTATCGACCGTGTTATCGTAGGTACAGAAAAACGCAGCCGCGTAATCAGTGACCGCGAGAAACGAATTGTTGCTTATCATGAAGCAGGCCATACGATTATTGGTTTCTTCTTGGAAAATGCCGACATGGTTCACAAGGTAACGATTATTCCACGTGGACGTGCAGGCGGATATGTCATCATGCTTCCGAAGGAAGACCGTATGCTGACTACCAAGCAGGAATTGCTGGACAAAATCACTGGATTGTTGGGTGGACGCGTATCCGAGGAACTGTTCATTGGTGAAATCGGAACGGGAGCCTATAGCGACTTCCAGCAAGCTACAAGCATTGCACGCAGCATGATCGTAGAATATGGTATGAGTGAGAAGCTTGGTCCGATGCAGTTCGGTACTTCACAAGGCCAAGTATTCCTTGGACGCGATATCGGTCATGAGCAGAACTACAGTGATCAGATCGCTTATCAGATTGACCAGGAGATGAATCGCTTCATCACTGAATCTTATGAGCGTGCTAGAGAACTCCTGACCAAGTATTCCAAAGAGGTTCATTTGATTGCTCAAACCTTGCTGGTAGAAGAAACCTTGGAACTTGAACAAATCAAACGTTTGATCGAGACAGGTTCTTTGGATGGTGGCACGACTGAGGGAGAAGGAACACCGGAAAACGGTGAGCCTGTGATCGACAACATTGGCGACGTCCGTGTACGTATTCAAGGTAAGGATGACGAGCCTAAGAATACAACGGATCAACCGAATGATATCCCTAATCTGCAAAAGCCAGAGGATGATAACAATTCGGGCAACTCCGGTGGTACTCCACCGACAACAACCTAATCATTCAATGGATAGTTGAATAAGCGTATATGCAAGCTCCGGGGAACCAGGTATTATTGGTTTTCCGGAGCTTTTTAAATGGAAGATTATTGCTAACGTGATTTGACAGACACCGGAACGTTGTGTACATTTATTGTTAAATAAACGGCTGTCGTCTTCTTAGCTTATAAAAGCCAACAGCCGCTGCAATCGACTTTCTATCATTTTGAACATATACGTGAGCGCATACTGTAGAACCTATGGTGTGCGCTATTCTTCTGTGAAATCAGGTGAAGGCATGATTCCAAGATATCTAGTTGATTTTGATGTAGCGGAATTGACCCGATTGGAAGCCGACGTGTTAATTATCGGCTCCGGCATTGCGGGCTTATATACGGCGATTAAGGCTGCGGAGAATCGGAAAGTGTTGTTAATCACCAAGAGGGCCTTGATGGAAAGCAACACACGTTATGCTCAAGGCGGCATTGCTGCTGTCACATCGGACGAGGATACACCTGCTTATCATATGCAGGACACCCTGATCGCTGGGGCAGGTTTGTGCGAACCAGAAGCGGTTAGAACGCTTGTCCATGAAGGTCCAGAGAATATTCGGGAGTTAATACGTATGGGGACGGCCTTTGATCGTGTGGATGGCGAACTAGCGTTGACACGGGAAGGAGCGCATAGCCATCGGCGTATTTTGCATGCGAATGGAGATGCTACGGGTTATGAAATTGCTCGTGCGTTGTCTAAACAGGTTGCTGCCCATCCCGCTATCGAAATATGGGAAGAGTGCATGGTAATTGATCTGCTGACGGAGCATGATGAGTGCATTGGAGCCCTCGTCCAAAAGCCGGATGGGGAAAGGTCGTATATAACTGCTAATGCAACGATATTGTGCTCAGGAGGCAGCGGACAATTATACCGTTATACGACCAATCCGGATATTGCAACCGGGGATGGTATCGCTATGGCATACCGTGCTGGGGCGGTTGTACGGGATATGGAATTCATACAGTTTCACCCTACGGCGTTGTGCCATCCAGGTGCTCCAAGGTTTCTAATTTCCGAAGCTGTACGGGGGGAAGGAGCCGTGTTACGGAACATTCATGGAGAACGTTTCATGGAACAGTATGATTCGCGGCAGGAGCTTGCACCCAGAGATATTGTAGCTCGTGCTATCATTCATGAGATGGAACGCACCCAAGCTACATATGTATACCTGGATATTACGCATGAGCCACCTGAGCGGGTGAAGCAACGTTTTCCAACCATTTATCGGACATGTCTGTCATTTGGTTTGGATATGACGACAGACTGGATTCCCATTGCGCCTGCTGCCCATTATATGATGGGTGGAGTTCAGACCAATTTATACGGCGAAAGCTCCATTGGGCGTTTGTTCGCCTGCGGGGAGACCTCTTCTACAGGTGTTCACGGAGCTAATCGTCTAGCGAGCAATTCATTATCTGAAGCTATTGTATTCGCCAGCAGGATTATTGAGCGACTGCATTCATTGCCACCGCTGGTCGGTCATACGTTGATTACTTATAGCGATAACCGTATAGAGTTCCTGGCATCGTCCGTCGTGGAGCAGCGGCATAAGCTGCAGGAAGCAATGGTTCGTTATGCTGGGGTTCGTCGGCACGGCGAGGGGCTGCAAGCAGCATTAGATGAGCTGCAAGGGCAAATGCCTATTTTTGAGACTATGATCGCCAGTCGGGAAGAGATCGAACTTGCCAATTTGCTCACCTGTGCTTTATTAGTAACAGATGGGGCGTTGCTGCGTGAGGAGAGCCGGGGAGCACATTATCGCGAGGATTTTCCTGAGAGAGATGATAGCGTCTGGCGAAAGCATGTTCAGCAGCGACGTGAGCAAGGCACAACGGAGGAGTACGTTCATGACATCTAACAGCGAGCTTTATGGAGAGTTTAGTGGATATCAGGAAGAACTGACGGCACAAATTCGCAGCTGGCTGCGAGAAGATACAGGCTCCGGCGATGTGACCACGCGCTGGACGATTGAGCAGGGCCATCAATCCAAGGCTGTCATTCATGCCAAGGAGCGCGGCGTGGTTGCCGGTTTACCCGTAGCTGCCCTTGTATTTCAAGTGGTGGACCCTTCCTTATCATTCGTTCCGCTGGTGACCGATGGACAGTGGATTGAAAAAGGAAGCGTTTTGGCGGAAGTGACGGGGAGTACTCATGCGATTCTGACTGGAGAGCGACTGGCATTAAATTTGCTCCAACGGATGTCTGGCATTGCCACGCGGACTCAAGCTTTTATAGATCAATTGCATGGTTTGTCCACCCGCTTGGTGGATACACGTAAAACAACACCGGGACATCGGCTGCTGGAGAAGTATGCTGTTCGTGTAGGCGGTGGCTCGAATCATCGCTTTGGCCTGTACGATGCTGTTATGATTAAGGATAATCATATTAAGGGCGCAGGTGGGATTGAACAAGCTGTGAGTCGAGCGCGCGCTAATATACCGCATACGATGACGATTGAAGTAGAGACGGAAAACATGAAACAAGTTCAGGAAGCCCTGGAAGCTGGGGCGGATATCATTATGCTGGATAACATGTCTGCCCCAGATATGAAGGAAGCCGTTCGGTTCATTCGGGAACGGGCCCCACATGTCAAAACAGAAGCCTCGGGCAATGTATCGCTGGATACAGTGCGTGAGATGGCTGAGAGTGGCGTAGATGTGATTTCTGTAGGCAGGCTGACATACTCTTTTCATAGTCTGGATATCAGTCTTGACCTTAACGCAAAGAAAGATAGGTGACACCCATTGATTCTTGTAGTGGATGTAGGTAATACCAATATTGTTCTGGGGATGTACGAAGGGCGCGAGCTGTTGCACCATTACCGGATTAGTACCTCCAGACAAGCAACCGCAGATGAATACGGCGTACTCATACATAATCTGTTTAGTATGGGTGGCGTATTAAAAGATGACATCCAAGGAGTTATTATTTCCTCTGTCGTTCCGCCATTGGTCCGTGTATTAGAAGAAATGTGCGATAAATACATAGGCAGAACGCCGTTAATCGTCGGACCGGGAATCAAGACCGGTCTTAACCTGCGTTATGAGAATCCGCGTGAAGTAGGTGCGGATCGGATCGTGAACGCTGTTGCGGCTGTCGAACGGTTTGGCGGGCCGCTGGTTGTGGTGGATTTTGGAACAGCGACGACGTTTGATTGTATTGACGATAAGGGAAACTACCTGGGTGGTGTCATTGTGCCGGGTATCGGGATTTCAACAGAGGCACTGTATCAACGGGCTTCCAAGCTGCCTCGCATCGAGTTGGAGAAACCCAAAAAGGTTATTGGTCGTAATACGGTTCATGCCATGCAAGCTGGGATTATCTTCGGTTATGCTGGGCAAGTGGATGGTATTGTGAGGCGCATTAAGGAAGAAATGCAGGCGGAGCCTACGGTTATTGCTACCGGAGGTCTTGCAGAGCTAATTGCATCAGAGACAGAGAGCATTCAGAAAGTGTTGCCGATGTTGACGCTCGAAGGATTACGTATCATTTACCAACGTAACGCTGAATAAAAAAGTAGATATAAGCTGCCGCTGAGTCCAACCGATGATCTTATCGGTTTGGATTAGCGGCGTTTTTCGTCTATACTGAAATATGTTACGTTTTTGAACAATTCGCGTGATCGGTCGATCAGGTTGTTTATATAGTAGGAAATTATGCTTCAATGATGAGCAATACTAACGAAAATGAGCAGCATAGCTGTCCAGGAGAATAGGGGAGGATATCAGTATGGAAAATAAGCAGGATCGACTTATTCGTGGCACAGCCATGGATGGGAGGGTTAGAGCTTTTGCTGTTCGGACAACTCAATTGGTAGAGGAATTGCGGAGAAGACATGATACGTATCCAACGGCTACCGCTGCTTTAGGGCGAACCCTCACAGCAGGTGCTATTATGGGTTCTATGCTAAAAGGCAAAGAGCGATTGACCATTCAAGTTAAAGGTGATGGACCGATTGGGCAAATCATCGTTGATGCCAATGCTGTAGGGGAAGTGCGAGGTTATGTTACTGAACCGCATGTGCATTTGCCGAGCAATAATATGGGCAAACTGGACGTAGCGGGTGCCGTAGGTACAGAGGGGTTCATTCATATCATCAAGGATTTGGGGTTAAAAGAACCGTATCGCGGCAGTACTCCGATTATTTCCGGCGAACTGGGTGAGGACTTTACCTATTATTTTGCCAAATCGGAACAGACCCCGTCAGCGGTGGGCTTGGGTGTGCTAGTAGATACTGATAACTCGGTTATTGTGGCTGGTGGATTTATTATTCAGTTGCTTCCAGGTTTGAATGATGATGAGATTACTGCGATCGAAAATGCAGTCAGCTCCATTCCACCCGTTACTGCTTTGCTGGATCAAGGGTTAGAACTTGATGAAATGCTGCGCTGGATGCTGCCGGACGTTCGGATTCTCGATGAATTGGATATCCATTTTCAATGTGAGTGCTCACGTGAGCGCGTGGAAAAAACATTGATCAGTTTGGGAGAAAGCGAATTAGAGCAGTTAATTGAGGAAG
The DNA here is from genome assembly GCF_058895805.1 of Paenibacillus sp. NMA1017. Classification (NCBI taxonomy): domain Bacteria; kingdom Bacillati; phylum Bacillota; class Bacilli; order Caryophanales; family Paenibacillaceae; genus Paenibacillus; species Paenibacillus sp. NMA1017. Next base: position 46,361 of record NZ_JBZXYR010000015.1, on the reverse strand, counting down.
AAGGACAGGCTGAGGTCGTATGTCACTTTTGTAATGAGGCTTATCAATTTAATAAAGATGAGCTGCAAAATCTGTTAGATCAAGCCAAATCCTAACCGGATGGGCGGTGTAAGCGATGACTATACGGGAAAAAGGATTATGGACAGCTGTCATTATTCTGACCGTTAGCGTCGCCGCCTTGGGTGGTCTTATCATGCTTCGGGGGCTGTCAAAGCCGGGTGATGTAAGCAAGGATGACGGCGATCATACTGTGGCGGAGATGGGTCAGGAAGGCATATCGGAGGAACAGTGGGTAGCGGAACTGAAAAAGCGATATGGAACCAATACGCTGTTGCAAATGTTGAATCGTAAAGCCGTGCAGGCTGAAACCAAGCGTCTCGGTATCAAGATCACCCAAGAGGATTTACAGCAGGTGCTGGAGCAGGATAGTAAAGGGTATGACTCAGATCATGTCTACTTTGATGAAATGCAGCGACAGTTTGGCTTAGATCCGGTTGACTTGCGGAATGAAGCAGAATACCGGATTGGTTTGGAGAAAATAGCCACGCAGGGTATTCAGGTTCAGGAAGCTGAGATTGACGAGTATTGGGAGCAGCACCCCGAGGAGTTTGCCGTCGGTAGGCAGATCCAATTGGCAGCTCTTTATGTGGATAATGCGGAGGAAGCAGAAGCGTTGCTAGATCGGGTTAAGCAGGGGGAGAGCTTCGATATGCTAATTCAAGAGCATTCAGGTAAGCCTTTCGACAAAGATAGCAGTGGACAGCTGGGATGGGTGGATGAATATGATCCATTGCAACCGGAGGCGATCATGAAGGCGGCGAGAGAGCTAAACTCCGGGGATGTTGCAGGTCCGATCTCTGTTAACGATGGCTATGCTGTCATTTATGTACAGGATGTCCGGTTGAAAAATTCTCCGGATAAGCAGCAGATCCGGCAGCAAATTCGTCGATCTCTTGCGCTTGCACAAGCCGCTCCTTTGGAAGAGGTTGAGAAGAGTCTGCGTGATAAGTATGGAGCGCGTATTTTATCTGGAAAGAATGCATCCTCCGCTTCTCTGTAACGTAGTGAAAGAATATTGGTTCAAAGGAAGCGCGATGCTGATAACGCGGGTTGACAGCATCGCAGCTTACTCACTCGTATTGACATTGGAATTGAAGATTGTTATGATTAGCGTATAAAACCCACTATTTTTATCGGAAATTAAATGAACGGTACAAAATGAAAGTGATTGACTAAGAATGATCTACAATATGATTTCGCATTTTTTAATATATCATCTACAGTCAGGGAGGAATTATCATGGCTAAAGTTGTTAATAACATCACCGAACTTATCGGGGAAACACCCCTCGTTCGCCTCAACCGGATCGTACCGGAAGATAGCGCCGAAATCTATTTGAAACTGGAATATCAGAACCCAGGCTCCAGTGTAAAAGACCGTATTGCGATTAGCATGGTAGAAGAAGCTGAACGTGAAGGTCTGCTTAAGCCAGGCGGTACCATTATTGAAGCAACTAGCGGTAATACAGGAATCGGCTTGGCTATGGTTGCTGCTGCGAAGGGCTATAAGGCAGTCATCGTTATGCCAGAAACGATGAGCATAGAGCGTCGTAATTTGTTGCGCGCTTATGGAGCCGAACTTGTGTTAACACCAGGATCAGAAGGCATGAACGGGTCCGTTAAGAAAATGGAAGAATTGCTGAGTGAAAATCCGGATTATTTTGCTGCTGAGCAGTTCAAGAACAAAGCTAATATCAAAATTCACCGTGAAACGACTGGTCCTGAGATTGTGGAAGCCATTCGTTCCATTGGCGGAACTCTGGACGCTTTTATAGCGGGAATAGGTACTGGCGGAACCATTTCTGGTGCCGGTGAAGTGCTTAAGAAAGAATTCCCTGATATTAAAGTTGTGGCCGTAGAGCCTGCCTCTTCCCCGCTGTTAGCAGGCGGTAAGCCAGGACCCCACAAAATCCAAGGGCTGGGTGCCAACTTTATTCCTGAAATTTTAAACCGTGATATCTATGATGAAATTATTCATGTAGAAAACGATGAAGCTTTCGAGGTAGCACGTAGAGTGGCCAAGGAAGAGGGCATTTTGTCCGGTATTTCATCTGGCGCGGCGGTTCATGCGGCTTTGAAACTTGCTAAGCAATTGGGCAAGGGTAAACGGATCGTTGTCATTGTTCCAAGTAATGGAGAACGTTACCTGAGTACACCACTATACAATTTCGAGCTGTAATTATGTCGTAATTGTGTATACTATACGTAAGGATTCCCTCATTTCCCTGTTGCAGGGGGGTGGGGGTTTCTTTTTAAGGAGAGAATGTAGACTTATTGAAAAGTAGGGAAGGGGAAGCACACACGGATGAAATCGACAGCTAGAGTGACGGAGGCGCAGTGGCAGGTTTGGCAGGAGGAAGGTTGGAGCATACTTCCCTATATTGCTGAGTACCCATTACCCGTAGGAGGGCTACCGTCATCGTGGCGGAAGGCTTGGGAGGATTCGTCGCCATATGCCTTTTTGCTGGAGAGCGCTAAAGGTGGGAGGTACACCTATCTGGCCCTAAATCCGGTTGCTATATTGGAAGGCAAGGGAGAACATGCCGTTTGGACTGATTTGCAAAGTGGGAAGCATGGAGATATACATGGTCAACCTTTGAAAGTCATGAACAACTGGATCGCTCCTTACCGTGCACCGCGTGTACCTGGCATGCCTTTTTTCTCTGGAGGATTTGCGGGTTATCTTGGCTACGATGTAGCTCGCTCGTTGGAGCGTTTGCCATCCCAAGCTGCAGACGATACGGGCATACCTGATTATGTATGGATGAGGGTGGATGAGCTATGGATTTACGATCACGAAAAATCCTGCATATATTGTGCTGTTCATATGCCTGCTCCTGCGCATTCCGATAAAGTTAGCAGTGATGCCGATTTGACCAATCGCGTTATACTGGATGGGCTAAATCCCATACTTTGCAAGCATTACGCGGAGGCTGCCCAACGTGCAGAACGTATGCTGACTCAGTGGAATAACATCATAAATGCAGGAGAGATTGATCCTGCGTACCCTCGTCGTTGTGCTAGGCTTGCCGAAGAGGGGTTAGAGGCTGCTCATCAAGAATCTGAAGGTTGGACAGCGGCATTCAACCAACAAGATTTTGAACATGCCGTGAAACGTGTGCAGGAATACATTGCCCAAGGGGATGTATTCCAGGTTAACTTGTCGATTCGTCAGCAACGTGCGCTTACAGCCCTCCCTGAAAATATATATGAATGGCTTCGTCTGCTGAATCCTTCCCCTTATATGGGTATGCTGCGTATGCCAGATTTACGGATCGTCAGTGGTTCGCCAGAATTGTTGGTGAAGCTGGAGGATGGACGTGTGAGCGCCCGACCTATTGCAGGTACGAGAAGAAGGGGACTAACACCAGATGAAGATGCCGCTATGGCAGCAGAGCTTCTATCAAGCGAAAAAGAACGCGCCGAGCATATTATGCTCGTCGATCTGGAGCGTAACGATATCGGACGGATTGCCGAATACGGATCGGTCCATGTGCCTGAACTGCTAACTGTCGAATACTATTCGCACGTTATGCACCTGGTTTCTCAAGTTGAGGGAAAATTAGCCCCGGGTCGTACAGCTATAGATGTAATTGCTGCTACCTTTCCAGGCGGAACCATTACCGGGGCACCCAAGGTGCGCACCATGGAAATCATTGAAGAATTAGAGCCCGTTCGTCGGGGGCCTTATACAGGGTCCCTTGGATGGATTGACTATAACGGCAATATGGAATTAAATATTATAATAAGAACACTAGCTGTTAAAGGCAGCACTGCCTATTTACAGACAGGTGCGGGGATCGTCATTGATTCAGACCCGTACAGGGAATATCGGGAATGTCGGAACAAGGCCAGAGCTGTCATGAAGGCGGTACAATGTGGTGAAGAAGAAGCCGCTTTGAGCAGAAGCGGTATCACAGGAGGGTGAGTCGTATGATTTTGGTGATTGATAATTATGATTCGTTTACGTACAATCTTGTTCAATATTTGGGTGAACTTGGCGAAGAAGTAACCGTAAAACGGAATGATGAGATTGATGTGAAAGGCATAGAAGAGCTGGCACCAGAGCATATTTTGATCTCACCGGGTCCATGCACGCCGAATGAGGCGGGGATATCACTGGATGTGATCAGCCATTTTAAAGGTCGCATTCCGATTTTTGGCGTTTGCCTCGGCCATCAGGCCATCGGACAGGCTTTTGGCGGTAAGGTTATCCGGGCTGAACGACTCATGCACGGTAAGACATCACCGATTCTTCATCACAATACGTCAGTATTTGAAGGCTTGCCTTCTCCGTTCACAGCAACCCGGTATCACTCATTGCTGGTGGAGCGCGAGAGTCTGCCTGAGTGTCTAGAGATTACCGCTGAAACCGCAGAAGGTGAAATTATGGGTTTGCGGCATAAAGAATTTGCCGTAGAAGGAGTTCAGTTCCATCCAGAATCCATTATTACGGATTACGGTCATCAACTGTTACGCAATTTCCTAAAACGCAAGGTAGGCGTCTGATTCATGAAATATATCGGAGTCAACGGCGTCCTCACGGAAGCCGCAAAAGCCGTGATTCACGTAAGTGATCACGGCTTTTTATACGGAATGGGCCTGTTTGAAACATTCCGGACCTATAAGGGTGTTCCGTTCTTGCTGGATCGGCATCTACGTCGACTGGAGGAAGGCTGCCGAATGCTCGGCATTCCTTTTCAACCGGATGAGGAGCAACTTACGACACACATCCAACATCTGATGGTGGCGAATGGACTGGATGAAGCCTATATCCGCTACACCGTATCAGCGGGTGAAGAGGCGCTAGGCTTGCCGACGGGTGACTATACGCGCCCCAACCATATTTTGTTTGCCAAACCGTTGCCCTCTACCAATACACAAACCGGGCAATCCACTTCCCCATCGGCGCTTCAGTTGTTGCGAACCCCCAGAAACACTCCAGAGGGTGAGGTTCGCTTAAAGTCGCTCCATTATATGAATAACATTCTTGCGAAGCGGGAACTTCAGCAGTATGCCGAGGCTGTCCGTTATAAGGCTGAAGGAATGATGCTTACGGCGGATGGTTTTCTGGCAGAGGGAATGGTCAGCAATTTGTTTTTTGTGCGGAATAATACGCTGTATACCCCTGACTTGTCTACAGGGATTCTGCCAGGCATTACACGTGAATTCATTTTGGAGCTGGCGCATCTGCGAGACATTCCTTGTGAGCAAGGCTTGTACCGCTGGGACGAGCTGAAACAGGCTGATGAAATTTTTATGACCAACTCTATACAAGAAATACGGCCCGTGGATTTGTTGTTGGAGCCGGGAGGAGCAACCAACCATGTATCGGTTCTCTTGACGCACCCCAAGTCCATAACAGCTTTGCTGTTGCACGATTATAGACAGAAAGCAGGGATCAAGTGAACATACCGACCCTTTATCAACGTAGTTACCGAATGGGGGATGCCGAGCTTACGCTCGGACATTCTACACAGATCATGGGTATACTGAATGTGACCCCAGATTCATTTTCCGATGGAGGATTACATTATAACCCGGAGATTGCTGTTTTACATGCATTGAAGCTGGTGGAAGATGGAGCTGATATCATTGACATTGGCGGGGAGTCTACCCGTCCGGGTCATGATCCAGTAGGTGTGGAAGAGGAGCTGGCTCGGGTCATACCGGTCGTCGAGGCCATCCATCGTATCGCACCGCACATTCCGTTATCTGTAGATACTTACAAAGCCGAAGTAGCAAGAAAGGCACTTGAGGCTGGTGCACATATCATTAATGATGTGTGGGGGTTTAAGGCAGACCCTGATATGGCACGTGTAGCTTCGGAATTCGATTGCCCGGTCATTTTGATGCATAATCGTCATGACCGTAACTATAGTGATTTGGTTTCTGATATGCTGTCCGATTTAAAAGAAAGTATCCGATTAGCACTGGATGCGGGGGTACGTGAGGAACAGATCATTTTAGACCCAGGCATCGGTTTTGCCAAGGATTACGCTGAAAATATTCATGCCATGACTTCTCTCGATACATTGAGTCAGCTGGGCTTTCCGCTGTTATTGGCTACGTCGCGCAAAAGATTTATTCGTACAGCACTGGATTTGCCTGTGAATGATGTGGTGGAGGGCACGGCAGCTACTGTTGCTTTTGGCATTGTTCAAGGGTGCCAGATTGTGCGTGTACACGATGTGGCACAAATCAAGCGCACCGTACGTATGTGTGACGCGATGGTGTACGGGTCTAAAAATGCACTGAGTTATGGTGGTTAATAGACGCTCCACGAATGATTTGATCCTACGATCGCTGTTGCAACGGGATTCTTTGAATTGGTAAACATGTGACTGTTAGAATCCCGTTAAGTATATGCTTACGATGTAGCTTTTCCTTGAAAAGCTTTCAGGCGAGCGCTTCGCTTCTCCAGATTCAAATCCTTCGTTCCGCTACCACCAGCATAAAGTCACTGTATTTTTAGAGAGAAATGTATGTAAGATGAACGAAAAAAAGAACGAGAACGAAGTGGACGGAATGGTGCTGTACAAGCAAAGCGGTCGCTTTAAAAGCTTTCCGTAGGAGAGCTGGCTTCGGAAGCATCACTTCCCCGGGTTTCTACCTTGGTTATGGGTTTTATTCAAGAAATCTGGGGGGCGGTGGCGATAGGAAGCACCATCCGACTGCGCAGTGGCACGATATGAGACTTTTAAGTTGAGCTTATATAGAAAAAACCAAGTTAAAAAACAGGGGGTCTATCCACGATGGATAAAATGGTTTTGCATCGTATGGAGTATTACGGATATCATGGCGTTTTTCCAGAGGAACGTAAGCTGGGACAACGTTACTATATTGATTTGGAACTGGAGCTTGATCTGCGTGAAGCGGGTGAGCAGGATGCTTTGGACAAAACGGTTAATTACGCCGAGGTGCATTACACCGTTAAAGATATTGTAGAAAAGGAATCTTACCAATTGATTGAAGCTTTGGGCGAACGTATTGCATCTTCCCTACTGGACACTTATACTAGTGTCAATGCACTGACTGTCAAAGTCACGAAGCCGCATCCGCCGTTTGATATTCATTTTCAAGGCGTGACGGTTGAGCTTTATCGCGCAAGAAAGTAGGAACGATACATGAATGCACATTCGACCTCTGAGGCATCAGAGGCTTATATTGCTTTAGGGGCTAATTTGGGGGAGCGCGAGCATACCCTGTATGAAGCCATTACGGCGCTGGACGAACATCCGGGTATCCGGGTAATACGGTGCTCCAGCCTGTACGAAACAGAGCCTGTTGGGTATCTGGATCAACCTTCTTTTTTGAACATGACGGTAGCCGTATCTACAACACTTGCTCCGGAGGAGCTTCTGGTATATATGCTGGAGGTGGAGAGTCGTCTGGGGAGAGTAAGACATATTCCTAATGGTCCACGAACCATTGATCTGGACTTGTTATGGATGGGAGCGGCACAACTGGCTACACCGGATTTGGAGCTTCCTCACCCTCGTATGTTGGAGCGTGCTTTTGTGCTGGTTCCTTTGGCAGACATCGTTCCGAACCAAGATCCGTCCGGTCTGTACAGTATCGTGCATACTGCATTGAATTCTGTGGATGGAAAGGACGGCATACAGCTTTGGAAAACATGCAGCTGGCGCAACGACTCCGCGCCTTTCGGAAGCTAAAAGGGTTCACACAGCAGGAGTTGGCAGAGCGTACTGGTATATCTTTGACTGTATTAGGTGCTGTGGAGCGAGGCAATCGTACAATAGACTTAGACATGCTGAACATTATCGCCCAAACGCTAGAAATTGAAGTCCGGGAACTGACGGAATGACGATAAATAATGATACAAAAGAAAGAATAAAGGGGTGAACAGATATGTTGAAAATCGGCGGTATTGAAATGAAAAACCAAGTCGTTCTGGCTCCGATGGCAGGCGTGTGCAACCCTGCTTTTCGCCTGATCGCCAAGGAATTCGGTACAGGTCTGGTATGTGCAGAAATGGTTAGTGATAAAGCGATCATTCACGGCAACAAGCGTACGCGCGAGATGCTGTTTGTAGATGAGCGTGAGAAGCCACTTAGCTTGCAAATTTTCGGGGGAGACCGCGAATCTTTGGTGGAAGCAGCGAAGGTCGTAGATCAGGAAACGAATGCAGATATTATTGATATTAATATGGGTTGCCCGGTTCCCAAAGTGACCAAATGTGATGCAGGTGCTCGTTGGCTGCTCGATCCAAACAAGATTTATGAAATGGTATCGGCGGTAGTGGAATCAGTAAGCAAGCCGGTTACTGTGAAAATGCGTATTGGTTGGGACAGTGAGCATATTTATGCCGTAGAGAACGCTCGCGCGGTTGAACGTGCCGGAGGACAGGCCGTTAGCGTACATGGCCGTACACGGGAGCAACTGTATACGGGACATGCGAATTGGGATATTATAAAAGAAGTTAAAGAAGCAGTTTCCATTCCTGTAATTGGAAATGGCGATGTGGCATCACCGGAAGATGCTCGCCGTATGCTGGATTTGACCAATTGTGATGGCGTTATGATCGGACGCGGTGCTCTGGGGAATCCGTGGATGCTCTACCGTACGATAGAGTACTTGCAATCAGGCGAGCTGTTGCCCGATCCTTCACCGGAAGAAAAAATTCGTATTGCCATTCTGCATATGGATCGTCTGGTTGCGTTGAAGGGTGAAGCGGTAGCTGTCCGTGAAATGCGCAAGCATCTGGCTTGGTACCTCAAGGGCCTTAAAGGCTCTGCACGTATTAAGGATGTCATTATGGAAGAAACAAAGCGCGACGATATGGTACGTATTTTGGATCAATTTGTATCTCAATTGCACATGGTAGAAAACGATGAGCCTTCTACAAGCGCTGCTTCTCCTGCTGCTGTTGCGCAATAAGGTAAGCTGTTCCGGCCTGTGCACGCGATTGACTTTTCCAATTGCTTGCCCTATAATCGTTCAGTATAAAATCTTGATGTATGCTACAAATTGTGTGCAGCTCTCAAGACAACAGCAGGAAATGTTCTCATTCCCTCAGAGTGGCATATTATGTTTTGAAAGCGTGCATTCCGATGCACTTTTAAACTTTTCCCATGACAGGAGAATCGGTTAAGATGAGCGATAAAGAAGTCATTCTGACACAGGAAGGTCTTAGAAAGCTCGAAGATGAGCTTGAGAACTTAAAGTCTGTCAAACGCCGCGAAGTGGCTGAACGGATTAAGGTAGCCATCGGATACGGAGATATCAGTGAAAACTCCGAATATGAGGATGCGAAGAATGAGCAGGCCTTTATTGAAGGCCGTGTAATTACGTTGGAAAAGATGCTACGCAATGCCCGCATTATCAATAGTGATGAAATTGACACCGATGTTGTGGGAGTAGGCGCAACTGTGACTGTTGAAGATTTGGAATTCGGAGATATTACAGAGTATGCTATTGTAGGTTCTGCCGAATCCGACCCGCTACAGAACAAGATTTCGAATGAAAGTCCGGTTGGCAAGGCAATTCTCGGTAAGAAAAAGGGAACTGTAGTGGATGTCACCGTTCCAGCAGGCGTTATTCAATATAAAATCGTGGATATCAAGAAATAAGACACGGACTTTGGAATTTAATGTAAAAGCTTCCTGGTGGAAGCTTTTTTTCTCTACACCCGGACGGACCCCGGCCCGTCTATTCATATTGAAGGAGCTGATTTAGCACCATGTCGGATGAAACTACTAACCAGGAATCACAAGAAAATCGCGAGGAATTAAGTGAATTATTGCAAATTCGTCGTGCCAAATTGGACGAGCTTCGCTCATTGGGCATTGATCCTTTTGGACGCAAATACATACGCACGGCTGAAGCGGGCGTACTACTGAGCAAGTATGACAGCTTGACCAAGGAAGAACTGGAAGAAAAGAATATTGAAGTTAGCATAGCAGGCCGTATTATGGCTAAACGTGTGATGGGGAAAGCCAGCTTTGCTCATATACAGGATCTTAGCGGACGTATTCAAATTTATGTTCGTCAAGACACGGTACCTGAATCCAAATATAAAGCATTTGGTATTTTGGATCTGGGCGATATTGTTGGTGTTAAGGGTGTACTCTTTAAGACCAAAACAGGCGAAACGACAATCAAAGTGCTGGATATTGAGGTCTTGTCCAAATCCTTGTATCCATTACCGGAGAAATATCATGGTCTGAAGGATGTTGAATTGCGTTACCGTCAGCGCTATGTCGATCTAGTTATGAACCCTGAAGTACAAAAAACGTTCATTACACGGTCCCGTATTATTCAATCCATGCGTCGTTACCTCGATTCGCTCGGCTATCTGGAAGTTGAAACCCCAACATTACATTCCATTGCTGGCGGAGCGGCGGCGAAGCCATTTGTTACGCACCATAATGCATTGGACATGCAGCTTTATATGCGTATTGCTATTGAACTCCATTTGAAACGACTAATTGTCGGCGGAATGGAGAAAGTATATGAGATCGGACGTGTATACCGTAATGAAGGTATCTCGACCCGCCATAACCCTGAGTTTACGATGATTGAGCTGTATGAAGCGTATGCTGATTATAAAGATATCATGCAATTGACGGAAAACATGGTTGCACATATTGCGCAGGAAGTACTGGGCACACAGCACATTCAATATCAAGGCCAGGAAGTGGATCTGACGCCGCAATGGCGCAGAGTCTCCATGGTTGATGCTGTTAAAGAAGTAACAGGCGTAGACTTTAGTGTGCAGATGAGTAATGAAGAAGCTCATCGCCTTGCGAAAGAGCATAAAGTTCCGGTTGAACCACACATGACATTTGGCCATATCCTGAATGCATTCTTTGAGCAGTTCGTAGAAGAAACGCTCATTCAGCCGACCTTTATTACTGGACATCCAGTTGAAATCTCGCCGTTGGCTAAGAAAAACGAACAAGATCCGCGGTTTACGGATCGCTTCGAGCTGTTCGTGGTTGCTCGTGAGCATGCGAATGCGTTCACCGAGTTGAATGATCCAATCGACCAGCGCCAACGTTTTGAAGCACAATTGCTGGAACGTGAGCACGGTAACGACGAGGCACATGAAATGGATGATGACTTTATCCGCGCCTTGGAATACGGTATGCCACCAACAGGCGGACTGGGCATCGGCATCGATCGTTTGGTTATGTTGCTGACAGATGCGCCTTCCATTCGCGATGTGCTGCTTTTCCCGCATATGCGTAACCAACAGTAGAATAACATTATGAATACAGAGGATCAGCCGGGCTTCCCGTGCTTTGTTCCTCTTTTTCATAAGAACGGATGGAGAGAATACTTCTAATGAAACGCAGCGTCAAGCTTAGTCGGTTCGCATCGCCTCCTTTTATATTGGTCATCGGATATTTATTGATTATTGCATTAGGTACTTTGCTACTGATGCTTCCTGTTGCCAATCATAGTGGACATGCTCCGCATTGGATTGATTCGCTTTTTACGTCCGTCTCAGCCGCTTGTGTCACAGGACTGGTCGTTGTTGACGTGGATTCAACGTATACGATGTTTGGCGAAACCGTCATTTTGGTGCTGATGCAGCTAGGCGGGCTGGGGTTTATGACCTTAGCGACCTTGTTTGCGCTGTTGTTGGGGCGGCGATTATCGTTAAAGGATCGGTTGCTGCTTAAGGAAGCTATTAATGCCGATAGCATGGAAGGGATCGTGCGCATTATTCGCAAGGTGCTGATCTTTTCTTTTACCATTGAGGCGATAGCTGCCGTCGTCTTAGCTTTGCGGTGGATGCGAGAAATGCCTGTCGGACAAGCGATCTATTATGGAATATTCCATTCCGTATCCCTCTTTAATAACGGGGGATTCGATCTGTTCGGGACTAGCTTTCAGCAGTACGCTGGAGACTTTGTTTTCAATATGATTGCATCAGTGCTCGTTATATCAGGAGGCTTGGGTTTCCTTGTACTTAGCGACCTGTTCGATTTTCGCCGTACCCGAAGACTGTCTCTACACTCCAAAATGGTGCTTAGCGTGTCGGGAGTGCTCATTGTGATTGGTGCGCTGGTTATATTTATTTTTGAGTTTACCAATGCACGAACCTTGGGTGCGTTGAACTGGGAAGGCAAAGTATATGGAGCTGTCTTTCAATCGGTGTCCACGAGATCATCAGGTACGAGCACAGTCGATATCAGCGGGTTAAGGCAGGCAAGTCAGTTTTTTATTATGTTGCTGATGATTATCGGTGCTTCTCCGGGCTCCACGGGAGGAGGAATTAAAACGACAACGTTTCTGCTTATGGTAGGTGCGCTAATCGCCGTCATGCGAGGACAGAAGGAAATTGTGTTTTTCCGTCATAGGGTCCCCAAAGATATCATGATGCGGGCGCTGACCATTATTGTACTGGCCCTATTTATATTCTCGATTGTGGTTATACTGCTCTTAATGACAGAGGATGCCCCATTTCTCTCCCTTGCATTTGAGGCTGCTTCCGCAATCGGAACGGTAGGCTTGTCCGTAGGAGTGACGCCAGGATTGTCTGACGCAGGCAAGCTGATTATTTGTGTGACTATGTTTATTGGTCGGATTGGTCCTCTTACGATTGCCTATGCCATTCGTCCACGCTCGACCAAGACATTGTACCGTCGTCCCGAAGGGCATATTGTAATTGGATAGTGTATCTGTAAAAAAAGGTGTACCCGTGCTAATTAGCATAGGTACATCTTTTTTCATTTCAGATCATCATAATTCTTTATCGGTAGCATATCATGTAAAATGCCCATTTTGAGAACAAAACGAAATGATCTGAACAGATACTGTTTTTTGCAGAAAAAACGGCTATTTGTTTCCTTTTATGTAATTATAGACAAAATACTAGGAATATTATGTATAATATTGTATGATAGTGGGCATGAAAGGGGGATAGTTTTGGTAAATACCAATTTCTAATTTGAAAGGAATCATCTATTATGTATTTGTTTATTATTAGTGCTGAAGTTTTATTTTGGGTTTTTGTTGTTGCAGGCTTGATCGCAAGGTATATGTTTGGCTTGAAGAAGTTAGGCGGTCTTCTTTTACTATTTACCCCCATTATTGATATCCTGTTACTGATTGCGGTGTTCATCACGGTGAAAAGTGGCATGGAGATTACGACTGCTACTGGCTTGGCGGCCTGTTATTTTGGTATTACAGTAGCATTTGGTCATAGGTTAATTAAGTGGGCGGATGTACGGTTCTCCCATTGGTTTGGTAAGGGACCCAAGCCTGAACGCAAGTATGGTGCTGCTCATGCAAAAGAGGAACGGATAGGTTGGTTGCTTCACCTTTTGGGCTGGGCTATAGGTAATGCTTTGTTGCTCGCCATCATTGTGTATGTTGATGATCCGCAGCGTACTGTATCTTTGCAGGGCATTATGCAAACATGGGCGATCGTTCTGGCAATCGACTTTGTTGTCTCCTTTAGCTATACTTTAGCTCCCAAAAAACAAAAGCGTAGTCTATAAAGGTTAAAGCTTTACACTTAGATGATATCTGGCTGGTCACTCAGGATGTTCAAATCGGGAGAGTCATTGTTGGTGAAAATGAAGTGGTTACTTCCGGTAGTGGGGTGAGTCTGTCATCGGAATGTAAATATTTACAAAAATATGCGGATTTTATGTTTAACTCGCTTTGACAGTCACCTTATTTTTGCCGCGCTACCTTTTTTCACACACATGTATCCCTTTCGATTTGAACACAGACCAACAGAAGCAACACAACTATTTTTTGTGAGATGACAGACAGCATACATGATGTGTTACACAAATTTTAAAATAAATTTTGTGATTTGCCTAAAACGTCGCCTATCCAAGTTTGGCAATTAACGCGATAATATTCCAGGAAAGATTACATATGTCTATAAATGTAGACATACGCAATTAAGTTGTTATTTTGTTTAAAAATGTAAAAAAGAAAGGTGGTTTCTGTGGCAGTACTACTGAGCGGTAAGAACATTTTGATTATGGGCGTGGCTAATAACAGGAGTATTGCCTGGGGGACAGCTCAATCTTTAGCTGCTGAAGGAGCACAGCTCATTTTTACTTACGAAAATGAGAGGGTTGCAGAGCGGGTACTAAAGCTCGCTGAAACCATTCCGGGAGCACTGGTCTGTCCTTGCGATGTACAAAGCAATGAAGAGCTTGATGCATTGGCGGATTTTCTAAAAGAAAAAGTAGGCGTGTTGCATGGTTATTTTCACAGTGTGGCCTATGCTAAGGCTGAGGATTTGGATGGCTTATTCGTTGACACTTCTCGCGAGGGATTCGCCGTTGCACAAGAAATCAGTGCCTATTCTTTGGCTGCTGTCTCCCGTCGAGTATACCCACTGATGACAGAGGGTGGAAGTATCGTCACCATGACGTATATTGGCGCAGAAAGAGCGATCAAAAATTACAACGTTATGGGTGTGGCGAAGGCTTCACTGGAAGCCAGCATGCGTTATCTGTCGAATGATCTGGGCACATATGGCATTCGCGTAAATGCGATTTCCGCTGGTCCGATACGGACCCTGGCTGCCTATGGCATTAAAGATTTTAACACAATGCTCAAACATATTGAAGAAACTACGCCCCTACGCAAGACGGTTGATACGTCGGAAGTCGGAGATACGGCGTTATTCCTATTTTCCCATTTATCGAGAGGCATTACGGGTGAAGTTATCCATGTAGATGCTGGATACCATATTACGGGGATGTAAGGAGGGAACGTTGTGCTTATTACGCATACGGATTGCCGTATTATCTCACCTGAAGGAATTATGACTAGGGAGCGTCTGGAGCGAGATGTTACGATCTTCTCCCGGATGTTGACGCTCAGAGGAATTCCCGAAGACGGTAGAGTGATTCTAAAAGCGGCCAATTCCTATTGGTTTGTTGTGTCTCTGTTCTCCCTGTGCAATATCGCTGTTTCGGTGACTGTGGTGGACGAGCAGACTGTGCTCGATGAGGTGGCCCAAATCTATGATGAAGCGGGTGCCTGTTGCATCCTTACGGATTCCGATTTAGAACTTCCTCATGCACTCGTTATTCTGATTCAAGATCTGATTCAAGAAGAAACAGTACACCCGGATTGGGTGGGAGAGCCAAAGCTTGAAGCCCTCGACTTTAACAAGTGGTGCGAGAGGCCAGATGCGCTCATTCTGTATTCTTCAGGTACGACGGGAAAACCCAAGGGAATCGTGAAAGCTGGTTCAGCTTTTATGGAGAATATCAGGCATTCCATACACGCCATGAACTACCTACCGTCTGACCATATGCTCCCCGTTGTGCCTTTCTCTCATTTTTATGGAATCTCACTTATCTTCTCCTGGTGGTTAACCTCATGTTCTCTCATCATCTGCAATCCAAAAAACCTCTGGAGCGTCATTGCAAGTATTACGAAAGACCGGGCGACGGTCGTAGACGCTAACCCCTCTGCTTTTTACACCTTGTTGCGTATGCTAAACCGAAAACCCGAACAACTGGAAATGGTCAAGGAAGCTCCGGTGCGCATGTGGTGCGTAGGCGGTTCTCCACTTACCCAAGACCTTGAAGAGAAATTCAACAACATATTTGGACAGCCCCTGCTGAATGGTTACGGCCTTTCTGAACTGGGCAACGTTACGCTGGGGACGCTAGAGTGTCCTAAGGGTTGTGGTCTACCATTACCTGGTGTGGATTTGAAAATACTAGATTCTACAGGCAACCAGCAGGCGGACGGTATCGTAGGCGAGGTGTGGATACGCAGTGCTGGATGCATGGAAGGTTATCTGAATCGTCCAGACCTGACGCAATCCGTTCTACAGGACGGTTGGTTCAAGACGGGGGATCTGGGCTATCTGGATGACGGAATGCTGTATGTCATTGGACGCAGCGGCAAGACGGTCAACCGGATGGGCTATATGGTATCTCCGGTCTATATTGAGGACCGAATTGGTTCGCTAGGTTACCGATCCTGTGTGATCACCTTGGAGGATGAGGCTAAAGGGACATTGCTTGTTGCCTTCATCGAAGGCGAATCCTCGCAAGCCTTGTCTGTACTCCGCAAAGAAATAAATCGTGTACTCCCTTCATACATGTTTCCCGATCTTTTGCTTCCGCTCGACCACTTTCCTTTAAACCGCAATGGAAAAGTGGATCGTCTGGAGATGGAGCATATTGCCCTGGAAAAAGTTGCTTCTCGCAAGGTATAGCAAGATATTTACCAAAACCGCATATAGGAAAGGGAGAATGTGCCATGAATATAAATCCAGAATTGGCAGAAAACAAACTGTTTTTGGAAAGGCATGAATCTATTCTGAAATGCCTCAATTATTTGATTGAAAATCGGCAGGAAGTGATGGATATTCTCACGCAATTTTCATCCTATCGGGCCGCCAATGCAGAAATTGACTCCACGATCCTCACACTTCAAGGTGCTCTGCAAGAAGTGCAGACCTATCAGCCAAGCTGGCAACGATCTATGGCTGTATTCATGCCTTCCAACGTCATTTTGTACTCCTATGCATTATACCTCTTGATTCCGTCCTTGTACGTTGAAAATATAGACTTTCGCCCTTCTTCTCACGTAAATGAGTACGTCAACATGCTGCATGAAAAGCTTCAGGCTGTACATGGATTACCCATCTATATTCGTAAAGTTAGCCAGAAGGTGTTCATGGAGAATTCCGTGATGCCAGCTGATATTGTGGTGTTCACCGGGAGCTATACCAATGCAGAGAAGATTAAAAAACAGATTCGAAAAGATCAGCTCTACATTTTTTACGGACAAGGGCTAAATCCATTCATCATCGGACCTGATGCAGATCTGGAGCTGGCGGTTACCGATGTGATCCGAATGAGATTGTTCAACTCTGGACAAGACTGCCTAGGCCCCGACATCATTCTGGTACATCAAGATGTGAGTGAGCATTTCAAAGATCTGCTGATTCAACAGCTTGACCAACTCGTGTTTGGAGCCAACGATGATCCGAACGCAAACTATACCCCTATATTCTATAAAGACACGCTATATTCGGTTTCCGAATATTTTAACACGAACGATAAGTTTATTATTTACGGCGGCGGCATTGATTTCCGTACAAAAAAGATGGAGCCAACGGTTGTATATAGTGAATTAGATCAGAATCTGGAGATTATTGAGTATTTTTCGCCAGTCTTCAATGTAGTTAGCTACCAAGACGACGAGCAACTGATCAAACGTATCTCCTCCAGTTATTTCAGTGAACGTGCAATGGGTTGCAGCTTATACGGATCGGAGCACCTGACTGACGTTCTACGAAAGAAGCATACATTGACCATTAACCAGACACTTGAGGATGTGGATCAAGGCAATAAGCCTTTTGGTGGCTACGGCACGATGTCGAACTATATTTTTTATGATTTCAAGCTCATTTCGAAGCCAATCTTGATTTCAGAAATTGTCGCAGAATATTTGTCGGAAAAGAGGAGTTTGGTATGACTGCGAGCTTCTTTCCCTGGGACGCCATCATTGGCTACTTAAAATCGGCTGGGGTTCAGCATCTCTTTGGATTACCAAGTGATGATCTCAAAATCGTATCGTCACTCCCCTCATCCGGTATGGATTTTATCCTGTGCAAAGATCAACGTAATGCTGTGTTCATGGCAGCAGGTTATGCGCTCACCACCAACCAGATGTCCGTATGTGTTGTGGGGAAAGGCCCTGCGCTCAGTAATACACTCACAGGGCTGCTGGAGGCCAAGAACCTGGGCGCTCCGCTCCTGCTTTTGGCGCTTGGCACTGGCGGAGACAAGCTGGGTACCCGATCCTTTCAGGAAGCCGATCAAATCTCACTCGTGAAGCCGCTCGTAAAATGGGCTTATCGTGTCGAGCATGTGGATCGGCTTGTATGGGCGATGGAGCGGGCTGCCTTTTTGGCTATCAATGGAGCACCGGGTCCTGTCTATATCGAACTCCCTGAAAACCTGATGGACCAGCCTGTGCCAACAGGGCTTCAGTTTACCCCACCAGAAAAGCTGTCGTGCTCTCCGTCTCGTCGGGAGTTGGATGCGGCGTGGGGGATTATTGAGACCGCCCGCAGGCCGCTCATTCTAGTCGGAGGCGGAATGAAGTCAGGTACAGGTGATGTGATTGAGCGGTTCGCTAGCCAACATGGAGCGGCCTTGTTCGCAACAGCCTCGGGACGGGGTGTAGTTAATGAAGACCACGAACTTTTCTGCGGTGTTGCCGGACTCTATACGGATCTCAGTCTAAGACAAATCTGGAAGGAATCTGATGTGGTGATCACACTGGGCAGCCGCTTGGAAGAAACGGCTACGTTCGAGTGGGATATTCTGCTACAGGATACACCTTTGATTCAAGTTAATGTGGAGCTGGAGGATTTTGCCCACGAATACAGGGGTATCAAAGTGCTTGGTGATGGATATGCAGCGGTGGAGCAGTGGCTTGAACGGCGCGGACAGGAGCCTGATGGAGTGTGGCTTGAAACGATTAGGAGCTGTAAACAGGAGGCTTTTTCTCACAGGGCTATTTATCTGGAGGAGTTGAAAAAGACCCCTGGAATCCACGTTCCTGAACTGTTGGACATGATTCAGACGGAGTTTCCTGAAAATCTAGTGCTTCTTCAAGAGAATGGATTGCAGGATATGTGGTCCTACTTTTATCCATATTTCCGCTTTACTCAAGGCTCTCTTTCGATTGTTCCCAGTGATCAAACAAGCCTAGGATTCGGTGCGGCTGCTGCTCTGGGAGCAAGTGTGGCAACGCAACGTCCAGTAGTGGCACTTGTAGGTGATGGTGCGTTCAATCTCTTCTTTTCGGATTTTATGACAGCGGTAGAATATCAAATACCGTTAATCTATATCGTACTCAATAATGGTGGCTATGGTTGGTTGCAGAATCAGATGAATTATAAACATCTCACAGGGCAGTCCCTCCCATTTGTTTCTGAGGCGGCTAAGACAGGGATTCAAATTCCCCAGTATGAGTTTGTGGAAAGCCTCGCAATTCGGAGTAAGGGAGAGGCACGGGAACAGCTTCAGCTTGCTTGGCAAAAGTATCAGGAGAACAAGCTTGTGGTCGTCGAGGTATATGCTGATCTTGCGGATGTGCATGAAAAAATCAGTCATGTGTATGGCGACTTTCCTCTCTACGAGCAACAGGCTTCCAAGAATTAATTTCAACGAAGGACGTGGATACAGTGAGAAGACGTGTTGTAGTGACTGGACAGGGAGTCGTAACGCCGGTCGGGCTTAATCTTACGGATTTCTGGAATTCACTGTTGGAAGGAAAAAGCGGAATCGGACCTGTCACTGCTTTCGAGACAGCGGACATTCCGACAAAGATCGGTGCACAGGTTACGGGCTTTGACCCATTGCAATATATGAGCAAGAAGGAAGCTAATAAAGTCGCACAGTTCACTCAGTTTGCTTTAGCGGCTGCCCGGCAGGCAGTGGATCAATCGAAATTAGTGATTGATGAGCGGAATGCAAGTCGCGTGGGGGTCATTGTCGGCTCTGGAGCAGGTGGCCTTGACGTTATAGAGGAGAACTATGGGAAATTAACAAAGCTTGGTCCCAAAAGAGTTTCTCCTTATTTTGTTTCCTCCATGATGATCAATTCAGCGCCTGGCGAAATCTCCATTGCTATCGGAGCCAAGGGGCCTTCTTTTGCTGTGGTTACGGCTTGTGCCACAGGAAGTAATGCCATTGGTGAGGCATTACGTACGATCCAGTACGGCACGGCTGATGTCGTGGTTGCTGGTGGGTCAGAAGCCAATTTTAGTCAGCTTGATCTGGCATCTTTTGCGAATATCCATGCTCTCTCCAGACGTAATGAAGAGCCGCAGAAGGCCAGTCGTCCGTTTGATGTGGATCGTGATGGATTCGTCATCGGTGGAGGAGCAGGAGTCTTGGTGCTGGAGGAGTTGGAGCATGCTTTGAACCGCGGAGCCACCATTCTGGCCGAAGTTGTGGGTTATGGATGCACAACGGATGCGTATCATATCACGGCTCCAGATCCCTCAGGCTCCGGCCCGGCAGAAGCGATCAACATCGCACTGCAAGATGGTGGCTTGACACCGCAGGAAATCGACTATGTCAATGCCCACGGTACGAGTACGCCATTTAATGATCGTATGGAGATTAATGCTATTCAAAAAGTATTCGGGGAGCATGCCCCCCGTTTGGCGATATCGTCTATTAAATCCATGACTGGTCATTTAATGGGCGGTGCAGGGGCAGTCGAATTAATTGCGACTGTGCAGAGCATGATTCACAGCAAAGTACCACCGACACTCAATTGTGACAATCCTGAAGCTCCTGAATTGAACTTTGTGCCGCATGTATATCAGGAACGCGAGGTCCGCGCGGCGATTAGCAATTCATTTGGTTTCGGAGGGCACAACGTCTGCCTTGCTGTTCGCAAGTGGGAAGGGGAATAAGCCTGTGAGCGAAGAGCTAATCCATATCCCGGATGTGCTTCCGCACCGGTACCCATTTCTGCTGTTGGATGGCGTAACCGGATACGAAACGTCGCAATGGGCGAAGGGATACAAACTTGTCACCTGGAGTGAATGGTTCATTACAGACACTAACCCATACATGCCTCCTATGTTGATTGTGGAGTCACTTGCACAATTGGCGGCATTTGCTGCGATTGATAAAAAAGGTATTTCATACCTGACTAACCTCAATGGAATTCGATTCCACAGCTTGGCCAAGCCTGGGGACCGAATTGATCTCTATTTTGAAGTGATCAAGCGTCGGCGGGGCTATATTCTCGGAAGCGGTCGGGCTTCTGTAGGCGATCGATTGGTGGTTGAGGCGGAACAAATTGTTTCACTGGATCAATGACGGGGTGGAAGCGCACGTTGAACTGTCCTTTTGTCCTCCTGACTGCCAGGTGCAGCGGGAGGATATTCACATCATGGAATAGGAGTGAATGAGATGAATGACATGCAGTTATATGATTTAACAAATGCGCAGAAGCGTATATGGTATACCGAATTACTCTACCCAGATACGTCAGTGTCACAGCTTTCCGGTACAGCTAAGATGAAGGGGCATATCCATATCGCTGCCTTCATGCAGTCCATTAATTTGATTATCAAACAGTATGATGCGTTCCGCATTCGTATTACCTCAGTGGACGGAGTACCTCAGCAGTACGTCGTTCCTTATGAGGAGAGACAGTTGGAGTGCCTGGATCTTACCCACTATGAAAGTGCATCTGAGGTGGAAGCCTTACTTGAGCAACACAAAAGCAAACCCTTGCGCCTGCTGGATTCTGAGCTATTCCAGTTTTTAATTGTGAAGATTAGCGAGGAAGAGTATTGGATAAATATCAAGATGCACCATATTATTTCTGACGGAATATCAATGGTGGTCTATGGCAATCAGCTGACAACGTTTTACATGGAGTTAATTCAAGGAAATGAACCGAAGTTGGGCGACGATTGCTCGTATATTCAATATATTGCAGATGAGCATGCATACGAACTTTCTGACAGATACCAAAAGGATAAGGCATACTGGCTGGATCAATTTTCTGATTTGCCTGAGCTTACGGGTTGGAAGTCATATAATCCGTTATCTTTAAGCACCCACGCCGTTCGGGAGCATTTTACCGTACCAGAAGTGCTATATCACGAGCTGCAATCATTTTGCCAACAGAACAGGATTTCTTTGTTCCAGTTCTTCATGGGTGCGATGTATATCTACATACACAAAATGACGAATCAGCCGGATGTGGTGATTGGAACTTCGTTCGCTAACCGGGGGAACAAAAAAGAGAAGCAAAAGATAGGTATGTTCGTCAGCACCGCTGCTGCCAGAACATATGTTAAAAAGGATATGGATGTGTTGAGTTTCCTGCAGGATGTAGCCAGAGATCAGATGTCGGTCCTGCGGCATCAGAAGTATCCATACAATCAGTTAATTCAGGATCTTAGAGAAATGCATGGTAACAAGGATATTCAGCGGCTTTTTGGCGTTTCAATGGAATATCGCCTTATCAATTGGGTTGATTTGGATGATGTGCGTATTTTGACGGATTATGATTTCTGCGGGGACGAAGTGAACGATTTCGTGCTTCATATTGTGGAGATCCTGGATGAAGGCGAACTGGTACTGGATGTCGATTATCGGACGGAGCTGTTTGAACGCAGTGAAGTTAAGGACATGGTTTCCCAGTTGCTTACGATCGCCGAACAGATCATTCATTCACCTCAGCTTTCTATCGCAGAGGTAAACCTATTGGGTGAACCCGAAGAGCAATCCATTTTGGCTCTTTCGGAAGGTGATGCAGTCGATTATCCACGTGAGAAGACCATCCATGGCTTATTCGAAGAACAAGCCGAGCGCACGCCAGATCACGTAGCCGTTCAGATGGACGAGCAGAGCATTACATACCTAGCTCTAAACGAGCAGGCTAACCAGCTTGCGAGATATTTGCGTTCTGAGAGAGTAGGAGCAGATACGCTCGTAGGGATTATGGCTGACCGTTCCTTGGAGATGGTCATCGGGATGTTGGCCATTTTGAAAGCAGGTGGCGCCTATGTACCGATTGACCCTGATTATCCCGAAGAACGTATCCATTATATGCTGGAGGATTCAGGTGTCCGTCTGTTGCTCACCCAAAGTCATCTATGGGAGAGCACCACGTTTGACGGAAAGCTTGTGAGCCTGGACGATTCTGCAACGTATACAGGAGATGCCTCCAATCTGGAGAGCATTTCGGGACCCAACCATCTGGCCTATGTCATCTACACGTCGGGTACAACCGGCAAGCCGAAGGGCACGCTAATTGAGCACAAAAATGTAGTTCGACTGCTCTTTAACGATAAAAATTTATTTGATTTCACCTCTCAGGATACGTGGACGCTATTCCATTCGTTCTGCTTCGATTTCTCCGTTTGGGAGATGTACGGAGCGCTTCTTTACGGAGGGAAATTGGTGATTGTTCCATCTCTCACAGCCAAAAGCCCAGCAGCTTTCCTGGAGTTGTTGAAAGATAACCAAGTCACCATTTTAAATCAGACGCCAACGTATTTTTATCAGGTGCTACAGGAAGAGCTGACGCACTCTTCAACAGAGCTTAGCCTTAGAAAAATCATTTTTGGTGGAGAGGCTTTAAGTCCGTCTCTTCTGAGAAACTGGCGGGTCAAGTATCCTGATGTGCAGCTGATTAATATGTACGGAATTACGGAAACAACGGTCCACGTCACCTACAAGGAAATCACGGAACATGAGATTGAAGCGGGGAAAAGCAATATTGGCAGAACGATTCCCACACTTAGCGCTTACATTCTCGATGAGCAAAGACGCCTGCAGCCTGTTGGGGTTCCGGGAGAGCTATACATTGCGGGGGATGGTCTTGCCCGTGGGTATTTGAATCGGCCGGATTTGACGTCTGAGAAATTCGTTGAACATCCGTATCGGGCGGGAGAGCGGCTGTACCGAACGGGGGATCTTGCTCGTTGGTTGCCTGATGGCAATATTGAATATTTGGGGCGGATCGACCATCAGGTCAAAATTCGCGGCTACCGAATTGAGCTTGGTGAGGTAGAAGCCCAAATTCTCAAGGCTCCGAACGTACGGGAAACGATTGTCCTCGCACGGGAAGACGAACAGGGCCAAAAATTGCTGTGCGCCTACTATGTAGCCTCCAGTGACCTTTCGCCGGGGGAATTGCGGTCTCAGCTGGCGGCGGAACTCCCCGCTTACATGATTCCTTCTTATTTTGTCCGGCTGGAGCAAATGCCGCTTACGCCAAATGGCAAACTGGATCGCCGTGCGTTGCCGGCTCCTGAAAGCAGCGTACAATCCGGCGAGGCTTATTTGGCTCCGAGAACTGCTGTGGAAGCTCAGATGGTACTCATCTGGCAAGATATCTTGGGCGTTACCCGCGTTGGTGTCAGGGATAATTTCTTTGAAATTGGGGGTCACTCTTTGCGGGCAACAGTGCTCGTTTCACGGATTCACAAAGAGCTGGGATGTAGCATTTCGCTACGTGAGGTATTTCAGTCACCTACGGTCGAATCCTTGGCGCAACTTGTGAAAAAACATATTCCAACCATGTACGAATCCATCCCACAGGCGGCGGAAAGCGAAGCTTACCCAGTGTCCTCAGCGCAAAAGCGGTTATACGTGCTGAGACAGATGGATGGGGGAGAGCTCAGCTACAATATGCCAGGGGTCTTCACGGTGGATGGACCGTTGGATCGCACGCGGCTGGAGTCTGCGTTCCAGGCACTGATCCAGCGTCATGAATCTCTGAGAACCGGCTTTTATATGCAGGATGGAGAGCTTGTTCAGCGTGTACATAGGAATGTGCCGTTTGCGTTGAACTACACAGAGGCTTCTGTGGAGGAGACGGATACGCTCATTCACAGCTTTATTCGTGCCTTTGATCTGAGCCAGGCTCCATTACTGCGTGTTAGCTTGGTGAAGCTCCAGGAGGAGCGTCATCTGTTGCTGTTTGATATGCATCACATCATTTCAGATGGGGTTTCTATTCAAATATTGATAGAGGAACTTACTCATTTGTATCAAGGAGAACAGCTACCAGAGCTGCACATCCAGTACAAGGATTATGCCGTATGGCAACGGGAACAGTCAGAGAACCAATGGCAAGATCTTGAGAATTATTGGCTGCAATCCTTTGAAGGAGAGTTGCCGGTATTGGATTTGCCTACAGACTTCCAACGACCTTCGGTTCGGAGCTTTGAGGGTAGCCGAATTGATTTTACATTGGATGAGTCTGGCAATAAGGCGATACAAGAGCTTGCATCCCGTACAGGTACTACACTGTACATGGTATTACTGGCCGCTTATTCGGTACTACTGCACAAATATACAGGACAGGAGGACATCGTCGTAGGTTCTCCAGTGGCTGGAAGACCGCAGGCTGAGCTTGAGGGCATCATCGGGATGTTTGTCAACACACTGGCCTTGCGCAGCTACCCGGCAGGAGATAAAACCTTTCAGGATTACCCTTTTGAAAAATTGGTCGAAAAGCTGGGCGTAGGACGTGATGTCAGCCGCAATCCGCTCTTTGACACCCTATTGGTATTACAAAATACCGAGCAGGAAGAGCAGGAAATGGACGGAGTGCACTTTACTCCTTACTTGATGGACACCGTCACAGCCAAATTTGACCTGTCCCTCAATGTAGAGGAGAAGGGATCAAAATTAGCCTTTGGCCTCGAGTATAGTACGGCTTTATATCGGCGTGAAAGTGTAGAGCGACTTGCAACGCACTTGCTCCGGGTTCTGCACGCAGTCGCGGCCAATCCCCAGTTGCAACTGGCCGAGATAGAAATGATCACACCGGAGGAGAAAGTACAGATCGTTGAAGTATTTAACGCGACATCGGCTCCTTATCCAAGGGACAAGACCATTCATGAGCTGTTCGCAGAACAAGTCAAGCGTACACCGGAGCAGACGGCGCTTGTATTCGGCGATGTCCAGCTAACGTACCTTGAATTGGAAGACAAGGCGAGCCGACTGGCCCAAACACTGCGTCGTTTGGGAACGTTGAGGGAGCAGCCTGTGGCCGTAATGGGCGGACGAAGCATCGAGATGGTCATTGGTATGCTCGCGGTGCTTCAGGCAGGTGGAGCCTATGTGCCGATCGATCCTGATTACCCGGAAGATCGGGTTCGTTATATGCTTGATGATTCCGACGCCAAGCTATTATTGGTGCAAAAGCGCGAGCTTATAAGTGTAGACTACGGTATACCGATTGTCGATCTCAGCAGTGAAGAGGCTTATGCTGCTGAACCTGCCCAGCTGGAGATTGTTCAGGGATCACAGGGGCTTGCTTATGTCATCTATACATCGGGTACTACCGGTAGGCCAAAGGGCGTTATGGTTGAACACCGGAACGTGGTCCGTCTGGTCAAAGAGACCAACTATGTGGAGCTGAATGAATCCACACGAATTTTGCAAACAGGAGCCGTGGCCTTTGATGCTTCTACATTCGAAATATGGGGGGCGTTGCTTAACGGTGGACAGCTCTATTTCGTAGAGAATGACGACATTCTGATTGCTGATAGGCTCAAAGCGGCTATTGCCAAGTACGGGATTACGACATTGTGGCTTACTTCACCGCTTTTCAATCAGCTTTCCCTGCAGGATGAGTACCTGTTCAGAGGGCTAAAAACATTGTTTGTCGGCGGTGACGTACTGTCCCTATCTCATATGAACCGTGTGATCGAGGCTAATCCTGATCTTGTCCCTATCAATTGCTATGGCCCGACAGAAAATACTACATTCTCAACCACCTACAAGATTCCGGGTCGTGCCGAAGGCGTGGTGCCGATTGGTCGCCCGATTCGTAATTCGACCGCTTATGTAGTCAATGGATCGCTTCAATTACAACCCATTGGTGCTTGGGGGGAATTGATTGTCGGCGGAGAAGGTGTAGCGCGCGGATATCTCAATCGTCCCGATCTCACAGCAGAAAAGTTTGTCCCTAGTCCCGTGAAGGACGGAGAACCCTGCTACCGAACGGGTGACCTCGTACGCTGGCTTCCAGATGGAAATCTGGAATTTAAGGGAAGAATTGATGAGCAGGTCAAAATACGCGGTTACCGCATCGAACTCCCAGAAATCGAGGCCCAACTGGCCAAGGTGGAGTCAGTAATCGACGCCGTAGTGGTCGTTCGCGCGGATGAGCTTGGAGAGAAGCAGCTTTGCGCTTATTATGTGGCGGATCGTACGCTCACGGCAGGCGAAGTACGTCTTTCCCTATCGCAGGTGCTTCCGAGTTATATGATCCCGTCCTATTTTGTGCAGCTGGATCGTATGCCATTAACGTCAAACGGAAAAGTGGACCGTAGGTCTCTGCCAGCCCCTCAAGTAGGCGCGCATACAGGACGGAAGTATACAGCTCCTCGTACACCGGCTGAAGAAGCTTTGGCATCTGTCTGGCAAGGGGTGCTGGGTGCCGAACAGGTGGGTATCCATGACAATTTCTTTGAATTGGGCGGAGACTCCATCAAGGCCATTCAGGTGTCATCACGGCTACTACAGGCTGGCTATCGGTTAGAGATGAAGCAGCTGTTCAAATCGCCAACCATTGCCGAGCTAGGCGCGGAAATACAAACGGCTGTGCATATGGCTGAACAGGGAGTTGTGCGTGGAGCGACTCGCTTGACTCCAGTCCAACAGTGGTTCTTTGGACGGAAGCAGGCAGAGCCTCATCACTTCAATCAAGCGGTTATGCTGTATCGTGAACAGGGATTTGAGGAAAAGGCCTTGCATCAGGTGCTGAGAAAACTTGCTGAGCATCATGACGCCCTTCGTATGGTTTTCCGTCAGACAGAGCATGGCTACGAAGCTTGGAATCGTGATCTTGAAGAAGGAGAGCTTTATAGCCTGTTCACCGCTGATTTACGAAATGAATCTGATCCGACTGCAGCCATTACATCGTTGTCGGATGACATTCAGCGCAGTATCCATCTGGCAGAAGGCCCGCTGCTGAAGTTAGGACTTTTCCATTGTCAGGATGGAGACCACCTTCTGATCGTGATCCATCATTTGGTGGTGGACGGAGTATCCTGGCGGATTTTGTTCGAGGATATTGCAGCAGGCTATGAGCAGGTGATTCAAGGACAAGCGCTGACATTCCCGCAAAAGACGGATTCCTTCCGTGACTGGGGAGACGCCCTTGCTCGTTATTCGGAAGGTCCTGAAATGGAGACTCATCGGGCGTATTGGAGAGAGCTGAAGGATCAGCCACTCGAACAGTTGCCGAAGGATGAGGCTGTGGAAAGCCTCCTTTTACAGGATAGCAAAGTAGTAACAGCACAATGGACTATAGAAGAAACCGACCAATTGTTGAGAAAAGCCCACCGTGCTTATCAAACAGAGACAAATGATCTGCTATTGACTGCTCTGGGCATGGCGGTATCCAAATGGTCTGGCATCGGAAAGGTTGCTGTGAATCTGGAAGGACACGGTCGTGAGCCGATTATACCGAATATCGACATCACCCGTACCGTCGGCTGGTTTACAAGTCAATATCCGGTGATTTTAGACTTGGGGGATGCCTCGGAAGTGGCCTCCTTGATCAAGTCTGTGAAAGAGGGGCTGCGCCGAATTCCGAATAAAGGTATTGGCTACGGGTTGCTCAAAACGATGGCAAGTCAGTTGGATGAAGACAGCTTCAGCTTGCAACCTGAGATTTCTTTTAACTATCTGGGGCAATTTGATCAGGATTTGCAAGGAGGCTCGTTGCAGATCTCTCCTTATCCGACCGGATGCGCCCAAAGCTTGTTGGAGAAACCGGCCTATACGCTAGATATCAATGGCATGGTGACAGACGGAGCCCTGACTCTAACGATGACTTATAACGGAAAGCAGTATAAGTCATCTACGATGGAACAGCTCGCTGGATATATTGAAGAAAGCCTGCGGGAGCTTCTCCAGCATTGCGTAACCCAAGAAAAAACCGTATTGACGCCGAGCGACGTACTTGCGAAGGGTTTAAGCATTGCCGATCTGGAGGAGCTTTCTAAGCAAACCAGCCACATTGGCGATATTGAGAATGTATATAGTCTGACACCGATGCAGAAGGGCATGCTGTTCCATGATATGTTTGAGCCGCATACAGGTGCTTATTTTGAGCAGGCTGCCTTTGACTTTAAGGGTAGCTTTGATCCGACCGCCTTCGGACACAGTCTGGATGCAGTGGTGGAGCGTCATGCCATCCTGCGTACGAACTTTTACAGCGGATGGGGCAGCGAGCCTTTGCAGGTTGTTTTTCGGCACAGAGGCGCTAAATTGGTGTACGAAGACCTGCGCGAGATGAATGAATCGCAGCGCGAAGCTTACCTGAAGACATTTGGTGCTAAGGACAAAGCACTGGGCTTCAACCTGGCTGAAGACGAGCTTCTCCGTGTATCCATTTTACAAACAGATGAAGAGAGCTTCCGTCTCTTATGGAGCTTTCACCATATCGTCATGGATGGCTGGTGTGTTCCGTTAATTACGCAGGAGGTATTTGAACACTATTTTGCTCTTCTGGAAGGAAGAGAGCCGCAGCTGGCAGAGGTTCATCCGTACAGTCGATATATCGAATGGCTGGAACAGCAGGATGAAGCAGCCGCGTCCAACTATTGGAGCCGATATCTGGCCGGTTACGAGCAGCAGACGCTTTTACCTCAAGTCGGTGGAGCAAGTAGGGGAGAAGTCTATGTAGCAGAAAAGCTGAATTATCCTCTCAGCAGGGAATTGACTGAGCGCCTTGAAAAGGTGGCCAGGGATGCTCATGTCACGATGAATATATTGCTGCAGTCCCTCTGGGGCATTGCGCTTCAACGCTATAACGGTAGCAGGGATGTCGTATACGGAAGTGTAGTATCAGGCAGACCAGCAGAAATTCCGGGCATTGATCGGATGATCGGTTTGTTCATCAATACGATTCCCGTTCGTGTGAAGACAGAGGAGAATCTCCCCTTCACCGTTCTGATGAAGCAGCAGCAGGAACAATATATGGCTTCTCATATGTATGACACCTATCCGCTGTTTGAGATCCAGGCTCAGACGGATCAGAAGCAGGATCTAATCTCACATATTATGGTGTTCGAGAACTATCCTGTGGAGGAGGAGGTAGAGCGTCTGGGGGGTGGCGAGGCTGCCTTTGAGATTGAAGAGGCGGAGCTCCTTGAGCAAACGAATTACGATTTTAATTTAATTGTCCTCCCTGGCGAAGAGATGAGATTGCTGTTCCAGTACAATGCACTTGTTTATGACCCAGTGACAATTGAGCAAATCAAGGGCCATCTGGTTCACCTTATGGAACAAGTTGTAGAGAATCCTGCTATTTCCGTGGATGCTCTAGAATTAGTCACGCCGCAGGAGAGAGAACAGATTCTGAGCGTATGGGGAAATACAACAGGCATTTACGAGTACTGTAACACGTTCCATGGGCTGTTGGAGGAACAGGCGGGACGAACGCCGGCTGCGACTGCTATTTGGTTCGAGGACGAGAGTCTGACCTATGCCGAGCTCAATGCAAAAGCCAATGGACTGGCGAGAAGGCTCCGTACTCAGGGAATCAAGACGGGAGATCTGGTGGGACTGATTGCTGAACGGTCGCTCGAAATGATCGTTGGAATCTACGGCATTATGAAAGCCGGGGGTGCCTATGTACCAATCGATCCAGAGTATCCGAAAGAACGAATCAGTTACATGCTTGAAGATTCCGGGGCGAAGCTGATCCTTACACAGGCCCATCTCTTGGAGCATCTCGGATGGACGGAAAATGCTTTGCTGCTGGATGAATCATCGACCTATGATGCCGACAC
Source organism: Paenibacillus sp. NMA1017 (assembly GCF_058895805.1). Classification (NCBI taxonomy): domain Bacteria; kingdom Bacillati; phylum Bacillota; class Bacilli; order Caryophanales; family Paenibacillaceae; genus Paenibacillus; species Paenibacillus sp. NMA1017. Next base: position 16,019 of record NZ_JBZXYR010000015.1, on the reverse strand, counting down.
CTCGAATTTGGAGGATACTGCTGGCCCGGATGATCTGGCTTACGTGATCTACACTTCAGGTACGACGGGCCAGCCTAAGGGAGTATTAGTCGAGCATCGGGGACTACCCAATCTTTCGGACGTATATGGGGCACACTTCGAAGTTACACCGCAGGATCGGATCGTTCAGTTTGCAAGCCTGTCGTTTGATGCATCGGTTTCGGAAATTTTAACGGCCCTGAGCCACGGGGGTGTTCTGTGCATCCCTTCTACACAAGATATTTTAGATCATGCCCTGTTCGAGCAGTTCATGAACGATAAGGGAATTACGGTAGCGACTTTACCACCCGCTTACGCTATCCACCTTGATCCAGAGCGTTTGCCAACACTACGGTGCCTGCTAACCGCTGGATCGGCTGCATCGGTCGAGTTGATTGAGGAGTGGAGGAAGCATGTACGTTACTCTAATGGCTATGGCCCAACGGAGGATTCCGTATGCACCACAATCTGGTCTGTCCCGGACAGTGAGGAAGCAACGGATATTGTATCTATTGGACGACCTATTGCTAACCATAGTGTGTACATCTTGGATGACCATTTTAGATTGCAACCTGTCGGTGTAGCTGGAGAGCTATGCATTTCGAGTATCGGATTAGCACGGGGGTATCATAACCGGCCTGAGTTAATGGATGAGAAGTTCGTGGACAATCCGTTTGCTCCAGGAGAGCGTATGTATCGGACGGGTGACCTGGTTCGCTGGTTACCGAATGGAACCATCGAGTACTTAGGCCGAATAGATCACCAAGTCAAAATTCGCGGCTACCGTATCGAGCTGGGCGAGGTAGAAGCACAAATGCTCAGAGTGCCGTCCGTTCAGGAAGTCGTGGCCATGGCTGTAGAGGGCGAAGACGGCTACAAAGATCTAGTCGCTTATTTCGTAGCTGCTCAGAAACTTGAGGTATCCGAGCTTCGGGCCGTCCTGTCGGAGATGTTACCTGGATATATGATCCCTTCCCGCTTCATACAATTGGACGATATGCCTCTAACGTCGAACGGAAAAATCGATCGAAAAGCGCTGCAGGGCGAGCGTGGATGGGCAGCGGCTTCATCTGAGGCTCCAAGGACACCTGTAGAAATCCAATTAGCCGAAATCTGGCAAGAGGTGCTGGGTGTAGAGAGCGCGGGAGTGAAGGATAATTTCTTCCATTTTGGAGGTCATTCACTGCGTGCAGCCCTGCTAGTCTCACGAATTCGCAAGGAAATGAATCGTGAGATTAGTCTGAGAGCAGTGTTCGAGTCTCCTACTATTGAAGGATTGGCTCGTGCCATTGAGGGCTATACACCGCTGAATTTCGAAGAAATTCCTACAGCGGGAGCGAGAGAGCATTACCCATTGTCCTCGGCTCAAAAACGACTGTTTATTCTAAGTCAGCTGGAAGGTGGAGAGCTGAGCTACAATATGCCGGGTATCCTTACGGTTGAGGGAGCTTTGGATCGGGAACGGCTGGAGCAGGCATTCCGTCGTCTGATTCATCGTCATGGTTCGCTGCGTACTCGTTTTGTGACCGTGAACGGTGAACCTGTACAGCAGCTCTTGACGGATGTTCCGTTTACTGTGGAATATGCGGAGTTGAGCGAGGAAGAGGCAGGAGCTACGCTTCAGCAGTTTGTCCGTCCTTTCGATCTGGGTGTAGCTCCATTGCTGCGGGTCGGCCTCATTCGAATTGCACATGAGCGCCATTTACTATTGTTTGACATGCATCATATTGTCTCAGATGGGGTTTCTATGAATATTCTCATAGAAGAGTTTCTTCGCTTCTACCGAGAGGAGGACGTATTTCCTGAGCTACAGATCCAGTACACAGACTATGCTGTATGGCAGCAAGAGCAGCTCGGAAGCGAGCGTCTTAAGGCCCAGGAAGCTTACTGGCTGGATGCTTTCCGCGGAAGCTTGCCAGTGCTGGATTTGCCAGGAGATGAAGTTCGTCCTGCGGTGCGAAGCTTTGCGGGCGATCGAATCGACTTCCAAATTGATTCTTCTCTGAGTGCTTCACTTCAGGAGCTGGCTACCCGAACGGGTTCCACTCTGTTCATGGTACTGCTGGCAGCCTATACAGTGCTCTTGCATAAGTACACAGGTCAGGAAGATGTCATTGTCGGTTCACCTGTGGCAGGAAGATCCCATGCGACACTCGAAGGCCTCATCGGTATGTTCGTCGGCACAGTGGCACTTCGTACTTATCCAGAAGGAGAGAAGCCTTTCGAGGCTTATCTGCAGGAAGTGAAGGAAACAGCGCTGCGGGCCTATGAAAACCAGGATTACCCGTTCGAGGAGCTGGTAGAAAAGCTGGAGCTTCAGCGTGATTTGAGCCGTAACCCACTATTTGATACCATGTTTGTCCTGCAAAATATCGAGCAGGGAGAACAAGAAATAGAAGGATTGCGCTTCACTCCTTACGATAATGTACATCCGGCTGCCAAGTTTGATCTTACGCTGACCGTGAGTGAAGCAGACGAGGCATTGAACTGCACGCTTGAGTACGCGACTGCGATCTACAAGCAAGAGACTGCTGAGCGGATGGCAGGCCACTTTGTACAGCTTATTCGGGAAGCCCTCGCCAATCCGGCACTGCCGTTGTCATCTCTTGATATCGTGACGCCTCAGGAAAAATCAAAGCTGATGAAAGCGCCGGACGAAGCCAAGGCAGATTATCCTCGTGACAAGACGATCCATGCGCTGTTCGAGGAACAGGCTGCACGTACTCCGAATGCAGTGGCAGTCGTATGTGAAGATGCAGCCCTGTCCTACAGCGAGCTGAACGAGCGGGCCAATGGACTTGCCAGAACGCTGAGGGAACGTGGTTTGCAACCAGACGGTTTGGCTGGAATCATGGCGGATCGTTCCCTTGAAATGGTGGTCGGGATTTTAGCCATCTTGAAGGCAGGCGGGGCCTATGTCCCTGTAGACCCTGAATATCCAGAGGACCGCATTCGCTTTATGCTTGAGGACTCGGGAGCCAAGCTACTGCTGACACAAGCGCATCTGGAGCAACGTGTCTCCTTCGCCGGGGACATCGTAAGTCTGGACAAAGTGGCTTCCTACAATGAGGATGTCTCAAACCTGCAGCCTGCAGCCGGACCGGAGCATCTTGCCTACGTCATCTACACATCGGGTACGACAGGCAAGCCAAAGGGAACGTTGATCGAGCATAAAAATGTAGTTCGCTTGCTCTTTAATGATAAAAATATGTTTGACTTTGGTCCTCAGGATACATGGACACTGTTCCATTCATTCTGTTTTGACTTCTCTGTATGGGAAATGTACGGGGCCTTGCTGAACGGAGGCCGGTTGGTCATCGTTCCATCGCTTACCGCGAAGAGTCCGGATCGTTTCTTGCAACTGCTTAAGGATCAGAAGGTCACCGTTTTGAACCAGACACCGACGTACTTCTACCAGTTGCTACAGGAAGAGCTCGGTCATCAGGCGGCAGAGCTGAGCCTCCGTATGATTATCTTCGGTGGGGAGGCATTAAGCCCGGCCCTGCTCAAAGACTGGAGAACGAAGTATCCGCAAGTGCAGCTCATTAATATGTACGGCATTACCGAAACGACTGTGCATGTAACATACAAGGAAATTACAGAGTTGGAAATCGAACAGGGCCGCAGTAATATCGGCACCACGATTCCGACGCTGCGAGCGTACATTTTGGATGAACAACGCCGTCCACAGCCGATTGGCATTCCGGGTGAACTCTATGTGGCGGGCGTAGGCCTGGCGCGAGGCTATCTGAACCGACCGGAATTGACGGAAGAGAAGTTTGTCGCTCATCCGTTTGAAGCGGGCGAGCGCATGTATCGCTCGGGTGACTTGGCACGCTGGTTGCCGGATGGCAGCATGGAATATTTGGGACGGATCGACCATCAGGTTAAAATCCGTGGTTACCGTATCGAGCTGGGCGAAGTGGAAGCGAAGCTGCTCCATGCTCCGTCTGTAAGGGAGGCCGTTGTGCTCGCCCGGGAGGATGGAAGTGGACAAAAAGTGCTTGTAGGCTATTTCACTGCTGATCAGATGCTGACGGTAGGCGAGTTGAGAAAAGCCTTGGCTGCTGAACTGCCTGCTTATATGATTCCATCTTACTTTATGCAATTGGAACAGATGCCTTTGACGCCAAATGGCAAGTTGGATCGCAAAGCGCTTCCGGCTCCGGAGGCCAATGTGCAGACTGGAGCGGTTTATGAACCGCCAAGGACGAAGGCTGAGGAAGCTTTGGCTTCCGTATGGCAAGGTGTGCTGGGAGCGCAGCAGGTCGGCATCCATGATCATTTCTTCGACCTGGGTGGTGACTCCATCAAGGCGATCCAAGTGTCCTCGAGATTGTTCCAAGCCGGATATAAATTAGAGATGAAGGATCTCTTTAAATATCCGACAATTGCCGAGCTAAGCCCGTATCTTCAAGCAGCCGGACGTACAGCAGAGCAGGGCGAAATAAAAGGTGCAGCAGAGTTAATGCCAATTCAGCGCTGGTTCTTTGAGCGCCATACAGCGGAGCCGCACCATTATAATCATGCCGTCATGCTCTATCGGAAAGACGGCTTTGATGAGGCTGCACTCCGGTTGACAATGGACCAAATTGCAATCCATCATGACGCGCTGCGCATGGTTTTCCGGCCTACAGAAGCTGGATACGCAGCTTGGAACCGGGGAACGGACGAAGGCGAGCTCTACACATTGGACATTGCCGATATGCGGCAGGTGGAAGACCAAACAGCTGCGGTTCAAGCTCAAGCCGATGTCATCCAGGCAAGCTTTGACTTGGAAGGTGGCCCATTGTTCAAGTTAGGTCTGTTCCATTGTGACGATGGTGATCATTTGTTGATTGTCATTCATCACCTTTTGGTTGACGGCGTATCCTGGCGCATCCTGTTTGAGGACATTGCAGCAGGGTACGAGCAGGCATTAAATGGACAAGCAATCGTCCTTCCACAAAAGACCGATTCGTATCTTGTATGGTCTGAGCAAGCGACGAAGTATGCGGCAGGGCCTGCTCTGGACAAGGAGCGTGCATACTGGCAGCTGATCGAGGAGGCGATTTTGGCCCCACTGCCGAAGGATGAGGATCAGAAGCCGGGCACCATTCGGGATACTGAATCGGTTACGGTAACGTGGTCTGCGCAGGAAACAGACCTGCTGTTGCGACAAGCGAACCGGGCGTATCATACGGAGACGAATGACTTGCTCTTGACTGCTCTGGGGGCAGCCATTCAGCGCTGGACAGGCATGGAGCAGATTTTGGTCAATCTTGAAGGGCATGGACGGGAAATGATCGTACCGGACCTGGATATTACCCGTACCGTGGGTTGGTTCACAACCCAGTATCCGGTTCTGCTGAACCTGCAAGGCAGACAGGAAGTATCTGCGCGCATCAAGCGCATCAAGGAGAATTTGCGAGAGGTTCCGCATAAAGGCATCGGCTACGGTCTGCTGAAGTATATGGCACCGGAGAAAAGTGTCGGATTCGGCGTGGAGCCGGAAATTTCCTTCAATTATCTTGGGCAGTTTGATCAGGATTTGGAGGGTAATGCCCTTAGCCTATCCACACATTCAGTTGGTAAGGCGCTCAGTGATCTCACACCTCAGCAATATGCTCTGGATGTGAATGGCATGATTGCCGAAGGCCAGCTATCACTGACGATTACGTACAGCAACAGGCAGTATCGTAACGAGACGGTGAGTCATTTTGCTGAGTTATTACAGTCAAGCCTTAGTGAGGTCATCCGTCATTGTGTGGCTCAGGAGCGTTCACAGCTTACACCAAGTGATGTTCTGTTCCAAGGATTAACATTGGAGCAGCTTGATCGACTCACGGCGCAGACGGCTCACATCGGAGAGATTGAGGATGTGTACAAGCTGACGCCAATGCAGAAGGGAATGCTGTTTCACAGCCTGATGGAGCCGGACTCCTCTTCATACTTCGAACAGGCGACGTTTGAGCTGCATGGCAGCTTCGATGTAGATATCTTCTTCGAGAGCTTCCAGGCTTTGGTGCAACGACATGCCATACTACGTACCGGCTTTTACAACAATATCGCGGATGTACCGCTGCAAGTTGTCTTTAAGCAACGGTTAATCCCTCTGCACTACGTAGATTTGCGCGACGCATCTACGCAGGAACAAGAAGCCCGAATCAAGGCTTATATTGCTGAGGATATGGTTAAGGGGTTCAGCTTGTCAGAAGATCCGCTGATGCGAGTGACCGTCTTGCAGAAGGATCAAAGCTGTCTTGTATTGTGGAGCTTCCACCATATTGTCATGGATGGCTGGTGTATCCCGATCATTACACAGGAGCTGTTCGATTATTATTCTGCCAAGAAACAGCAAGTACAGCCTGTCCTGACGCCAGCTCAGCCCTATAGCCGTTATATCGAGTGGCTTGATGCACAGGATGATCAAGAAGCTTCAACATATTGGAGCCAATATCTCGAAGATTATGACGGGAATACCGTATTGCCGGAAGGTAAAACGAAATCTCAAGCCAAAGAAGCGGGCTATGTTCTGAAAGAGCATGTTCTCCATCTGGGTGCATCTCTGACCGGTAAAATGGATGTTGTCGCGAAGCGCAATCACGTAACCGTCAATACACTCATGCAGACAGCCTGGGGACTGATTCTTCAACGTTATAATGCCAGCTCGGATGTGGTTTTCGGCGGCGTTGTGTCGGGTAGACCTGCTGAGATTGCAGGGATCGAGAATATGGTGGGTCTGTTTATTAATACAGTACCTATCCGTGTACAGTCATCCAAAGACGAGGCCTTCGTCGAGGTAATGGAACGTACACAGGCACATTCGTTGGCTGGTCGTGCCTACGACACCTATCCACTGTATGAGATTCAGGGGAAAACAACCCAAAAGCAGGACCTGATTTCTCATATTATGATCTTTGAAAATTACCCGCTCGACGAGCAGGTGGAGCAATCCGGTAATCAAACGGAGGACAATCTCGAAGTCGCCAACTTCACCATGTTTGAGCAAACCAACTATGACTTTAACCTGGTTGTGATTCCAGGCGAGGACATTAAGGTCTGCATTCGCTATAATGCTTCGGTCTACGAGCAAGAAAGCATTGCGCGAATCGGAGGACACTTGTTGCAAATGCTCGATCAGGTGGCTGCTCGTCCGCAGGCGACGATACAGGAACTGGAGATTGTAACATCTGAGGAACGGATGAACCTGCTTGACTGGGGCGGCAAGGCCCATACCTATCCAAGTGATCAGGGTTTGCATACCTTGTTTGAAGAACAGGTTGTCCGTACGCCGGATAAGATTGCGGCTGTAAATGGGGACACTCAGATCACGTATCGGGAGCTGAACGAGCAGGCGAACAGACTAGCTTCCACCTTGATAGACCAAGGACTACGGAGTGAACAAGTGGTAGGTCTGTTGGCAGATCGGTCTGTAGAGCTGCTTGTCGCTATCATGGGCGTACTCAAAGCGGGCGGAGCCTATGTACCTATTGATCCTGAATATCCGCAGGAGCGGATTCAGTATATTCTGAAGGACTCTGGCGCTGAGATTCTGCTCACACAGAGCCACCTGACGAAGCTAGCTTCCTTTGAGGGAATGGTTATGGAATTGGATTCTCCGCACATCTACGGAACTGGGGTGGATAATCCTAATATTCCTGTGAGAGGAAACGATTTGGTGTATTTAATCTATACCTCAGGTACAACAGGAAATCCGAAAGGAACCATGATTAACCATAAAGGGATTGTGAACTACATCTGGTGGGCCAATAAGGTCTATTGTGCCGGGGAGCCAACGGATTTCCCGCTTTACTCATCTATTTCGTTTGACTTGACGATGACATCAATGTTTACTCCGTTAATAAACGGAGGAATAGTACGGATTTATGATGGTATAGATAAAGCAGAGGTCGTTCAGCATATTTTACGCGAAAATGCGGTCGATATTCTCAAGCTGACGCCGACTCATCTCAGTCTGATTAAAGATATGACCATCCCGACAGAAAGTCGCATTCAGCAGCTCATTGTGGGTGGAGAGAATCTGACCACACATTTATCGAAAACCATCACAGATCTCTTTGGCAGCAGCATCAAAATCTACAATGAATATGGTCCAACTGAAACGGTCGTCGGCTGCATGATTCACCTGTACAATCCTACGAAGGATACGCGTGAATCTGTACCGATTGGATTGCCAGCAGATAATATATACATCCATATCCTGGATGATCAGCTTCGTCTCGTACCGTTAGGTGTGGAGGGCGAAATGTACATCGCCGGGGACGGAGTAGCCCGTGGATATCTGAACCGTCCTGAGCTTACCGCAGATAAATTCATTAGAAATCCGTTCGCTGCGGAAGGAAATATGTATCGCACCGGGGATTTGGCTCGTCGCCTTCCTAATGGAGACATTGAGTACATTGGACGCATTGACCATCAAGTTAAAATACGGGGCTATCGTATTGAGCTTGGTGAGATTGAGGCCAAGCTGCTGGATATGCCACTTGTCGAGGAAGCTCTCGTTGTTGCGTGGGCAGATGCTCATGGGCAGAAATCGCTGTGTGCTTACTTCGTAGCTGATCGCGAAATGTCTGTCAGCGAGCTGAGGAACGAACTGTCTGCCGGACTGCCTGCATATATGATTCCGTCTTACTTCGTCCAACTGGACGTGATGCCTCTGACACCGAATGGTAAGCTGGATCGCAAGGCACTGCCTGAACCGAACTCGGGTATAAAGGCGGGAGCAGACTTTACCGCTCCGCGGACGGATGTGGAGAACATTTTGGCTTCGATCTGGCAAGGTGTACTCGGCGTGCCGCTTGTCGGCATACATGATAATTTCTTTGAGCTTGGAGGTGACTCAATCAAATCCATTCAAGTATCTTCAAGGCTTCTCCAAGCAGGCTATAAGCTTGAAATGAAGGATTTATTCGGTTATCCGACAATTGCAGAGCTGGCACAGCGCGTTAGGGTGGTCAGCCGAATTGCGGACCAAAGCGAGGTGCACGGAGCGGTAAGACTGGGACCTGCTCAGCACAGATTTTTCGATGAACAGTCGATGGATCTGCATCACTTTAATCAGTCGGTCATGTTGTACCGACGGGATGGATTCAATACTGATGCGCTCGCCGAGGTTGTTCGGAAAATTGCAGAGCATCATGATGCTTTACGACTGGTGTTCCGCCAAGGAGAGCAGGGATTGGAGGCCTGGAACCGGAGCGTAGGTGAGGGTGAGCTCTATAGCCTCCAGATCCACGATCTGCGGGATGAGACAGACCCGGCTTCAGCAATAGAAGCAGGTGCGGAAGCCATTCAGCGCAGCATCTCTCTGGAGGATGGACCTCTCTTTAGACTGGGTCTGTTCCGCTGCGCGGACGGCGAACATCTGTTGATCGTTATTCATCATCTGGCTGTGGATGGCGTATCCTGGCGTATTCTCTTTGAGGATCTTCAGGAAGGCTACGAGCAGGCAGCACGTGGAGAAGCAGTCAAGCTTCCGCAGAAGACGGATTCGTACCGTGCATGGGTTGAGGGAATCACACAATTTGCAAACAGCCCGGTGGCTGAACAAGAACGCAGCTATTGGGCAGAGGTAGAAGGAGATGGCTTTGTCCCTCTTTCCAAAGACAAGGTAGACGGCGCTCTTCTCATCAAAGACATCGAGGCTGTCACGGTGAGATGGTCACCAGAAGAGACAGAGCAGTTCCTGAAAGAAGCGAACCGCACCTACAATACGGAGGTTAACGATCTGCTCCTGACGGCTCTGGGTATGGCTGTTCACGAGTGGACGGGAATCGAACGTGTAGGCATCCTTCTGGAGGGACATGGGCGGGAGCCTGTTGTGCCGGAACTGGATATCACTCGCACAATAGGCTGGTTTACAAGTCAATACCCAGTCGCCCTTGAGATGAAAGGGGAATTGGAGATCGGCGCCAGAATCAAGCATGTCAAGGAAGGCTTGCGTCGTATTCCGAACAAAGGTGTCGGTTATGGTATTTTGAAATATTTAAGAGACGATTCCGACGTCTCCTCCTTCTCGGCTGAACCGGAGATCACCTTCAACTACTTGGGGCAGTTCGACCAGGATCTTGCAGGAGGGACGATGGAAGTATCGCCTTACTCCGTAGGGCCTGAGGTCAGTGAGCAGATGGTGCAGCATCAGGCATTGAACATTAATGGACTGATTGCCGAAGGACAGCTTCAACTTTCGGTCAGCTATAACCGTCATCAGTTCCACGGGGAGTCCGTGGCTAAGTTTGTTGGCATTCTGAAGAACCGTCTCAGCGAAGTCATTGGACATTGCGTAAGTAAGGAAAGAACAGAACTTACACCAAGCGATGTACTCCTCAAAGATATCAGCTTAGAAAAGATTGAGGAGCTAGAAGAGCAGACACGGCATATCGGCAGTATTGAAAATATGTATAAACTGACGCCGATGCAAAAAGGAATGTTGTTCCACAGCTTGCTGGAGCCTCATTCAGAGGTCTACTTTGAGCAGGCCAAATTTGAAATTCAGGGAGTATTCTATCCTGAGGATTTCAAACGCAGCTTACAGCATCTGATGAAACGGCATGCCATATTGAGAACGAATTTCCATGCCGGGTGGGGCGATTTCCCTATTCAGATTGTGTTCAAAGAAAGAGCGTGTGACTTCGTATACGAGGATCTGCACGAGCTGGAAGCCGATGAAATTCAAGCGCGTCTTGCAGCTTATACTGCTCAGGACAAAGCAAGAGGCTTTAATCTTGCTGAAGAAGCGTTGCTGCGCGTTGCTATTCTACGTACAGCAGAAGGGGCTTACCATCTGCTGTGGAGCTCTCATCACATCATTTTGGATGGCTGGTGTATGCCGCTTGTGCTCCAGGAAGTGTTTGAGACGTATGGGGTTCTGCGTGAGCAAAGGGAGCCTGAGCTTCCTGCAGCTGTATCGTACAGCCAGTATATTCAATGGTTGGAGAAGCAAGGCGAGGAAGAGGCATCGTCTTACTGGAGAGGGTACCTGGAAGGCTACGAACAGCAGACGAAGCTGCCACAAGCCATCACACAGCCATCGGCAAAAGCAGAAGCCTATGTGTCGGAGAAGCTGGTATTCACGTTGGATGCGGAATTGACCGATCGCCTGGAACAGGTGGCCAAACAGCATCAGGTGACGATGAATACATTGATGCAAGCAGCCTGGGGAATCGTGTTGCAGCGCTACAATAGAAGCCAGGATATCGTCTTCGGAAGTGTAGTATCGGGGAGACCTGCCGAAATTCCGGGTATCGAAAGTATGATCGGTCTCTTCATTAATACAGTTCCGGTTCGGGTTCAGGCCGAGGGAAGCGATACGTTCTCCCATGTGATGAAAAGACAGCAGGAATTATATTTGGCAGGACATGCTTATGATTCCTATCCGCTCTATGAGATTCAAGCACAGAGCGAACAAAAGCAAGATTTGATTTCTCATATTATGGTGTTCGAAAATTACCCGGTAGAAGAGCATCTGGAAGAGAAAATTGCCAGTGAAGAGGCTGAATACAAAATTACGGATGTTCAGATGTTTGAACAGACGAATTATGATTTTAACCTCATTGTGCTGCCGGGTCGTAATCTGGAGTTCTTGTACCGTTACAATGCCCGCGTCTATGATCGGGAGAGCGTGGAACGCATTCAAGGACACTTGACGAGAATTCTGACAAGCGTTGCTGTTCAACCTACCATCCGTATTGATGAACTAGAGTTGATCACGCCAGAAGAGAAATCGCAGATTATAGAGGTGTGGGGCGATACAGCAGCTCCTTATCCGCGTGAGCAGACCCTTCACGGTATATTTGAGGAAAAAGCAGCGCTCACACCGGATCGTACAGCACTTATTTACGGAGAAACGAAGCTTACCTATGGAGAACTCGATCAGCAGGCGAACCGTCTCGCACGTACGCTGCGTGCCCAAGGGGTCGGACCGGACCAACCAGTCGGCATCATGGTCGAGCGCTCGCTTGAGATGATCATTGGTATTCATGCCATTCTAAAAGCTGGCGGCGCCTATGTACCGATTGATCCGGAGTTCCCAGAAGATCGTATTCACCACATGCTGGAGGATTCGGGAGCGAAGCTTCTGCTGACTAAGAACCATCTCAAGGATCGTTTTCCGTTCACTGGCACGATCCTGGCACTTGATGATCCGCAGGCGTATCATGCGGATAGCTCCAATCTGGAGCCAATTGCGGGGCCGGAGCATCTGGCTTATATCATTTACACGTCAGGTTCAACCGGTAAGCCGAAAGGTGTAATGATTGAACACCGCTCTGCCGTCCATACGATGAGTCAGTTGGAAGCTGAATATCCGATGTTGGCAGGCGACCGTTTCCTGCTCAAAACGACATTCACCTTTGACTTCTCCGTGCCGGAGCTGTTCTGTTGGTTCTTTGGACAAGGGACTCTCGTGATCCTGCCGCAAGGTGTGGACAAAGACCCGATGGCGCTGCTAGAGGCCGTGGATACAAACCGTATCACGCATCTCAATTTGGTGCCGTCGATGCTCAGTGTGCTCGTTCAATACTTGAAAGAGAGCGGCAACCAAGGATTCCTTACTCTGAAATACCTGTTTGCCTGCGGCGAGACGCTACCTGCCAAACTTGTGGAAGAGTATTATAAAGTATCTCCTCACGCAGTACTGGAAAATATCTACGGTCCTACGGAAGCAGCCGTATATGCGACTCGATATACAACGAGCCTTGAGACTGCGGCTTTAACGCATGTGCCAATCGGCAAACCGTACGCTAACGTCCAAGTATGGATGATGGACAGCGCTTCTCAGGTATCACCTGTGGGGGTACCAGGAGAACTCTGCATTGCAGGCGAAGGGGTAGCGCGGGGGTATTTCAACCAGCCGGACCTGACGGCAGAGAAGTTCATTCCTCACCCGTACAAACCGGGAGCACGGATTTACCGAACGGGCGATTTGGCCCGATGGCTGCCGGACGGGAATATTGAGTATTTGGGACGGATCGATCACCAGGTAAAAATCCGGGGTTACCGCATTGAGCTGGGAGAAGTGGAAGCCCAAATGTTGAAAGTGCCATCTGTGCAGGAAGCGGTTGTTCTTGCACTGGCTGATTCTACTGGAAGTACTCAGCTTTGTGCATACTTTGTGGCCGAAGAGGGGCTTGCAGCGGCCGTATTACGCGAGGCACTGGCCAGCGAGCTGCCAAACTACATGATTCCGACTGCTTTCGTACAGTTGGCACAAATGCCTCTGAATCCGAATGGCAAATTGGATCGCAAAGCGCTACCGGCACCGGAAGTACTTCTGCGGAGCACAGCGGAGTATATCCCGCCGCGTACGCAGACAGAAGTAGAGCTAGCGCAGATCTGGTCCGAGGTACTCGGCGTGCAGGAAATCGGGGTCAAGGATCATTTCTTCGAGCTTGGGGGCCATTCCCTGAAAGTATTGGGATTGATCCAAAAGATCTCAACCGGCATGGGTGTGCAGCTTCCACTCCAACTCGTGTTTAATCTTCCGACTGTTGAGCAAATGGCCCATGAAATATCCAAGCTGCGGGCAACAGCTGCTCCTGATGAAGAGGAAATGGAAATTATCCACTTCCCAGGGAAAGGAACGCTTAAAGTGTTTTGCTTCCCTCCTCGGGTAGGCTACTCTCTGGGGTACTATGAGATGGCCAAGGAGCTAGAAGGACATTGCGAGGTGTTCGGGCTGGAATTTATCGGCGATCGTTTCCAGGGCCAAGATATGCTGGATCGATATATGGACGCCATCGTGGATATTCAAGCTGAGGGCCCATATGTCTTCCTGGGATACTCACTCGGAGGAAATCTGGCCTTCGAGGTAGCCAAAGCCATGGAAAGCCGAGGTCACCATGTCAGCGACCTTATTATGGTGGATGCTATGAGAAAGATGTCCAAGGATGAATCGACACCGGAGCAGCTTGAGGAGATTGTCGAGACGGTGCTGGACAGCATTGGGGAGCAGTACAAATCATTCCTCGCCGATCCAGCTGACAGAGCGCGAGTCAAAGACAAAATGTTGATTTACTCCATCTACCGCAATGAGCTTATTAACACAGGTGGAGTTCAGGCGAATATCCATGCCTTGATTGCAGAGGACGATAGTATTGGTCCGGTGACATCATCAGATAAACTGCTATGGCAACAGGCAACGCTTGGTCAATACGAAGAGTATGGAGTCATCGGTACGCACGATGTGCTGCTTGATTCCGGTTATATCGGGGAAAATGCTAAAGTGCTGAGACAGATAATTGGCAAGGTTGCAGAGGCCTCATCTAAAAACAAGCCCATTTTGTCCTAAGCTCAATCAAGCATAATAAGTGTTAGGCAGCAAAGACGCCCGGATTCCTTTATATAGAAGGATCTCGGGCGTCTTTTATTTTTTATGCAGTTCTTAACATATAAAGTCCCTAATCATCTGTGTATGCTTTAGACATGGTTGACTGAAAGTGTCTTGTGTCGGTGATGAGTTCACGGATGACTTGGATGACAAGCTCCGGTTGATCATGGATGATCATATGCTCGCTCTTCTTGGCAACAATAAATTTGCTGTTTGTAGAGATGTTAAGCATCTCGCGCTGTCCCATTTGCCAGCTTTGTTCGATCTGATCATTTCCGCGTTTACTAATACCGAACTGAGTCAAATCTTGTTGAATGCCTCGAGCAATTACACGTACAGGGAGGTTACCCAGATTCTGTCCCCGTATGGCATCTTCGGTAGTGCTCGCCAGATCACCCTCCTCCGCAACAGATCGAAAGTATTTAGAGGAAGCGACAATATTCACAAAAGATTTTCTATCTTGATATTCGACCCGACCCGTTAGCATAAAATTGGGAAACAGGCGAAAAGCTCCTGACTTTTCTAGGAGAATAGATATTAACGGGGAGGGATTGACCTTAGGTTTTTCCTTGGCATAAATCTCATTTGTCCGGCGAGCGTCATTCTCAGGCCTGGCGTCCACCAGAACCAATCCTGCCACTTCGTCTTTGTATGTCTGCGCGTACAGTCTTGAGTACATCCCTCCGAGGGAATGGCCTACCAGAATATAAGGAGCTTGGATGTCTGCGTTCTTTAAGGCGACATGAAGCTCTCGAACGATGTTTTCTCCGGTTCGTGGAGTAGCAGCCTCCTCGCTCCAGGCATAGCCTGCCCGGTCATAGGATACAACAGTGGCGAATGATGACAGCTTTTCGGGAATATCTCTCCATGACAGGCTGCTTTCCCCGCTCCCTGATTCAAGCAATATTGTCGGAGAGCCGTTACCGAGTTTACGAATATGAAGTCGATAGCCCCCGGCATCAACTAATTCCCCCGGAGGTCGGTATTGTGATTTATCCTTTTTGGATGCAATCCACTCATACACAAATCCAGAGATCACGACAAGCATTAAGCAAGAGATGATAAGAAACACAATTCTCGTCCATGTTCGCCTTTGTTGCTTCATTAGAAAATCTACTCCTCTATACAGCTATAATTAATCATTACCTAAAGTTGCGTGAAACAAAGCTGTTATCGCATGGTTAGTGGCTAGCTCCTTATCTTTTTTACCCATCCTTTCTTTGTCAAATCATCAATATTAAAGAAAAAGTAGAATATGCACTTATGTTGTAATGAGCAACACGCGTGTTCGAGATCATTGAATGGATCTAGCGTCTTTCTTGGATGCGGATAACTAAGCTATTTGGCAAAAGTACAGAGTATACAGGGTGTCATTAGAACAATAAAGATAGTAAAAACAATTCTTTAAAAAAAGGGTTGCATTTAAATATACAGAATGGTATACTCTAATTCCGGCCAAGAAATACAAATTGCGAGCGAGTGGTAAAAAAAGATTTAAAAAAAAGTGCTTGCAAAGTTGGTTCGGACATGATATGATATAAGAGTTGATGAAGCGACGAGCTGAATCAGCGGAAAATGAATGTTTGATCTTTGAAAACTGAACAACGAGTGAGTAAAACGATTTTGTTCGCAAAATCAAACAAGAGATATTTTTATCTCGTCAGTTTCAAAA
>NZ_JBZXYR010000014.1:0-120746 GCF_058895805.1 Paenibacillus sp. NMA1017 | reverse complement strand
TGAAGACGACGAGGTAGATAGGTTGGGGGTGGAAGTGCAGTAATGCATGGAGCTGACCAATACTAATCGGTCGAGGGCTTATCCTAAAAAATAAAACGCAAATAAGTTTCGGATCCAGTTTTCAGGGTGTAACCTTGAAAGTATGTACAAGTGACATACTCATTCACACGATAAGTGAGGAACCGAATAACCGTACGGAAGAATTTACAGTGTAAATTCATGTTTGGTGGCGATAGCGGAGGGGTTCCACACGTACCCATCCCGAACACGACCGTTAAGCCCTCCAGCGCCGATGGTACTTGGACCGCAGGGTCCTGGGAGAGTAGGACGTCGCCAAGCGATATCCTTTACAGGATGATGATTTTTTACATGTTAGGGCCTTTAGCTCAGCTGGTTAGAGCGCACCCCTGATAAGGGTGAGGTCGGTGGTTCGAGTCCACTAAGGCCCACCACTTCTAGAATAACAAAAAGATTGGGGCCATAGCTCAGCTGGGAGAGCGCCTGCCTTGCACGCAGGAGGTCAGCGGTTCGATCCCGCTTGGCTCCACCAATATTCCCTGATAGCTCAGTTGGTAGAGCACTCGACTGTTAATCGAGTTGTCACAGGTTCGAGTCCTGTTCGGGGAGCCATGTTTTGAATATTTCTGACTTATATATATAAGGTGGCGGCGTAGCTCAGCTGGCTAGAGCGTACGGTTCATACCCGTGAGGTCGGGGGTTCGATCCCCTCTGCCGCTACTCGGAGAGATACCCAAGTGGCTATAAGGGGACCCTCTGCTAAGGGGTTAGACTGCGAAAGTGGTGCGAGGGTTCGAATCCCTCTCTCTCCGCCATTTAGGACAAGCTAGCGAAATATTATGTTATGGCGGTGTAGCTCAGCTGGCTAGAGCGTACGGTTCATACCCGTGAGGTCGGGGGTTCGATCCCCTCCGCCGCTACCATACATACCCAGGAGGCTTAGCTCAGCTGGGAGAGCATCTGCCTTACAAGCAGAGGGTCGGGGGTTCGATCCCCTCAGCCTCCACCATTGTGCCGGTGTAGCTCAACTGGTAGAGCAACTGACTTGTAATCAGTAGGTTGGGGGTTCAAGTCCTCTCGCCGGCACCATTTTTGAATTTTGAAAAATCCAGGGAACTGTGGTGTAGAGGCCTAACATGCCTGCCTGTCACGCAGGAGATCGCGGGTTCGAATCCCGTCAGTTCCGCCATTTTTCAATTCAATAGTTTTACCGTACTAAAGTGGGAAGGGGTATCCCTCCGCACTTTATTTTTTGTTAATGGGTATGGCTCGGTAGCTCAGTCGGTAGAGCAGAGGACTGAAAATCCTCGTGTCGGCGGTTCGATTCCGTCCCGAGCCACCTTTATATGGAGGATTAGCGAAGTGGCCAAACGCATCAGACTGTAAATCTGCTCCCTTACGGGTTCGGTGGTTCGAATCCATCATCCTCCACCAGTTTTACGAGCCATTAGCTCAGTTGGTAGAGCACCTGACTTTTAATCAGGGTGTCGAAGGTTCGAGTCCTTCATGGCTCATCAGAAGTCATCAACTATAGGTTGATGGCTTTTTTTGTATTGTTTTAAGTTATGTTTTTATATAGCTTTTTTATTTTACGGTATCGACAGGTTATAATGAGTTCAATATGTTCGCTTAGTGCTTATTCTATATTCTAAAAAAAGTGAAGTGGTGATCGCGTGACTCTGGGTACAGAATGGATTCAGCAACAGCTTCAGAATATTATTCAAGCGCCTTTTACCATAGTGCCTTGGTGCCCGGAAATGATGGCAGAAGAAGAGATAGCCGATTCAGTTATCCCGGATAGATCGTTTGTCCGTGACAACAAGTTATATTTTCCGTTTCGTGCGTCGGCAAGTGAACTGGCTGCCTTTGTGGTAGAGGCTAGATATTTGACGGATCGAGAACGGAAACTGGTAGAAGCGCTATTGGGGAACATGGAGCAGGTCTGGCAGAACGGTCCACAATTGTCGGATAACCCGGTTTATAGCGAGGAAGAGCGGATGAATCGTTTTGGACAATGGCTCATACAGCAGGCTGCCAATCTAAACAGGGAAGAAGAGGTTCCTGATGAATTGCAGCTTCGTGATTCGCTATCAGCGTGTATGGTTCCGATTTTATTGAATGGCGAGGGAACACAGGAGGGGGCTATTACTTATACGCAGCTTCATCGATTGTTCGCGAGCTATTTTGGAGGGGATGTGCTGCTTACTCCATTGGACGAACAGTCTTGGTTGATTATGGCTAAAAAGGAGCTTTTATTAGGAGTGGACGATGAACGGGATAAAGACACTGAATCCAGGGATGCAGATTTTACGGAATCGCTGGAGGAGGTTCTCACGGCTTTTAGCTTGGGTCTATATGAGCTTATTGCGAATGAGTGGGTGGGTGTATTCCATTTGGCGGTTTCTAAGCCTTCAGCCCCTTTGCAAAGTCTTCCCCAAGAGCTGAATTTGTTATGGGAGACCATACATTTGGGTAAGATTTTTCATGTAACAGAGCACATCCACTTTTCATGGGAGCTTCATTTGGAAAGGCTGTTAAACCGCATTCCCAAGGAACAACGCGTATTATTTTTAGAGCAGGTCATGAAGTC
Source organism: Paenibacillus sp. NMA1017 (assembly GCF_058895805.1). Taxonomy (NCBI): domain Bacteria; kingdom Bacillati; phylum Bacillota; class Bacilli; order Caryophanales; family Paenibacillaceae; genus Paenibacillus; species Paenibacillus sp. NMA1017. The sequence continues at coordinate 118,138 of NZ_JBZXYR010000014.1, read as the reverse complement.
ATCTGTCATACTGGAAGACTCAGAAACGATGGCTACATTAGATATCTTTTTTCAACTGGATTGTAATGTGAGTGAGACAGCTAAGCGTCTATATGTGCATCGAAATACGTTGATTTACCGTTTGGACAAGATCAAACAGGAGACCGGATTGGACGTACGGACGTTTAATGATGCGGTTTTGGTCAAGCTCTATCTTCTATTGTACAAAGTGACAAAAAGGAAATAGCATTTTTGTGCAGTTTGCGAATAGCCATGCTACAGGGACTAGGGTAAGATACAAGTAAGAAATGTATTCGATTTCATAACTTGATCTTAGGGAGGCAAAAGCTATGGCTGGTGTACGTTTAGAGCATATTTTCAAGAAATACCCGGGTGCAGATAAAGCTACGGTTGTTGATGTCAATTTGGACATTCAAGATAAAGAGTTTCTCGTATTGGTTGGTCCTTCCGGTTGTGGTAAATCTACTACGCTCCGTATGATTGCTGGTCTGGAGGAAATTTCAGATGGTAAATTGTACATTGGAGATCGTGTTGTGAACGACGTGGCTCCAAAGGACCGCGATATCGCGATGGTATTCCAATCCTATGCCTTGTATCCGCATATGAATGTATACCAAAACATGGCTTTTGGTCTGAAGCTCCGTAAGGTGAAGAAAGAAGAAATCGACAAGCGTGTACGTGAAGCGGCTAAAATCCTTGATATTGAGCATCTGCTGGATCGCAAGCCGAAAGCGTTATCAGGTGGTCAACGCCAGCGTGTTGCCTTGGGACGTGCGATTGTGCGTGACCCGCAAGTGTTCTTGATGGATGAGCCACTGTCCAACTTGGATGCCAAACTGCGTGGTCAGATGCGTGCGGAAATCACGAAGCTGGCTAAGCGTCTGGAAACGACTGTTATCTACGTAACCCATGACCAGGTTGAAGCCATGACGATGGGTGACCGGATTGTAGTTATGAAGGATGGTATTATCCAACAAGCTGCATCCCCAGATGAACTCTACAACCGTCCAGTGAATCTGTTCGTAGCTGGTTTTATCGGCTCTCCTACGATGAACTTTATCACAGGTCAGCTGGTTGAAAAAGAAGGTGCATTGCATTTTGCTGCGCCAGGTCTGGATCTGTTCGTACCAGAAGGTAAAGGACAGATTTTAAAAGCGAAGGGCTATATCGGCAAAGAAGTGATCTTGGGTATCCGCCCTGAGGATATTCATGAAGAGCCTGTATTCTTGGAGGCTTCTCCGAATACGATCTTTACATCCACTGTGGATGTAACGGAAAATCTCGGTCATGAAATGCTGTTGTACCTGAGCGGTGCCGGAAATGATACGATTATTGCCCGTGTAGACGGACGCTCCAATACTCGTGATGGTGTCAAAGCGAAGTTGGCTGTTGATATGAACAAGGTTCATATTTTTGATAAGGAATCGGAATTGAGTATTCTGGTTGGCGAATAAAATTTGCCTCTGGAAGAGAGTCGCAGTTTTCCCCACGCGGAGAACTGCGACTCTTTTTGTATATCGCATACGGGTACTAGCTTCGGCATTGCATTCATTGGAAAATTCCGATACGATGGGTACAATGGTACAGGTCTAGATGCAGGCAAGGTTCGTTGGCAAGGGTCCTAAATGGGATCAATCCAGATGTCGGAATAGAGTTAGCCTGGAACCATAGTGTTAAATCAAGTGGAGTGTGGATTGATGCAGTGCAGCATAGACTGGCGTTGGGCTGTATGGTTAATAGGGTAAAGCTACATAAATCAAATGACGTATAGAATCCGGTTTTGCAGATGAAGGGGAGAATACAATGGCTAAACAGGTAAAGGTATCCGAGCTTGTACAGCAGTTTCAAATGGAAGTTATTTCCGGTGAAAAAGGTCTGCGAAGACTGATCACAGTGGATGATTTGAATCGCCCAGGTCTGGAGATGGCCGGGTATTTTGAATATCATACACAGGAGCGGGTACAGCTTCTGGGAAGGTCTGAGTTGGCTTTTCTGGGGATGCTTCCTCCTGAGGAGCGTCGGGATCGGATGGAGCGCCTGTGTACAGAGCTGACTCCATGCATTATCATCACACGTGGTCTGGAGGTACCGGCTGAGTTAGTGGAGGCGAGCGCAGAACGAGATATTCCTGTACTGCGCACTAATATGGCAACGACGATTTTATCAAGCCGCATCACAGGCTTTCTCGAAAGAAAGCTGGCTCCTACAGCGACTATTCATGGTGTACTGTGTGACGTGTATGGCGTGGGAATGCTTATCACAGGAAGTAGTGGAATTGGTAAAAGTGAAACTGCACTGGAACTGGTTAAACGTGGACATCGCTTGGTAGCAGATGATGCGGTAGAAATTCGGCAAACGTCCGATTTTCAGCTGCATGGTACAGCACCTGAGCTGATCCGTCACCTGCTGGAAATTCGTGGCGTGGGCATTATTAATGTGATGACGCTGTTTGGGGCCGGTGCAGTTCGTAATAACAAGCGGATTACATTGGTTGTTCGACTGGAGGCATGGCAGCAGGACAAGCAGTATGACCGTCTTGGTCTCGATGAGGAAACGACACGTATTATTGATACAGATGTTCCACTGGTTACGATCCCAGTTCGTCCGGGCCGAAACTTGGCTGTTATTATCGAGGTGGCGGCGATGAACTATCGTTTGAAACAAATGGGCGTTAATGCAGCCCTGCAATTTACAAACAAGCTGACTGCGACGATTTCTGAAGATATGGAAGAGATGGATTAAGGTTTGTTCGTTTGCAAGGAAGAACAAGGAGTGAGAGAAACATATGTCAACGGCAACATTACTGCTAAATCCGATCGCTTTTTCAATCGGGGCAATCAAGGTCCATTGGTATGGGCTTATTTTGGGGCTGGCGGCGCTTGTGGGTTTATATCTCGCCATTCGTGAAGGAAAAAGATTCGGTATTCCGCAGGACTTTTTTATGGATATGCTGCTTCTGGGTGTTCCATCAGCTATCATTGGAGCGCGTATTTATTATGTAGCCTTCAAATGGGAAGACTACCGAGATAATCTATGGGATGTTTTTAAAATTTGGAATGGTGGGATTGCGATATACGGTGCCTTGATCGGGGCCATTATATGTGCAGTCATTTATTTCCGGTATAAAGGGTATAACTTCTGGCGTATCGCTGATATTTGTGCACCAGGCCTACTGATCGGTCAAGCGATTGGACGCTGGGGTAATTTTGTCAATCAGGAAGCCTACGGTGGACCGACGGAAGAGACATTCTTGCGTAATCAGCTCCATCTCCCGGATTTCATTGTGAATCAGATGAACGTTAACGGGGTGTTCCATCACCCTACATTTTTATATGAATCACTGTGGAGTATTGTAGGTGTGATTTTGCTACTCGTCATTCGTCGTATGAAATTTGTGCGTGCAGGCGAAATGTTTGCGTTTTACTTCATTTGGTACTCAATTGGTCGCTTTTTCATCGAGCGTGTACGGACGGACAGTTTGGCTTTTCAGGGACCAGATTGGCTGGCTTCCTTTGTGAATGCTTTGTGGTCTCCTATGGTGTGGCTAGGGTTTGAACCAGGACATCTGGACCCGAGTTACGGTAATGTACGGATCTCGCAATTGCTGCCTATCTTTATTGTGGTAGCTGCCGTGATTTTCATTTTGGTTCGTCGCCGGAAGGGCACATCTGTTGCTCGGTATAGCGATCCGATTATCTCCAGCAAAGCAGGGATTGATCAGGTACCTGACGTGACGCCAGAACAGGTATCCCGTCCAGGACAGGACGCGGTCCCTCCAACAGCTACGGCGGATAAGCTGCCTAAGGAAGACACGGACGAGGACAAGAAGGAGCATCTATGATAAATACGATTTTGTTTGATTTAGACGGCACCATCATGGATACGAATGAGCTGATTATCAGCACATTTCTACACGTTTTGAATCATCCGAATGCTGATCCGCTGACGCGGGAGCATATTATTCCTCATATGGGTGGAACACTGGACGATCAACTCCGTACTTTTTCGGGACTAACGGATGTATCTGGGTTGGTTAAGGACTACCGTGCTTATAATCAGATTCATCATGATCAAATGGTGAAGCCATTTCCATATGTCATTGAGGTTATTCAGGAGTTGCGTGCGAGAGGAATTAAGCTGGGGGTTGTAACAACCAAAATACGACCATCCACGATACGTGTACTTAATCTGTTCAATCTGACTTCCTCTATGGACTATATTGTGACGGTCGACGATGTAGAGCATCCTAAGCCACACGCTGAGCCAGTCCTTAAGGCCTTGGCAGGCTTGAATGCTGAAGCAAAGCACACATTGATGGTCGGAGACAGTTCCTTTGATATTTTGTCAGCTCAGGCTGCAGGCGTGAAATCGGCTGGTGTAGCCTGGTCGCTCAAGGGTGAGGAAACTCTGCGTGGATATGGGCCAGACTACATGTTGCATGATATGCGGGATTTGCTGAAGCTGGAGCTTCAAGGTGTCAATGTATCGTGAGAAAGGTGAACCGCTATCCTGTAGAAGGTCCCAATGCGTTGTGGCAGATTTATCGGACGGTGAGCCGCTGGAAAGGCATTAAGAACTTTATTTTTATACAGATTGCCCGGTATTGTCCTGTGCTTTCTCTGAAAAACGTCATTTACCGCAGAGTGCTGGGGATGAAGGTGGGGCAACATGCGGCCTTCGGCCTGATGGTGATGGTGGATGTTTTTTTTCCAGAGTATATTACAATAGGGAACAATTCGGTCATTGGGTATAACACGACGATACTAGCTCATGAATACCTCATACATGAATATCGTATCGGTAAAGTGGTGATTGGGGATAATGTGCTGATCGGCGCAAACACAACCATTTTGCCGGGTGTCACCATCGGTGACGGAGCTATCGTAGCGGCCGGAGCGGTCGTGCATAAAGACGTGCCCGCAGGTGCATTTGTGGGTGGCAATCCGTTGCGTGATTTAAGACGCTCTGGTGGGAATGAGTAGTAAATAGCACAATAAGAAAGGCCCCTTATGTATTAAGGGGTCTTTCTTGTGTTGTTTTTCTGTATAATAAGTGGGGTAATGCATGTTGATTATGTTTTAAAAATTGATAAAAGACATATTTGCAAGGCGATATGGGAGCGTGTTGATTTGGTCAAAAAAGAACGTATACCAGAGCTTGATATTTACCGGGGCATATTAATTGCAGCTGTTGTTACCATTCATGCGACTTCAATGGCTTTAATTGATGCGCGTCATTCTCTATTGTTTTATCCTTTTTTATTTTTAAATATGTTTAGTAGCTTTGCAGTGCCAGTATTTATTTTTGTGAGCGGGTTTGTTTTATTTTATAATTATGTCGATAGGCCGCTTCGTGGTAAGAATATGCTTATATTTTTCCGAAAAAGACTGATGTTTATTGTGTTACCTTACGTTTTGTTTTCTCTTGTGTATTATTTGACCTTGGTAACACGCGGGTTGATGCCGCTCAGTGATCTTCCGCTCGTGCTGTTAACGGGGAAGGCGTATACGCATTTGTATTATGTCATCATCATCATCCAATTTTATTTGGTTTTCCCGCTGTTGTTGTGGGGAGTGCAGCGCTTATGTCATTGGATATCGAGCCCACGAAGAGCAGCCTTTGTCATTTTGACAGTAGGGTTAATCCTTCAATGGGGATTTGTATTGCTGAACAAATACGTTTGGCAAGAGGAAAGAGGAAGTCTTGCGATTACGTATATCAGTTATTTTGCCTTGGGCGCAGCTGTAGCGATTGGATATGAAGGGTTTAAAAAGTGGCTTTTTCCGGTGTCAGGTACAGTAATTAGACGCGGACAGCTGATCAGTTGGTGGGGCTTGTGGGTGGCGTGGCTACTCCTGGGTATAGCTTATGTACAAATATGGTTTGTAGCATACCGCAAAGCCATCTATGCAGACTCACTGATCTATGAACTGCTCCATAGTGCATATGCTCTCGTATCCGCGTTAGTGTTGTTTCAATGCTCGGTTTTATTATATCGTCATACTAACGATAGGCTGCGAATGTTAATCAGTTGGTTGGGGGCATGTTCTTTCGGTATTTATTTACTTCACCCGGCGTTACTGCGGGTGTATCGCAAGCTGGATTTGCATGGAACGCCGGTAGAATACATCTTCTCTGTTGCGGGTGGATGGTTGTTGGCGCTGTTTGGCTCATGGCTGATTGTGACGTTGTGTTTTCGATATGTACCATTTGCATGGATCGGTTTGGGCACGTTTCCGAAGTTTCCCTCCCGGAGTAAAGATGAACAGGTGAATAGCTAAATATTTTGATTTGGACTGTTAGCTTAATGCTGGCAGTCTTTTTTTAGAGTATAGAATTTATAAATTCTCAGTGGAGCTGAACAACTCTATATGCACAAGAAAAATTAACGTAAGCGCGGTCTTGCTCCGTGAAAATACGTGGATAGATGTTTTTCATATAGGATTCATGTATTTTGCATTGGATAAAATATAGAGAGGGGCAGCAGCTTGGCGAATCTGTAAAAAAGGGCTGCGTCGTTTGGTTGACGTTCACAAGTAGAGCATGATAATATATCGAATATACTTTAGTTTGTTAGCACTTTACCATGATAAAGATATTGTGAAATCATGAGGTGATAGAGATGTCTAAGCCAAAAGGATTCGAGATCCCTGTAGGGGTTCGAGATTATCTTCCGCGTGCAGTGTCGAAGCTGCGGGCCATTGAACTGAATGTACTCGAATGCATGGAGCGCTGGGGTTACCGCCAGATTATGACGCCTACGATGGAATACTACGATACGGTGGGAGTGGCTAGTTCTACTTCCGATCGGAAGCTGTTTAAATTACTCAATAACCGGGGAACCACGTTGGTGCTGCGATCGGATATGACCGCTCCCATTGCACGGGTGGTATCTTCGTTGCTAAAGGAAGAGGAAGTACCGCTCCGACTTTCCTATCACGCAAATGTATTTCGGGCGATTGAGGAAGAGGCAGGAAGAGAAGCGGAGTTTTTTCAGACGGGTGTGGAACTGGTGGGTGATGATTCGCCTGAGGCTGATGCAGAAGTTGTAGCATTGGCAATTGCATCATTACAGGCAGCAGGGGTGACCTCCTTTAAAATTGCCATGGGGCATGTGGGATTCCTGAACGGTTTGTTTGAGGAAATCATTCCAGGCCGCCAGGCTGAACAACAAGCGCTAAAGGAACTGTTGCTCAGTCGTGATGTAGTAGGCTACCGAACAGCGATTGAAGCTTTGGGCTTGGCTCCTGAACATCGGGATAAGCTGGAAGCTATTCTTCGGTTGCGCGGTGGAAAAGAAATTTGTGACCAGGCTACCCGTCTTAGTGTGGAGCAGCAGACGATTCGATCCATTGCACATTTGTGCGAGGTGTGGGAAGTACTGGAGGCATACGGCGTATCTGAGCATGTGTTAATCGACCTTACCATGATCGGGGATTTCTCATATTATACTGGAATGACTTTTGAGGGCTATGCGGCGGAGATTGGGTTCCCGGTATGCAACGGGGGTCGCTATGACAATCTGCTTCAGCAGTTTGGTCGATCCGTACCTGCAACGGGATTTGCATTGAAGACAAACCGGATCGTCGATGGTGTGGATGGTATCCAAATGGAAACGAAGCTTCCTGTACTTATCCGTTATGACGAACAGGGACGCCAGAAGGCGTTATCCGCAGCGGCAGAGCTACGCGCAACAGGCCTTACTGTGGTGACAGGGCTCACGGGGGGACCGGAAGATCGACGTCGTGAGCAGCAGGGCCGGTATGCAGATGTATACAGCTATACAGCTGAAGGAAGACAGCCAGTACAAAGGAGGGAATTGCCATGACGGAAATATTGAAGGTAGCCATGCCAAAGGGACGGATTTATAAGCAGGCTTCTGAGCTATTTCGCCGGGCAGGGGTTCCCATTCCGCTGGATGTGGACGAAACGCGCAAGCTGGTCATCCCACTGCCCGAGCTGGGCATGGAATTTATCATGGCGAAGCCCGTCGATGTTCCTACGTATGTGGAGTATGGAGCGGCGGACATCGGCATTGTGGGCAAGGATGTTTTGCTGGAAGAAAACAAGGATGTGTATGAACTGCTGGATCTCGGGATTGCTCGTTGCCGGATGTCGGTGATTGCTTTACCGGATTGGCAGCCAGGTATTCGTCAGCGGGTCGCTACAAAATATCCGAACGTGGCTTCCCAGTATTTTCGGGAGCAAGGCCAGCAGGTAGAAGTTATTAAGCTGAATGGCTCCATTGAGCTGGCGCCGCTAATTGGTCTGGCAGACCGCATTGTTGATATGGTGGAAACGGGGCAGACCTTGCAGGAGAACGGATTAGTCGAGCAGATCAGCATACTGGATATTACCAGTCGCCTGATTGCCAATCGGGTCAGCTACCGGATGAAAAATAGCTCGATTCAGGCATTGTGTGATCGATTGCATCAGGTAATTCCGACTGCGGTGGCACCGAGGGACTAAAGAAAAGAGTAAGCCAAGGGTTAAAGGGGCATTCTGCAAGCTGCAAGTAAGGGGGAATGGACAAATGAAGATCGTATCAGCCCGTGATTTCAGTCTCCAACGGGAGGTGGATTACGGCACACCTGAGCAAAATGAGGCTGTGCGCACCATTATTCATTCGGTACGCCAAGAGGGGGATGAGGCTGTCCTGCGGTATACGCAATCGTTTGATGGTGTATCGCTGACAGCAGAGCAACTTCGTGTGACGGAGGAAGAATTGAAGGCGGCGTATGACAAGGTAGAGCCTTCTTTTTTACAGGCGATTCGAGAGGCGGCGGATAATATCCGTGCTTTTCACGTGAAGCAAAAACGCAACTCGTGGATGGACTTACAGCCGGATGGTAGCTTGCTCGGTCAAATTATCCGACCGTTGAAACGTGTAGGCGTGTATGTTCCGGGCGGTAAAGCAGCCTATCCATCCTCAGTGCTGATGAATGTCATTCCTGCTCAGGTAGCTGGTGTACCGGAGATTGTCATGGTGACACCCCCGGCGACAGGCGGCAAAGCAGGGATCGATCCATATACACTGGTAGCTGCGGCAGAGGCTGGTGTAACGGAAATATATAGGGTTGGCGGAGCGCAGGCGATTGCTTCTCTCGCTTACGGAACACATAGCATTGAACCAGTCGATAAAATTTGCGGTCCCGGCAACATTTATGTAGCGCTGGCGAAGCGCGAGGTGTACGGTGCGGTGGATATCGACAGTATAGCGGGACCAAGTGAAATTGTCGTGTTGGCTGACGACACGGCGAATGCCTCTTATGTAGCGGCTGACCTGCTTTCACAGGCGGAACATGACGAGATGGCCTCAGCCATACTGGTTACGCCCTCGCAACGCTTGGCCGAAGAAGTATCAGCTGAAGTACAGCGCCAATTGGCAGAGTTGCCGCGTAGAGATATTGCTGCTGCATCGGTGGAGGCATACGGGGCTATCATTGTCGTCGACACTTTGGAAGAGGGCATCCATATTGTAAACCGACTGGCACCAGAACATTTGGAAATTATGACAGAGCAGCCGATGGAACATGTGGGTCTGATTGAAAACGCGGGAGCTATTTTCCTGGGAGCATACAGCTCGGAGCCAGTAGGTGATTATTTTGCCGGACCTAACCACATTATCCCGACGAATGGAACGGCGCGCTTTTCCTCGCCAGTGGATGTTGATGATTTTATCAAGAAGTCGAGTATGATCTATTACAGCAAGGAAGCGCTATTGCGCAATGGAGCGACGATTATGCAGCTTGCCCGCCATGAAGGACTGGAAGGTCACGCACGGGCGATACAAGTTCGATTGGACAATGAAAAGAAGGCGGTGGATGGCGATGGGGAACGAAAATAACGTAACAGGACGTACAGGCAGCGTCAGCCGAAAGACGAACGAAACGGATATTCAGCTATCTTTTGCAGTAGACGGCACAGGGCAAGCTGAGATTGAAACAGATGTTCCGTTTCTGAATCACATGCTGGATTTGTTCACCAAGCACGGACAATTTGACCTGAATGTACAGGCCAGAGGGGATGTTGATATCGACGATCATCATACCGTAGAGGATATTGGTATTTGTCTGGGGCAAACCTTGCTGGAAGCGTTGGGTGATAAAAAAGGAATTAAGCGCTATGCCAGCGTCTTTGTACCAATGGATGAGGCGCTCGCGCAGGTTGTCATTGATCTGAGTAACCGGCCCCATTTCGAGTATCGTGCGGAGTATCCATCACAGCAGGTAGGGAGCTTTTCGACAGAGCTGGTGCATGAATTTCTGTGGAAATTTGCATTGGAGGCTCGCATGACGCTACACGTCATCGTTCACTACGGGCAAAATACCCACCATATGATTGAGGCGGTGTTCAAAGCGCTGGGACGTGCACTGGATGAAGCGACATCCATTGATCCGCGGGTGACGGGAGTACCTTCAACGAAGGGAGTGCTGTAGTCCATGTCCATTGCCATTGTGGATTACGGCAGAGGCAATCTGCATAGTGTGAGCAAGGCAGTTGAGCGTCTTGGCTATGAGGCTGTAGTAACGGGAGATGCCCAAGTAATTCGCTCCTCCAGCGGTGTGATTTTGCCGGGAGTAGGGGCATTCGGAGACGCTATGGAGCATTTGCGTTCCAACGGATTGGACCGGGTAATTCAGGAGGTTGCCAGCGCTGGACAACCACTGCTCGGTGTTTGTCTAGGAATGCAACTGTTGTTCACTCGTGGTGAAGAATACGGCAGTCACGAAGGGCTTAATATTTTACCAGGCGAGGTCGTTCGGTTTGCTCCCGATCTGGGGGTTAAAGTGCCGCATATGGGCTGGAATCGTCTGCGTATAACTCAGCCAGATCACCCATTGTTTCAGGGCTTGGAGGAAGGACATGTGTATTTTGTGCATTCCTATCATGCGAAGCCGGAGGTCGAAAGTGACCTGCTGGCGGTGACCGACTATGGTGGGCCCGTAACGGCTATCGTGGGCAGAGGCCATGTATATGGCATGCAGTTCCACCCAGAGAAAAGCGGGGAAATGGGGATGCGGCTGCTTCGTCAGTTTTTGGAACTAGCGGAAGCAGAAAAGCGAGCGTAACGATTCGTGAGTATGCAGTTGGTGGTACGCCAACTTTGGTCGTTGATTGATGTAAAGGCATATAGATGTTGAATAGCTCACAAGGGGGTCATACTTTGTTCACGATATACCCGGCGATTGATATTCGCGATGGCAAATGTGTACGACTGGTACAGGGAGATTATAACCAGGAGACGATATACAACGAAAACCCGATGGAGGTTGCCCAAGAATGGGAGCGTTTGGGCGGCTCCTACATTCACTTGGTTGATTTGGACGGTGCAAAAGCAGGCCAACCGGTGAACGATGAACTCATTGGGCGCATCGCTTCTGCGGTGCAAGTGCCTGTACAAGTGGGTGGCGGCTTGCGTACACGTGAACATGTGGAGCGGCTGTTGTCGCTGGGCGTGAGCCGTGTGATCTTGGGTACGGCAGCGATTGAGGATCGTGCTTTTACGGAAGCGGTATTGGGTACCTACGGTGATCGGATCACCATTGGTCTGGATGCACGGAATGGCTATGTGGCCACGCGCGGATGGCTTGAAACCTCAGAGGTTCGAGCGGACGAATTGGCTGCTGAGTTGGCCTCCAAGGGAGCGGAAACGTTCATTTTTACAGACATTTCCCGCGACGGAATGATGCAAGGCCCAAATGTTGAGGCTATCGTAGCGCTTGCGAAAAGCAGTGGACGAACCGTGATCGCTTCCGGCGGTGTCAGCAAGATGGACGATCTAATCACGCTGAGCACCTATGCGAAAGAGGGTGTAGGCGGTGCTATTGTGGGTAAGGCATTGTATACAGGCAGCATTGATTTACAGGTCGCCGTACAAGCTGTAGCAAAGGCATAGGGGGAGTAGGCATGCTGGCTAAACGTATTATTCCCTGCTTGGATGTAAAGGATGGCAGGGTGGTTAAGGGCGTTAATTTTGTGAACTTACGTGATGCAGGCGATCCGGTGGAACTGGCGGCGCTTTATGACCGGGAAGGGGCGGACGAAATCGTATTTCTGGATATTTCTGCTTCAGTTGAAGGGCGTGCTACCATGGAAGAAGTAGTTCGTCAGACAGCCGGGGAAATTGCCATTCCTTTCACCGTAGGTGGCGGGATATCTCATGTTGATGATATGAAACGTATTTTGCGTGCCGGAGCTGATAAAATCGGTGTAAATACGGCGGCTGTCCGTAACCCCCAGCTGATTGCGGAGGGTGCGCGCAGCTTTGGCTCACAATGTATCGTTGTTGCCATTGATGCCAAGTACAACGAGGCGTGGGGCGAGTGGGAAGTGTATACGCACGGAGGCCGCACGCCATCTGGTATCCGCGCCTTGGCTTGGGCCAAGGAAGCTGAACAGATGGGAGCCGGTGAGATTCTGCTGACCAGCATGAATGCGGACGGAACCAAGGACGGCTTTGACCTGCCGCTGACTTCCGCGGTATCGGATACCGTCGGGATTCCAGTTATCGCTTCTGGCGGAGCAGGCAAGCAGGAGCATTTCTATGACGTGTTTACGGCGGGCAAAGCGGATGCTGGATTAGCAGCAACGATTTTTCACTATAAAGAAATAGGAATCCCTGAGCTAAAACGGGATTTGAAGCGCAGAGGAGTGGAGATACGATGAGTAACGAATTAAACCAACAGCTATCTCTGGAGCAGATACTGGATAATGTCCGCTGGAATGAGGCAGGTCTTGTCTCGGCGATTGTGCAGGATGATGCTACCCTTCAGGTGCTTACGCTGGCCTACATGAACCGCGAGTCGCTGAAACTGTCTTTGGAGTCGGGAGAGACCTGGTTTTGGTCTCGTTCCAGACAGGAGCTGTGGCACAAGGGAGCTACTTCGGGGAATACGCAAAAAATCACTTCCATCCAGTTGGATTGTGACGGTGATGCTCTGTTGGTACGTGTCATTCCGAACGGTCCTGCCTGTCATACAGGAGCAACGAGCTGCTTTTTCCGTGATATTTCCGTGCCAGGAACGGCTGTAGCACCTGTTGCAGGAAATGCAGGAGACCACACGTTGGTAAATGAAACCGATGATATTTTCAGTGCTTCAGCAGACCGCTTTGAGGTACTTGCCCAATTGGAGGCAATTATTAAGGAGCGCGAAGAGACACGTCCTGAAGGGGCCTATACGACTTATCTTTTTGATAAAGGTGTAGATAAAATCTTGAAAAAGGTTGGCGAAGAAGCATCCGAGACAATCATTGCCGCCAAAAATAAAGATAATGACGAACTGCGCCTGGAGGTCAGTGATTTGATTTATCACCTGCTGGTGCTGTTGCAGGAGCGCAAGCTACCGCTCGATGACGTGCTGGCTGAGCTGAATCGCCGTCATGAACGTCCTCGTCGTGATTAGTACGATTTGTTGTAGTGTTGAAAGGGGGAGGGCCTATGAAAATTGACTATCATACGCATCACGCCCGCTGCGGGCATGCCATAGGGAGTCTGGAAGAGTATGTACAGCAGGGAATTCGGCTGGGGCTGGATCAGCTCGGCTTGTCCGATCACATGCCACTACTGCATGTAAAACCGGCTGACTATTACCCGGAAATGGCAATGCCTATGGAGGAACTGCCCCGATACGTGGAAGAATGTTTGGAACTGAAGGAACGTTTTAAAGGGCAGATTGATATTCGTGTTGGCTTGGAAGGCGACTACATCGAGGGCTGGGAGCGAGAAATCGAAGACATCATCACCGCGTATCCCTGGGATTATGTGATTGGTTCCGTCCATTTTCTCGGTGAATGGGATGTCACGGACTTCCGTCAGGTACACCATTGGGAAGGCAAAAATGTGCTTGAGGTGTACCGTACATATTATGATGCGGTTTCCAAGGCAGCAGCTAGCGGTTTGTATGACATCATGGGTCATTTGGATGTCATTAAGCGCTTCGGCTATCATCCGAAGCCGGAGGAGATGGAGGAGCTGCGTGAGTTGGAGCGTGCCGCACTCTCAGCTGTTTCCCTCAGCGGTCGGGCGATGGAACTGAATGCATCAGGGCTTTCGAAGCCCTGTGCCGAGATGTTCCCGAGTCGCCGCATGCTGGAAGAGGCTTTTTCGCTAGGCATCCCGCTGACCGTAGGATCGGATGCCCATGATCCGGCGAAGCTGTCCGAGCACTTGGAGAAAGCACGCGCGCTTCTATATGAAGTCGGCTATCGCGAACTTGCCGTATTTCAGCATCGTGAGCGCTCGCTGGTGCCGCTGACGCTTTAATTATTACGTTTATTGGGTCTAAGTACCATATCCAGTGGCTAGCCGAACGCTCCCTTTTATACAAGGAAAAAGCGCTCGGCTATTTAGCGTATTCTTATATACATATCTATAGGTATACAAGAGTGTATCCGTTTTTTGGAATGAGGCAGGATCGACTGTCAAGTCGTTTTGAAGTTGTGGTATACTGAAGGGTATGAACATGCCAGTTACTTTTAAAGGAGGTGCCTTGGTTATTTATGAAAGGGAAACATCTGCGAGTATCGGAACCTAGCCCTAAAATTATTGCTTTGCGTTTCGACGCATCTTTCTTTTTTGAGAAAGCTGTGCGCTCGCTTGATCGCAATCATTATGACAAGGCATTGAAATATTTTCGCAAAGCCGTTGAATATGAACCGGATAATCCGGTGAATCATTGCAATATGGCGGGTATATTATCAGAGATGGGGGATTATGCAGGTTCGAATGAGATCCTTTCCTCTGTTCTGAGTGACGTAGACTCGTCGATGACAGAGTGTTATTTCTATATGGCGAATAATTACGCTAATATGGAGCAGTTTGAAGAAGCGGAGAAAGCATTGGTCACGTACCTGGAGGAGGACGAAGAAGGCCAGTTTCTTGATGAAGCGGAGGAAATGATGGAACTGCTCTATTATGAGCTGGACCGTCCAACGAAGCTGAACCGCATTAAGGCCCGGCAGGGAGTAGTAGAGCATGATCAGGCTCGTGTCCTGCTGGAGGAGGGGAAATTTGCTCAGGCAGCCCAGTTGCTCAAGCAAATTTCAGAAGAACAACCAGATATGTTCGCTGCGCGGAATAATCTGGCGCTGGCGTATTACTACATGGGATTGTTCCAAAATGCTAAGGCTACCATTATTCAAGTGCTGGAGGATGAGCCGGGGAATTTACACGCATTGTGCAACTTGGCGATCTTTTATCAGCACGAGGGCGGCGGCCCGGAATTGGATCGTCTGGTGCAGACTTTGGCGGTCACTATACCGTTTCAGGAGGAGCAGGTATTCAAGTTGGCGACCACCATGGGGATTCTCGGACGCCATGAGGAGGCCTACAGACATTTCCGCAGGTTGCTTCATGGCGATGGAGAGAACAATGCGGACGCTTCTTTGTACCATTACACGGCGGTAGCAGCCAGCAATACGGGAAGATATGCGGAAGCACGGCGGTTGTGGAGTCATTTGCAAAAGCAGGACGCTTCCTCGGAAGTTCCGCGGTTTTTCCTGTCCCGACTGGAGGAACTCCAGCAGGAGGGTACACCGCTGCAAGTGCTCAGCTATCATTATCATCTCCCGTTTGAGGAGCAATTCCGCATGTGGGAGAAGTTTGGTGCTGACCAGGTGCCTGACAGCATGAAGAAGGACCCGCTAATCCGCTCATCCTTCTTCTGGGCCTTGCGTCATGGAGATCGGGCGACCCAGCTTCAGGTCATTCAGGCGTTAAGCTTGATCGGTGATGATGAGGTGCGTCAGGCACTGGAGTCCTTCGTAGAAGACCCGGATCAGGAGGATGAGCTGAAACGCCGTGCCTTGCAAGTATTGCAAGAGCTGGCGGAGCAGGCTGAGCAGAAAATGTACCCGGAAACGGAACCTTCTGATCAGTTGGAGGTTGAGAACGATCCGTATACAATTGAGGGTGATGTATCTGCTTCCCCGGTCGATCCCCAATGGCAGGCAGTGCTGGATAAGGTACTGACCGTCATGAGCAAGCCATCCGATTCGGCCATGCAGCACGATTTGAGATCGCTTTGGCTGGAGTATTTGGATCGGCTTGCCCCGGAAGTTCCGATGGTTCAGCATACTGAGGGATGGGCAGCCGCGCTGGAATATTTGACAGCCAAAATGCATCATCATTCAGTCACCTATCAGGAAGTAGCTGATCGTTATGGTATTTCCGTATCGACCGTAAGCCGCTATGCGCGTCAGATTGACAGCGTGTGTGGTATCAAACAGAAGCTGAAGCAGCCGCTCTCCACGTTTAAAAAGCAGGTCTGAGACCTGCTCCAAACATCACTTAAAGGAGGCAACAAACGTATGTATAAATCCATAATTATTGGTACAGGTCCTGCAGGCTACACAGCCGCTATTTATTTGGCACGCGCTAACATGAATCCGCTGATCATTGAAGGGATGCAGCCCGGTGGGCAGCTTACTACAACGACCGAAATTGAAAATTTCCCGGGTTTTGAGCAAGGTATCCTTGGGCCTGAACTGATGGATAATATGCGCAAGCAGGCTGAACGTTTTGGCGCTGAATTTACTTCCGGTTGGGTAGAGGAAGTGGATTTCAGCAAACGTCCTTTTAAAGTGAAGGTAGAGGGTAAAGGCATCATTGAGGCGGAGTCGGTCATTATTGCTACAGGTGCGTCCGCTAAATACCTTGGCATTCCGGGTGAGCAGGACAATGTAGGTCGCGGAGTCAGCACGTGCGCCACTTGCGATGGCTTCTTTTTTCGCGGGAAAAAGATTGTCGTGGTTGGCGGTGGCGATTCAGCCATGGAGGAAGCGAGCTTCTTGACCCGTTTTGCTTCCAGCGTAACCTTGGTCCATCGTCGCGATGAGTTGCGGGCATCCAAAATTATGCAAGATCGTGCGCGTGAGAACGAAAAAGTACATTGGGCATTAAACCGGACTCCTCTCGAAGTTGTGACGGGAGAAGCAGGCTTAAAGGGCTTGAAGGTACACAATAATGAGACCAATCAGGATGAGCTGATTGAGGTGGATGGCGTGTTCGTAGCTATCGGGCATACGCCGAATACAGGTTTCCTGAACGGACAAATCCATACCGATGAACACGGCTATATTGTAGTGAAGCCAGGCACAACAGAAACGAACATTCCCGGAGTTTTTGCCTGTGGGGACGTACAGGATAACCGTTACCGTCAAGCTATTACGGCTGCGGGAACGGGCTGTATGGCGGCTATGGACTGCGAGAAGTATCTCGAAGGCAGTGCTGTTCACGACTGGAGCGAAACACTGGATCAATAAAAGAGTGACTATAGTACACAAAAAGGCTAACGGGAGAGCGAAGGTAACCTCTATTATGCCGCATCTTTTGTTCAGGAAGAGAAAGCCTGTTGCGTTTGCACAGGCTTTCTCCTTTTTATGGGTGCATGAGGATAAAAGTTCTGCTAATCGTACACTTTTCAACAAGCAAGTGTCCTTGACCGTAACGGGGGCTTCAATTATAGTTGGAACGTAGGATTACTATTATGAAGTAGGAATTGTAAGCATATATTTCATACCAGGTTTTTAAGTAAACATAAAGGTGGCTTGGAACATGTCTGAAAGTATCTATGTGGGTGTCGATTTGGGCGGTACAGCGATTAAAGTCGGCATTTGTAATGAAAACGGACAGCTTTTGCACACATACGAGGGACCAACCGAAACCGATAAAGGTGTAGACGTTGTCATCGGTAATATCGAAAAATATGTGCGACACATTGTTGAGCAATCTCCCTATGAGTGGGATCAACTAAAGGGTGTCGGTGCGGGCGTTGCAGGTTTTACGAATGTTCGCGAAGGTATTATTGTCCTCGCACCCAATATTGGCTTTCGAGACGTACCGATTCGTGCGCTCCTAGAGGAACGAATCGGCAAGCCTGTAAAAATAGACAATGATGCCAATGTTGCCGCGCTTGGCGAAGCTTGGGCCGGAGCAGGCAAAGGCATCGAAAATTGCGTATGCTATACCCTGGGAACAGGCGTTGGGGGCGGCATTATTATTAATGGTAAAATATATCAAGGTTTCTCGGGCATGGCCGGAGAAATTGGACATATCAGCGTCGTACCTGATCTGGAGGCTATTCAGTGTGGATGCGGCAAAATGGGTTGTTTGGAAACCGTATCTTCCGCAACAGGCATTATTCGTATGGCCAAGGACGCTGTGGAACGTGGCGATCGGACCTCTCTGGCGCTGGAAGATCAAATTGCTGCCAAAGAAGTATTTGATGCTGCCAAAGCCGGGGATGAAGTCGCGCTGCGTATCGTGAACCGTGCTGCTTTTTATTTGGGGAAATCTATGGCAGCAGTTGCCGCGGTGCTTAATCCAGAGTTGTTTATTATAGGCGGCGGTGTTTCCAAAGCAGGCGACTTTTTGTTTGAAGAGATGCGTCGCGTGTACGCCAAGCTGGCACCTGAGCCCCTTCAAAAAGGGGTATCGATTGTTCCAGCTGTGCTGGGCAATGATGCAGGTATCGTAGGGGCAGCAGGTTTGTTGCTACGTTCCTGATCCACAGGTTACTGATAATACGGGTACTGGCATAGAGCGAAGAAGCAAAAGGAGAGGGAAGTCCATATGACAGACAACCTAAAAAATGCTGCGCCGTGGGCAACGCTCATTATTATTACGGGGATGTCAGGCGCAGGGAAGACCATTGCGGTTCAGAGCCTGGAAGACTTGGGCTTCTTCTGCGTTGATAATTTGCCCCCTGTACTGATTCCCAAATTTGCCGAGTTGATTGAGCAGTCGAACGGTAAAATAGGCAAGGTGGCACTCGTAATTGATTTACGCGGACGAGAATTTTTCACTGCCTTGTCGGAATCGTTGAATTATATTAAAGATCATTTTACGATTCATTGTGAAATTTTATTCTTAAATGCCAATGACGGCGTTCTCGTACAGCGGTATAAGGAAAGCCGTAGACGTCATCCGCTGGCGCCCGATGGCATGCCTTTGGATGGGATTCGGTTGGAGCGCAAGATGTTGGAAGAACTAAAAAGCTCGGCTACACAGGTTATTGATACAAGTGTGATGAAGCCTGCAACCTTAAAGGCGAGGATCATTTCACGATTTTCTCATCTGGAGAGTAGTATGCTTTCCGTGAACATTACTTCTTTTGGCTTCAAGTATGGTATTCCCATTGATGCCGATCTTATATTCGATGTGCGCTTCCTGCCTAATCCTCACTATGTGGACCAACTACGTCCCCACACGGGACAGGATAGCGATGTATATGATTATGTCATGAAATGGCCCGAGACTCAGGCGTTCTTGACCAAGTTGCTGGATATGTTACACTTTTTGATTCCGCAATATCGCAAAGAAGGTAAAAGCCAGGTCATTATCGGCATTGGCTGTACTGGTGGTAAGCATCGTTCTGTTGCAATATCGGAGTATTTAGGAAAAATGCTGGGTGCCAGCGAAACAGAATCTGTTTCTGTTTCGCATCGGGATGCTGATCGGGACCGGCATTAATGAGGTGAAATCATGAAAGAGACCGGATCACAACGGGAGCGCCCACGTATTGTTGTTATGGGCGGCGGAACCGGCTTGTCCGTCATGCTGCGGGGCTTAAAGCAAAAGCCGCTGGATATTACGGCTATTGTTACAGTCGCTGACGATGGCGGAAGCTCCGGGATTTTGCGCAGTGAGCTGCAGATGCCCCCTCCAGGGGATATCCGCAATGTGCTGACTGCCTTGGCTGACGTGGAACCAGTAATGTCAGATATGCTGAAATACCGTTTCGGTGCGGGATCAGGATTGTCAGGCCATAGCCTGGGTAATCTGATTTTAGCAGCGATGACCGATATATCGGGAGATTTTGTGACGGCGGTGCGTGAGCTTAGCCGTGTATTTGCTGTCCGGGGACGTGTGCTGCCAGCAGCCGAGGAAGGCGTTGTGCTAAGCGCCGAAATGGAGGATGGCACGGTGATTACCGGAGAGTCCAAGATCCCGGAAGCGGGCGGGCGAATCAAACGCGTCTTTCTTGAACCGACTCACGTGGAGCCGTTGCCTGAGGCTGTAGAGGCCATTAATGAAGCCGATGCGATTTTGATTGGCCCCGGCAGTCTATATACCAGCATATTACCGAATTTGCTTGTACCTAAACTCGCTGAAGCTGTAGTAAAATCAGACGCTATCAAAATATTTGTCTGTAACGTTATGACCCAGCCTGGAGAAACCGATGGCTATACGGTAGGAGACCACCTGCAAGCTATTTTTGAACATGTAGGGCATCATCTCTTCGACTATGTCATTGTAAATAACGGAGAAATTCCACCCCAAGTACAGGAAATGTATGCCGAGCAGGGAGCCAAGCCGGTACAAGTAGACATGGGCGAGCTGACCGACCGGGGATATAAAGTGGTGGCAGATACATTAGTTCTGTTCCGCACGTATTTACGGCATGATGCCGACAAATTGAGCCAGCATATTTACCAATTGGTACAAAACTGGATATTAAGAAGGAGGTGAGTCCCTTGTCCTTTGCGGCACAAACGAAAAAAGAGCTTACGATGATTGAAAGCCAGTCCTGCTGTGAGAAAGCGGAACTATCTGCGCTCATACGTATGCTCGGATCCGTACAACTGTCGAATAAAAGGGTGATATTGGACGTGTCCACAGAAAATGCCGCGATTGCAAGGCGGATTTACTCCTTGATCAAGAAGCATTTTCAACTTCATATCGAACTGCTTGTACGGAAAAAAATGCGCTTGAAAAAAAATAATGTGTACATTGTTCGTATTCCCAATGGTGTGCAACAACTGCTAAAGGATCTTTATATCGTCTCAGAAGGTTTCTTGTTCACTGACGGGATTAATCGGGATATCGTTCGGAAAAACTGTTGTAAGAGGGCTTATTTGCGAGGCGCCTTTATGGCAGGTGGCTCTGTCAACAATCCTGAAGGATCGTCTTACCACCTTGAAATTTCTTCGATGTATGAGGAACATTGTCAGGCACTCGTTGATCTTGCGAATGAGTTTCACCTAAATGCTCGCTGTATTGAGCGAAAAAAAGGTTTTATTCTCTACATCAAGGAAGGCGAGAAGATCATTGAGCTGCTTAGCATCATTGGGGCGCATCAAGCCTTGTTCAAATTTGAAGATGTACGCATTATGCGCGATATGCGCAATTCCGTAAATCGCATTGTCAATTGTGAAACGGCTAATTTGAACAAGACAATCGGAGCTGCTGTCCGGCAAATTGAGAATATTAAGTTGCTGGAGAGGGAAGTTGGTTTGGAAACCTTGCCGGATAAACTGCGTGAAGTGGCAGAAATTCGGCTCGCTCATCCCGATTTAAATTTGAAAGAAGTCGGGGAAATGCTCAAAGGGGTCGTGAGTAAATCGGGTGTAAATCATCGACTTCGCAAAATTGATGAGATGGCTGACAAAATCAGGGGCGAAAATGGCCTGATTCCGTAAAAAGAGTGCCCGTGGGGCTTTCAGCCCCGGTTTTTTTAGTTTTTTTTCTAGTGTCTGTCCCGGGTTAATGTTATAATGTGATAAATAAAATGGAGTAAGTAGTGTCCAGATTTATTTGATGAGGGGGTAAGCTGACATGTCAAAACATCCGGTAGTCGTACGCTTGAAAACAGGACTGCACGCCAGACCTGCTGCGTTGTTCGTACAGGAAGCGAATAAATATTCATCTGAGATTTTTGTGGAAAAAGATGACAAAAAGGTTAATGCCAAGAGCATCATGGGTATTATGAGTCTTGCCATCAGTACAGGTACTGAAATCAATATTAGTGCTGAAGGTGCGGACGCCGAACAGGCTGTAAACGCTTTAGTAAGTCTGGTTAGTAAGGTAGAGCTGGAAAATCAATAAACAAAGATTTACTTTGTAATATGGTGTATGCTCTTAGCGAAAAGCCCCTTTGGGGCTTTTTTTGTATCCAGAAAAAAGTCTTCGAACACTCCTACGTTAACTGTCCTTATGTGTGATGTGTGATTTGTTGAATATAGAGACTGTATGAAGTTCAAACTATAATCACTAAAATCCCCGTGGTTATGCTCTGTTTCGTAAATTTGTACGCTTGGCTGCAACCTTTTTCCGTCTTTTCCGTCTGGAAGGTACAAACATTTACAAGAAAGAGGTTGAATTCAATGAGACTTTGGACAAAAACAGTAGCCACGGCAGTTCTCGCAGGAGCATTAATGGCAGGGGGAGTAGCAGGAGGATTATGGACAGGGGCAGATCGTGCTTATGCTGCGTCAACAGCTTCGACGGTAAACGGTGTAATTAATGTGACTGGAAGCGGGGAAGTATTGGCGAAGCCCGATATTGCTTATCTCTCTATCGGTGTACAATCGGAAGGCAATACGGCAGCCGCTGCTCAAAAAGCCAATGCTACAAAATTGAACAAGGTTACACAACTGCTGAAAGAAAAGTGGAGCATCAGCGGAGATGACATTCAGACCAGCCAATTTTATGTACAGCCTAACTACACCTATAACGAAAAAGAAGGGCAGAAGCTCAAAGGCTATACTGCCAACCATACACTTTCCGTCAAATACCGCGATTTGGATAAAATAGGTCAGTTGTTGGATGAGGCGACCAAGTCAGGAGCCAATAACGTAGATAATGTACGTTTTTCCGTGGAAGATCCTTCGACTTATGAAGAAGAAGCCATTACTAAGGCATTGGGAAGTGCACAATCTAAAGCCAGTGCTGTAGCTAAAGCAGCCAAACGGGGGTTAGGTGCTCTTGTGAGTGTGACGGTAGATGGCGGAGAAGCACAAGTCTTTACACAACGTGAAAATGCCATGTCAAAATCGCTCTTGGATGTAGCAGGTGGCGGGACAGAGATACAATCGGGGCAAGTAACAGTGAATGTGCAGGTATCGGCTCAATACGAAATGAACTAATACAGATCATCAAACGAAGCCACAAGCGGCCTGCATCATGCGCAGGCTGGCTTGCTGGCTCTTTTTTATATACCGAAACCTTTTTGTAATGAGTCTGTCATAGCTAAGGGTTATTAGGTGTACAGATTGAAATCGGAGAGTGTACAGATTGTAAACTACATACAATGGGGTATAGATATAATAAGAAAAGTGATTATTTACACATAGACAATACAGAAATAATAACAGGAGGAATACTTAATATGAGTAAGCATACGAAAAAATGGGGTTCAGCACTGCTGGCGGCAGGGATTTTCGCAGGAGTCACAGCTGTTCCCGTTTCCTATATCCAGGCAGCATCAACCCAACAGCAGCAAGTGACAACACAGCAACCAGGAATCACCATCCAATGGAATGGTAAAACATTGCCTGCTAAAGGTGTTCAAGTGAACGGGAGTACTATGATTCCGGTGGCCGCACTGCGTGACAGCCTGGGGATTCCAGTAAGCTATGATGCGAAAACAGCGACATATACCGTAGGTAGCGGTTACAATAAACTTTACATTATGGCTTCTTCCTCAGATGCCTACGTCAACGTCAATGGAATCAATACACGTAGCATGGATGCCAAACAGATCGCTGGGAAGCTATACATTCCTATGAGTCTGCTGAAAGACTATCTAGGCATAGATGCTCAATGGAATGCAGCTCAGAAAACAGTAACGCTGAGTAAAAGCCAGCTAAATCCGATCACAATTGTGCCTCAAACACTTCCCGCTTCGAGTAATGCGAAGGTGTCCTACAAGATTAAGTATCCGCAAATCAGCGGCAGCCAGCTGAATCCTGAGGCTCAACAGGCTATTAACAACGTGCTTAAAAAGCATGCAGAGGGTATATTGGCAGCAGGCAAAAAGATAATGGCTGAGGGAGAGGCTACGACAGAAAGACCGTATGAGTTCGGAAATGATTTTGCGATTGCCTATAACAAAGATGGTATTCTGAGTGTAATTATGCAGGATTACTCGTATACGGGTGGCGCACATGGCATGACGGCACGTAAAGGATATACGTTCTCGCTCGCTGATGGTAAACTGCTGCAGTTGTCTGACGTATTGAAGGCGAATCCAAATTACAAAAAGTTCCTCAATGCTGATTTGAAGAAAAAAATCGATGCGCTTCAGGCTGGGGAAGGATTCGGCAAATTTAAAGAGCTGGCGGCCGATCAGAATTTTTATGTGACGAACAGTGGAGTAACAATCGTGTTTGATTTGTATGATTATGCGCCATACGCGTATGGAATTCCGGAGTTTACCTACTCGTTCGGTCAACTGCTGCCTCAAGGCGGAAAGCCTTTTGTGGGACAGATTTAATAGTAGAAATGAATAAGCTCGATTGTCTATACCCCAAAAAAACAAAGCAAAAAAGCTGCCTACCGGATACGAACATCCGGGGCAGCTTTTTCATTTACCAGCTATCAAGAGGTGAATTTCTTTCTTATACACCTTCTGGAGAGGAGCTAGTTAGCACTTTATCAATAATACCGTATTCCTTGGCATCATCAGCGGACATGAAGTAGTCACGATCTGTATCTTTTTCAATGCGTTCCAGTGGTTGGCCTGTGCGATCTGCGAGAATGCGGTTCAATTTATCACGCATTTTCAGAATGCGGCGTGCACGGATTTCAATATCCGTTGCCTGGCCTTGTGCACCACCCAGTGGTTGATGAATCATAATTTCACTGTTTGGCAAAGCGAAACGTTTACCTTTGGCGCCTGCATTCAGCAAGAACGCGCCCATGGAAGCTGCCATACCTACGCAAATCGTAGATACGTCAGGTTTAATGTATTGCATCGTATCGAAAATGGCCATACCAGCTGTAATGGAACCGCCAGGACTGTTAATATACAAGTGAATATCTTTTTCAGGATCTTCGGCAGCCAAAAACAGCATTTGAGCAATAATAGAGTTGGCTACAACGTCATTGACGTCCGAGCCTAACAAAATAATGCGATCCTTCAACAGTCTGGAATAAATGTCATAGGCGCGTTCGCCGCGGTTACTTTGTTCTACTACCATAGGAACATAGCTCACGTCAAAAAACCTCCCTTAAATATCGTTAGTGGATTTGGTGGACATGCCGATTACACGTCCCTTATTTATAAACTGTTACCGTATTAACCACATGATAAACAATTTCAAACAAAAAGTCAAAGAAAGTCAAACTAATGATTAAAAAAAAGAGCCCTCAGCGCTCTTATTGGTTAAAACATTATATAGAAGCATTTATGCGTTCATTTAAAATGGCGCGCCCGCGAGGAATCGAACCTCGATCTCAGGCTCCGGAGGCCTACGTCATATCCGTTGGACCACGGGCGCACAATTGGAAACAAAGATGATTATATGATATACGGCATTGAATTGCAAGCTTTTATTACGTGCGCATATTCACATATAAAGTTGAGAAATATAGGTTCAGATAGACTTGCATGTGGAGCAAATATTGGTTAAGATATACGTGGGACTTAAAAAGTTATCCCGGGACGTTTTAAGACCAGTTAAAGATAGAGCATTAGAGACAGAACTTAGAAGTGTGCGGGAGTGGAAAGCATGCGAAAGATATTAGAAATACAGAAGCAGCTTCTGCCCGACCTCATGGATGTTTTGAAAAAAAGGTACACGATCCTGCATCAGATTATGCTGTCCGATGTTGTTGGACGCAGAACACTGGCAGCTTCACTGAACATGACCGAGCGCGTATTGCGCGCCGAAACCGATCTTCTTAAAGCTCAGGGGCTAATTGAGATTGAGAGTGTAGGCATGAAGGTGAGCAAAGCAGGACTGGATCTGCTGGAACAGCTGGAGCCGATTGCGAACAACTTGTTCGGCCTGTCCCAATTGGAGGACCAGATTCGTCAAGCCTATGGTTTGAGGAAGGTGGTTGTCGTTCCAGGGGATTCGGATGCTTCTCCGTTAACAAAGCAGGAGCTAGGGCGCGCTGGAGCAAAAGCGTTGCTGAGTGTTATGGATGACGAGGATGTGGTCGCTGTAACAGGTGGCACGACGATTGCCGACGTGGCGGAACAACTGGCACTACCTTCTAATGGCCCACTTAAGGGTGGGTGGTTTGTACCGGCACGCGGGGGTTTGGGAGAAAGCATGGAAATGCAGGCCAACACAATTGCTTCCACAATGGCTCGCAAGGTAGGCGCTCAATACCGTCTGCTCCATGTACCGGATTTGCTCAGCAATCATGCTTACAACTCCTTGCTTGAAGATACGAACATTCAGGATATATTGAACCTGATTCGCGAGAGTCGTATCATCATTCACGGGATAGGCAACGCCATAGCAATGGCACATAGACGTAAACTTGATCCCGAAACCTTTGCCCAGATCAGCAGTGAAGGGGCCGTTGCCGAATCGTTTGGTTATTACTTTAACGAAGATGGCGTCGTTGTTCACAGAATGCTGACGCTTGGACTCCGATTGGAGGACATTAGGCGTACCGATACCGTTCTAGGTGTAGCTGGAGGCAAGAGCAAGGCAGCCGCTATTCATGCGGTACTGCGTTTCGGGCAAGAGGATATTCTAGTCACTGACGAAGGCGCTGCTGTTGAGATTGTAAGTCGTTATTTAAATGATTAATATAGGATTTATGAATAGTGTTGTCTTGACGGGCTTTCGGGTCTGTCTTGAATATATAAAACTAAACTAAACGAACTTTGGGAGGAACTCACTCATGACAGTTAAAGTTGGTATTAACGGTTTCGGACGTATTGGACGCCTTGCTTTCCGCCGGATTCAAAACGTGGAAGGTATTGAAGTAGTAGCAATCAATGACTTGACAGATTCCAAAATGTTGGCACATTTGTTGAAATATGATACAACACAAGGTACTTTCCAAGGAGAAGTAGAAGTACATGACGGCTTCTTCAAAGTAAACGGTAAAGAAGTTAAAGTTTTGGCTAACCGCAACCCTGAAGAACTGCCTTGGGGAGACCTGGGTGTAGACATCGTTCTGGAATGCACAGGTTTCTTCACAACTAAAGAAGCTGCTGAGAAACATTTGAAAGGCGGCGCTAAAAAAGTTGTTATCTCCGCTCCAGCTACTGGCGACATGAAAACTGTCGTTTATAACGTAAACCATGAAATTCTGGACGGTACTGAAACTGTAATCTCCGGTGCTTCTTGCACAACAAACTGCCTGGCTCCTATGGCTAAAACACTGCAAGACAAATTCGGTATCATCGAAGGTTTGATGACTACAATTCACGCTTACACTGGCGACCAAAACACTTTGGATGCTCCACATGCTAAAGGTGACTTCCGTCGTGCTCGCGCAGCAGCAGAAAACATCATTCCTAACACAACTGGTGCTGCAAAAGCCATCGGTCTGGTAATTCCTGAACTGAAAGGTAAACTGGATGGCGCGGCTCAACGTGTTCCAGTAGCAACTGGTTCCCTGACTGAGCTGGTAACAGTTCTGGAGAAAAACGTAACTGCTGAAGAAATCAACGCAGCGATGAAAGAAGCTTCCGATCCTGATACTTTTGGATACACTGAAGATCAAATCGTTTCTTCCGACATCAAAGGTATCACTTTCGGTTCTTTGTTTGATGCAACTCAAACTAAAGTTCTGACTGTTGGCGACAAACAACTGGTGAAAACTGTAGCTTGGTATGACAACGAAATGTCCTACACTGCACAATTGATCCGCACGTTGGAATACTTCGCAAAACTGGCTAAATAAGAACAGTCTTATTGAGCAATAACATAGAGCGGAAACAGGTTATTGTTTCCGCTCTTTATATATCAAAATGTGCCTTAAATTCCTGTTTCGTAAAATTATAAGGGTGCGGAGGAATATGGAGATGAACAAAAAGAGCGTACGTGATATAGAACTGAATGGAAAACGGGTGTTTGTTCGTGTAGATTTTAACGTTCCGGTTGAAGACGGTAAAATTACGGATGACAAGCGTATTCGTGAAACCTTGCCAACCATTAACTACCTGATTGAAAAAGGTGCAAAAGTTATTTTGGCGAGTCACTTTGGACGTCCAAAAGGTCAGGTTGTTGAATCCATGCGTCTGACTCCTGTTGGCGTACGTTTGTCTGAACTGCTGAAAAAGCCAGTAGTTAAAGTGGACGAAGCGGTAGGCGAAGCTGTTAAAGCGAAAGTGGCTGAACTGCAAAACGGCGACGTGCTGTTGCTTGAAAATGTACGTTTCTATGCAGGAGAAGAAAAGAATGATCCTGAGTTGGCGAAGCAATTTGCTGAATTGGCTGACGTTTTCGTGAATGACGCATTCGGCGCAGCACACCGTGCTCATGCTTCCACAGAAGGTATCGCTCATATTCTTCCGGCTGTTTCCGGCTTGCTGATGGAAAGAGAATTGTCTGTTATTGGTAAAGCTCTGTCGAATCCAGACCGTCCTTTTACAGCCATTATCGGCGGTTCCAAAGTAAAAGACAAAATCGACGTGATCGACAACCTGCTGAACATTGCAGATAACGTAATCATTGGTGGCGGTTTGACTTATACATTCTTCAAAGCTCAAGGTCATGAAGTGGGTCAATCTTTGCTGGATGAATCCAAACTGGACGTAGCTCTTGGTTTTATCGAAAAAGCGAAGAAACTCGGCAAAAACTTCTATCTTCCGGTTGATATTGTTGTATCTGACGATTTCAGCGCTACGGCGAACACAGACATTGTTGATATCGACGGTATTCCTGCAGCTTGGGAAGGCGTGGACATCGGACCGAAAACACGTAAAATCTATGCAGATGTGATCAAAAACTCCAAACTGGTTGTATGGAACGGACCAATGGGCGTATTTGAAATCGAGCCTTTCGCTGGTGGTACTCGTGAAGTAGCGGAAGCTTGCGCAACAACTGAAGCATACACCATCATTGGTGGCGGTGATTCTGCGGCTGCGGCTGAAAAATTCCACTTGGCTGACAAAATGGATCATATCTCCACGGGCGGCGGCGCATCACTGGAATTTATGGAAGGCAAAGCACTTCCGGGTGTTGTTGCACTGAACGATAAATAATCAAACGCACTATGCGTCAATAAAGCTTTAGGGCACCTAATAGTTAGGAGTTGAAACCATTGAGAACACCGATTATCGCGGGTAACTGGAAGATGTTTAAAACCGTACCAGAAGCTAAAACTTTCATCGAAGAGATCAAAGGCAAAGCAGAAGTTGCAGGAGTGGAAAGCGTGATTTGCGCACCATTTACGAATCTTCCTGCTCTGGTTGAAGCAGTAAAAGGCACGTCTATTAAAATTGGCGCGCAAAACCTGCACTTTGCAGAAGATGGTGCATTTACAGGTGAAATTAGCGGTGGAATGCTGAAAGATCTGGGCGTAGACTACGTTGTGATCGGACACTCCGAGCGTCGTGAATATTTTAATGAAACAGACGAAACGGTGAACAAAAAGGTTCATGCGGCATTCCGTCATGGCCTGACTCCAATCGTATGTGTAGGCGAAAAGCTGGAAGATCGTGAAGCTGGACAAACCAAAGAGGTTGTAAAAGTGCAAACTGTAGCAGCTTTTGCTGGTTTGGCTAAGGATCAGGCTGCACAAGTAGTTGTTGCTTATGAGCCAATCTGGGCCATCGGAACAGGCAAATCCTCCACTTCGCAGGATGCGAATGAAGTGATTTCCTATATCCGTAGTCTGATTAAAGAGCTGTATGATGAAAATACAGCAAATGCTGTACGTATTCAGTACGGTGGCAGTGTAAAACCTGAAAATGTTACTGAGTACCTGGGTCAAAGCGATATCGACGGCGCGCTCGTGGGCGGTGCCAGTCTTCAACCGGCGTCGTACATCGCGCTTGTTGAGGGGGCGAAGTAAGATGACAGCACCAAAACCGGTAGCTTTAATCATTATGGACGGGTTCGGACTGCGTGACACCGTGGAAGGCAATGCGGTTGCACAGGCCAACAAACCGAATTACGACCGGTATTTACAACAATATCCTCATACAACGCTGACGGCTTCTGGCGAAGCAGTAGGTTTGCCGGAAGGACAAATGGGTAACTCTGAAGTGGGTCACTTGAACATCGGCGCAGGCCGAATCGTATATCAAGACTTGACTCGTATTTCGAAGTCCATTCGTGAAGGTGAGTTCTACGACAATGAAACACTGGTTAAAGCAGTGCAACATGCCAAGAAGAACAACACGAAACTTCACCTGTACGGACTTCTGTCCGACGGCGGCGTGCATAGCCATATCAGCCATCTGTTCGCTATGCTGGACTTAGCGAAAAAAGAAGGTTTAACCGAAGTGTACATTCATGCTTTCATGGATGGACGCGATGTTATGCCTGACAGCGGCGTAGGCTTCATGCAGCAGCTGATCGCTAAAATCCAAGAAGTGGGCATAGGTAAAATTGCGACTGTACAAGGACGCTATTATGCTATGGACCGCGACAAACGTTGGGAACGTGTAGAGAAATCTTACCGTGCAATCGTATACGGAGAAGGCCCTCAATACACAGATCCAATGGAAGCATTGAAAGAATCGTATGAAAAATCAGTGTTCGACGAATTTGTGGAGCCGACTGTTATTGTGAAGGCTGACGGAAGTCCTGTAGGGCTGGTCGAAAGCAATGACTCTGTCATCTTCCTCAATTTCCGCCCTGACCGTGCGATTCAACTGTCTCAGGTATTTACAAACGCGGACTTCCGTGGTTTTGACCGTGGCCCGAAATGGCCTACAGGTTTGCACTTTGTTTGCTTGACGCTGTTCAGCGAAACGGTTGAAGGCTTTGTAGCTTACGAACCGAAAAACCTGGATAACACGTTTGGTGAAGTGTTGGTTCAAAACAACAAAAAGCAATTGCGTATTGCTGAGACTGAAAAATATCCGCACGTTACTTTCTTTTTCAGTGGCGGACGTGATGTGGAGCTTCCTGGCGAAACTCGTATTTTGATCAACTCGCCTAAAGTGGCTACATATGACTTGCAGCCGGAAATGAGTGCGTATGAAGTAGCGGATGCTGCTGTCAAGGAAATCGAAGCCGACAAGCATGATGCGATTATCCTGAACTTTGCCAATCCGGATATGGTTGGACACTCCGGTATGCTGGAGCCAACGATTAAGGCGGTAGAGACGACGGATGAATGTGTTGGACGTGTTGTAGATGCGGTTAAAGCCAAAGGCGGCGTGGTTATTATCATTGCTGACCATGGTAACGCGGATATGGAGATTGATGAGCAGGGACGTCCGTTCACAGCTCACACAACGAATCCGGTTCCGTTCATTTTGACTGACGAAAATATCGTTTTGCGTGAGCATGGAATACTGGCTGACGTAGCTCCAACGCTTCTGGATTTGATGCAACTTCCGCAACCTGCGGAAATGACAGGAAAATCTATGATTGCATCCCGCAAGTAAGCTTGATTTAATAAGTATAGGCATGACCAATAAATCATGATTCACAAAGGAGATTAAGTACAAATGACTATTATTTCTGACGTGTACGCTCGCGAAGTCCTCGACTCCCGTGGTAACCCTACGGTTGAAGTTGAAGTATATCTGGAATCCGGTGCTATCGGTAGTGCAATCGTTCCTTCCGGTGCCTCCACTGGCGCTCACGAAGCTGTAGAGCTTCGTGATAACGACAAATCCCGTTACCTGGGTAAAGGCGTTCTGCAAGCTGTTAAAAACGTGAATGAAATTATTGCTCCTGAAGTAATCGGCTTGGATGCTGTGAACCAAGTAGAAATCGACACACTGATGATCAAATTGGATGGTACACATAACAAAGGTAAATTGGGTGCAAACGCAATTCTGGCTGTATCCATGGCTGTAGCTCGCGCTGCTGCTGAAGCTCTGGGCTTGCCACTGTACACTTACCTGGGCGGATTCAATGCTAAACAATTGCCAGTACCAATGATGAACATCGTTAACGGTGGCGCTCATGCCGATAATAACGTTGACGTACAAGAGTTCATGGTTCTGCCTGTAGGCGCTCCTACATTCAAAGAAGCTCTGCGTGTTGGCGCAGAAATCTTCCACAACCTGAAATCCGTACTGAACTCCAAAGGTTTGAACACAGCTGTTGGTGATGAAGG
This sequence comes from Paenibacillus sp. NMA1017, assembly GCF_058895805.1. Taxonomy (NCBI): domain Bacteria; kingdom Bacillati; phylum Bacillota; class Bacilli; order Caryophanales; family Paenibacillaceae; genus Paenibacillus; species Paenibacillus sp. NMA1017. Next base: position 86,199 of record NZ_JBZXYR010000014.1, on the reverse strand, counting down.
TGGTTTTGCTCCTAACTTCAAATCTAACGAAGAAGCTCTGTCCACTATTATCGAAGCGATCGAAAAAGCTGGTTACAAACCAGGCGTTGACGTATTCCTCGGTATGGACGTTGCTTCCACTGAGTTCTTCAAAGATGGAAAATACACTTTGGAAGGCGAAGGCAAATCCTTCACTTCTGCTGAGTTCGTTGACCTGCTTGCTTCTTGGGTTGATAAATACCCAATCATCACTATTGAAGATGGTTGCTCCGAAGATGACTGGGAAGGTTGGAAATTGCTCACTGAAAAATTGGGCAACAAAATCCAATTGGTTGGTGACGACCTGTTCGTAACAAACACAGAGCGTCTGGCTAAAGGTATCGATGAAAACATCGGTAACTCCATCCTGATCAAAGTAAACCAAATCGGTACGTTGACTGAAACATTCGATGCTATCGAATTGGCTAAACGCGCAGGATACACAGCTGTTATCTCTCACCGTTCCGGTGAATCCGAAGACAGCACAATCGCTGATATCGCGGTTGCAACAAATGCAGGCCAAATTAAAACAGGTGCTCCTTCCCGTACTGACCGTATTGCGAAGTACAACCAATTGCTCCGCATTGAGGATCAACTGGGTGAACTGGCTCAATACCACGGCCTGAAATCTTTCTACAACCTGAAAAAATAATATTGCGGAAAAATGCTGATGGCGTCTCTTGACTCATGGTTTATGATCATGAAGTCTAAACGCTCAAAGCTTTTACGTATGAATAAAACAGACCTACTCGCTACCGCGAGCAGGTCTGTTTTTTGTTAATATGGTTGTGTAGGAGAATTTATAACTTTGCAAAGGCTTAATGGCTGAGTGACCTGCTATAGCTGTTGTTATCTACTGGAAGCTGTGGTAGAATAAAAATAGTGTTTTGCGTTAATTTCCGGCTATTTATAACATGATATGTACATGTTTTCATAAAAGACGCTGTGTTGTTTTGCAAAACAGATGTATAAGCTCAGGAGGTGGGATTTTTCATGGAAATCTTTTTGAAAGTGCTGCTCGTTGTGTTCTCGATTGCTGTTATTGCGGTTGTTTTACTGCAAAAGGGGAAAAGCGCAGGTTTGTCCGGTGCCATCTCTGGCGGTGCTGAGCATCTGTTCGGCAAGACAAAAGCTCGCGGTATGGATTTGATTTTACAACGCGCAACTGCTGTTTTGGGTGCGGGTTTCATGATCGTTTCTGTTTTAGTTGCATTTTTTGCAAAATAAGATAAATATGTACCTTAAGCCTTCGTTTCGCGGGAAACGGGGGCTTTTTTTAGATTTTGGACAGGCAGGGATGCCGTCGATTAAATTCGTGTATACTAGGGTATGAGTATATTAAGAGCCTTGTATTAGGAACAAGGGACAAGGACATGCGGATTTATTACTGAAAATTAAAGGTCACCCGAGGTGGACAATATTATGATAACAGAGCAACAACTACTCGATTTTATGCGCGAGACCGCATACAAACCCATGACTTACCAGGAGCTGGAGCAGCACTTTGATATTAAGGATGCGGAAGATTTCCGTGAATTTCTTAAGCTTTTGAATGCCTTGGAGGAAGAGGGAAAAGTTCTGCTGACCCGCACAAACCGTTATGGTGTGCCGGAACGAATGGATTTGCAACGTGGGCGTTTGCAGGCTCATGCCAAGGGATTCGCTTTTCTGATTCCAGAGGACCGGGAGCACCCGGATGTATATATTCATGCCAACGACTTAAAGAGTGCGATGAATGGAGATACGGTACTGGTAAGAGTGTCCTCGAAGGGACCTGCAGGCGGCCGATTGGAAGGCGAAGTTGTGCGTATTGTGAAGCGCGCAGTTCTTCAAGTAGTAGGTGTGTTTCAGAGCCACGAAGCATACGGTTTTGTTTTGCCGGATGATAAGCGTATTAACCGGGATATTTTCATTCCAAAAACAAGCTTCAATGGAGCTGTAAACGGTCAAAAGGTCGTTGTGCGTATTGTGAGCTACCCGGAAGGACGAGCAGCGGCGGAAGGTGAAGTGTTGGAGGTTTTGGGTCATAAAGATGATCCGGGCGTCGACATTTTGTCAGTTATTCGCAAGCATCAGCTTCCAGAAGCTTTTCCAGATGAAGTGACAGAGGAAGCGGAGAAGGCTCCCGACGCGATTACGGAAGAAGAGATTGTACGTCAGGGACGGCGCGATTTGCGTGATAAGATCATTGTTACCATTGATGGCGAGGACGCCAAAGACCTGGATGATGCTGTAAATGTAGAGCGCTTGCCGAACGGAAACTACCGTCTGGGCGTTCATATTGCCGACGTAGGGTATTATGTGCGTGAGAACTCCAAGCTGGATCAGGAGGCATATAACCGCGGTTGTAGCGTGTATTTGGTTGACCGTGTCATTCCTATGCTTCCACATCGACTTTCGAACGGAATATGTTCTTTGAATCCACAGGTGGATCGACTGACTTTATCCTGTGAGATGGAATTCAATGAGCATATGAAGGTTGTAAAGCATGATATTTTCACCAGTGTGATTAAAACGAAGGAACGGATGACGTACACTAACGTTCGCAAAATCCTCGAAGAGGAAGATGCTGAACTGATGGATCGGTACAAGGATCTCGTTGATGTATTCGGCACGATGAAGGAATTGGCATTGAAGCTGCGAGCTAATCGAATGCGCCGAGGTGCGGTTGATTTTGATTTTGATGAAGCTAAAGTGATTGTGGATAATGAAGGCAAAGCTGTAGATATTGTGAAGAGAGATCGTACGATAGCTGAACAAATCATTGAAGAGTTCATGCTGGCGGCCAATGAAACGGTAGCTGAACATTTCCATTGGCTCAAAGTACCTTTCTTGTACCGGATTCATGAGGACCCAGATCCAGAGAAGCTGCAAAACTTTATGGCTTTCGCAGCTAATTTTGGGCATCAGATCAAAGGTAGAGGGAATTCCATTCATCCGCGTGCACTGCAAACGTTGCTGGAAGACATTCAGGGTACGAAGGAGCAAACCGTGCTTAGCACGATGATGCTGCGTTCGATGAAGCAGGCAAAGTATGATGCGGAGTCGACAGGACATTTTGGATTGGCAGCGGAGTATTACTCTCATTTTACATCGCCGATTCGTCGTTACCCTGACTTGGTGATTCACCGTGTCATTCGTGAGGTATTGGAGAATGGCGGAGCTTTAACAGCCGAGCGCCAGGAATATTTGACAGCACGTATGCCTGATATTGCGCAGCAATCTTCCGAGCGTGAACGCGTGGCTGTGGATGCAGAACGTGATACAGAGCAGATGAAAAAGGCTGAATACATGCTGGACAAGGTTGGCGAGGAATTCGAGGGAATCATCAGCAGTGTAACCAGCTTTGGGATGTTCATTGAGCTGGATAATACCGTGGAGGGCCTGACGCGTCTGAGTGCGCTTACGGACGACTATTATCACTTTGACGAGCAGCATATGGCGTTGATTGGCGAACGCACCTCCAAGGTGTTCCGCATTGGGGATGAGGTAAAGGTTCGCGTCGCGCGTGTGAATATGGAAGATTACACAATTGACTTTGAACTCGTCGATATGAAGCAACGGCAACGCCGTGAACGGACGGGCGGTACAGGACAGGGCGGAGACTTTGCGCGTGGCGAGAGCCGTGGTAAAGGCAAAGGCCGTGAAGGGCGTGACCGCAAGGGCGGCAAGGACAAGACTGGCAAAGAGCGTAAAGGCAGTCGTGATGTTACCGGGAAGCCAAAAGAAGCTGGCGCTGGTAACGGAGGGATTAGCACCGCAGGCCGTTCAGGGCGCGGCGGTGGGAACGGGGCAGGAGCTGGTTCAGCTAGCAGCTTCGGCTTTGGCAGTGGCAAGGGCGGGTATAACTCGCCAGCATCCGGGGCAAGCAAGAGACGGAAGAAGACGTCTGCCAGCGGTATTTTCATCGGCGGAGCAGCTACACCAGGAAGTGATGCCAGACCAAACGGTGAAGGCGCAGCACGACGCAAACGGAAGAATAAGGGCGGAAGTGGCGGCAATAGCACCGCGGGCTTTGTGCGGAAAAAGAAGAAGTAGGTAGCTAGAGCTTACTTACTTTGAAGGCTGGAGCTTTCATTGCAGTGAATGAAGCTGATTTGAAGCATAGGTTATACGGGCGGTTTCTGTCTGCTGTATTGGATGGGAGCCGCTTGACTTTTCTTGCTTTTACCATCTAAAATTTGTTACAATATATTTCTAGGTGGCTCTTTGTAGCCGGATTTTGATGCCTGGATTTCAAGAGTGAATTACGTTATTCATAAGGAGTGGTATTCATGGGTAAGAAGGCAGACGGGAAAGTGCTCGCCCAGAACAAAAAAGCTTCCCATGACTATTTTATTGAGGACACTTACGAGGCGGGCATGGTGCTAACGGGAACAGAAATTAAGTCTCTACGGAATGGTCGCTCCAATATAAGTGATGCATTTGCTACGATCCGTAATGGCGAAATTCATATTCACAATATGCATATCAGTCCCTTTGAGCAAGGCAATCGTAATAATCCTACCGATCCGACGCGTACACGTAAGCTGCTGTTGCATAAAGAACAGATTCGCAAGCTTATCGGATTGTCTAAACAGGAAGGTTACACGATTGTACCGCTCAAGATTTATGTTCGTAATGGTTATGCCAAGCTTTTGCTCGGACTGGGTAGAGGTAAAAAGCAGTATGATAAACGTGATGCTGCCGCTAAACGCGATGCACAGCGTGATATCCAACGCGCTTTGCGTGAGAAGCAGAAAATTGCGAGATAAGTAGCTGTATTATTGGGTATGGTACAAATTACGTGGAGAAGTTACTTGTTCCTGTAATGGTGCTATTTTATAAGGCTTAAATAGCTTCATTTCGTTTCGTAATGACCTGTAATATGGTATACTAACGAAGTAGTCAGTTTTAAAGCTTTTAACTTTGTTCGAGTGTTGAATCCTAGGATTCAGCTTTTGATATTATGCATGCTTATGCTCCGGTATTTCCGGATTTATCCGTGGGGCCCTTTTATAATAAGGGGGCGTTTATGGATTCGACGGGGATAGTTCGAGCATGGGTAGCGGGTAGTGGGGACGCGTCCGCTTCATCAACGCTAAAGCCTATTAAACGGCAAACAACAAAACAACTACGCTTTCGCAGCCTAAGAAACTGTGTGCGTGCTTCTACCCAGCATCGTCCATGTGACTGGGATAGGGGCTAACAAATAGTGGAATACGCTGTCTCATCTCCGCCTGCGGTGAGCTGAAGAAGATAATCAGGCTGACCCGAAGGGAATCCGGTGACAGGGAGTTTCTAGGGTGACATCAAAACTGTCACTACACCCGTAGAAGCTTATGTGTCGTTATCTTCGGACAGGGGTTCGACTCCCCTCGCCTCCATTGCTAAAAACCCTGTACGTGATATCAGCATCAAAACGGTTAATATCCTTTGATGGTTGGATAACTACACGGTCAACGTATTCCTGAAGGACTTGCTTCTTTTCGTCTTCATCGCCGGAAAGAAGTAAGTCCTTTTTACTTTCCAGAATTTTTAGGATTAAAGATTCATCCAATACAGATGTTTGTTTCATAATCTCAGCTTTTTGCAATTCATACTCAAGAGCCTCTTTCCGTTGTTCAGCCTGTTTAATGCTGTCGATAACGCTTTTTACACCTGCCCCTAAAGCTTCCATCCAGTTCGATATTTTCATATCCAATTCTTTTAATTCTTGCTTTATAGGCTCAATGTCATTTTCAGTTTGGTGTCTTTCTTTCTGGTACAGTTTCTGAACGCTTTGAACAATTTCGGCCATCCCATCAACGGAAAAACATTCTCCTAATAGATTTTTGATAGCAAGATGCTCAATGTCGTCTTTGCGAACATTTGTATTTCCACATTTCCCTTGGCACTTGTAATAGCTAAGAACTGTCTTTTCGCTGCTCTTAGGATTTGTATATGAATTTCCAGCATATAAAGCCCCGCAGTTTCCACAATAAATTTTACCTGTCAGTAAGTAGTTCACCTTAGCTTTCATCCTTCCTGGTTTACGTTTCCGCGCATTCTTCTTCTGGTTTACACGGTCCCATTGATCGGGTTGAATAATTGCCTGCACTGTTCCTGGGTTAATAACTTGTTGATCCAACGGTTTCTTATTATTCGTGTTACGTTTTCCTTCGTCATCCTTTGGTGCTGATGCGTCAAACACATAGTCACCTTTATATTTACGGTTTGAGGCCCAAGTGGCAAAGCTACTCTTTGTAAACTTACGTCCAGCTAGTGTCCTGAACCCCTGACCGTTAAGTATCTCAGCTATTTGTTCATTGGGTACATCCTTTTCGATGCAGTCAAAATAAATCTGTACGGCTCGATAACGGGCGGGATCAATAACAAGTTTACGGGTTTCTGGATCAATCTTTAACCCGTAAGGCGGCAGCCCGCCGTTATGAATGCCTTGCTCAGCATTTTCTCGCATACCTTTACGTACTTCACGTGCTAGATTCAAAGAGTAATATTCGGCCATACCCTCCAACACGGATTCAAGTACAACAGACTCAGGTGAGTTGTCCAGATGCTCAAGAACTGATTCCACTCGTACCCCATTTCGCTTTAATATTCTCTTATAGTGGGCACTGTCATATCGGTTGCGGGCAAAACGGTCCAGCTTATGTACAATAACCACATCAAAAAGATGTTTGGACGAATCCTGAATCATTCGTTGAAAGTTTGGGCGTTTATCCGTAGTGGCTGACTTTTCTTCGTCGGGGTACGAGTTTACTAATACATAACCTTTCTGTCGGCAGTATTCTTCAATTGCTCGCATTTGGGCAATTATAGATTCTTCACGTTGGTTGTCCGAGCTGTATCGTGGGTAGGCAACGGCTCGGATTAGCTTGCTAGATGTGGCCATTATTTAGCTTCACTCCAAACATATGTTCTGTATAAAGGTATATGTAAACAACCTTGCTGCCGAAAATGGCAAAGTTGATTTTAAGATTCTGGGAACAACTCAATAACACCGAGCGGATCAAACACAACAATATGCCGATCATCAGCCTTTACAGACAGGCCGTACTTTTCTGTAAAGCGGTCAATGGCTGCCTGTAAGAACTCTTCTGTGACTCCTAGATATTCGGAAAGATCATAACGGCCGGAGATGCGTGCATAATGGGCTTGTACAATTCTGTTCAGAGGTATCATGCACTGGTAGGCCCACTGTCGGGCACGCAGCTCCTGCTTGCGGTTACGTATGTCTTTCTGGTCAAGAATGTTGCCTGTACTGGTGTAGTGATGGCCGATCTCTTCAGCAAGAGTGCAGGCTTTCCCAACAGTAGTCGAGGTATACTTATTTACCCATACAATCCCATCTGAGTATAAACCTTTATTTCTAGGAAGCATTGGCATTTCGTAAACTTCTATGCTGTGTTTGTGGGCTTCTTCAAGAAGATTCTCGTATGTTGCCATGTCATCTGCCCTTTCGTTTTGACCTCACGAATTCTTTGAATCGTTCTATCTCATCCAGTTCTTCTTCTGTCCAGTCCTCTCCGTCGTGGTGAGCGGCTACGGTTTTAATTTCTGAGGAAAGTATGGCTTTTCCGGTATTTGGTTTAAGTATTGACTTATCATATCCCGCAGCTTCTAGTAAATCCTCACGACGAACTAAAATTTCGTAGGGGTTATATGCGGCCAGTTTCTCTATAAACTCGACGCCTGGTTGAGCCGTGCGAATGCCCATTAGATATTCGTCAAGTACATCAGAATCTACCCCGCTTGCTTTTGCAACTTCTTCAACTGGTTTCGATCCTACTACTATTCGTATGAAGCTCTCAAATTTAGAAAGCTCGAATCCATAGAGGACTCGCTCGACTGATACATTGAAGTAGTCAGCTACTTTTTGCATCTTATCTATAGAAGGTGAATTTTTGTCCCAGTTATATATGGCCCCATTTCCAAAACCTAATTCTTTTTCAAGCTTTGGTATGGACGTGTTGGCTTCCTTACATAAAACCCTAATATTTTCGACGATGCTCATATCAATTCTCCCTTATACAAAAATATAAAACTAAAATATTCGGGAAAACTGTTGACTACCCTAAAATATTCGGGTATATTAATCTCAACAGCTTAATTAACAGCAAAAAAGGCAATAAAAAACCAGAGGTCAAGTGACCCCAATTTAAAAAAATCGTTCCCCAACGACTTTATTTGGTTATGCCTTCTTTCTGATATTAGAATATTTTCTGTCTAGTGTCAAGAATTAAGCTGTTAATTTTACAGATTTCTACAAAGGAAGGTGAAAATATGCCGCACTACACAGAATTCGGAGCTGAGGCAAGAAAGATCATGTTTCAGCGCAATATCAAAATGAAGGATGTAGCTGAAGAGCTTGGTGTTTCAGTTACGTATGTGTCTGAAATCTTAAAAGGGACGCGTGAGGGTAAAAAGCAAAAGCCATTAATTGCTAAGCTTCTCGGTATGGAAAGCGAGGTGTGCTAATGAAAGCCCAAATTAATGCAACAGTCAGAACTGTTCCGCATCCTGAGCCGCAACGACTAATTGATCTATGGTCTCAAATTGTTTTAAAGGAGTTGCTTCAGCGCGAACAAGAAGGTGCTCTTAACAATGAAGAAAGTAATGTGAAAGGAGGTGAATAACTTGCCCCTACAAACATCTCGGCACTATGCCAGCGTGTGCGCCTTTTACTTGGATTGTGAAGCAAAAGCACGCCGTAATAAACGTTTCGGATCTATCAAGCATTACCGTAAGCAATACAAAAAGTACCGTAGCCTTCTGTACAAAGCGGTATACGAAAAGAACCCAACAGGGGTAGGAGCCTGTTAGGTTCAGCAACAAAAAAATATGATTGGCCTCATTATAACATGGGGCCGGAAGGATGGACAAATGAAAAATACAGGAATAGTTCGTAACCTTGATTCACTTGGTCGTATCGTCATCCCTATGGAGCTGCGTAAGACGCTGAAAATGGACGAGCACCAGCCTATTGAAATCTTTGTAAATGATTCTCAAATCATTCTCCAAAAGTATGCCCCTGGATGTTCACTTTGCGGCTTTGCAGATAGAAAGCTTGTCAAACTCTATCCGGACAAACTGGTTTGCACTGGATGTGTGGATATTATTGTGAGTAATCGGGACAAGTTCCATGACTCTGCCTTACCTGCAGAAGATTACGGACTTTAATTTCGGGATGGGAGGTAAGAAGGTTGAGAACTCTTACTGATTTGTTCGTTAGCGTTGCTAAGGCGGATTCAGCACGTATGGTTGCTGTTAACGCTGGCCTTATGAAGGCTGCCATTGCCAATAAGAAACGTCCGGGGTTTATCCAGGTTGCTCTAACTGATGTCGATGTTCAGGGTTTCATGCTAGGAGGTACGACAGTCGGTCTTATGGTCCTGATTGATCGGGAAGAATACGCAAAAATTGTAGCAGACCTATTGGAAGATAAGGAGCTGCCACAGTCGGAAAACAGGACAGCAGATGACGTCCAACTATAACCCCCACCTGGGGGATCGGGATGCAATCATTCAGGAGAATATGGGGCTTGTTTACTCTATCGCCAATAAGTTCATAGGTAGCTTGAATCAGAATTTTGGCCTTGATGATTTGGTTTCTGAGGGTGCGATTGGGCTGCTTAAAGCTTTTAAATCTTATGATCCCACTAAGGTAGAGGGAGGAATAAAATTTTCTACGTATGCTTACCGCCTGATTAAATGGAGTATTATGCAATTCATTCGCAATAAAGGAAGCTGCGTTAAAGTTCCTCCTTCTATTCTAAATACGATTAGCGCATTGAACAAATTGAACCTTGTTGATATTCCCCTAGAACTAATAGCTGAGCAGACGGGCTGCACGATAGAACACGCCAATAGGGTAACTCAACATGTAAATAGCTTCGGTGTGACTTCCTTGGATCAGCCAATAGGTGATAGTGATGAATCGACTTCACGAATTGATATGTTGGCAAGCGAAGCCGACTTTACCACTGTAAATGTGGAAGAGTTCATTAATTCTTTTGATCGTCGTGAACAGATTTTAATTCGCCGGCGCATGGACGGCGCGACACTTCAAACTATTGCAAATGAGATTGGTATATCGAAACCATATGCTTCTCAGCTCATGACTCGGATCGGTGAGCGTTTAAAAAAATACATGGAAAAGGGTGAGGGTGTGGCTGTATCAAGAAATGATGTTCGTCTATCGATTTTGGATGGAGTTGAGTGGTTTAGCAATATAGCTACCAGCAGTCCTTCTATTGGAATTAATAGCGCTGGTTTTTCAATAAACGGTCCTGCAGCAAAGGTGATGGGTCTTTCTGCTGGAGATTATGTGCAGGTCGGTTTCAATGATAAAAAGGCCCTTCTCATTTTTAAGAAAGCAAAGTCGGGTATTCTGCTCTCCAAGACCGTTGGAAAAAGCGGCAGCATTAGTGTAAATCGTAAGCGCTTGGGTTTTTGGCTAGAAAGTAAAGACATTGTTCACAAGCGATACGAACCGCAAGTATTTGAAGGTGAAGGAATCTATTACATTCAACTTGAACGGGCTAAGAAATGAGAGACCCCTATTTTGACGATATTCCGTGGGACATTATTACGGATGATTCTGGGGACGTGGTCGGTATAGTGTATACCTTGCTGCCTGAGCCTGACCCTAAAAGGGTTAAGCCAATTTATTTTCAGGGAGAGTGAACGGATAAATGAAGCTAGACAAAGAGTTAAACATTACCGGATATGCGCGTAACCAAGCAAGATCATCAAGCAACAATATAGCTGATCTCTTGAGCAAAATTGACCTGTCATCTGGCATGGTCCGAGATGGTCTGCTTGATGATCAATTATATATGGATTTTGTCATGAGGGCCAAAAAGGAAATTAAAGATAGCGTGTCTATGATCTATAGCTATCTACATTTGCAGGATGTTGAAGGTCATTATGACCAGGTTTTCACTCAGCCCAAATCAAAAGGAGATTGATTATATATGGCATGGTTCAGAGTTAATGTCGAAATCGGACGTTCAAAAGGCGAGTTAGAAATGGATCAGGTAGGCAACGAAAGTATAAAGTCCATTATTGAGGGTTTCTTTAGTGTTTTCGGTGCTAAGAAGTTCCCTGCTCCTATGAAAATCGAGGACAAGCCTGTAAAGGTGACAGTTAATCCTGCTCCTGAATTGAGTGATCTAGTGCTGCGGACAAAGGCCAAAGAGCCCGAAGGAATAAGCCGCAAAGTAAACTTGCTTAATTCTGAGCGGACACTATCGACTAGCTTAGGGGACAAGCTAGCTGAAGCATACAAATCTTTTGATCCAGATACTCTGCAAGCTATTTCTAATGCAACTGAATCCAATGAGGTAGAGCAGGCAAGTGTTACGCCAGATTGGTACAAAACAGGAATTAAGTATAAGGACGGTGTTCCACTTTATCGTTGCCGCTACTATTGCCAAAATCCTGAGTGCCGGAATAAAGGTAAGCATTATATCAAAGAAGATGAAACCGAAGTGAGCTGCCACAACTGCGGCGAACAACTGGAAGTCCGTCCAGCGGGTACGAACTATCCTTTGGAGCGAGACGAATGGGGAAACTTCTTTATTGCAGATGGACGAAAGGGTGAGCGCGTATGATCAAAATAAATAAGCTGGAAATCGAAAATGTCAAACGGGTCAAGGCTGTAAAAATTGAGCCAACCACATCGGGTCTGACCATTTTGGGTGGCAAGAACAAGCAGGGCAAAACGAGTGTGTTAGACTCCATTGCCTGGGCATTGGGTGGAAATAAATATCGTCCATCTCAAGCAGCCCGCGACGGTTCAGTGGTGCCGCCTTATCTCCACCTTACTCTTTCAAACGGCTTAGTCGTTGAGCGAAAGGGAAAGAACAGCGACCTGAAGGTCATCGATCCGAACGGCCAGAAAGGTGGCCAGCAGCTCCTAGATAGTTTCGTGGAAGAACTGGCTATTGATCTGCCCAAGTTTATGAATTCATCCAATAAAGAAAAGGCGAATATCCTCCTACGGATCATCGGCGTGGGGCAACAGCTTCATGAATTTGAGGTCAAGGAGCAAGAAATTTATAACCGCCGCCATGCTATTGGTCAGATTGCTGACCAAAAGGCCAAGTTTGCTAAAGAACAGGCATATTTCCCCGATGCTCCTAAAGAGCCCGTTTCTGCGTCGGAGTTAATTCGACAACAGCAGGAAATTCTGGCGCGGAACGGCGAGAATCAACTCAAGCGTCAACGTGTAACACAGATTCAGACGGAGTTCGAGCAACAAGGACGTGAGGTAGTAAGACTAACGGCAATACTTAATGCCGCTCAGGAAAAATATACCCAATTACAAACTGATCTGGGTATTGCTCAAAAAGATGCCCTTGACCTCAAGGACGAATCAACTGAGGCCTTAGAGGCTAACATCCGACAAATCGACGAGATCAACAGAAGGGTTAGAACCAATCTGGACAAAGATAAGGCCGAAACGGACGCTAGTGATTACCGTGTGCAATATGACCAGTTGACTACCGAGATTAACGGGATTCGTCATCAAAAAACGGAGCTGCTGACTAATGCAAATCTGCCGCTGCCTGGCTTGTCTGTAGCAGATGGTGAGCTGATTTACGAAGGTCAGCAATGGGACAACATGAGCGGAGCGGATCAGCTTAAGGTTTCCACGGCCATCGTTCGCAAGCTGAAACCAGAATGCGGCTTTATTCTGTTGGACAAGCTCGAACAAATGGATCTGGAGAGCCTGAACGAGTTCGGCCAATGGCTTGAACAGGAAGGACTACAGGCCATCGCAACCCGTGTAAGCACTGGGGAAGAATGCTCCATCATTATTGAGGACGGATACGTTGCGGGGCAGGAAGGTATTCAATTACAGCAGCCACCGGGCGAGATCGATCCGGGCCCCACATGGAAAGCAGGTGAATTTTAATGCAAGTGATCAGCGGTAAAGTTCTGAAAGCCAAGAAGGTTGTCATTTACGGGCCGGAGGGGATCGGAAAATCCTCTTTGGCTGCACATTTCCCGCGTCGTGTATTTATCGACACTGAGGGTAGCACGACCGAAATGGATGTGGAACGTTTGGAGAAGCCTTCAAGCTGGGAAATGCTCAAGCAGCAAGTGCAATGGGTTAAGCAACAAGGAAGCCGGTTCGGTTCCTTAATCATCGACACCATTGATTGGGCAGAAATGCTTTGTGTAAATAGCGTAAGTGCAGCCCACGGCAAAAACGGGGTTGAGGATTTTGGTTTTGGCAAAGGGTATGTTTACGTTGCAGAAGAGATAGGACGCTTCCTGAACTTTCTTCAAGACGTGGTTGATTCTGGTATCCACGTTGTGTTGATCGCTCATTCTCAGATCGTCAAATTTGAGCAGCCAGACGAAATGGGAGCTTATGACCGCTATCAACTCAAGCTTGGACAAAAGACAGGTTCAAGAACAGCGCCACTCGTTAAGGAATGGGCTGACATGGTTCTGTTCATCAATTATAAAACCTTCAGCGTTGCAACTGATAAGGATGGTAAGAAGAATAAGGCTCAAGGCGGGGTACGCACCGTATACGCCAATCATCACCCGGCATGGGACGCCAAAAACCGTCAGGGGCTACCAGATGAATTTCCATTGGACTATTCCTATATTGCTCATATCTTCAACGAGACTGTCCAACCTGTTGCTAATCCAGCGCCGGCTCCGGTTCACACTGCTACGCCTACGGTACAGAAAGCGCCGCCAATGGTAGAGGCAAGCCCTCCGCCGCAACCTCAACCGGAGCAACCACAACAGCCAACAAACAGCACGCCGGGGCCTGATCAACAATTGAATCCTAATATTCCTCGCTCTCTGCGTGATCTTATGGTTCAACATCAGGTAACGGAAAATGAAATTCAGTTGGTAGTTTTCCAAAGAAATTATTACCCCGTAGATACTCCAATCACCAATTATGATCCTGGCTTTGTTGAGGGTGTACTGGTAGGGGCATGGCCGCAAGTGTACCAAATGATTCAAGATATACGCAATAAAATTCCATTTTCATAATTTCATAACATATAGGAGGAATTATACATGAGTCAAAATACGGAAAGAGAACTGGGTTGGGACGACGAGATTCAAAAGGATGGGGGAGATGGCTTTGTTCTGCTCCCTCCTGGCGATTACAATTTCACGGTATCCAATTTTGAGCGCGGACGTTTCGGCGGTAGCGATAAAATGCCAGCTTGCAATCAAGCGAAGATGGAGATTACAGTTCACTCTCCAGAACATGGTGATGTGGTGTTAACCCATAACTTGTTATTGCACAGCAAAACAGAGGGCTTTCTTTCGAATTTCTTTGCTGGTGTCGGTCTCAAGAAGAAAGGGGAACCTCTTAAAATGAACTGGCCTGCAACGCTAGGACGTCGGGGGCGTCTGAAACTTGAGACTCGCAATTATACCTACAAAGGCGAGGCGCGTTCTAGCAACGAGATTAAGACTTTCTATGCTCAAGACGAAGTTTTGCCACAGGGGGGCTACCAACAGCAACCACAGCAGACGTATCAGCAACAACCACAATATAACCAAACTTCTCAATATAATCAGCAGGCGCAACATCAAGCCCCATTCCCAACTGGTCAACAGCAGGGTGGAGGCTTCACGCCGGGCCAGTTTTAGGGGGTAACTATGGAACTTAGACCCTATCAACAGGAGGCCCGACAGTCTATTCAGGCTCAGTGGGAACAGGACATTCAGCGGACGCTGCTTGTCCTGCCTACAGGCTGCGGGAAGACAATTGTATTTTCAAAAGTGATTGAAGACCGGGTAAGAAAGGGCGAGCGTGTGCTCGTCCTGGCTCACCGGGGTGAACTGCTTGACCAGGCATCCGATAAGTTGGAGAAATCAACCGGACTGAAAACAGCTACCGAAAAAGCGGATCAAACATCTATTGGTAGCTGGTTTCGGGTTGTCGTGGGCAGCGTCCAGACCATGATGCGTGAAAAGCGGCTGAAGCAGTTCAATAAGGATTTTTTTGACACCATTATCATTGACGAGGCGCATCATTGCTTATCGGACAGCTATCAGCGGGTACTTGATTATTTTGATCAGGCTAATGTATTGGGTGTTACGGCCACGCCAGACCGCGGCGATATGCGTAATTTAGGAAGCTACTTTCAAAGCTTGGCCTATGAATACACGTTGCCCAAAGCGATCAAAGAGGGATATCTAAGCCCGATTAAGGCCATGACAATCCCGTTACAGATCAACCTGTCAGCCGTTGGACAACAAGCCGGTGACTTTAAATCTGGCGACTTGGGCACAGCACTAGATCCGTACTTGGATTCAATAGCCGCCGAAATGTGGCGTGTCGCACAAGACCGAAAGATTGTCGTGTTCCTTCCGCTGGTCAAGACCAGTCAGAAAATTACTTCTATATTAAATGCAGTCGGCTTCCGAGCTGCGGAAGTCAACGGGGAATCACAGGATAGATCGCAGATATTAGAGGACTTTGATAGCGGTAAATATAACGTGCTGTGCAACTCCATGCTTCTCACGGAGGGATGGGATTGCCCCAGCGTAGATTGTGTTGTTGTTCTGCGGCCGACAAAGGTCCGTAGTTTATATAGTCAGATGGTTGGGCGCGGTACCCGACTATTCCCAGGTAAAACTGAATTATTGCTATTGGACTTCCTCTGGCATACAGAAAGACATGAGCTCTGCCATCCCGCACATTTAATTGCGGAAAATGAAGAGGTTGCTCAGGCTATGACTAAGCAGATTGAAGAAGCTGGTATTGCGCTGGATCTGGAAGACGTCGAAAAGAAGGCTGCTGAAGATGTTATTGCACAGCGTGAAGAGGCCTTGGCCAAGCAGCTCGAAGAAATGAAGAAGCGGAAACGAAAGCTAGTTGATCCGCTTCAGTTTGAAATGAGCATTCAGGCAGAGGATCTGTCCAGTTATGTTCCTTCATTCGGCTGGGAGATGTCTCCACCGAGTGACGCACAGGTGAAGACGTTGGAGAAGTTGGGCATTATGCCAGATGAAATCGATAATGCTGGCAAGGCAACGAAGCTGCTGGAACGTCTGGATAAACGGCGCGCGGAAGGATTGACGACACCGAAACAGATTCGCCTGCTTGAACGGTATGGCTTTGAACATGTTGGTACTTGGTCGTTCGATAACGCGAAAAAATTAATTGACCGAATCGCTGGCAACGGATGGCGAGTACCGAATGGAATTGATCCTATCAAATATCTTTCTTAACGAGATTTTTCCGTGCATCTTAGAAAAAACGATGTGTTTCTAACCAATTTTTATATGCCAAACTATTTATTGGTGGGAACAGTACATCGCGTCTAGCGTGTGATAGATCTTCACTCAGGCTTAGGTCAAATTTCTCACATAATGATTCTCGCAAATCGTCTACTGTTCTATGACTTAGCAGACCATGAATATTTACCTTCAATGATAATCCATACGGCTCTTTTATGGTCCACGTTTGATTCGGACTTGTTGTAACTTTAAGTTTTTCAAAATCAAACCTTTGAAAAATATACCTGGAAATTTCAAGTTTCATTTCCTCGGGACACATGATAGCAAAGAGCCTGTTATTTTTCTCTTTTTTGTAAATAGATATACTCTCAAACTTATTCAAAATATCACCTTCCTGATCAATTGATTAAAAATAAGCTACATGTATTAAAAAGCCACTCATATGAGTGGCAGGTCATTTGGGCCCTGGTGGCCGATATTGTCAAACCGTGCTAACCAACATACACCAACTCTCCACAAGCCACCAGGGATAGGGTAGTAATCAAAATGCTCATAAGCATCATTCCTTTCTTACGAAGGAGCGTCATTACAACAGCTATGCCAGAACTTATTAGCCCTGAAAGTAGCATGTTAAGAGACGGATTTACTTCAAGCAATTTTGTAAAGCATTCGGAGAGTGAAGGATTCGAACCTACTCCTGATGCAATCATTTTGACAGGATAATTTTACCTTGCATAGTAGCTTTGACGCAAGAAGAAGTGAGTATATGGGATAGGAGGGAAGTTGGTTTGAGCGTGTCGCTTACATTATTCAGGTAGCGAGTGGAGCGTAGTAGATTGGATTATATCTAATATGTCAGCTTATACAACGTACCTTGAGTCTTTCTTTGGCAGCGGGGCAGTGCTTTTTAACAAAGTAAAAGGAGACAATAGAAGCTTATGGAGCATAAACTGGATCTTACTGCTTTGCTGGGCCATGTTGATCCAGCGTATCTGAGTTACCAGGAATGGGTCAATGTCGGCATGGCATTGAAATATGAGGGTTATACGGCCAGTGATTGGGATGATTGGAGCAAGCGGGACAGCGGCCGTTACCGTCCCGGTGAGTGCTTCAAGAAGTGGACTTCCTTTGAAGGATCTGGCACACCCATCACCGGCGCAACGATTACCCAAATGGCGAAGGATAATGGCTGGATGCCACGTTCTGCGTTTTCGGATCGAGATGACCACGAGCTAGGATGGGATGACGAAATTTCTGGCGGTGATTATGTTGTCGTTGATAAGAATTGGATAGAGGGCAAGGAGATCCACCAGCCTTCCGCTTGGAATCCTGTACAGCAATTGACCACTTATCTGGAAACGTTGTTCGAGGCATCGGAAAATGTCGGGTATGTAACGGACACTTGGCAAAACGATGATGGCAAATACCTTCCCACAAAGGGCGCATGGGACCGTACAGCCGGTGAACTTATTCAGCTACTCAACCAAAGCGGGGGAGATATCGGCTCTGTGCTAGGTGACTATAATCCGGCAGCTGGGGCATGGATACGATTCAACCCGCTAGACGGCAAGGGTGTCAAAAACGATAATGTGACCGAGTTCCGATATGCGTTGGTCGAGTCTGACACAATGGATATTGAGAAGCAAAACGCCATCATGCGGGAACTGGAGCTGCCGATTGCTGTTATGGTCTACAGCGGCGGCAAGAGTATCCACGCAATTGTGCGGGTCGAAGCGGCCAATTACGACGAGTACCGTAAGCGGGTGGACTACCTCTATACTGTCTGTAAAAAGAACGGATTGAACATCGACAATCAGAACCGTAACCCTTCCAGGCTATCGCGCATGCCGGGAGTAGAGCGAAAAGATAAGAAGCAATTCATTGTTGATACGAATATTGGGAAAGCGAGCTGGGCCGAATGGCATGAGTGGATAGAAGGAGTCAATGACGATCTTCCAGACCCTGAAAGCCTGACGGACTTTTGGGACAACATGCCGGTGCTGTCTCCACCTTTAATACATGGCGTATTGCGGCAAGGTCATAAGATGCTGCTGGCGGGACCATCAAAGGCAGGTAAGTCGTACAGTCTTATTGAGCTTTCCGTTGCAATCGCCGAGGGCAAAAAGTGGTTAGCGTGGCAATGTACACAGGGGAAGGTGCTGTATGTGAACCTGGAGCTTGATCGGCCGAGTTGCCTGCACCGCTTCCGTGATGTTTATACAGCGCAAGGATTGGAGCCACGGCACATCAGCAATATCGACATATGGAACCTGCGGGGGAAGTCAGTACCGATGGACAAGCTGGCCCCCAAGTTGATTCGTCGCGCAGCCAAGAAGAATTATATTGCTGTTATTATCGATCCGATTTATAAGGTCCTGACAGGCGACGAGAACAGCGCCGATCAGATGGCCCACTTTACGAACCAGTTCGACAAGATTGCAACGGAGCTGGGGGCGGGCGTCATTTACTGCCACCACCATTCCAAGGGTTCGCAGGGTGGCAAGAAGTCTATGGACCGCGCTTCTGGTTCCGGGGTATTTGCCCGAGATCCTGACGCGTTGATTGACTTGGTGGAGCTGGAGGTTACGGAAGCGCTGCTGAAGCAAGAAGAGAATAAGGCGATTTGTGCCATGTATCAGCAGCTCTTTGAACAGCACAACCCGGCATACCTGCAGGAGCATGTATCACAGGATGATCTGCTCAGTGCCAAAGCTATAGAAGACCACGCCAAGCGTGCCATGCCGCACGTCATGACGAATATCATGCCAACCATAGAGCAGGTCCTCAAGGCTGTAAAAGTTCGATCAGCATGGCGCGTGGAAGGTACACTGCGGGAGTATGCCAAATTCGACCCGGTTAACATGTGGTTCCAGTATCCGGTGCACCGTATCGACGAAACAGGCAGCCTACAGGACATTGATCCAGATAGTGAATCTTCAAAACCACCTTGGCAAAAGGCATCTGGTAAGCGGAAGGACAAGGCCAAGGAACAGCGTAGGAGCAAGGCAGAAGAATTTGAGGAAGTCGTAAATAACTGTAACTTTGGTGAACCACCGACCGTTATGGATATTCTGGCATGGTATAGCTCAACTGGGAAAGAGGTTGCTGAACGTACTGTGAGGGACTGGATAAAGAAATATGGGTATGAAATTGACCGTTCTATTGGGTTCCGTATCGTCAAAAAAGAAGAAGAGTAATTGCGGCGGCAATCATGTTTTATGGTGGTTGCAAAAACTTGCGGCAATCATCATTTTATGGTCGCCGCAAGTTGCGAAACATGATTGCCGCAATTCCGCAAAAAGTTGCGGGGATTTTGATACGTGATGATTGCCGCAAGTTACGGCGGCGACCACTATATATAAATATATAAGGAATAAGGGAGGGGGTATAAAAATCCCCCTCCCCCTTCCCCTAAATTTATGGGGAAACCCGCCGCAAAACAAAAGTTAGAAAATGGAAGTGATAATATGACGACTGAATTCTTCATGCCGATGAAACCGCCGACCGCTACACATCAGGAGAAGCAGGTTAGCTGCAAGAATGATAAGCCCGTCTTCTACGAACCAGCCAACCTTAAAGCGGCGCGGGCGAAACTAACGGCTCACCTGGGTAAACATGTGCCAGAGAAAAAGTATAGCAGCGCACTTCGTGTGGTCGTGAAATGGCTGTTTCCGATCTCTGAGGGCAGCAAGCATTATGATGGCGAGTGGAAGATAACAACGCCAGATACGCACAACATGAATAAGCTGCCGTTCGACATTATGACGGAATTGGGTTTCTGGACTGATGATGCCATTGTGGCCAGTGAAATCATAGAAAAGTTTTGGGCGAAGGTGCCAGGTATATATATCCGTATCGAGGAGTTATAGCCTATGGATTACGGGGCGTTTTACCGGGATGTTGTTGAATGGATTGGTCAAGTCAATGAGGCTGCCATGAAGTTCGGTATGAGTAATGCTGATTTCTGGAGCTGGGTGGCCGATTCTTCTGGATCGATCTGCAAGAAGTACCAGGATAACCGGCTGGCGATCAAGCAAATGATTATGTTGGTGGAATGGCTTGAGGAAGTTTATGAGAGGCAGAAAAAAACAGGATGATTTGTCCAGAGTGTTGCAATGAGATGGACGAGATTCAATCCGATGTGTATCAGTGTCAGTGTTGTGGCTTTCTGGCCGAACAGATGAGCTGGGATATAGATCAGGACGGAATAGAGAGGGTGAAAGAATCATGAATAAACAGGAGATTGCACGTATTGCTGCTGAGACTGCACTAGAATTTTATAAAAAGGAGCAGGAACGGCAAAATAAATTTAAAAGAGATCGACGGCTGAGAAACACAAAGATGCTACTTCGCAATTATCGCAAATTTAAAATACATTGTGGTTCTAATGTGCAAGAGCTTGAAGAGTTAAAGGACCCTGACTCTTTCGAGTATCTGGACACTGATGATCTGGCTATTGAAGCAATTATAAAAAATAAAGAGCGTACAGCAGCTATGGTGAGGTACATTGACCGGATGCTTGAAATCTATCAGATCCTGTCCGAGAAATCGAAGAAGCCAGAAGATATACGACGGTTCAAAATACTGTTTGATTTATATGTTTCAGAGCAGGAAAAAACAGTGGAAGACCTTAGTGACTGTCACAAAATCAATAAAAGATCGATTTACCGGGATATCAATAAAGCCTGTGAAGCCTTTTCCAGCTTGCTTTTTGGGGTGGATGGCATTCGATTGATCAGTTAAACATCGTGTCACTAATTGACCATTTACGGTGTCATTCTGAAAATGCTAATATGATAGTGTGCAAAAATTATAAATCGAGCTAATCATAAGGAGTCCTTCATGATGAAGGGCTCTTTTTGTGCCTAAAGACCAATAAACAGAACATTTGCTCTTTTTTTTCTTGAGTTTTTATTATTCATACAAAACCAACACAACGCCGGGGGTGGTGATCCATGTAGTGGCTGAGCAACGTTTACTAGCCAAAGCCGACTATCAAAGCGGCATGAAATACAAAGAGATTGCTGAGAAATACGACGTTTCCCTGAATACCGTCAAGAGCTGGAAGCAGCGCTACGGCTGGGAGCGAAAAAAGGGTGCACACAAACAGAAAAGGGTGCACACAAATAAAGGCGGTGCACCCCCGGGCAATCAGAATGCTAAGGGTAACCGAGGCGGACCCGGCGGTCCGTCGGGCAATGACAAGGCCGTCACTCATGGCTTATTCCAGAAGTATCTGCCTGCTGAAACGCTGGCAATCATGGAGCAGCTGCAAGAGAGATCACCGCTGGATATGCTATGGGACAACATCATGATCCAGTATACGGCCATTATCCGGGCCCAGCAGATCATGTATGTAAAGGACCAGAAGGATATGACGAAAACGCTGGTCGAAGAGAAAGACGGCAATGTCTTTGGTCAGAAGTGGGAAGTGCAGCAGGCCTGGGATAAGCAAGCGACCTTCTTACAGGCCCAGAGCCGGGCTATGTCCGAACTGCGGAGCTCCATACGTCAGTATGAGGAAATGTGCCGCCAGGGCAAAGCTGATCAGGAACAGCAGCTACGGCTCCAGAAGCTGAAGGGTGAAGTGGCTCTGCTGAATAAGAAAGTGGACAGTGACGAGGATAAGCCAATCGAGATCCTGATCAAGCGTAAGGGTGACAGCTCATGATTGAGAAAGAAGTTAACCCGCACTTTGAGGACTTTCTTTTCGATTGGCAGCACAAGTATTACTTCCTGGTTGGCGGGTACGGGTCCAGCAAGAGCTATCATGTGGCCTTGAAGCTGATCCTGAAGCTGTTGAAGGAGAAACGCACGGCCCTGGTAGTCCGCGAGGTGTACGACACGATACGGGATTCATGTTTTGCTTTGTTCGAGGATATATGTACGGAGATGGGGCTGGATGACAGAATTAAATTCATCACCTCGCCCATGCAAATCCGATTCCCGAATGGCAGCAAGATCATATTCAAGGGAATGGATAAGCCGGCTAAGCTCAAGTCTATTCACAACGTCAGTATCATCTGGATTGAGGAATGTAGCGAAGTGAAGTATGAGGGCTTCAAGGAACTGATAGGCCGTCTCCGTCACCCAACACTCAAGCTGCATATGATCTTGTCCACCAATCCGGTCAGTACGGCCAACTGGTGCTATAAGTTCTTTTTTCGGGACCGGAAGAAGAACATACTTGCCCTGGATGACGAGCAGCTATACAAGGATCGGGTTGTGGTGGTCAATGACACGATGTATCATCATTCCACTGCCGACGATAATCTGTTCTTGCCGCCGTCATACATTGAGCAGTTGGAAGAACTGAAGCAGCATGATCCTGACTTGTACCGTGTGGCTCGTAAGGGGCGCTTTGGAGTCAACGGTAAGATTGTCCTACCGCAGTTCGAAGAGTGGCCGCATGACGCTGTCATGGAAGCCGTAAAACGTATCCGTAACCCAATAGACCGGGCAGGGATGGACTTCGGATTTGAAGAATCCTATAACGCTCTGCTCAGGCTCACCATAGATCATGATGCCAAGATACTCTATATCCATTGGGAGTATTACCGTAACCAAATGACAGATGACCGGACCGCTGAGGACATTACCGAGTTCAAAGAGGCGGGTGAGCTGATACGGGCTGATAGCGCTGAGCCAAAGACTATTCAGTTCTTCAAGCAGATGGGTTTCCGTATGAGGGCCGCCAAGAAGTTTGCAGGCTCACGATTGCAATACACCAAGAAGGTGAAGCGGTTCAAGAAGATCATATGCTCCAGCAATTGCCCGAATACGGTAGGTGAGCTGAAGGAGCTGACATATGCAGTAGACAAAGCCGGTGAGATTATTGAGGACCAGTTTAACATTGACCCTCATACCTTCTCGGCTATTTGGTATGCCCTGGATGATTACGAGGTCGCAGACCTGAAAGGCGCTGGGGTATCATTCCGACGATGAGAGGAGGGAAATTATGAGTACACTGCAGGAGATTCTGGACAATCTGGACGCTAATGCGCCGCTGACGTTGCCGGAGATTATCCGCATGGAAGTCAGTGCCTGGATAGCGTCGGATGAACGTAAACGGATGCTCGAAGGGAAACGGTACTACCGCGTTAAGAATGACATCCTGGATCGCCGCCGGCAGACGATTGGTGATGATGGGCGACTGATGGATGAGCATAATCTGGCCGATAACCGGATTCCGCACGGGTTTGTTCGCAAACTGGTTGATCAAAAGACCGGTTATTTGCTGGCCCGGCCATTCGTGGCCAAGACGGAGGATAAGGCATACCAAGATGAGCTGGATAACTACTTCGGTAAGGCATTCAAACGCACCCTGAAAAATATCGGCAAAGACGCTATCAATTGCGGAAAAGGCTGGATGCAGGTCTACTATAATGAGGCAGGAGAGCTGTCATTTATGAGGCTCCCGTCAGAGGAGTGCCTGCCGATCTGGCAAGACTCAGCTCATACGGAGCTGGCGGCGTTCATTCGTGTCTATGACGTGGAAGTCTATGTCGCTAAGACGAAACGGATTATTCGCCGCATCCAGTGGTGGGACCAAGACGGCATGAAACTCTTCGAAGAAGACGGGCAACTGAAGCTAATCGAAGAGACGTCACACTTTTCTTATGTGGATGGTACAGAGGTCAAGCCTATGAACTGGGAGCGGCTGCCGTTCATCTGCTTCAAGTACAACGACGAGGAGCAGCCGCTGCTGGATCTGATTAAGCAGCAGGTGGATGACTACGACAAACAGAAGTCAGGCAATGCCAATAACTTGGAGGATCTGCCTAACAGTATCTACGTGGTTAATAATTTCAACGGTACGGGTGCCGGAGAATTCCGCAAGAATATCGCACTGTATCGTGTGGCGTTCGTGGACAACGAAGGCGGGGTCGAGACGATCAGCCTGACCATCGATACTGAAGCCTACAAGAATCACATGGATGAGCTCCGTAAGAATATCTACGAATTCGGCCGGGGCGTCGATACGCAGCGGCAGGAGATGGGCAACGCCTCCGGTATTGCGCTGAAATTCCTGTATGCGGATCTCGACATGGATATGAACGACATGGAGTCCGAATTCCAGGCTGCCTTGGAGCAGCTTCTCTGGTTCGTCGATACCCATATCGAAAATACAGGCGGCGATGACTATTCTGAGAAGGATGTCGAATTCATCTTCAACCGTGATATCGTCATTAACGAAACTGAGGCCGTCACCAATGCTAAAAATAGCGTAGGGGTCATCAGTAACCGGACCATCGTGGCTAACCATCCGTGGACGACAAATACAGATGACGAGCTCAAGCAAATCGAGGAAGAGAAGGAGAGCGCCGCAGCGGATCTTGCTGCATACGGCGGTATAGGAGGAGGTGCACCTGATGCTGGAACAGAAGACGATCCGACTGGTGAACGAACTGATTCAGGGAATGACTAGGTTCTGTATAGACTCCTATTCGACGGCTCAACCTGTGTGCTCCGATGATGTCCGGGCGCTGGCTGAGCTCGTTTCTTCGGTTAATGTACCTGCTGAGCCTCCTATTGGGTCCACAGAGGCAATAGGGTTTAGTGTCCCAGGCGGTGACGCTGAGTGAAGTCGGAGGAATACTGGTCCAAACGGATGGAAGTTCTGAATGAAGCCCAGTTGAAGAAGGGCGAGGACTACATCAAGGCACAGAGCGCCGAATATGACAAAACGCTAGCCAGGATCAATAGGGAAACAGAGTCTTGGTATGCACGCATGGCCAAGAATAACGAAATCAGCATGGCTGAAGCACGCAAGCTGCTGAAGGCAAATGAGCTGAAGGAATTCCGCTGGTCGGTAGAGGACTATATCAAAGCCGGCAGGGAGAATGCCATCGATCAGCGCTGGATGAAGGAACTGGAGAATGCCAGTGCCAAGGTCCATATCACACGGCTGGAGGAACTGCAGCTGAAGATCAGGCAAGAGGTCGAGGTGCTGACGGCTCGCCAGGTACGAGGGGCTACTGGAGTGCTTGGCGATATTTACGAGGATGGTTATTACAAGGGCATTTATGAGGTGCAGCGTGGAGCAGGAAAGGGCATTCCCTTTGCTAAATTGGATGGTAAGCAGATCGATAAGGTGCTTGCTAAGCCCTGGGCTCCAGATGGCCGTAATTTCTCAGCCCGAATATGGGGAGACAGGGACAAGCTGATGGCAGAGTTGCAAACCTCGCTAACGCAAAACCTGATTCGTGGGGAGCCGTCAGATAAGGTCATATCCGCTTTTGCAGAGCGGATGGGCGTAAGTAAACGTAATGCGAAACGGTTGATACTGACGGAGGCTGCCTATTTCAGTGGCCAATCCCGGATGGACGGGTACAAGGCACAAGGGGTAAAGAGCTATAGGTTCGTGGCCACGCTGGACAGCCAGACGTCCAATCCCTGCCGTGAGATGGACGGGGAGGTCATACCGATCAGTGAGGCCCAGCCAGGTGCTAACTATCCTCCGCTGCATGCCTATTGCCGATCTACGACGATCCCTGTGTTTGATGACGAGGCAGAGGATTCGGAGGAGCAGCCTCATGAGCGTGCAGCACGCGGTACAGATGGCAAGACTTATAGAGTGCCTGCGGACATCTCCTATAAAGAGTGGGCAGCCAAGCATGTACCGAAGGATGACGTTCCTGAGCCTCAAGCGGCAAGGGAGCTTAAATTCAGTGAAATCGAGATTCCGGGAACGCCAGGCACTCCTATTCCGCCGAGACGAACCGATCAGCAGCCCGTGACGGTGCCTGAACCTGTAGAGCCGCCGGCAGTCAGAACGACGACTCCGCCAGAACCTGATTTTGAAGAAATCGACGTCCCTGGATCACCGCAGCAGGGAGTGCCGATTCCTCCGAAGCTTTCCGAACCAGAAGAGGCGGCTGTGTCCCGGTATATCGGCAGCGAGTCGTATGTGCTGAATGAAAAACTGCGAGAAGGTAAACCACTGAGCAGTGATGAAATGCAGTGGGTTCAGCATTTAGACAGTGCGCTGAATAAAGTTCCGCGATTCACGGGCGATCTTACACGCTCGATATACTTAGCTTCGATTGCGGATGTTGAGGAATTCATGCAGGACATCACCCCTGGAGCCGTGATACAATATCCTCAATATGTATCAACGACAGCAGGCGCGATGTATAATGCTAAAGGCCAAATCCATTACTACATTCTGAATGCCTCTATGGGTGCCGATCTCAGATCCTATAATCCGGGTGAGCTTGAGGTGCTTTACGGCAGAGACTTCCCGTTCGAAGTCGTCAGTATTGAGGTGATCGATGGCGTGTACCATATTTTGCTTCGGGAGCTGAGGAAATGAGCAAGGACAAATACACGGACCCTCGCTGGAATGACCTGGGTCGACCCAAAGTAATTGGACATCGAGAAGTTTCAGAGAAAGAGCAAAAGGAAAACAACGAACAACTACGAGAACACCTGAAGAAAATCGGTGTTCTGAACAATAAAAAGGATTGAAGCACTCACGCTGAGGCGAGGGTGCTTTTTTATATTCCAGGAGGTGGGCTTGTGCCACAACGGTATATGAAAAAGGTATACGTCGACGTAATTGAGTTCACGAATACAGCTGAGAATCACAAGGCGATCATCGATTTTGCGGGGTTGCCGATTAGCGTAGAGTACACCAGCGACGGCGTACAACTGCGAGTCATCCGAGGTGCTTACAGTGTTCTGGTCGCCAAACAGGACGAGTGCATAGTCAAAGAGAGTGACGGAACACTGCGGATTTGTACCCGTGAGGTACTAGAAGCCGAATACGACTTGGCTGAAACCGAATAATTGGGCCTTAGCTGAGACTGCTAGGGCCTTCGTCGTTTCCCACGACGCGAATAACGGGACATCACCGGACGCGACCGGGATACCAAGCGAAGATGAAAATGGAGGGATCAACCATGAACAAAGATCAATTTATTGGGTTGGGTCTGACTGATGAGTTGGCGACGAAAGCGGCGGCTGCTTCTACGGAGGAGCTGAAGGGGTTCATTCCGAAAGCACGATTCGACGAAGTGAACGACGCCAAGAAGCAAGCTGAACAGGACCGAGACAAAGTATCCGGCCAACTTGAGGACCTGAAGAAATCTGCCGGCGATAATCAGGCGCTGAAGGATCAAATTACGAAGCTGCAAGGTGATAACAAGACGGCTAAGGAGCAGTATGAGGCGAAGGTAAAAGACCTGCAGCTGACAACGGCTATTAAGCTGGCACTGACTGGCCAAGCTCATGACTTGGACATCGTTTCTGGGCTTCTGGACAAAACGAAGATTGAGCTGGATGACAGTGGAACCGTAAAAAGTGGACTGGATGACCAGGTAAAAGCCCTGCGTGAGAACAGAGGATTTTTGTTTATTCCGGAAGACGGCAATAAGCCTAAATTCAAGGGTGCCAAACCGCCAGAGGGTGGAGACCCGAACGGAGGCGGTGGAGAAGCAAGTGCTGGAGCCGGTTTTGCAAAATCGGCAAATGAGAGCGGTAAAGCCCCCGCAGCCGCGCCAAATCCTTGGGGCTAAGAAAGGAGAATTAGTATGTATGTGAAAAGAGAAACTGTATCGCAGCCGAATTTCTTGGCAAGCCAGAAATATACTGCGTTTACGTACCAGGTTGACAACACTGGTGTGACGCCGGATGCCAAAGGTCGCAAAATCGTACCTGCAGGTACGGTCTACCCTGCAAATGACGGAACGGCCTTCGGCTTGCTGCTGAATGATGTGGACGTGACGACGGGACCGCAGCCAGGCTCTGTACTTGTGGAAGCATGGGTCCTGGAGGCGCGCTTGCCTGTACCACCAGCAGCGGAAGCCAAGACGGCCATGAAGGGCATCAAATTTAAAAAGGTCGTGTAATCGACCGAGAGGGAGGATATTCAAATATGTCTACAGTATTGGAATTGTTCGCACAGAAGGAGATCCTGAACTATCTTAAGAACAGGCAGTACCCGGCACTCCTGGGGGAGACGCTGTTCCCGGAGATTAAAAGGCAGTCGTTGGAATTCGACGCTATTGTCGGCGCTAACCGTATTCCCGTGATCGCCTCAATACACGGATTTGATACTGAATCAGAGATCGGGAGCCGTGAAGCAGGCAAGATGATGCTGGAGTTGGCGCTGATCAAGCGTAAGCTGAGAATGGGAGAGAAGGAAATCATCGCCCTGGAATCCCCGCGTAATGAAGCAGAAAGGCAATACCTTATGAGTCAAGTATTCAACGATATAGACATTCTGGTCGCTGGTGTTCGCGCTCGTGCCGAAGCCATGCGTATGGAAGTGTTGGCAAACGGTACTGTGACGCTGGATGAAAATAATCTTTCTGCAACAATTGATTACGGCGTTCCATCGGCTCATAAGCTGGTGCTGAGTGGTACTGATCTTTGGTCTGATCCCGCATCCGACCCTATTGAAATCCTTGCAGAGATGTCGGCAACTCTGGATGAGAAGCCGACGCGGGCCCTTACTTCCACTAAGGTACTTAGTGCAATGGTAAAACACCCGAAGGTAGTCGGTGCCTTGTACGGGGTCAACGGCAGCAGCCGTATGGCCAGCCGCGCAGAACTGAACAGCTATCTGCAACAGCTTGAACTGCCGCAGATAGCGGTCTACGATGGCAAGTACAAGAAGCAGGGAGCGAACGGCACGTACACCACTAACCGATACTTCCCGGAAAATAAAATCTCATTGTTTGGTCCTGACAAGTTGGGCGATACAATCTACGGTCCGACTGCTGAAGAAGTTCGCCTGACTCGTGATCCTTCCATCCAGACACAGACGATTGGCAATGTATTGGCGATGGTCTACGAGGAAGGTAAAGACCCAGTGAGTACCTGGACGAAGGCCGTAGCAACTGCGCTGCCAAGCTTCCCGGAAGCGGACAACGTCTTCCAGGCGCAAGTATTGTAAAGGGGTGATCGACAATGTTGGTTGAGGTAAAGGAAATTCAGGTACGGCATGACGGGACGCTCTACGAAAAGGGAGCGTCTTTTTCATTGACAGCTAAGCAGTATGAGCGCATTAAGGCGCACGTTACGGTACTGGATGAAAACGACGAGAACACAGAGCCGGGGCAAGATGTTGACGAAATGACGGTACCTGAGCTCAAAGCTCATGCTGAGAAGCTGAAAATTGATCTTGGCGAGGCAACGAAAAAGGATGAAATCCTGGAGAAAGTCAAGGCGGCTGTTGCGGCCAATTAAGGAGGGCCGTTATGAAGCTTGAAGACGAGGTTTTTGAGTTGATTCGGCGAAGGCTGAAGTTACCTCCAGATAACACGGTATTGGATAGTACGATCGAGATGTACATGGACGAGATTAAGCAGCGGATTATCAACTATACCCATCAACTAGCGATTCCGGCAGGTCTCAAATACACCTGGTCGAATATGGTCATTGATCTGCTGAAGGTCCGTGATTTTGCTTTGCCAGAAGTAGCAGCGCTGCTGGGCAAAGACGCCGTAGAGGTCAAGATCGGCGACACATCGGTAAAGCTGGGTAGCACAGGAAGCGTTGCGGTTGAAACGATTGTGACCAGTTACGCTCCTGAGTTGCGTCGTTATCGGCGAATGGGGTGGCAGGGGTGATTAATTACGACCGTTACCGTGCTGCACTGGAGCTCACCTATGAGGATTCATGCGCTGTGTATCGCTATCAGGATGCCAAGGACCCAGCCAGCAGGGAGACGAAGCAGACAGCGGTCATGATTTATGAGTCACTGGCTTGCCGACTATCCCAGACAGGTCTGGCTAAAAACGGTCAGTCAGATGTGCAGAACGATACGCAGTATGACGCCAAGCTATTCCTGAACCCTGAAGTGGATATACAACAGGGGGACATGATCCTTGTGACGCGAAGGGCACGCCTCGATGTGCCTGAACGTTTCGTGGCAGGGGAACCCTTTCCGCCGTACCTAACGCACCAGGAGGTCAACTTGACATACAAGGAGTGGGCCTAATGGCAGGATTGGGTACTTTTGATTTTAGCGAGTTTCAAAAATTCGGCGATGACCTCAAAGCTATGGAGCGTGCCTGGCCGAAATTTTTGAAAGAATGCACTGAGGAGCTGGCGAACCGGCTGCTAGCCAAAGCCGTTCTGCGGACACCCGTCCGAGATGGTGACCTGCGCCGTGGTTGGACCATTAGTCAGATTAACATGACATCGACAGGCGCTGAGATTGAGGTTTTTAATTCAGTGCTGTACGCAGCTTATGTGGAATATGGCCACAGGCAGACTATAGGCAGATTCGTGCCAGCCATCGGGAAGAGGCTGAAGGTAGGCTGGGTTGAGGGTCAATTCATGCTGACACTCTCTACACCGGAACTGGAGCGTGAGCTGCCGGCGATTGTGGAGAGGCGTCTGGAGCGTTTTATCACGAGATACTTAGGGAGGTAGTGCCGTGCAAATCACTTTTAACACAGTGCGGTATGCTGTGCATGCAGCGCTGGACTCGACCTTCCCTGACATCCCGATAAGCGGCGAGGAGATCAAGCAGAATCTTGATCCACCTCGCTTTTTTGTGCGGCTTCTGGAGCCTGCACACACGCAGGAGTTGGGGCGGCGTTATCGCCGCGACCATCCCTTTGTGATCCGGTATTTTGCCCCTGAACGTGCAAATGAAGACATGTACGACATGGCAGAGCAACTGACAGGTGCGCTGGCGTGGATCGACATTAACGGCCGGAGATACCCAGGGCAGAGCATGCACTATCAGATCGTCGACGAGGTGCTGAACTTCATGGTTACTTACTCGCTGCTGGTGTGTGGGCAAGAGCCGGATGATCCGAAGATGCGGAGATTGAGACAGGAGGGAAGTCTGAAATGAGTGAGGAAAGAGTTGTTAAAGGCGTCGAACCCAAGAAGGAGCCTGCATACAGCAAAACGCAGCTGCTGACAGCCAAGCGCTTCGAGCGCGTGGACAAGGATGTACTTGCAGCCATCCTGGATGATGAGGAAAAGTATTCCATCGCTGAGGTGGAAAAAAGGATAAAGATTTTTAACGCGAAGGAGGCTAAATGATGGCTGGAGGCACTTGGACAGTACAAAATAAAAAGATACCAGGCATATATATGAACTTTGTGTCAGAAGCCGCCCCGCTTGGAACCTTGGGTGATCGAGGCGTTGTCAGCCTTCCACTTTCTTTAAGCTGGGGGCCATCTAAAACACTTGTTGCTATCGATGCTGGTGCTAATGTATTTGACGTCCTTGGATACGACATTACAGATCCTAAATTGATCTTGATTAAAGAGGCATTTAAAAATGCTAGCCGTGTTCTGTTATACCGGTTGAACACAGGGACAAAGGCAACCGTAACGGCGGGTGTATTGAGCGCTACAGCCCTTTATGGAGGAGTTAGAGGCAATGACATTACTGTAGTGATTGAGGCTAATGTAGACAATACATCTAAGTTTGATGTCGTTACTATTTTGAGCGGTACAGAAATGGATCGTCAAACGGTAGGCACGGCTGGCGAACTGGTAGCGAACAATTGGGTAACCTTCAGCGGGACTGCTGGTGCATTAACCGAAACAGCAGGCGCGCCGCTTGTAGGTGGCTCGGATGGTACGGTTGCAAATGGTGACCATACCGAATATTTGACTAAAATTGAGGTTCAAAACTTCAATACGATTGGTCTTACTTCTACGGACGCAACCCTTAAATCCGTTTATGTCGCATTTGCGAAGCGCCTGAGAGACGATGAGGGCAAATACATTCAGGTAGTCTTGCCTGAATACCCTAAGGCCGACTATGAGGGCGTAATTAGCGTTAAAAATGGCGTGGCGTTAACTGATGGTACTACACTAACGGCGGCAGAAGTTTGCGCATGGGTAGCCGGGGCAACAGCGGGGGCCAACGTTAATGAATCCCTGACAAACAAGGCGTATGAGGACGCTGCTGATGTAGTAACAAAGTACACCAGAACCCAACTTGAAGCTGCGGCTGATGCTGGTGAGTTTGTCTTCACAACAAGACCAGATGGTACGGTAATCGTCTTGTACGATATTAATACCTTGACGAGCTTCACACCGAAAAAAGGTAAACTCTTCCGCAAAAATCGTGTGATACGCGTTCTGGATGCAATAGGGATTGACTATCAAACTATCTTCAGTAAGTTCTATGTTGGCAAGGTCAGCAATAACGACATTGGCCGTAATCTATTTAAAAATGAATGCGTGAATTATATGGAAGATCTTCAAGATATCGAGGCTGTTCAAAATTTTGATGCTCAATCAGATATCGCAGTAATTAAAGGTGACGAATCTGATGCGGTTCTTATTAAACAAGCCATTCAACCAGTTGACAGCGCAGAGAAGTTCTATTTTGAAATTACGGTCAGCTAAAGGAGGGGAAATCTAAATGTTCATGAATGTCGAAGACGCGATTAGCGGAAAAATGGCCACTGCCCACGCAACTATTGAAGGTGAAGTGCACGAGCTTTTCTACGCTAAAACCGGGGAAGCAACAGTAGAAAAAAATAAAGTGGATGTTCCGATCCTCGGCAAAACCAACACCCCTCAACGGGGGTCTGGATGGTCAGGAAACGGAACAATGACCGTGTATTATGTAACGTCTGTTTTTCGAAAATTGATGCTGAGATACATTAAGACCGGTCAGGACTTTTGGTTTGATCTGATGATTACTAACGAACAGCCTGGATCAGCAACCGGAAAACAAACCGTGATTGTTAAGGAGTGTAACTTGGATTCACTTGTAATCGCGAAGTTCGACGCGACGACTGACGATATGCTTGATGAAGAGCTACCTTATACATTCGGTGATGTTGACATGCCAGATGAATTTAATACCATTACGGGCGCCTAATTGGCGCCTCACCCTACTAGGAGGATAAAATTATGAGTTTACAAGAGTTTCTGAATGCTAATCTGGTGGATGGGATCACTGATGAGGTAGCCGTTTCGCACCGCTTTGTGGACAAGGATAAGAAGCCCCTTTTGTTCACGATCAAGGCTATGACGGATGTGGAATTTAACGATCTGCGTAAAGCCTGCACCGCGATCAAGAAGGGACGTAAGGTTGAATTCGATTCACAGCGATTTAATTTGCAGACGGTTATTCGGCACACGGTGAATCCGAATTTCCGGGACGCCGAGAGCCTGAAAAAGCTCGGCTGTGCTAGCGCCGAAGAATATGTGCAGAAGGTCTTGCTGGCAGGGGAGATTGCCACCTTGTCACAGAAGATTAGCTCGCTCAGCGGATTTGATATTGAAATGGAAGATTTAGTCGATGAGGCAAAAAACTAATTAAGGAGGACTCTGACGCCAGTTATGCATACTACGTCCTCCACCAATTAAAAAAATGGCCTAGTGAATTTATGAATCTGCCGATCCGGGAGAAAGCTTTTGTCATAGCAGCCATCAACGAAAAAGTTGAGAAGGAGAAGCGGGAACGGAACAAGCCGAAGCCAAAAGGGAAGAAAAAATAATCTCCTGAGAAATTTACCCTGTGGTAGAATATAGGAAAAACGGATCAGGAGGGCTTCGGCAGATGGGATTGTTTCGAAGGAAAAAAGCGGATCGATTCACAGCAACGCTGTATCATGTGATTGGCTTACCTTTAGCAGAAAACACAATTTGTCAATTAAATGTGGTATCTGACAAACTGACTATTGTCAGCGGTAGTTCTGAATTCAACTTGAATTTGAATCAGCTCAGGGCGGCTGATTATAAAATGGATGTGGAAATATCACAAATTGTTGAAAGTAGCGCCTTAAAAGGGGTGGCTGGAGGTTTGCTTTTCGGTCCAGTTGGCGCGATTATTGGATCTATGCCAAGCAGTAAAGAGAAAAGAGCAGTAACGGGTTATTTAATCCTGAATTATCTTAAATCCAACGGAGAATTGGCGTCATTGCTATTTTCAGATGAAGCAAAATCTCTGGAAGCAGCAAGGTTTATTGATAATTTACGCCCCCTGCTCCCAGTCCTGGAAAAACAAACATACGAATTGTAAAAAACGAAGTCGCCCGAGTGGCGGCTTCTTTTTGTGTGAAAGAGGTGAATTGATTGCCTACAGTAGCTGCAACGATACAGATGATGGACAGATTCAGTGCTCCGCTGCGGCGTGTTAATAATCAAGTTCAGGCTGCAATTAGCAGCTTGGAGCGTATGCGCCGCTTAGTGGAACGCCCCGTGAGAAATCTCAACATAAAGGTTCATGTTGACGACTCCGATGCTTTACGTACCGCATCTCGAATCCGCGGCCAAATCGAATCTCATCTCAGAGGGATTACGGCGCGTGTAGAGTTGCAGGTAAATGCTCAGCTAACAGGAGCTATGGGTAGCTTGGACTCGACTATGGAGCGGCTGCGCCTTGAAGTGCAGACGCTCATAGCGACACTCCAGAGTGGAGGAGGCCCAGGTCCTGGTCCTGGTCCCGGGGGCGGTGGGGACGGCGGGCTTATTTTTGGTGGCTTTGGCAAGTTGATGGGGCTGGCGGCTGGACTATTCGGCGGCGCGGCTCTAGTCAACGGCACCGTAGGGGGATCTGCAAGACAGCAGCAGATGCAGGGCAGCCTACAAGCTCAAACAGGTGTGGATCAGGGACAAGCCGCTGCCATGATGCAGGATGTAAACAGCATCTATGCTGCTGGCTGGGGCGAAACCCTTACTGGCATAAGTAATGACATGGCAACCGTCCGGCAGAACCTGAATGGCTTGTCTCAAGATGCGGCGACAGCTTTCACACAGTCGGCGTATGCTGTAGAGCGAGTAGCCAAAGGACAGACGGAAATCAGCGAGTTATCCAAAGTTACGCGTACGCTCATGGCCAACTTCAACGGGCTTGGTGAAACGCAGGCGCTTGATCTGATTACGACTGGGTTTCAAAAGGGCGGGAACTACGCTAATGACCTGCTGGATACAGTGAATGAATACGGTGTCCATTTTGCCGGACTTGGCATGAGCGCTGAGCAAATGTTTGCAACGCTGATTGCGGGGAGCCAACAAGGGGCCTGGAATCTGGACAAGGTCGGGGATAGCGTCAAGGAGAGCTTCATTAGAATGCAAGATTTGTCCGACACGAGCACTGGTGCATTCAAGGCACTCGGCCTTGATGCGAACAAGATGGCTACGAATATCGCTGCTGGCGGAGATAAGGCAAACCAAGCATTTCAGGCTACTCTCCTTGCCCTTGGAAATTTGGGCAGCGATTTGGACCGTAATACAATCGGCGTCCAACTCTTCGGAACGCAGTGGGAGGACATGGGAGATCGTGTAGTTCTGGCAATGAAGGCCGGAGAGAAAGGTCTGGAAGGCTTTGAAGGGGCGACAGCTCGTGCAGCTGAAGCACTGCAAAATAATTTTGGATTCCAGTTTGAGCAATTAAAGCGGAATTTTGCATTGGCGTTAGCTGGAGCAGGTGGCGCTGCTGCTGAAGCAATCGCACCGGCAATAGCCTGGCTGAATCAAGCGTTCGAGTCTGGGAGGTTCCAGCCGTTTTTTGACTCTCTCGCCACGGGACTCGACGTCATTTCTAAAATTGCTGGTGCTGCTATGTTTCTTGCGGGAATTATTCTAGAAAACTGGCCGTTGATCGCCCCGATTGTTTTAGCAATGGTTGGGGCACTCACTTTATACCAAATTGCTCTTGCAGGCGCGGCTCTTAAAACTGGATTTCTAGCTGCGACAGAACTTGTTTCGGCGGCTGCAAAGGCAGCCTTTACAGGAGCAACATTAGCTTCAGTTAGCGCCACAGCAGCTGCCACAGCAGCCCAGTGGGGCCTGAACGCAGCATTGCTGGCGAGTCCTATCACTTGGATCATACTTGCTATCGTGGCCCTGATCGCGCTGTTTTATCTTGTGATTGCAGCCATTAATAAATGGGCGGGTACATCTTTATCGGCGACGGGAATGATCGTCGGAGCGCTGGCCGTTGCTGGAGCCTTCATAGCCAATCTATTTCTTGGATTGCTGCAAATAGTGTTCGGCGTCATCGAGTTTTGGTATGGCTGGTTTCAGGCCATTGCCAACTTCCTCGGGAATGTGTTCAACGATCCAATTGGGGCGGTAATCAAATTGTTTGGCGATTTGGCGGACAATGTCCTGGGAGTATTGGAGCGTATCGCTAAAGCAATGGATACGATCTTCGGCAGCAACATGGCCGATACTGTAGCTGGATGGCGGGGAAGTCTCTCCTCCATGACTACCGTGGCAATGAAGAAATACGGAAATGGAAAGTACGAAGAAAAAGTCAAAGACCTGGACATTGACAGCATTGTCGGAGACCTGGGCAGATTTGACTACGGTAAGTCGTGGAACACCGGCTATAATTGGGGTGCTGGTTTAGGAGCAGACAGTGGTGGATCGGCTGCTAATGCCGCAGCAAAGGCTGCTGCGAAAGAGGCAGCTGCTGGAGCAGGAACTGGAGCCGGAGCCGGTATAGGTGCAGGTAACGGAAAATTGAATAGTATCGACAAAGTCGGAGAGGTCGGGAAGATAAAAGACACTGTAGATGTATCTTCTGAAGACTTGAAGACAATGCGCGAGTTGGCCGAAATGAAGGATATTCGGAATTTCGTTACCTTGCAGCCGTCCATCCAATTTACGGGTGCAAATAACTACAACAGCGGCTATGACGTAGACACGGTCATTAGCCGTATCGATGAATATCTTCAAACGGAACTGGCGTCTAACGCATCGGGGGTGTATGGCGTTGGTTGAGTATGGTATTTATCTAAGCTATAACAATCAGGAGGAAGGATTCCAGCTCCCCATTGTGCCAGGCAAAATTGAAATCAGTAGCGGAGGCAAAGGAAGCACCTATGACGTGTCCAAGCTGGGCGAGATCAATGTGATTAAAGACCCAGCGCTGAAGGAATACAGCTTTGAGAGCTTCTTCCCAGCCAGCCCGATGCCATTTACAAGCGGCACGGTATTTGAGCCGTCGTTTTATAAAGACTTAATCGAGAAGTGGATGGGGACCAAACGCCCTATCCGCTTTATTTTTGTTGGCTCGACCTTTGAGATCAACACACCTGCCAGTATAGAGCAATTCGACTGGTCGGAACAAAATGGCGCAGTTGGTGACATCTTTTTCAGCCTGAAGCTGAAGGAGTACAAGTTTTACTCTGCTCAAAAGGTCGTGGTACAGCAGACGACAGCTACCCGTGCAGGAAGCAATACGGTTGTAGCCAAGAAAAAGACACGCGCCGACAGCCGGAACAAGCTGAAGACGTACACTTTGAAGCCGGGAGATACTTTAATCGGCATTGCCCGTAAGGTGCTTGGTGATGATTCCAAATGGCGTGCCATTCAAGCGGCAAACAGCCTCACGGATGCGCAGCTCAAATCGCTGCCAGTGGGCAAAGTATTGAAAATGCCGACGTAGTTAGTAAGGAGGGAACCTATGGAGATATTACTGGATAACAAAAACGGGCGTGTGTGGGATGTGTCTCAGATCGTTTCGGATGCAACATGGACTACGAAGCGAATAGGCGCGGCTTCATCGTTTGAATTTACCATGATTAAAGGCGGGATCTACCAAGACCCGTCTTTTGCAATCAATAACGGCGATGTGATCCGGGTACGGGACGGAGAATGGAACATTTTTTACGGCTATGTATTTGAGATTAACGAGAGCAGGGACGAGAGTGTGAAGGTGAAATGCTACGATCAGATCCGCTATCTGATGAGCAATGACACTTATGTATTCAAGGGGATCAAGGCCAGCGATGTCGTGAGGCGGATTGCTGATGATTTTGGCCTAAAGACAGGAACGCTACAGGACACGGGGTATGTCATCCCTGTGATGATTGAAGATAACAAAAAGCTGCTCGATACCATCTGGAAGGCTCTCGATCTTACGCTAATCCACTCGGGACAGAACTTTATTTTCTTTGATGACTTCGGCAAGCTTATGGTTCGAAGGCTATCGGAGCTGAAGGCGAATATTGGTATTGGTGACGAAAGCCTGATGACCGATTTTGAGTATACCAGATCCATCGACACGGACACCTACACCAAAATCAAGATCGTTCAGAACAACAAGAAAACCGGGAAACGTGACGTTTACATCGCTCAGGACAGTGCCAATTCAGCCCGATGGGGGCAGTTGCAACTGTACCAGGTAGCTGATGAAAAACAGAATGCGGCACAAATCAATCAATTGCTGAGTCAGTTGGCCCAGCTCAAAAACCGCGAGACGCGTAGTCTGTCGCTCACAGCCATAGGCGTGCCTGGCATTCGAGCCGGTTCCTATATCCCTGTTGTGATCGAGGAGCTTGGCTTGAGCCAGTATTTCTGCGTAGACGAGTGCTCTCATAGTTTCGAAGGAGCAGTACACACGATGAAGCTTAAATTGGTGGTGGTTTGATGGCACTTTCTGACACATTAAAATCGTTGAGCAAAGCGACGAATGAGGCCGGGAGTCCCGTGGGTGTATATTACGGCACCGTGACAACCGCTGATCCGTTGTCCATCTTGATCGACCAGAAACTACCTTTGCCCAAGGAGGCGCTGGTACTGCTCAAGGGTGCAAGTTTCAAAGCAGGCGATTCTGTTGTCCTGCTGAGAGCTCAAGGCGGTAATCAGTATATTGTTTTGGGGGAGGTCGATTCTGAATGATTCCGACGGGTGCGGCACTCACTGAAGAGCATATCACAGAACAGCAGCAGCCAAGTTATACCTATCAAGTCGATTTTGCAAATAAACGAATAAGCGATCACGTTGACGGTCTGGAGGCAGTGAAGCAGGCCGTTATTTTAATATTGTCCACGGATCGCTTCCAGTATTTCATCTATACGGTGGACTATGGCATGGAACGTATCCCCATCGTAGGAGCATCACAGGCCATTGTCCGATCAGAGCTGCAAAGATGCGTGACAGAGGCGTTACTGCAGGATGACCGAATATCCGAGGTGATTAACTTCCGGCTGTCATTTAACGGAGATGAAGTATTAGTCACCTTTACCGTTGTGACGGAATTCGGTAATTTTGAACAGGAGGCGACATTCAATAATGTACGATGATCGAACCTTCGATAACATCATGGCGGAAATGCTTGCCACCGTCGATGACAGATACGATAAGCGTGAGGGAAGCATTATCTATAATGCTTTGGCTCCAGTGGCCAAAAAGCTAGCTGAAGTATTTTATGAGTTCAGTATAGACGTGAATCTCTTTTTTGCTGATACGTCCACAGGGGTTTACCTCTCACGTCGTACAGCAGAATACGGTGTTAACCGTCAGCAAGCAACCAAAGCAATCCGCATGGGCACGTTCTACGGTTCTGGTGATGTACTCGTTGATATTCCGCTGCAAACTCGGTATGCATTGAGCAATTCCAGTAACGAGGCTACCTATGTGGCTGTGCAAAAAATATCTACTGGCATATACCGCTTAGAATGTGAGACTCCTGGAGTCATTGGCAATCAGGAATTCGGGCAGCTCATTCCCATTACCTATGTAGCGGGTTTGGTTCGGGCTGAATTGTCTGATGTGCTTGTGCCCGGAGAGGAGGCAGAAGTGGATGAGGTATTGCGTAACAGGTACTACGATGCAATGAACGAACCAGCTTTTGGGGGAAATGTGGCGGATTATAAACAACGGGTTAACGCTTTACCTGGAGTCGGTGCAACAAAAGTCTATCCGGTCTGGCAAGGCGGCGGAACAGTAAAATGTACGATCATCGCATCTGACTATAACGCACCTTCTGCAGCACTTGTGGATGATGTACAAACCATCATTGATCCGATCGTCAACAGCGGCCAGGGGATGGGTCTTGCTCCTATCGATCATAAGGTCACAATAACTGGCGCGTCAAAGGTTACGATAAACGTTTCATCAATTATCACATTGGAAGCTGGGTCTTCTATCGGTTCTGTGCAGCCTGATGTCGAAGCTACGATTGCTGATTATTTACTAGCCTTAAGAAAAACGTGGGCAGACTCGGCTCCGATCATCGTAAGGACGGCTCAGATTGATGCCAGGATGTTGGATGTCAAAGGCATCATAGATGTAACCGATACGCAGATCAACGGTTCCACAGATAACCTGACGCTTACGAGCGACCAGATTCCGGTAATGGGGGCGGTGACGCTGAGTGAGTAATGAGTTATTGGAGTCCTTACCGCCTGAGCTCCAGGAGATTGAAGAATTTCAAGTCATTACGGAAGCGGAGTTACCACAGATGCGGAAGCTCACTGATATGGTGACTCAAATCAGGAACAACCAATTTATTATGACGTCCGATGCTCAGGCCATTAAACGCCGCGAACAAAGGCTAGGCATACAGGCGAATCCCACGACAGAATCACTGGATTTTAGGAAGATCCGTTTGATCAACCGAATGAGCACCAAGCCGCCGTTTACAGTCCGGTACTTGCAGCAGCAACTGGATAAGCTGGTGGGCGAGGGATTAACCATCGTCACGGTTGACTATGCAAACCGTGTCCTCTCTATCACGGCCAACATTGGCAATGCGCCAGTCTTCAGTGAGGTGGAGAGGACTGTGTCAGTGATCAAGCCGGCTAACATGGTGTATCAGCAGCAAACATCGATTGAAGACGCGATAGGAGTAGAGGAACGAATGTCCTATCGAACTCTGACGCGACGTACAAAATTAGGTTCATGGGGTATTGGTACGATACCCTTTGCGGAAGCTGGACCGGAGGTGATCATTAAATGATTGCACCAACACTATTGACTGATTTAGCAGAGGTTGTAAACGGTAAGATTGCTAAAGTTGTACTTAATGATGCTGTAGAATTAACCGATTTCAGCGTCAAGCGGGTTGATGGTTCTACCGTGGCCATGCAATACATCATTCCGGCTTCAAGTGTATCCTTGGTAACCAATATAAAGCTGAAATCGAGCGCAGATGAAACGCTCACAGATAACAATGTTCATGTGCCGATCACCTCAGATACATTGTTGCTGCACACGCTGCCTATAAAGGAGGTCTAACATGCCTTACAACGGTAAAACAGATTGGAAATACAGTGATACGGTCACCGAAAATGATATGAACCGTATTGAACAGGGGATTGAAGATGCATTCACAGAAATTGATAACATCCATATCCCGGATGCAAGTTTAACAGAAAAAGGTATCGTCCGACTCAGCGCAGATTACAAGTCACAATCTGCTACGACTGTGCCGAATAGCAAGGCCCTTTTTGACCTTTACAACATTGTGCCAGTAGATAGAGGTAAAATGTTTCAAAGTAATTTTAACTTTGCTCTAGGCATAGGTGTATGGCGTGTTGATTTTGCGTCTCTTAATCCAGCCACAGACAATAGTCCAGTGGGAGCAAATCCCAAGGGTGTACTTTTCGTCTCATCCGTTAACGTGACGGAAGGACTAGCCCTCATCCAAAAGTACGTAGATGACACCGGGAGCATTTACAATCGGGTCAGAACAGTAGCTGGTGCATGGCTGCCTTGGGTTGAGTTAGCTACCAAAACATTCGCGCAACGAAATTTAAGGCTTGAAAGAGCCATTGAAATTGGCGCAGATGTTACCGGGGCTGGCCCGGCGTTCTTCGACTTCCACACGAGCGGAAATGCAATTGATTACGACTCGCGAATTATTGCCGAAGGCGGCACAACTGCCACTGGTAACGGTAAAATCACTATCCAAGCCGCGACTACAGCGCTAACCGGGAAGGTCGAAACATCCGGTCAAGTGTGGGTCGCTAAAAATACGCAATTCGGATCATCATCCGCTCTATCCTTGCCAATAGGTGATGGAGATACGGGTCTTAATTGGTTCGGTGACGGCGGGGTTGACTTTTACTCAAACAATTCAAAGGTTGCTGCTTTATCTGATGGCGTTTTTAAGTATTACGAAGCTGACGGTAGCTGGAAAGTGCTACGCGATGAGATAAACAATTTAAAGCAATCTGTCGTTGATGGAAAGGGTGTCATTGCTGGCGCTATCAACGGCAAGGGTGGGCATGTATCAGCCAGCAACACTCACGCAGAACTGGCGGCAGCAATAACGGGATTGCCTGTAAAGAGGTTTGCAAGCGGCACGTTCAACGGTCAGACAGCTTCGGCCACTGGCTGGAGGCAAGATGTAACTATGCAGCTATCCGTCAACTCTATGGGTTTTACTCCTTCGAAAGTATATGTTCATGTGAAACTAGATGAAACAGAGGGCACGCTTTGGTTAGATGCTTGGATTCCTTGTTCGACTTCGGCCCAAGGAACCCTACGGGGTAGAATGAACAACACCATTGCTTTACGCGGATTCGTACAACAATCAGGCGGGTTCACAGCTACCTTGGCAGGTAGCTATATAAATGACTATGCTGGGGGTAGTCCCATTAGTAGAATAACAGCCTATGAATGGGAAGCTTACGAATAAAGTTTAACCGACACGCTCAATGTGAGGCGTGTTTTTTAATGCCCCCGGAGTGGTCAGGGGCTTTTCATTTTGACAAAGGTCAGGAAATTTGTCCTGACCTATAGAGACGGGGGAGCAGAATGGATTTTTCAGCAATATTGGCTATTGTAGCTACTGCAAGTGGAATAGCATTAGGCTGGATTGGTAGGACACGATCATATAAACAGGACATCACGCAGGAAGCGTCTGCCGATGCTGTGCAACGTGCAGATGTGGACTACATCAAGCGCGGCGTGGATGATATTCGTTTAGATCAGCGAGCGCAAGGCCAACGAATAGATATGCTGTCTGAGCGCGTTACACGGGTAGAGGAATCTTCCAAGCAATCGCACAAGCGACTTGACCGTTTGGAAGAATAATAGAACGAGAGAGGATGATTTATATGGATTGGAACACTGTATGGTCGTTAATCGACCCCAAATTATTAATCGTTGTGGCGGTGTGCTGGGTTATCGGTATCGGAATTAAGCAAACACCTAAAGTGCCGGACTGGAGCATTGTATATATCGTCACTGCTGTAGCTGTGATCCTGACGGTCTGGATGGTAGGCTGGGGACCACAGGCAGTGATCCAGGGGGTGTTAGCTGGGGCATTTGCTGTCTACGGCAATCAACTGGTCAAGCAAACAAAGAAGGGAGCTGACAAGTAATGCGGAAGATATCGAAAGCGGGACTCGCGTTAATTAAAAACTTCGAGGGCTGTCGCCTCACAGCGTACAAGCCTGTGCCAACAGAGAAATATTGGACAATTGGCTGGGGTCACTACGGCCCGGATGTTAAGCAGGGTATGACCTTAACACAAGCCAAGGCAGACGCTATGTTGGTCGCTGACCTTGCCAAATACGAGGCTTACGTCAACGATAAGGCGTATGTGCCTGTGGAACTTAATCAAAACCAATTTGATGCCTTGGTCAGCTTCTGCTACAACTGTGGAGTTGGTAATTTGCGCAGCCTTTGTAAAGGCCGCACAGTCGCGCAGATTGCCGTCAGTATCACCAAATACGACAAGGCTGGCGGTAAGGTTCTGGCGGGTCTGACACGGCGCAGAGCGGCGGAGTTAGCCTTGTATAACAAACCGGATGCGGCAAAGGGGGGCAATGAAAAGATGGAAAAGGCAAATGTAATCCTATACGGCAAGCCCATCACGGACGTTGTGATGATTAACGGTAAGACGTATGTTGCGGTGCGGGATGTGGGCGAGGCATTGGGCG
Source organism: Paenibacillus sp. NMA1017 (assembly GCF_058895805.1). Classification (NCBI taxonomy): domain Bacteria; kingdom Bacillati; phylum Bacillota; class Bacilli; order Caryophanales; family Paenibacillaceae; genus Paenibacillus; species Paenibacillus sp. NMA1017. The sequence goes on along the minus strand of NZ_JBZXYR010000014.1, from coordinate 42,405 downwards.
CTGCTGTTGTGTGGGATAGTAAGACTAATACGGCTACAGTAAGCAAGTAAGACAAATCCCCGCTAACCTTAACCTGGTTGGCGGGGATTTTTATACTAATGAAAATATTAAACCACAATTAGCAATTCAACCTATTCAATGACATTTCCACTATAGAATGTTCCTGTTTTAGATATACGTTTACTCCAATATTCATCGCCTGCTACTCTAGTCGTTAATGTACCATTCCAAGTTATAGTCCGTTTGTATTTTGCTGAAGAATCAATTATTGGAGACTCGGGACTCCATGTTGCAAATGCAGCTGCACCAACTAATGAGCTGGTAGCTGTTGTTTGTGTAATAAAACCAGTAGATGATTCATATTTTAAATCAACATAGCCTTTAACAGTGTATATCCCTCCTCCAAACTCGTACAACATAACCTCAAAATTTTTAGTTGCAATAGCTTGGGGAGTGATTGATTGCTCTTGAAAATCAGCTTTTTCGCCTACTTCTTTTATATCGCTTGGATTTATGATAGTAGAATCCTTCGAAGATTCATTTGTTGGAGGTCCGTATATGTAAGCAGCTATAGCAGCCATTTCATCAACAGTATCTGCGTTTAATGCAGGGGTTTTGTCAGCGGTGTCAATTCCTTGGCCCAATAGGGACTGTTTACTTTGTGATTCCAATCCAAAAGCGTTCAAAACTTCTCCTTTGCTCTTATATACACCTTTGTACTTATCAAAATATTCTTGTGGTACCACATTATGCACATCAACAATATTGTTTTCGGTGTTTGATGTGCTACTAGCGAAGGAGACAGATGACAAAATTGACAAGTTCAACGCTAAAATAAGACCTAGAAACAATGAAATTTTTGACTTCATTTTCAAAACCTCCTAAAATATATATAGAATATAGTTACATTTTCCATTCTATAGCAAAAATTTTCCTTTTTCAAGATGTTTTTTAGGGGAGGTGTTATTATGGCTTTTGATTTAATACCGTTTATACTTAATATGTTAATTATCCTTATTTCTATTGCGGGTGGAATATTGTTAATTGGAACATTGTATAGGGGATACGTACTTTTAGGAATACTTCTTGCTGAGAAAAAGAATAAGAACAACAACACTGAGAAAAAAATATAGAGAATCACACTCTCCGTTGACTGCAAAGGTTAGCGAGAGTGTTTTTTTTTGTTTCATTTCATGCCAAAAATTGAATACTTATATTAGTTGCATAGTATATTGACAACTGTTAAATTATGGACAACAATAGAATGCAATAATAAAAAGTTTTGGAATTTCTGTGTGGAAGGTGGATATGACATGAAGCATACACCTACGATTAGAGCAGAATTAGACAGATTCCTACAACAAGAAGGATTGAGTTTAACACAATTTGGTCATATTGCGGATATGAATAGGGGAGCAGTAAGTGCTATCGTGACAGGAAACAAGCCTTTGTCTGTTAACCAACTGGATCGAATTACTGAGGCTATGGGTTTACCGGAAGGTCACTTTTATGGCTTGTTCATAGAAAACTACATCATCGACCATCCTCCGAATATGAGACGAATCGAGCCATTTTTGTTTCGCTGTGCGGAGTTGGACAAGCTGGATGCGATCCGTCGAGTGGTGGGAGCTATCATGGACAATCTACTATATTCACCCAAGCTATTTGAAATTGCAGAAGAATTGTTGGCGCAGGGACGACATGAGGCTGCGCTACTGCTCTATGAAGGGGTAGCTGAAGCGGAGAAATATCAACACTCTGAACGCTTGGCAGTCTGTCAATATCGTATATTCACGATTCAGATTGGAGACGATCAAAGCCAAAATGTTAGTGCAGCAGCCGTTTTTGAAGCCTTTGTTGAGCGTTTGGATGAAATAGACCAGCTTGACGCATTGAAGGATCTGGCAAACGTATATAGGTCATTACGCAAATGGGACAAGGTTGACGAAATGGCAAGGCAAATGAGAGCTAAAGCAGAGATCCAATATTCGATCATCCATAACGAGAAACGCAAGGATGGAACGCAAGAAAAGAAAACAAGAGGGCCATTATTTGGTTACATTGCTTATGCTGACCTGTTGTGCGCTAGTGTTTGTGAAGCCCGGGGCGATTATCAACAAGCTCTACAATATACATACGCCTATGCGAATTTAGATTGGGTCAAAGAGACTGATGAAGATACTCAACACTGGGTAAACTTGTTCAGTCAGTGGGCAGAAGGTAATACGTATGTAAATAAACTTTTATCTGGAGACATTAGTGTGCTGAACGACTATGTCGATTATATCGCTGCATCAACAGAAACGACTGAAAAAGAAATAGTTACCAAACTGTTAAATGTTATGATGGCGGCTAATCGTTATAAGCTGGATGTGAATAATGCACTTGAACGTTTTGAAACGATTATTGACTCTTTTGTGCAACAGGAGTCGTTAGAGTTTGATATGTATACGAAACAAGTAATACCAGAACAATTTGCGCGTTTTGGCTACGAATTAGCTTATTATTATTTGCATCTGGGGAAGTATAGTGATGGCTTTAAAAATTTGATGTATGCAATGGTAAAGTCGCATATAATAAATAATGAAACTTACTTTATAAACTGCATGGGGCTGTTTATGCGATTCCAAGTTCACGCTACTCCTGCAAGCAAAACAGAGTTTTCTAATCTAATTGAAAAGGTGTGGTTGAGTAATGTTGAAAAAAACGGCATTGCTAGTAGTTGCGGCTAGTTTCCTGTTTATTGTTACTATACCTATTCAGTCACATGTTGCAGAAATCCAACTTTATGATCAAATCGGGGGATTCTAAAGCAAGGAAAAGCTCTGCTAACCTTAATTGGTCGGCAGAGTTTTTTTCGTTGCTCAGTTTGAATTTGAGTAGATGTGATAAAACAAAAGCCTTCCTTAACGGAGGGCTTTTGTTTTGGACGCTGTGATATGGCAATCACAACAACTCAATTGTAAGTACGACAAGACACAAAATCAAGCCCCATGTTCTCCAAGTTAGATTCCAAAAACTCTATTCCCTTCACAGTAATACTTATCGACAATAAATATTATTATTAGAATATTCCGTGACTATCAGGAGTGATTGAACCAGACCCTGTGTTAATGGGCGGTGTGAGGATGATCAAACCTAATACGATTGTCAAAGTAATAAATACCTTTTTCATTTTTCAGTTCCCCTTCCAAGATTTTTTTAAAGATCAGGGCATAACTGTCAAGGTGAGACGGGGTGGCGAAACCTCTAAACGCCTCGAATAGAGCTACACACCGTTTGAAGTATTTACCATCTTCTATTTTAATGGAGGATTCCAATGCCTGTAGCAAACATTTTAATGCATCGACGAACTTATCTTTTCTTAGGTGATACAGGGCTAAATGATAAGAATAGTCAATAAATTGAAAAATATTTCCGTAATCCTCTAGTTCTGCGAATGATGCACTATGCTGATTCATGGATGCTAATTCAGGATCAATGTCCCACTCATACTGTAAGGCTGCTTCGACGATTGAGACATGGGCCGGAAGCCAATCGTCTTCCGGGGATATTTCCAAAAATCTTATATACTCGGGTATAATATGTTTGTTACCTTCAAACATTTTTAATTCGTATTGGTTTAATTTAGCTAAAAGTTTAAAGTTCTCTACTACCTCAAGCCCATCCTTATCCAACCCGTTAAACCAACCTAACTCAGAGTATTTTTCAATACAGTCCTGGGTGGCTGTGTAATTTTGCATCTTTAGATGTGCTACACCACGCATTAGGTGGCTGTAACCGTAGTAAAATACCAGAGGTTGTTTTAATTCTTTACTATGTAAATTCTCATCTATGTTGTTAAATGTTGCATCATATTTTGACTTGGCACACATATACAGATGCTCTGTCAACCTTAGAAGTCTTTCCCAATCTTCTGATGTATAACACATCCTGATGTAATGTACGATTGCGTCTAAATCTTCAACATTAAGCAGGTCTTTTTCAATAGCGTCCACTTCCATTCCGAAATCCTCCTTTTCTGATTTACCGCATAATCCCACAATATAGAACTATTTACCATATGTCAATTACGTATGTACGGTACAACAGATGGCCTGATCACGCCCTTGTGATTCTAGAGGTATGGGTTTAACAAAAAGAGCTGGGGAGACGATCCTCCTGCTCTTTTTAATGAACAAAATAAAAAGCCCTCAACATGAGGACTTGTGGTATAATCTGGATTGGACAACGGGTGGGGGTCACGGCGCAGCTTCCCGAAAGGGGGTGACGCCATGACTGCATTTGGTGTGCTTTATTTGATCTTAAAATTAACTGCCACGCTGCTAAGTCTCTGGTTTAGTGGACGCAAGTTTTATCGATGGATCAGGTCAAAGCGCAACAAACGAAAAACCCACCGCTAGGTTTGCCGCCTTGGTGGGTTTTGCTGTGATATTGCAGTGCGCGCCGTGAGGCACATCGTTGTTCAGGGGGAGTGTAGCGACTCCCCTTATTTATATTCTTATGTTACCACACTGAAACTATACAGGCAATGGGATTGCCTTTGTTGTCTATAGTCAAATATTATCTTAGAGATACCGAGCCTTGGAGCATTCCGAGGTTTGTTTTTTTCTCGTATTTTATTGCAGAGACTTTTTCAGTGGCCTCGATTAGTTCAGGGAGTTTGATTAAAATCAGCATCCGTTTTCTCTTGAAACTTTTAGCAATAAGGCATCCAAGAGGATGTTAACTAGACCATCATTATCTTTAGTCTGGAACACATTATCATCGAGTATGACGATCCAGCCGCCCCTTGGCAAACTCTTAATTTCTACAGAGTCTTCAAGGTAGAGAGCATCTAGCAATTGACCAACTGTAAACAATGGTAGAAATGATTCATTCCAATCTAATTCTCCGTTGGCAGTAATAATAGCGTAGCTACCGTCCTTGCCTTCAGTAGATACAACTGTGTGGAGGGTATCTGTTTCGACATCGTAAATAATATCGGCTTGTTCAGGATCGTTTAAAAATGCACTCCCGCTGATCGCTTTTACTTGCTCCTTGCTGAGTGCCTGTATATCTTCTTTACTTAGTCTTTGTTTGAAGTATTTCATGTTGGCCATCCTTCCAAATGAGATACTTCCAGTATTATCAAAAGGGGGGCTTTTTGTAAATAGAAAGAAATCATTTATTGGACCGGAAAAGAGTAAAATTAAAAGGCTTCTTGATGAAGCTACAGCTTATACGTAACATGCAGGGTTTTTAAAAGTGTAAGTTCGCCTCCATTTGAGTAAGACAAGAAAGCCATCAGCCAGTGATTCTGGTTGGTGGCTTTTTATTATGGCTCTAGTAATTGAGTTGAAGAGGTTTTACACAACTTGTAGCTTAAAGGTGTCTCTAAGTGTTCCGGTTGCTTTTTCTTTCACCTTTAAAAGCAACTCAAGAGTTCATCTGCTTTTCTTTTAGAAAAAGTATTGACACGGATAGAAAAATATTATATCTTTATATCAAGATAAATAAATTAAAGATAAAACAACAGCAAATTATGAACAGGGAGGTATATACATGATTACAATTTTAGAAAGAATTAATCAGCTCGCAAAAAAAGCAAAAGAAATCGGATTAACTGAAATTGAAAAAACGGAACAAACGGATCTTCGCAAAGAATACCTTCAAATCTTCCGGGGTTCTGTACAGAGCATTCTCTTGAACGCTACGATTTATGATCCGAATGGAGACGATGTTACGCCTGAAAAACTAAAAAAAGAACAGGCTCAAATCGCTAAACAATGAATTTAATTTTATTTAATATCTCTAATTTAATAATCTTAAAATAATATAATATGGAGAGTGATTTTTATGTTGGCAAGTGGATTGTTACTGATACGTTTGGTGGTTGGATTGTTATTGGTAGGGCACGGAGCTCAGAAGCTTTTTGGTTGGTTTGGCGGTTACGGTCCAAAAGGTACCGGCGGTTGGATGGAATCGATCGGCATTAAGCCCGGGGTGTTCATGGCAGTGGCTGCTGGGGTGATGGAATTGTTGGGAGGAGCTCTATTTACTGTAGGATTGCTCACTCCACTGGCTGCATTGTTGATTACGGCGACTATGCTCGGAGCGATTTTTAAAGTACATGGTCCAAACGGGATCTGGGCCACAGCTAATGGCTATGAATATCCGCTAGTTCTTATTGCAGTCGTAATTGGTATTGCGTTGACAGGGGCAGGTTCATATTCCATTGATGCATTACTTAGATAAAACATGATGTTTAGGTCATTAAAAGTCATCAACAACAAAAAATAAAGGTTCCTACGATTAAAGGAGGGTTTTATATGTCACTTCAAACTACAGGTATCCATCATATTACAGCTTTTGCTGGTAATCCGCAGGAAAATGTCGACTTCTATGCCGGCGTCCTGGGGCTTCGGTTAGTGAAGAAAACAATCAACTTCGATGCTCCTGAGGTTTACCACTTGTACTTTGGCAACGAGGCAGGAAGTCCTGGAACAATCATTACTTTTTTTCCTGCGCCAGGAACTCCTAAAGGACGAATCGGAGGTGGCCAGGTGGGTATAACCACGTATGTGGTACCCCCAGGTTCACTTGATTTTTGGCAGCACCGTTTGGAAAGCTTTGATATTCAAGTTACGAAAACGAGCCGTTTTTCTGAACAATATCTTCAATTCGAGGATAATGAGGGTCTACGTCTTGAGCTTGTCGAACGTGAAGCGGGAGCGAATAGTACTTGGTCTTACGGTGGCATTTCGGCCGATAAAGCAATTAAGGGGTTTGGAGGTGCCGTGCTATTTAGCGTCAACCCACAGAAAACAATGGATGCATTGGAGAGCATACTCGGATTTACGAAAATCGCTGAAGACGCTGAATATGCCCGTTATCAGTCCGTAGGAGAAATTGGCAACATCGTAGATGTACCGCTCGTCAAAATGGATTTAGGATTTGGTGGAGCAGGCACGGTACATCACATTGCATGGCGTGCAAAAGATTTCGAACAACATGAAGAATGGAGAAGCGCAGTCCAGCATTATGGCTATCAGCCGACTCCAATCATAGACCGCCAATATTTTAATGCGATATATTTCAGAGAAGCAGGCGGCATCCTATTTGAAATTGCAACAGATCCACCGGGATTTGCTAATAATGAACCTGTTGAATCTTTGGGGCAGAAATTAATGCTGCCAGAGTGGTATGAACCCCAGCGGGCTCAAATCGAGGCGAATCTGCATCCTATTAAAGTGAGAACATTAACGGAAAAACAAAAGTAAGAAAAAGTTGCATATGACTCTTCCATAAGACAGCTTGCCGAGTTTGGCCTGCTCTCATATGGAGGAGTCTTTTTATTACGGGAAAAATTCATGTGTCTCGTGCCCTTCCGGCCTCTTGCTATTCCACCAGCTTTTCAGACTTCACCAGCATTTCTCGTAACACGTGAGCGACTCGACTTTTCCGGTTCGCTGCTTTCCTTTTTATCAAGTGTAATGATTTTTTGTATGCATGAGTATTGCTTTGATCGTAGAACTGCTTGGCTGCAATGCGTAGTGTTCTTCTTAATAACAGTGCTGATGAGCGTGTTAACCTAGAGCGGAATCCCCTGCGCAATACCCGCAATGTATTTTTGTAGGTCTCAAAATCCTCGGATGGAGGGATAAGGGCGAATAAATTTAACGAGGAGTCATTGAATCCGTAGGTTTCATACATGATTCTCAGATTTTCCGTATTTAACACGTTACCTCTGAGATAGGTGGGATGTTCCTGATGGTATCCGACCACTTCTTTGATGCAATAAAAAGGAATCTTCAAGCGATGCAGTCTATAGCCAAGGTCCCAGTCCTCGAGTCCATAGAGCACAAACCTTTCATTGAAACCTCCAATACGAATCAAGTGGCTGCGTCTGATGGCTACACAACGAGTAACCAGCAGCATCCAGGGAGCTACGTCTGTTGAGGCAAATTGTTTCTGCGTATTGGGAGGAACCCTTGTGGGACTAACTACTTTAGACAGTGCACCCGTTTGGTGAAGGATATCTTCTGGGGTTATGATCGGAGTAATTTCGTTCGCTGCTTCATAGTCAGCATTCCATAAGTTGGACTGCGTAAGTATGTTGCGACATTGTTCTTTTTCTTCAGGAGAAAAGTCAGGGTAATAATGGGTAAAAGCATCGTCCCACGAGTGAGGAATGCCTGAAAGCACGGACTTGGGATATTTACGGTGATAACGGCTCACGATCCTAATAAATTCCGGTAATACTACAAAGTCAGCGTCGCAGAAGATGATGTATAGCCCTTTTGCACGGCGCAGCCCCAAATTTCGAACGGCAGATCGACCGCGTTGTTCCTGATGAGACACATAGATAAGAGGATAGGATACTTTGAAGCCTTCGACCATTTCTTTCGTTCCATCTGTAGAACCGTCATCAGCTACAATGACTTCGAATAGTTGCTTTGGATAGGTTTGTGTCTCAAATGAAGCGAGTGTAAGCAACAATTGCTGGACTCGATTATAGGTTGGAATGATGACGCTGTAGCGGATAGCCAATATGATCTCCCCCCCCATTAATCTTATTAGAAAAACGTATGAACAAGATAAATAATAACAATGTATTCAAGGATTTTAGCCTGGTCTAGTCAAACATCCCTCAAGGCTCGAAACAGGCTTGGTCTTATTGCGGAAGTAAAGGTGGGGGTTCTGTATTTTCTGCTGATTTAAAGGTACATTCCGTGGTGTTATGTATATGTAATCATGGTATTATACATAGAGATGTAAAGTAAAAGCGAGGACGCTTCCTATTCGTTGAAGGCCCACTCAGCTACAGAAACAAACAAGAGATGAAATGGGCAAGTTATGGTAAACTATATGGAGTTATAGAAGACCTGAAAGAGGAGTACTATATGACACAATTTGTCTATAAGCAAATTATTGACGATCTCAAGATGAAAATCTTTGCGGGAAAGTTTGCAGATATGAGATTGCCAGATGAACGTAGTCTTAGTGAGACTTACCAGGTTAGTCGTAGTTCAATTAAACGTGCTCTGACTAAAATGGAGAATGTCGGAATTATTTTCAAAAAACAAGGTTCCGGGACATTTATTAATCCATTATACATAAGAAATGAATCTATCTTTAACTACGAAGGCTCTAATCTAGGGGTCACTGATAATTTTCAAATGCATGGTAAAAAGCCTAAAATCAAAGTACTGAGTTTTGAGGTCATTCCGCCAACAGAAGAATTACAGCGTGATTTGTTCTTGGAGACTCATGATTTTGTTTACAAAATTGTCCGCTTGCGTCTATTTGATGATGATCCTTTTATGATTGAAACAGGCTATATCCCCATTAAAATCGTCCAGAATTTAAATCAGACCATTATCGAGGGATCTATTTTTAATTATTTGGAAGACTCGCGGAACTTGGCCGTCACCAAATCTTTTTTATCCATTTTTGCAGAACCGTCCCAAGAGAATGATCAAAAGCTGCTACATTTAAATGAAAATGAGCCTGTAGGGATTATGGAAGGTGTGTTCTTTTTAGATAACGGTACGCCGTTTGAGTTTTCTCATATGCGATTTCATTACAAATATTTGAAATTTAATACCTTTGTATCGGTACACTAATGATAAGACTGGAGAATTCTCCGGTCTTTTTTTTATGGTTTTGAAAAAAAGGATCGGAGCCTGCGATCACCTCGTTTATTACAAATTTTATTGGTTTATACTTCTATATATTTTAATGTAAGAGCTTTTTTACTGTCTTTTTAATTTATATTTCATAGTATGTTCAAAATTTCACAAAATTGGACCGTATCACTTGTGAAAAAGGTTGAATTTAATCGGCGCGGCGTTATGATGTACATGTAGATGAAATTTCCGGAAATAAATTACAAACAATACTACTTAGGGAGTGGACACAATGTCGTTATCACCCGTGTTAGCAGATTATTCATCTAAAACATATTTAGAAAAACTTGATGCATATTGGCGTGCAACGAACTACATTTCGGTAGGTCAGCTTTATTTAAAAGATAATCCTTTGTTGAGAGAGCCTTTAAAAGATTCAGATGTGAAGGTTAAGCCTATTGGACACTGGGGCACAATTCCAGGACAAAACTTTATTTATGCACATCTAAATCGTGTTATTAATAAATATGATTTGAGCATGCTTTACATTGAAGGTCCTGGTCACGGTGGCCAGGTTATGGTCTCAAATTCTTATCTGGATGGAAGTTACACTGAAATCTATCCACAAATTACACAAGATATCCCAGGTATGAAGAAATTGTTCAAACAATTCTCTTTCCCTGGCGGTATTGCTTCACATGCTGCTCCTGAAACACCTGGATCTATCCATGAAGGTGGAGAATTAGGTTACTCCCTTTCTCATGGTGTAGGTGCCATTCTGGATAATCCTGATCTGATTTCGGCTGTTGTTATTGGTGATGGCGAAGCTGAAACGGGCCCATTAGCCGCTTCGTGGTTCTCTAACAGATTTATCAACCCCATCACAGATGGTGCAGTGCTACCAATCTTGCACTTGAATGGCTTTAAGATTAGTAACCCAACGATTATGTCTCGTCAATCAAAAGAAGAATTGACCTCATACTTTAAAGGTTTGGGTTGGGAGCCATTCTTTGTTGAAGGTGAAAATCCGGATCACATGCATTCAGAAATGGCGAAAGTATTGGATACGGCCATCGAGAAAATTGAAGCTATTCAAAAGAATGCGCGTGAAAATAATGACCTTACTCGTCCGGCGTGGCCGATGATTGTATTCCGTTCCCCTAAAGGCTGGACAGGTCCAAAGGAATGGGACGGCGTGCCGAATACAAATTCGTTCCGTGCCCATCAGGTTCCAATTCCAGTCGATCAAAAAAATATGCAGCACGCGCCTGCTTTATTAGAATGGCTGAATAGCTATAGACCAGAGGAATTGTTTGACGAAAACGGTCGTTTAAAACCTGAGCTTGCTGAAATTCTACCTACAGGTGATAAACGTATGGGAATGAACCCTGTTGCGAATGCGGGTAACCTCATTAAAGACTTGAAATTACCGGATTTCCGTAACTATGCGCTGGATAACTCCGTACCTGGTAAAGTGATTGCGCAAGATATGTCGGTTTTAGGGAAATACGTTAAAGATGTGGTTGTCTTAAATGAAGAAAATCGTAATTTCAGAATCTTCGGACCGGATGAAACGATGTCTAACCGCTTGGCACCTGTTTTTGAAGTAACCAAACGCCAATGGATGGACCAAATTATTGAACCTAATGATGAATTCTTATCATCCTATGGTCGCGTAATTGATTCTCAATTATCCGAACACCAAGCTGAAGGACTGCTGGAAGGTTATGTGTTAACAGGTCGTCATGGTTTCTTTGCAAGTTACGAAGCCTTCCTGCGTGTGGTTGACTCGATGATCACCCAACACTTTAAGTGGCTGCGTAAAGCAACGGATCAAGGATGGCGTGCAGATATCCCATCACTGAATGTCGTAGCAACTTCAACAGTGTTCCAACAGGATCATAATGGGTATACACACCAAGATCCAGGTTTGTTAGGTCATTTGGCTGATAAAAAACCAGAATTTATTCGGGAGTATCTTCCAGCTGATGCCAATTCCTTGTTGGCTGTTTTCGACACTATTTTAAACGACCGTCAAAAGATCAATTTGATTGTTTCGTCTAAACACCCACGTCCCCAATGGTTTAGTGCTGATGAAGCGAAAGAATTGGTGGATAAAGGGTTGAAGATCATTGACTGGGCAAGTACAGATCAAGGTGGAGAACCTGATCTTGTCATTGCTTCTGCGGGTACAGAGCCAACGATTGAAAGTTTAGCTGCGATTTCCATTTTGCATGAAAAACTGCCTGACTTGAAGATTCGGTACATCAACGTGGTAGATTTGCTGAAACTGAGAAGTCAAAAGCTAGACCCGCGTGGATTATCTGACACCGAGTTTGATCATTTTTTCACAAAGGATAAACCAGTAGTTTTCGCTTTCCATGGTTACGAAGGTCTGATCAAGGATTTGTTCTTTGATCGTTACAATCATAATTTGCATGTACATGGTTACCGTGAGAACGGCGATATTACGACACCATTTGATATGCGTGTATTGAATCAAATGGATCGTTTTGACTTAGTGAAGGAAGCTGTTCTAAACTTACCTGACGCTGGGAAGTACACCAACATTGTGGATGAAATGGATGCTACGGTTAAGAAACATCATCAATTCATTCGCGAAGAGGGTATTGACTTGCCAGAGGTAGAGAACTGGGTATGGAAAGGCTTGAAATAAAAATTAAGACGCTTCAACTTTGTGTTGGACAACCAAGCAATTAAGTATGAAGTGAAATATATGATTTGGTAGTGGTACAAGTGCCTGACCCCTTGACTTCAAGTATGATTTCAATGGGGATCAGGCGTTTTTTGATTTAGCACACAGAGAACTTGGTAGGGAAGTTACGAGCTAGTGGGTATATACATATATAGGGAACGGAATGGATTTCTATATTTTTTCGGAGCTTTGAAGAGGTGTTATGTTATATGAGAATAGTAAAGGAGGCTGTTAATATGAACGATCCAATTCCGGAGAAGGTATTGAATGATGGCACTAAGGTGCCTGTCATTGGATTTGGGACAGCTGGATTGAAGGGTGCAGATGGAGTCAAGGCAATTACCAGCGCGATTGATGCAGGTTACCGTCTGATCGACACAGCGTTCAACTATGAAAATGAGGGTGCTGTCGGGAAAGCGATCCGGCAGAGCTCTGTGCCCAGAGAAGAATTGTTGATTTGCTCCAAACTACCGGGTCGTCGACATGCTTATCAAGAAGCCATTGTAACGATCGAAGAGTCATTATACAGAGGAGATCTGGACTACTATGATCTTTATCTAATCCATTGGCCGAATCCCCAAATTGATCGATATGTTGAAGCCTGGCAGGCGTTGATTGAGGCGAAGAAAAGGGGCTATATTCGTTCCATCGGGGTCTGCAATTTCTTGCCCGAGCATAACGAGCGTTTAATTCGGGAAACAGGTGTCACGCCGAGCTTAAATCAAGTTGAATTGCATCCATTGTTTAATCAGGAGCATCAGCGTGCAAAAGATGCTGAACAGGGCATTGTGACGGAATCGTGGAGCCCCTTGGGTCGCGGTCACAGTATGCTGGAGAATGAAGAGATTGGGAAAATTGCTGCTGCTCATGGTAAAACGACTACACAAGCGATTTTACGTTGGCATATCCAACTTGGAGCAATCCCGATCCCTAAGGCCTCTTCTTTAAAACACCAAACGGAGAATCTGGATATTTTTGATTTTGAGTTGTCTCCAGAGGAAATGAACATGATTTCGGCATTTAGCAGTGAGGATGGACGGATATGGGGGCAGGACCCCAAGTCCTATGAAGAGCTATAATCAAGACAATAAAATAAAAGGGTTCGAAAATCTGTCGCGGGTTTTTGGACCCTTTGCTTTTATCATAAAACGAACATACATCCGAAAGTGATCAGTGGGTCAGTATATAGAGCTATGCTGAACATTTTTTACCGGATTTGATGTATGATATGGTGGAATGTAGTCCTTTCGAAGGAGGTCATCATGGGAATTTTGTCGAGGTTTAGGGATATTATGAAAATGAATGTTAACGCCTTAGTGGATAAGGTGGGAGATCCGGAGAAGACCATTGACGATTATATGCGGAATTTGAACAGTGAGCTAGGCAAGGTGAAGGCGGAAACGGCTTCCGTGTTAGCTGATGAGAGAAGGGCGAAAACAGCACTGGATGAATGCAAAGCCCAGATTAAAAAGCTCCAGCATTATGCCAGTAAGTCTGTGGAAGCTGGTAAAGAAGAGGAAGCTCGAAAGTTTCTGGAGAGGAAAGGTTTGCAGGCGGAGAAATTGGAACAATTACAAACGTCCTATGATTTAGCTTCGACAAACGCCGTAAATATGAAACAAATGCAGGAGAAGCTGGTGTCCGATATGGGGCAGCTAGAAGCGCGGCGCGCTGAACTTAAAGGGAAGCTGGCGGTTGCCAAAGCACAGCAAACCTTGAATTCTATAGGCAGCGAAAATTCTGCTTTTGAAGTTATGGAAGAGCAGGTGAACAGAGCGTATGATGAGGCAATGGCTATAGCTGAGCTTCGGGCAGGAACGAAGGACGACCTGGATGCTTTATTTGCACAATACGAGAAGAGTACGAACACAGAAGATGAATAACAGTATCTATATGAAGAGGTGAGCAGATGCCGGTTATTGAATACAAATGCCCAAACTGCGGCAGCGGCATGGTCTTTGACAGTGAGACAGGGAGGTTATCCTGTCATAGTTGCGGAAGAGAGGACAATATCGAATCTATTCCTGATCCCCTGATAAATCGTATTTTTTCAGAAGATGAGGCCCATGAGTATCATTGTAATAACTGCGGAGCGGTGATTATGACCGACGTTGAGACAAGTGCAACGGTGTGCAGCTTTTGTGGTTCTGCCGTGGTTCTCGGGGATCGACTGACCGGGAAGCTGGCCCCAGCGCAGGTTATTCCTTTTTCAATCAGTAAGGAAGAAGCCATAGCTGCTTTCAAAAAATGGTGCAAGAATGGCCGTCTGACGCCGAATCGGTTCATGATAGCAGACCGAATCAAGGGAATAACCGGGATGTATGTACCCTTTTGGTTATATGAATTACATAATAAAATTGAGGTTCAAGGTGAAGGTACCCAAGTGCGAACCTATACGAGCGGAGACTACGAATATACGGAAACGAAGCATTTTGATGTATATCGGAAAATCCGTTTGAATTATGTAAAGGTTCCGATTGATGCTGCGGAGAAAATGAACGACGAGCTGATGGATAAATTGGAGCCTTTTCCATACGATCAGTTAAAAACCTTTAAAACGCCATATCTAGCAGGTTATATTGCGGAGAAGTACAGTTATAACGAAGAAGAGCTTTTCCCGCGAGTCAAAGAAAAAGTGAAGGAATATATTGATGCTTATATTCATTCTACGGTGTCAGAGTATACGGCCGTGAACTACACGGAAAAGCAAATTGATACTACATTAAAACAAGCGGATTATGTCCTGCTCCCGGTGTGGGTCATACACTATGACTATAATCAATTGGAGCATACGTTTGCTATGAACGGACAGACGGGCAAGGTAGTCGGTAAGCCTCCGATTAGTAAGTTCAAAGTGACGGCTTGGTTTGCAGGCATTTTCGGCATGACTCTCTTCTCATTAAGGTTAATCACTTGGCTGATGATGGGAGGGGAATTCTATTGAAAAAGCATAGAGCCATTGTAGCCGTCTTGTTGTTCTTTGCTGCTTTTCTGGCAGTTCCTATGGAAATGAAGGGCGAACCAGCTACGACAGAGATGAAGTCATTGATTTATGATGAAGCGGGTCTGCTCAATCAGGAAGAGTATGATGTATTGAACACTATGGCTAATCAATACGGAGCGGAAAGAGAAACGGACATTATTATTTATACTACCCTCAATCCCGACAATATGGATGTTATGAAAATGACGCAGGACTTTTATGATGACCATGGCCCTGGGTATGACAGATCTCATGGGAACGCAGTCATTTTAACGATGGATATGAGAAATAGAGAGGTGTACTTGGCCGGATTTTATAAGGCAGAACGGTATCTGGATGACGACAGGCTTACTAAAATACGTCATGAGATTAGCCCGGATCTGACGAACGGCAACTATGGGCTGGCATTTCAAAAGTATATTCTGAGCGCGCACAGATATTTGGCAATCCGTCCAGGGGTGAATCCAGACAGTATATTTTTTAAAGGATGGCTTCATTTGGCGGTGGCGCTGGGATTGGCGGCGTTGATCGTGGGCAAGATGGTTTCCAATTCTGGGGGGCGGGTTACGGTAAATCGGCAGACCTACGAGGATGCGAACGCTTCAGGAGTTCTGGAGCATCGAGATCAGTATCTTCACACCACGACAACGAAACGGAAGATTGAAAAGAGCAGTAGCAGCAGCAGCTCAGGCGGTGGTGGCGGAACTACCAGCGGCGGTCATTCGCATAGCGGCAGCAGAGGATCATTTTAACTGAGGATTTTGCAAAATCCTAAACTGAAGGGATGGATACAGCATGGGATTCTTCAGAAATCAATTTGCAAATGTTGTAGAGTGGGAAGAATTTAGAGATGATATGATTTTCTGGAAGTGGAGTAATCGTGAAATTAAAAAAGGAAGTAAGTTAATTATCCGCTCCGGTCAAGACGCGATTTTTGTAAATAACGGCAAAATAGAGGGTATTTTTGAGAATGAAGGGTCATATAACATGGACTCTGACATTATTCCATTTCTATCCACCTTAAAAGGGTTTAAATTTGGTTTTAACAGTGGCATGAGGGTAGAGGTCTTATTCGTTAATACGAAGGAGTTTACTGTCAAATGGGGGACGCAGAATCCAGTGCTGATCCCGACTCCCCAGCTGCCAGGCGGTATGCCGATCCGTGCCAATGGCACATTTAATTTTAAAGTGAACGATTATGTTACGCTCATCGATAAGATTGCCGGAGTGAAGGACAGCTATCTAGTTGAGGATGTTAAAATACGGATTACTTCGGTGTTGGATCAGTTATTGATGAAGTGGATCAGCAAAGAAGGAAAGGATATGTTCAATCTGCAGGCGAATGCTTCTGACATTTCGAAAGGTATTCAAGAAGATCTGGATATGGAAGTGATGGACAACGGTATGACGATTACTGGCTTTCATGTGATGAGCTTCAATTATCCTCAAGAGATCCAAGATATGATCACGAAGACAGCCTCTCATGAAATGATCGGTAATCTGCAAAAGTACCAACAAGTGACGATGACGGACGGGATTGCATCGGGTAATGTAAAAGGCGGCGGTGCTGCTTCAGATATGGCGAGTATGATGATGGGAATGAATATAGCAAATGAAATGATGAAAAATTTGAACCCGAATCAAAAGCCTTCTGCTGAGACTCAGCCTGCACCTACTGCCTCCTCTCCATCTGGAGACGGGAATAAGCCCAATTTTTGTCCGAATTGCGGTACAAAAAACGAAGGAGCTAACTTCTGTCCGAATTGTGGACAAAAATTGAACGGATAATATAGTTATGGCCGAACTTCACTATTTTAAGAGAGTTCCGACTGGGTCAGGTAATCCTGTAAGCCAAAAGGCAGTTATCGCAGAGTATCTTCTGTGATGGCTGCTTTTTTATGTAGTTCGTTCTTCATAAATCCGATTTATTGGATTGAAAAAGGTACTCAGGATAAGGTACTATAACTATATAGTATGTATTTATATTAACTAATTAGTCATTACATTAATAAACTACAGGTATAGGAGCAACGAAGATGACCAAATTCCAAGATCAAATCATTGCGCGTTACAAGTTTGATGATGTAGAGAACGTCGGCAAAGATAGCTCAGGGCAAGGTAACGATGGGGTTGCTTCAGGCACAGTAACACCTACGATTTCCCATGCTACCGGTAGAGCAGCTTTGACGCTTGAGGGTGGCCCCAACGGTACATCGTATATCCAGCTTCCTTCCGATCTATTCAAAGATGTAAGCGATAACACCGGTGTGACGGTTACTGCTTGGGTCAACTTCGGCAGATTCACAGATATGTGGGAACGTGTCTTTGACTTTGGTAAAGCCCATACAGGACCCTATATGTTCATGACACGGAATCTGCGCGGAACCCTTTTCAACGAGGCGGATTTGTCCGTAGACCCGGGAAGAGGCTTTGTCAGGGATGAGTGGATGCACATAGCCCTGTCTGTGATCGGCACGGAAGGCGGCACATTAAGCAGCGCGGGTCCGGTGGTATATGTCAATGGTGAGGTAGTAGCGGACGGTTCCATCAGCCAAACTTCCAGCGGCAACTATGCCAAGCTGCGTAAATGGTTCGAAACGTTTACAGACTCGTCCAACTACAGCAATAATTTTATCGGTCGCTCCCAGCATGCGGCGGATGTAGACTTTGCCGGCTCCGTTTCAGACTTTCGAATTTATAAAGCAGGCCTGACGGCGGATGAAGTCATTGAGGTCATGTGCGATTCGTTGACAGATGAAGAGATCGTGAAGCTTGCCAGAGATAAATATTTGTCCTTTCCAACGACGATTGTGACCAAGGACTTATCTCTGCCAACCGTTCTGATGGGCGGAAGAGTAGAAGTGATCTGGAAATCCAGCCAACCTAGTATACTCTCTGACAATGGGCAGGTGCAGGCGATTACCTCCGCACAAGGGGTTACCGTCACAGCTTTATTAACGAAGGGCTTAAGCCAGATTGAAGAAAGCTTTGAAGTATCCGTTCTTCCTGAACAGCTGCCTCCGTACACGCTGACCATTCATGGAAATAAGGAAGTACTGGATGTCAGCGAAGTGATGTACGGCTTGTTCTATGAAGACATTAATAACGCGGCAGATGGCGGGATTTATGCAGAACTCGTTCAGAATCGCTCTTTTGAATCTTTCGAGTTTGATACGTATTCCCATGCTTCCGGTGAATGCGGCTGCTCTACAGGACGGAACCGGAACCCGTTGTTCGCCTGGTCTGGTGATACGGACAAGATGACTCCACAACATAGTGGTGGATTAAATGAGTTTTTAGGCGCAAAAGACAAAGAAGTGAACTCCTATTATGTGACGGTAGCGGATGGTGCAACGATTCGGAACAAGGGCTTTTCGGATTCTAACCAGAATTGTGCCATGTCCATCCAAGAGGGTGCCAAGTATGAGTTTACCATCTGGGCGAAGGCCAATTCAGCGGGCACAATCACATTGCAACTGCAAGACTCGAATGAAAAGGCTATTAGTGATTCGGTTACGATACAGGTGGAAGGCGGAAACACGTGGAAGAAGTACGGCATCGATTCCAAGCTTGTGCTGACAGGCTCGGCTACGGTTCTTGGACAGCTGGCGCTTACATTTGAAGGGGACATTTCGGTTGATATGGTTTCTTTATTCCCACAAGATGTATGGGGCGCAGGAGAGGAAGAGCAATCCCCATCGGCACATGCTAACTTCCAGGGTAACCCTAACTACCGACTGAGAAAAGATCTGGTGAACGCATTGGTTGGCATGCATCCGAAATTTTTGCGGTTTCCAGGTGGTTGTATTTCCGAGGGTTCGTTTATATGGGAAAACGTATACGATTGGAAGGAATCGATTGGGGATATCGAGCTGCGCAAGGAAAACTTTAATGTATGGGGCTATATGATGACCATGGGCCTTGGTTATATGGAGTATTTCCAGTTGGCAGAAGACCTGAATGCAGCTCCGCTTCCGGTTATGGCCTGTGGGGTGCTCTGTCAAGCTCGTTCCGATTACGCTCATCCGGCTGGAGGCGCATTAAGAGAACACTATATTAAGAACTTTACGGATCTGATCGACTTTGCGATTAGTATGGATTTTGAACATAATGAGTGGGCTGCTATGCGTAAAAAAATGGGCCATGAAGCTCCGTTTGATCTGCGTTATTTGGGCGTGGGTAACGAGAACTGGGGCACAGAGTTCTTCGCCAACTTTGAAGTGTTCAAAACGTCGATTGATGAGTATATGGAGAAAAACTATCCGGGTTATGAGCTGCACATCATCTCCACGGTTGGCGCTCAAGCAGATGACGATGCATATCAGCAGGGCTGGAAGTTTTTAAGTGGTAATATGACCGGTTCGGCTAAGGTTGCTTTTGCAGATGGTAACCAGGTGACGGAAGAAACCGTGACCTGGTATGAGAAGCAAAAAGACTATATGGACACCATTGCAGACGAGCACTATTATCGTTCTAACGAGTACCTGCTGAATAACGTCGACCGCTATAACTACTACTACAGAGCTTATAACGCGGACGGTAGTATCAATTGGAAAGCGACATCAAAGGTTTTTGTCGGGGAATACGCCTCAACGGATAAAAATACATTGGCAGGTGCTGTAGCAGAGGCAGCGGTGATGACGGGCTTCGAAAATAATGCCGATGTCGTTCGGTTGGCTGCCTATGCACCGCTGTTTAACAAGGTGCTGACAGATGGAACTTACAGATGGACGCCAGACTGCATCTGGTTCGATGACGAAACAGTGTGGTTTACGCCGAACTACTATGTACAGCAAATGTATGCTAAATATTTGGGGAATAAAGTATTGAGCACTTCTTTCTCTACTTACAAAAACGGCAAGCCAACGGATCTCATTCCTCAGGGTGGAATTGAAATCGCGACAGGCAACGCCGAAGTTATGATTAAACGTGTGACCGTTACTTCCAATCAGGACGGCAGTGTGCTGCTGGATCAAGATTTTACCCAGGAATTGAATTCAGCATGGCAGGTCATTCCCGGTTCCGTGGGCTCTACAGTGGAGGAAGGCAAGGGGCTTGTCCTCAAAGCTCAGGATAGCGGTCTGAATGGTCTGTACATCTTGAACGACAGCTGGAGCAATTACAAGGTAGAGGTGGTCGCCTCCCGCATTTCCGGCACGGACGGTTTTTATGTGGGTGCGGGTCTCACGGATATTGCTGCGGAGAAAAAGGACGTTGTCGAATACGCGATCGGCTATGGCGGCAAGGCTACCGGCGTGAAGGTTTACAAGCAAGGCAAAGAAGGCTACACATTGGGTGACTACTCTTCCAGTACAGCGGCGGGCAACCTGAGAGCGGCGAGCTATGAAGAGCTGGCTGACAACACGGACTACACCATAACAGTGAACTACGGCGGTGAAACGGGCGGCAATCTGATTTGCTCATACACCGACGGCGAGACAACCAGCAAAGTGCTGGATTACAAGCTGGAGGCTTACAACAGAGACGTGTTCAACTCGGTGACCAAAGATGCTGAGCATGTATATGTGAAGCTGGTGAATGCCGACAACGTGGATAAGGTAACACAGCTGAATCTACAAGATTTGAGGGTTGAGTCCATCGCTAAGCTGGTTACACTAACCGGCGATTCCTCGCTTGTTCATGTACCTAACGTGAACAAGAAGAATGATGAGAAGGTAGTGCCTACCGAACAGCAGATCACGCTTCATACGGATTCTGTCCTCTTAGACTTACCAGCCAACTCGGTAAATGTGCTGGTGCTGGATCTTAAACCTTTTCCCGCTTAAAAACAAAAAGGGGTGTCCCAAGTAGCCGTTTTATGGCTTTTGGAACACCCCTTTTTTTCTATGAATAGAGTCGGAATGTTGAGTCAATTTCCCTTGGCAGGCATTACTGCGTGCTTCTGTTTACCAATTCACGTGGGTTGATGCCATCGTCTATCGTTAGCGGGGTAGGGGCTCCCGTAGCGATTCGTTCCCAAGGCACCATTTTAAAGTTCTGATTTAACTTTTTGCCATTTTGAAGATTTTCGTCATCTTGTGCAACGAAGATACCATGAGGAAAATTCTTGCCTAATCCGTAGCCAAGAACATCAATACCGTCTGTGACAGACGTACCGTCAACGGTAGGGCTCGCGCTGATCGTAAAGTTGCTTATATATGCATTGTCGCCTTGTCGTTCATAGATCGCATAGCTACTGTTTCCTTGACTGGAGGCCATGAGATATCCCTTGCCATCTTTACCGTAATACAATGTAAGTCCCTCTATGTCATCGTGAAGTCTGCGCCCATCTGCAATATCCACACGTCGCAGTGGCTCGGAAGAACCGTCTGGCTCGGCACTATACTTCCAAATGGCGTGATCCTCTTCAGCGATGTAGATCGTACCATACTCATCATCAGCAACCATGCCTTCGGATTGCGTAGCCAGCTTGAACTGGCGGACAAGCTTACCTGCAATTTTGCCGCTTCCGTCATCAGTCAGCTCATATTGTTCAAATTCACCCTCTTTGCCCAACACGAGCGCGTAAAATTTATCTGTCTTGAGGCTATGGTATAGGCTGAATCCGTATACTTCTTTCATAGATGCTTTAATGGGTTTGCCAACCACGTTGGTCAGCTTTCCTGATGCACCGTCAATGGCAAAGATATCGATCGTGTTGTTGGTTCGATTGGTTGCCCCTGCGATATCCATTTTTTTGCCGCCCAAGGTGAAACCGTAACGAAGATCCACGTTGTTCATTTTTCCGACCTTCATGTTTTGCAGTTGCTTGCCTTCCAGATCATAGACTAAAATCCCGCCGCCTTTATTAGTTGCTAAAATTCTACTTTTCTCCGGATCGACCGGGTTGAGCCAGATGGCAGGGTCGTCGGCTGCGTCTTCTCCATCCTCCACAGCTTCTGTTTCGGCAGAAGGGATCACTTTATAGGTAGGAACTGCGTCCTTAGGATCTGCATATTTGCTATTTTCTGCTTCTAGCGCAGTAATCACTTTTGTAGGAAGATATACATTTCCATTCATCATCTTAATTTCCTGGTCCGCTTTTCCGGTTAGTCCAGCTAGACGATATTCCTTCTCACCAACTGTAAAGGTTCCGACAATGCCATTTTTCAGTTTGACCAAAACAGACTGGTCATCACTGTCCCATGTAATGGTCGCCCCCATTTTATCTGCCTGTGTTCGTAGTGGTGCATACCCGGACAGCCGAATGTTTGCCGCATGGGTCAGTTCTGGTGATATCAGAACCCCCGTTAACATGGCTAATAATGCTAGTTTAGTTGACTTCATATGTATGCCCCTTTTCTGAAGTGCAAATGATATAACCGACTCAGTATAAAGCGAGAATATCAAAAGAAAACAATGAAAATGTAAAGGGAATATAAAGACGATGTAAGCAATCAATGAACTGGTTTCCAGTATTGCTGTCTGTAATTCTTCGGAGACATTCCGAATTTTTCTTTAAAGCATTTGGAGAAATAGCTTGCTTGGGAGAATCCTGTTTCCTCCGTAATTTGTTGGACGGACCAATCGGTTTGTAGCAAAAGACTACGCCCTTGATCCAGTCGATAATCCATTAAATACTCAAGCGGTGTGCGCTGGAAGGCGACCTTCATACATCTTGCGAGATAGTTCTGATGTACGTGAAAATGGGTCTCCAAATCTTTATTGGTGATTGTATTTTTGTAATTCTGTTTTAGGTATATTTCGATCTGTTCGGCTAACTTAGAGGAGCTGTCTTTATTATTCTGATCAAACTCCAAACTCTGAAAAACATTCACAAACGTCTGTTGGGCCTCCCATAGTGCCAGTTTTCTAGGTTTTAAGGTAGAGGCTAGTAAATAGTCTAATTTCGAAAATAGCTCATGTGGATTCACGACTTTTTGAATTTTGGGCAAATGAATGGTCGTATGTTCTGAATGGAAATGCAGCTCGGGAATGGGGGTGCTAGGTATAATAGGATTTGGCGAGGATTGTGCGCACCACATGCTAGTAGTTTGAAAATGGAACCAGTAAAAGGAGGTTTGTTCTGTACATGCCTCAATGGGGAAATGATGTTTATCCGGTTCAAGAATGAGAGCGTAATTTTCAGTTACCTTCCACACTTCATCCTCTTCGCCAATGTGCAGCAATCCTTCTTTAATGATTATTACGTCAAAATAACCCAGATTATACCGATTCGGGTGCCAATCCCCTTTTTGGTATGTAGTAAAATTC
Organism: Paenibacillus sp. NMA1017; assembly: GCF_058895805.1. Lineage (NCBI taxonomy): Bacteria > Bacillati > Bacillota > Bacilli > Caryophanales > Paenibacillaceae > Paenibacillus > Paenibacillus sp. NMA1017. Next base: position 18,881 of record NZ_JBZXYR010000014.1, on the reverse strand, counting down.
CCCTCAATGAAATAAGGCAGCGGAGGAACAAGGAATGATAGAAAGTCCGTTTTGCTCATGGAAGCCAGCTCCTTTGTGTGTGAAATCGTATAAGTTTTAGTTAAAGATCGCGATTTTTTTTATAAATTTAGGTTGATAAAATAAGGACTGTAGCAAGGGGAGCACAGGTTAGCCTGTACGATATTATCATTACTTTATCCTTATTTTTTCAAAAATGAAAGCGTTCTATTTCCAGGAAGGGATGTTTATCCAATGAAAACGGCAAAGCCAGTTAAGCATGTCATCGTTGATGATTTATTTTGGAAAAAGTATAAGCAGGTTGTGGCGGAAGAGGTTATTCCTTATCAGTGGAAAGCATTAAATGATGAATTACCAGATACAGAACCCAGTCATGCGATTGAAAACTTTAGGATTGCAGCCGGGGAATCCAATGGAGAGTACTATGGAACTGTTTTCCAGGACAGTGATCTTGCCAAATGGCTGGAGACGGTTGCCTTTAGCTTAAGGGATCATCCGAATCCTGCGCTTGAAGAGCGGGCAGATGAAGTGATTGAATTGTTGGGAAGAGCTCAAGCTGAGGATGGGTATCTGAATACGTACTATCTGCTCAAGGAACCCAATAATCGCTGGACGAACCTAAGAGATAATCATGAGCTGTATTGTGCAGGGCATTTTATAGAAGCGGCTGTTGCTTATTATGAAACGACGGGCAAAACGAAGTTTCTTCACATTATGGAGAAATACGTAGACCTGATTCAGCAGATTTTTGGTACGGAAGAAGGGAAACGGAAAGGCTATCCGGGGCATGAAGAAATTGAGTTGGCCTTGATCAAATTATACGACGTAACTGCAAAGGATCAATATCTCAAATTAGCGCAATATTTTATTGAACAGCGGGGACAGCATCCTATTTACTTTGCAGAGGAACAAGAAAAGAGAAAACATATTCAAACAGAGCCCACCTGGAATGATGATAACAACATTAATTTTGGCTTAGGCTTCGAATACCAGCAAGCTCACCAACCTGTGCGGGAACAAAAAGAGGCAGTCGGCCATGCGGTAAGAGCGGTGTATCTGTATATTGCGATGGCGGACTTGGCCGCGAAAACAAGGGATGCTTCCCTGTTACAAGCCTGTGAAACACTGTGGGATGATGTAACGAATCACAAAATGTACATCACCGCAGGGATCGGTTCTACTGTAAACGCGGAAGCGTTCACTTGCCATCACGATCTTCCCAATGACAGCATGTACTGTGAGACCTGCGCCTCTGTGGGGCTGGTCTTTTGGGCCAATCGTATGCTGCGCTTAGCGCCAGACCGGAAATATGCCGATGTTCTGGAGCGTGCGCTATACAACGGAACGATTAGTGGGATGGATCTGGATGGGAAACGGTTTTTCTATGTGAATCCGCTGGAGGTTAATCCTTTTCAAAAATCCAGAAAAGATCAGGAGCATGTAAAAACAGAACGGCAAAAATGGTTTTTCTGCGCCTGCTGTCCGCCCAATTTGGCACGAATGATTGCATCGGTTGAGGACAATATGTACACCCAAACGGATGATACGTTGTATACGCATCTGTACATTGCCAGCAAGGTGAACTTGACTTTATCTGGTCATGAGGTTGAAATTACACAAACTCATCATTATCCGTGGGATGCGGATCTAACCTTTTTGATCCACGTAACAGAGCCGACTTCCTTCAAATGGGCATTTCGGATTCCTGGGTGGTGCAAGCAGGCAGAGGTGAAGGTGAATGGGGAAGCTATATCATTAGACCATCTGGAAAATGGCTATATCGAGATTCAGCGTACTTGGAAGAACGGAGATGTGGTAACTCTGCATTTGGCTATGCCAGTTGAACGCATTCGGAGCAATCCGCTGGTCTCCATGAACCAGCAGCAAATTGCTCTCCAACGCGGTCCAGTCGTGTTCTGTCTGGAAGAAGTGGATAATGGGGCGAATTTGGCAGGATTAAGATTGACGAAGGATAGCCTCATTACAGAAGAGTTCAACGAAAATCTGCTGGGTGGCATTGTAAAGCTGACCATAGAGGGATACCGGGTAAAAAATTCGAATGCATTATATAGCTCGGAGCCTCCTGAATTTGTTCCTCAACAAATTACCGCCATTCCTTACTACGCCTGGTGCAATCGGGCCAAAGGGGAAATGCGTGTATGGGTTTATGAATCATAATTCATTCGCATGGGGAGAGGAAAGATCATGAGTACGAGAATTGTGAGTACGGAACCACCGGAAAAGGCAAAGAGTACCGTTCCTTTTCATCGTAAAATCAGCTATTCATTAACGGATACAGCAGGCAATTTACTATACTGTGTCATTTCCAGTTATCTATTATATTTTTATACAGATGTATTCGGTCTTTCTATCGGGATTGCCGGGACATTACTATTTATCACCCGTTTTATCGATGCCATTGATGCCCCGATTTGGGGCATCCTGATTGACCGAACCAAGTCAAAATACGGCCAGAGCAGACCCTATTTTTTATGGCTAGCGATCCCGTTCGCTGTGTTTATGGTCCTTACGTTTACGACACCCAATTGGAGTGAGTCAGGCAAAATTGCATATGCCGCCATTACGTATATCATAGCCGGCATCCTGTACACAGGGATCAGTACGCCGATTACGTCTATTTTGCCTAATCTGAGCACCAATTCTAATGAACGCGTAGTCTTGAACTCCTTTCGCATGGTTGGGGGGAACGTAGGTTTCTTCATCGCCACGACGTTTACGCTACCTTTGGTCGCTTTCTTTGGACAGGGGAATGATCAAAAAGGATTTTCCTTAACGCTCGTTTTATTTGGAATCATGGCGATTATTATGTTTTTCATAGCCTTTGCCGATTTGCGAGAAAATGCAGCAGTTAAAACGAAATCCGTTCCCATTGCCAAAAGCTTTACAGCCATCAAACGAAACTGGCCCTGGATGCTCGTTGTAGCTGCCAACTTGTGTTACTGGATTGGTTTGAATATTCGTTCAGCAACGCTAATCTTTTATCTGCAATACAATCTGGACAGTAAGGACTTAGTACCTTTAATCAATGGACTGACCTCCTTGCAGTTGATCTCGATGGTTCTGATTCCGTTTTTCGCCAGAAAATTAAGTAAAAATGCGATTATGATTATCGGATTGATATTAGCTGCGCTGGGTCAAGTCGTGATTTTAATGGGAAGTACAGACTTAACCCTCATTATTATCGGCTGGATTATTGGTGCTTTAGGATCAGGCTTTGCATGTTCTATGCCGTTTGCGATGTTGTCAGATACAGTCGATTACGGGGAATGGAAAAATGGTATCCGGGCAAGTGGCTTTCTGACCTCCATTGGAAGCGCATTCTGTATTAAAGCAGGTAGCGGAATCGGCGGATTATTGCCAGCATGGATCATGGGCAGCACCGGTTACATCGCTGGGAAAGTTCAATCCCCTACGGCGTTGTCTGGCATTCAGTTTAGCTTTATCTGGCTGCCGTTTATCGTCTTCTTGATCGGAATCATTCCTATGTTTTTTTATAAAAAATTCGAAAAGAATGAAGCTTCTATTCAACAAGATTTAATTGCGAGAAGATCATAGACATTCTTTTAACAAGGTTTTAATGATATATTAAAACATTATAATGCTGCTCCAAAACCTGTTCACTGAGCTGAGCAGGTTTCTCTATTATTTTCTATTCAAATGTGAGCAAAGCCATTGACAGGATTTTCTTTTGGAGTAATACTTCTATGTAGAGAAAAGTGTACAGAATCAAGAACTAGACACATCTAGCCTTGCAACTTTATACATTTTTTCGCCATGAAGGCTCTTCTGTTGAAGGGTTTTTTTCAATTTGAGAAAAAGAATGTGATGATATGAGTCAACTGAGTGTAAGGATGAGAACACATGGCTTTCTGAATAAGCACTTTTCAGGAGAGTCTATTGATTATCGACAGATTATTGCGCTGTTTATCCCGCTTTTGATTGATCAGGCTTTTATCGTGGGTCTTAATTTGGTGAACACGGCAATGATTAGCTCGTCGGGGATGGCGGCGGTCAGTGCTGTAAATATGATCGATTCTTTGAATATTTTTCTGATTAATGTGTTTGTTGCAGTGTCTACCGGGGGAACGGTTGTCGTGGCACAGTATAAGGGGAGCGGTAACGACCTTATGGTCTCTAAAGCCGCATCCGGCACCATTTCATCTGTTTCCTTGCTGGCCTTATGTATCAGTTTGTTTATGATCGTGTTGTACAATCCGATTTTAAGTGTTCTGTTTGGTTCCGCCTCGCCTGATGTATTAGCTAACGGTAAGGTATATCTGCTGGGAAGCTGTATGTCTTTTGTAGGGATTGCAATCGTTGAGGCAGTGTGTGGGGCGCTGAGGGGAATTGGGAAGACAAGGGCATCGCTGGCTCTTTCGCTCATCATGAACCTCTCATACGTGCTTCTCAATGTGGTATTCATTAATGTATTGGATATGGGTGTGCTGGGCATGACGATTGCCGTCAATGTGTCCAGATATGCAGGAGCAGTGTGCGCGTTGATCTATTTGGTCAGGGTAGATGATGACTTGCGTGTTCAGCTTAGAGATATGCTTTATTTTAATCTGGCTATGCTTAAAAAGATTCTGTTTATCGGGCTCCCCTTTGCAGCGGAGCAGATGTTTTTCAATGGAGGCAAAATTTTAACCCAAATTTTCATTGTGAGCCTGGGGACAAATGCGTTGGCGACGAATGCCATTTGCTCATCCCTAGCTAACGTATTCCAAATCCCTGCGAATGCTTTGGCTCTTACGATTGTGACCGTGGTCGGTCAATGCATGGGACGCCGAAATGTCGAGGATGCCCGCAAGTTTACCAAATCGTTTATTTGGCTGTCGTCTTTTTCGTTTATTGTCATGGGCCTCATTCTGATGCCTTTGTTTAAGCCGATGGTGGGGCTGTTTCATCCGCCTGCCGAAATTGTAGATGATATTTTTGTTGTCATGCTGATTAATACGTTGGCCCAGATTCCGCTCTGGTCCATTGCCTTTATTACACCCTCTGCGTTAAGGGCAGCAGGTGATTCAAAATTTACGTCCCTCACCTCAATGCTGTCCATGTGGTTGTGCCGGGTGGTGCTCGGGTATATTTTGGGCATTGTGTTCAACTTAGGGATTGTGGGTGTCTGGCTGGCAATGGATATTGAATGGGGTGTGCGGGGGATCGTCTTCCTTTGGCGCTTCCGGGGCAACAAATGGGTCCAGCATCGTTTAATCGACTGAATAGGTCCACTACCATAAAATTGACTTCTGGGAGAAGGCATTTTACGGTAGTGGATTTTTTTTCTTTCTTACTTCGTTCAGACCCCTTACTCCATCCTGATCCCTATATTGCCTAACTGTGCTCCCTGCTGCATACGGTGGAAGGCTTGCGCTGTATCTTGTAAAGGAAATACGCTATCTATAATCGGATGGAGTGAATGGCGCTCCATGAACTGAAGCATAGCTGCGAATTCCTCGCCACTGCCCATAGAGGTGCCGATGATACTGATTTGAGGGAAAAATATAGACCGCAGCGGGATCTCTACTCGATCTCCTGAGCTTGCGCCAAATATAACAATCCGACCGTTCGGCTTGAGGATATCGAAATATTTATCGAACGTAGCAGGACCGATACTGTCAAGGACCAGATCCACGGTGTCACCATTCATGCTTTCTTTCCATTCCCTATGGCTGTCGAATGCATGATGAGCGCCATGGGCGAGGGCAGCCTGCCTTTTTGCTTCGCTGCGTGATGTGACGGTGACCCGTGCACCTGCCGCTAAAGCCATAAGCATGGCATACGTGGCTACACCACCGCCAATACCGGGAATGAGGACGTGCTCCCCTTGCTGTAATTGGCCTCTAGTGAAGAGAGCGCGGTAAGCGGTCAAAGCAGACAAAGGCAGCACCCCTGCTGCTTCCCATGAAAGGTATGCTGGCTTGCTGATGGCATTTTGAACAGGGATGATAACCGATTCAGCGAATGTCCCGTCAAAAGAAGGTCCGCCCAGAATGGCTGGAACCAAGGGAACATGATGCGTATTCTCCCATCCGATACATGGATTGATAATTACATCGGTGCCTACCAGCGAGGTTGGACCACCAACACCCACAGCCTCAATCACGCCTGCTCCATCCGACCCCAGAATGAGTGGAGCATCGTTGGCTGTTCGATCCGCCATGAGGAACAGATCCCGATGGTTCAAGCCTGCGGCTTTGAGTTTGACCTTCACTTCGTTGTGTCCCGGCTGTCTGTCCGTAATGTCTCTATATGTCAGGCCCTCAGGGCCGCTTTTGCTGACATGGATTACGGCTTTCATTTTAAAACCTCCCGTGGTGCGAATTTAGATGCAATTGCATGTACACTGAATTGTACAGAGCGGCAAGCATCCGGTAAAATGAACAAAATCGAACGTGAGTATCATAAATGATCATACCAAGCAGGTGACGTATACATGGAAAGCAGTGATTTGAAAATTTTTCAGGCTGTCGCTCGCGAGGGCAGTATCACGAAGGCTGCGCAAGTTTTGAATTATGTACAGTCTAATGTGACCTCGCGGATTCAGCAGCTTGAGGCACAATTGAACGTACCGCTATTTCGCCGATCTAATCGAGGGATGACGCTAACGTCGGCAGGAGAGAATCTGCTGGAATATGCGGACACCATACTGACATTGCTAGACGAGGCTGTAAAATCCACTCAATATTCGGACCATCCTACTGGACCTTTGCGACTGGGCTCGATTGAGACGGCGGCGGTTACGCATCTGACTTCTTTATTGACGGAATATCACGCTCAATATCCTGATGTCCATCTATCGCTTATGACAGGCAGCACACATGAGCTCGTACAAAAGGTATTGAATTACGAATTAGATGGAGCATTCGTCTATGGACCCGTTGATGATCCGCATATAGAGTATGTTGCAGCTTTTGAAGAGGAATTGGTGCTCATCTCGGAACCAGGGAAAAAGGACATGGGCGAGCTGCTTGCCAAGCCTATGCTGTTCTTCGACGTAGGCTGCACGCATCGTACAAGAGCGGAAAGCTTTCTGAGCGAAGCAGGTGTGGATACGTTTCAGGTCATGGAGTTCGGGACATTGGAAGTCATTTTGGGTGGTGTAGCCTCTGGCCTGGGAGTGTCCATGCTGCCACAATCGTCGATTGCAAAGGCAGAGGAGGCGGGAAGTATTGCTTCTCATCGTTTACCTGAAAAATATCGCAAATTAGAGGTGTGGTTTGTTCATCGGCGGGATTCGGTTTACTCCAGTGCACTGTCAGGCTTGCTTCACTGGATGAAAAAGGATGCTATACTTAACTGGGATTAAATTGACATCAGGGGTGTATCATTTGGAAGAACATAATTTATCGAACAATCCATCTACAGTAGCTCCGGGACAATATGCGCCGAATGGCAGCTACCATCGACGAGAACCGGATAAGATGGCAGTATTATCAGAAACATACGGAGCCGCTATTTTCTTCAGAAGATGGGCGGCTTGGATAATTGACTTCATTCTTATCGTCTTTGGGTATGGAGGGCTGGTATATTTTATAGCGGAAAAAGTAGCTGAAGCTGGAACCCCAAATATGGGCATAGTAGTGATACTCTTCCTGATTGGCTCCTTCTGCTATTATCTGTTACTGGAAGGACTTACGGGCTATACGCTGGGCAAGTTTGTACTTCGTATTCAGGTTGTGAATGGAGATGGAAGGCCGCCAGGCATGGTTAAATCCTTGATCCGTACGCTCATACATCTGGTGGATACGAATCCGCTGCTTTTCATGGGGCTGCCCGCCGGTATATGTGTGCTGGTGACACCTCGGAAACAACGGATTGGAGATATGGCTGCGAATACATATGTGGTTAAGGTAAGGGATTTGGGAAAGGCGGGCAGAAAGAAAACCGGGATTTTTGCAGGAGCAATCATCCTGATAACGATTATTTCGATTGTCTTTGCTGTATCTTTAATTTCTACGCTCATTACTCAAATCGTGAAGCCTGAGGTATTCACTAGTAAGGATAGCCAGTTTGCGGTTACGGCTCCGTGGAACTGGTCACGAGAAAATGCGATTAATGAGGATGCCGACATCTCCATTAAAAATGAATTTACCGAAAGATATTTGATTGTATTGTCTGAACCGAAAAGCGACTTTGACAGCAGTATGACTCTTCAAGAATATAAAGGGATTATTGAGGATCATTTGGTGTCAGGAATTACGGACCCTGAATTGGGGACCGCTTCAGATATGGTGGTGAACGGATATCCAGCCATTGAGTTTACCCTAAAAGGAGAAATAGACGGGAATCTGGCCATGTATAACGTGACCACGATTGAAACACCTTCGCATTATCATCAAGTACTTGCTTGGACATATGCTTCCCGATACAGCAGGGCACAGCAAGAGCTACGCAAGATTAGAGACAGCTTCCGCGAAATGAACATGCTGTGAAGTGAACATGAAGCAATAACGATGATTCTCAGGTGTAAGGCAATAAGCGGAACAAGCAGACAGCTTATAGGAGCGTCTGCTTGTTGTTTTATAGGCTTATTTTAAAAAATGAACAATTAAAACGGAGTAGGCCAAATGGTGCTATAGATAACTTTTGATCACTCGCAATCCGGCCACTTTTGCCACCTTGCCTTGGGGATGGGCTGTGAATTGAATCGTAACTTCATTCTTGTGGTTCGTCACAGATCGAGGAAGCTCATAGGCGAACGTTTCGAATTTATTCATTTCCTCGGACTCCAGCTTGCCTTCTCCTAAAATCTGACCATCCGCAGTGATGTCAAAGTCACTATGGGGACGGCTCAAGTCCTTCAAATAAGTGACCGTCAATTGGACAGGCTCATCCGGAAGCAACTTCATGACAAAAGAGAACCAGCCCCCAGGCCAGGTATCGCGATATTTGCGGTTATAAATGGACCCCAGACCTACATGCTCTCCAGTAAAGGCATGATCCCGTTCAGGCTGCATTTCGGCAGGCTGCACAACGTCCACTGTAAGTCGTTCCAGCTCTAGCTGATACGCTAACGCGGTACGGTATTCTGCCTCGGTTGCTGCCCATTCCTCCTGGGAAAAGAGATCCCAATAGACGGTATATGAACGATCATACATCTGATAAAAAGGACGAAGCTGCAAGTTTCCGATATAGCCTAAGTCGGTCATATGGAATGTATTGGGCTCGTTCCCTTCAGCAATCAGCTTCGTTGTCAGGGAATCGGCCGATCCGATCAGAACAGACGCAAGCAGACGTTCCTCGTTGGATTCCTGCACGACAGGGCCAAGGTCCCCAGCCAGTACAAGCGGGCCGTACATAAATGCAATTCGGCGCGGATTGTCCGGCATTTCCTCGACTCTCACGGTCATAGGAATGTCGTACTCGATCGTATCCCCATTGTTCCATTCCCGTTCAATTACAACGTAGCTGGTAGGACAAGCCTCTGCGACATACTCTTCCCCGTTAATTTTAATCATCATCCCTTGCTCCGCCCAGTGCGGGCATCTTAGCTTGATCGTGAAAGACTTGGGCTCCTTGCTCATGACGCGCAGCGTTCCCCGTCCATTTTGCGGAAAGAGAGTGTCTTGTTTGAGCTGTACGCCCATCTCGTCCCATGTCACGGTAGAAGGGACATATTGATTGACATAGATCGTTTCTGGCGTGTGAAAATAAATCGCAGTGCCGTACATGGAGTGGCTCTCCATACCGGAACCGACACAGCATGTGAAATCCTCATATTGAGAATTAAAGGACTTGTGTCCTCCCATTTCCAGCGATACAAAATAGCACACACGTCCATCTACAGGCTGCTGTGAAGCCAGAATATGATTGAACATTGCTCGTTCATAGTAGTCGGCATAGGCTGCGTACGCGTCCCACTCGAACATATGTCTTGTTAATTTCAGCATATTGTAGGTGTTACAGGTTTCACAGGTCCCTTCGCCCAAACGATCATTCAGCTTGCCAGGTTCACCAAAATGTTCATTATAACTATTGCCGCCGATCACGTAAGAATGCTTGTGAACCACCCGATCCCAGAAAAAGCGGGACAGGTCCGCATATTGCGGTTTGCCTGTCATTTCAAATTGCCGTGCAGCGCCAATAATTTTGGGGATTTGCGTATTGGCATGTCGCCCTGCCAACGTATCTTGGCTGTCCGCGAGATCATTTAACACCTCTCCGTGATAAAAGCGTTCCGCCAGACTCAAAAAGCGTCCTTCTCCTGAATGTTCCGCCAGATCCGTCAGTACCTCGTTCATACCGCCAAACTCGCAGTGCAGCACCTGCTGCACCTGATCATCGTCCAGCCCTTGAAGTACATCCTCCAGCCAGTTGCCGAGTTTGATTTCTATAGACAGGGCCTTGGGATGATGTGCCAGCAGATGTGCATCACGCAAGCCCGCAAAAAGCTTGTGCATGGTATATAATGGCACCCAGCCGCCGTTCAGATCAAAGCCCTGGGAGCGGATATCTCCGGCTTTTACTTCCTCAAAAATCTCTTTCCCACGTGGAATGCCGGAAATGTATCCGTTTCCATGACTGTTTTGGCATATTTCCAGTTCGTCGACCACATAGTTCACGCGTTCCAACAGCCTTTCGTCGCCTGTGGAGGCAAACATCAGTGCACAGCCGGACAGGTAGTGACCGAGTGTATGTCCGCTGATGCCACGCGCTTCCCAGCCTTCATAGTGAGCCGCTTTGGGCTCCAGTCCCGCATATTCACGAAAGCGTGATAATAAACGGTCGGGTTCCAAACTCAGCAGGTAGGCCGTATTCAGTTCCATCGCATGTAGAAGTGGGCCGGAATCAATTCTTACTTTATGCAAGCCAAAAGCTTTAGCTTTCAAAATCATCGCTCCTTAGCTAAGATGAAAGTGTATATTTCTCCACTACATTAGCATTGCAATCGCGGTATGTCAGTAGCTTAACCATACAATGGGTGGACAAATCCGAACATGAACCTAAAGAGGCGATAACATGACCTATCTAAAAGTAAATGTAAATGCTCCGATCCAACTGATCTCGGCAGGCGAGTTTGTTAACGAGGTACCTTGGAAGCATATGAGTCGTTCCATTGAGAATTTTGAGCTGATCCTGGGCGTCCAAGAGACGGTATATATACGGGAGGAACGGGAAGATTTTGAAGTAGGCGAGGGAGATATTCTATTGCTTTACCCCGGTCGTACGCATAAAGGATACCGGGAATCGTTGCCGGGCGTGAAATTTTATTGGTTTCATTTCGATGTTCCCACGACCCCGAATGTATTATCTAATGAAGAAATGAAGCAGGAAACAAGTGCTATGGATGGGCGTTTGCAGCGTCACGGTGTGATGCGTGATATCTATTTACCGCAATGTGTACAGGCAGACAACGGGGATCGGATTCATATTATTGTCAATCAGATTTTGCATGTAGCCAACTCACATTACCTTACGTATCACAGTGCCAATTATTTGTTCACCTCGCTACTGATTGAGATATCTGAACTGGCGCTTAGCCGCTTGCTTTCCAATCCTGTCCATTCACAGGGAAATGTAAGTTTTAACAAAATTATCGAGTGGACCCGAATTCATGCCGAAGAGCCGCTGACCGTGACGGATTTAGCTCGAAAATTCAATTATAACAAGGATTATATTTCCCGTTTGTTCAAGCAAAATACAGGCATGCGTCCCCTGGAGTTCATTCATAGTATTCGTATCAACAAAGCCAAAGAGTTGATTTCCCGTACAGATATGAGCATTAAGCAGGTTGCCGAAGAGGCAGGCTATACCGATGAGAAGTATTTTATGCGTTTGTTCAAAAAGAGAGCCCATATGACTCCTTCCCAATACCGGAATGCCTATCACAAAACATTTATGAACAATGTCTAGTGCATTTCCGCTTGGATAGGGAAATTTTATAGATAAAACATGGAGAAAGAGTCGGCTAAAATAAACTTGTAAGCGTTTCACCTATAGATAGAAGGGAGGAGAGACATCCACCATGATTACTAGAGAACAGATTTATTTGGATAAGAAGCTGGAGACCAAATCGGCTGTGTTTGAGTTTATTGCCCAAGAGGCAGAAAAGCTGGGTGTCACCGTCCATAGGGAGCAGCTGGTGCAGGATTTGTGGGAGAGGGAAAAGGTATACTCGACAGGGCTTCAGGATCAGTTTGCCATACCTCATACGCAGAGCGAAGTGGTCACCAGACCAGTAGTCCTCGTAATCCGATTGGAACACAGCATTGACTGGGCCTCTCATGATGGCAAGCCTGTCCAGTATATTTTTAGTATTTTGGTGCCTAAAGGGTCCGTGGATGTATCCCATTTACAAATTATTTCCTCGCTCGCAACCCTGCTCTTAGAGGATTCCTTCAAAAAGGCGGTAGCGGGTGCCCATAGCAGCGGCGATGTGTATCAATTGCTGGAACAGTATACCGAAGGGTTGGTGTCATAAATGAAAATTGTAGGCGTTACATCATGTATCGCAGGATTGGCTCATACTCCAATGGCGGCAAAAGCACTGGAAAAAGCGGCGGCACAGCTCGGTCACCATATTAAAGTGGAACAGCAAGGTGCACTAGGCCAAGTGAACAAACTTACGGAGGAAGACATTGCAGCGGCGGATTTTGTACTGATTGCTTCGGATCAGACAGTGAAGGATGCCGAGCGTTTTGAAGATAAAAGAATTGTTCGCGTTAAAATCGGTCATGCGGTCAACAATGCGGAAGCGGTTCTTACCAAAGCGGTGGAGGCCATATCTGCTCAAAAATAAGATTAGGGAGGCAACACGGACAATCAGTAGCGTAGATGATAGGAATGATATCCGATGAGCCTTTGAATAACAGTAGTATTCATGATGGGGGAGAACACGATGAAAAAATGGCTGGGTGAAGCTAAAAAGCATCTGATGACAGGAATTTCTTACCTGCTTCCGGTTATTATTGCAGGCTCCTTGATTGTTGCCGTATGTAAAATTATCGGTCTGACCATGGGTGTCACTGACTTTGGTCCATATGCTGACAAAAGTGGCTTTCTTCATATTTTATACTTAGTCGAAAATGTAGGCTGGCGCGGAATCGGACTGCTAAACATGGTTCTGGCTGGGTATATCGCCTATTCAATTGCCGACAAGCCTGCACTTGCTGCAGGACTGATTGGCGGTGTGCTGGCACAGGAGACGAATGCGGGATTCTTGGGCGCTCTTGTTGCAGGTTTTTTTGCAGGGTATGTCACCCTCTGGGTGAAAAACAAAGTGAAAATCACAGGTCCGGCCGCAGGCTCTGTTCCACTGATTATTTTACCCCTCATTACGGTAGGCTTAACCGGAATTCTCATGTCCGTCATCCTGGGTGGGCCGTTGAGCGCGATTAATGAAGGACTGGTCAACTGGATTAAGCATATGAGTGAGAGCGGAACCAGCACCTTGGCACTAGCCTTGATTTTGGGAGCTATGATTGGGTTCGATCTTGGGGGTCCCGTCAATAAAGCAGCCTGGATGGCGGGAAATGCGTTATTTCTGTCGGGCGTGTATTTACCCAATATTTTCGTAAACATTGCCATCTGTATTCCACCGCTAGGCTATGGAATTGCAACCCTGATTCTGAAGCATCGCTTTTCCAAAACATATCGGGAAGCTGGAAAAGGCTCCGTGATTATGGGCATTATCGGAATTACGGAAGGGGCTATCCCGTTTACACTGCGTAACCCTGCCAAGCTAATTCCACTGAACATGATTGCCTGCGCAGCAGGTGCAGCATTGACGGCTTTGCTGGGCGCACATGTCATCATGCCTCCAATTGGAGGTTTGTATGGCGCCATCTCCGTAGGTAATCCGTTTGCATATCTGGCTGGAGGGGTTACAGGCGCATTAATCATTGTGGCAGGAACCTTGCTCGTCAATTTCCGTGAGGAAGAACAGCAGCAGGCTGAAACGAAAGAAGCGTCTGTTAAGAAAAATGGAGAAGACATTGAGCTTGTATTTGACTAGATATCACTAGATAAAGAATAGACAGCATGGAGGGAGAACGAGATATGAGCCGTACGAAAGTGCATGTCATACCACATACTCACTGGGATCGGGAATGGTATTTTACCACTTCCAGATCCAAAGTCTACTTGGTGAAGCATGTGAAAGAAGTATTGGATGCGTTGGAGAATGGGGACGGTTTTAAATACTATCTATTGGATGCCCAAGGGTCCTTGCTTGACGATTATACCCGCTGGTGCCCGGAGGATGAAGAGCGCATTCGCCGTCTGGTAAGCGACAAACGCCTGATGACCGGACCGTGGTATACGCAGACGGATCAATTGGTGATTTCCGGTGAATCGATTGTCCGTAATCTGTATTACGGTATGGAAACGGCGCAGAAATATGGTCATGCTATGAAGGTCGGTTATGTACCGGATGCCTTCGGTCAGTCGGCGCAGATGCCGCAGATTTATCAGGAGTTCGGTATTCGGCATTTTCTATTCTGGCGCGGGGTAGCCGATAATACGAATCCGAAAACCGAATTTTTGTGGAAGGGGTCGGATGGCAGTCAGGTGTTTGCGGTACAGATGCCATTTGGCTACTACTATGGTGGGAATATTCCAGAGGAAGCGGGAGAACTTGAGACGTATCTCGACAGCCAGATCGGTGCGCTGGAAGAAAAAGCGTCCACCCGCCATGTCTATTTCCCCAACGGCTTCGACCAAGCACCTATCCGCCTGAACTTGCCGGAATTGATTCGCACGTTTAACGAGCTGGACCCGGAACGGGAATATGTGATGAATGAGCCGGAACGTTTCCTTGAAGAGATTGAAAAGGACAGCAGCGGCCTTCCTGTATTGGAAGGAGAGCTTATGGAAGCCAAGCATATGCGTATTCATAAGTCGATTTTTTCCACACGGGCTGACCTTAAGCAGCAAAATAACGAGATTGAACATTTAATCGTGAACACGCTGGAGCCTATACTGTCGATCAGCCATGCACTTGGGCATGAATATCCACATGATATCGTGAAGGATATATGGAAGCTGTTGTTTGAAAATGCAGCCCACGACAGCATTGGTGGATGCAATAGTGATACGACGAACCGGGATGTGGCTTATCGTTATAAACAGGCGCGGGATATCGCGGAGAATGTATTGGAGCTGCACAAGCGACTGATCGCATCGAAGATTAAGCAGGAGGAGACTTTTGCCTTCACCATCTTTAATACGTTGCCTTACCCGCGCAAGGGAGTGACAGAGATTGATGCTTACTTGCCGGAAGGAAGCTTTGTCATTCGGGATACGAACGGTCAGCAGCTTTTGTATACGATTACCGAGAAAGTGGAACAAACAGACTACGTGCTCGGTCAGCATATTGATCTGAATCCGAGCAAAAAGGTGTACCTGCCTGAGCGTGTATTCCGTGCCAAGCTGTTGGTGGAGCTACAGGACGTACCTGCTATGGGGTACACACAAATTATATTTGATTTTAGTACAACAGGGGATGCAGCAGCAGAACGTAGCAACGGAAAATATATTGAAAATGAATTTTATAGCATAGCCGTACAGAAGAACGGGGCATTAAGCATCACGGATAAAATTTCGGGACGTGTGTACGCGGACCAGATGGTGTTCGAGGAAAATGGAGATGACGGAGATTCCTACAATTATTCTCCGCCGGAACGTGATCTTACCGTCTCTTCGCTTGGTGCTGAAGTGGAAACAATAACATCCAAAAGTACGGTATCCGAGGAATTGTCCCTTCGGATGAAGCTGAAGGTTCCATATGATTTAAATGAGCGTTCCGCTGCTGTGACTTCGGCTGAGTTGCCATTGCAGGCATCGGTCTCCTTGCGAAAAGGTGAACGCCTGATACGCTTCTCGGTGGATGTAGACAACCGAGTGCTGAGTCACCGTCTGCGGGTGCTATTTGATACCGGGATTGCCTCTAAGCTATCTATTGCAGATCAGCCGTTCGGAGTCATTGCCCGTCCAACTACGCTGGAGGAAGTAAAGGTATGGGAACGGGAACAGTGGACGGAAAAGCCGATCACCATTGAAGCTATGCAAAGCTATGTTGCGTTAAACGATGGCTCCCGTGGAGTAGCCGTGATGACTGAAGGAGTAAGGGAATATGAAGTCATTGGGCATGAACATGATACAATAGCGCTGACGTTATTCCGCACTTTTGGTTATATGGGCAAGGAGAATCTGCTATACCGCCCGGGTCGTGCCTCAGGAGAAAAGATCGTAGAAACGCCAGATGCACAGCTGCTCGGTGAGCTTTCATTTACGTTTGCTCTACATGTTCACGAATCCGGGTTTGATGAGGCGAACATCGCTCAAGCGGCCAAGGAATATTTAACACCATTGTCCAGCTACCAGCTGTCTGATTTTCTGAACGGACGTTTAATTTTTGCCTTCCGAGACGAAGAAAGAATATTTGAGCAAAACTATAGCCTGTTATCTTTTAGCAAGGATTCCAATGTAATCTTAAGTGCATTCAAGAAAGCAGAGCATAGTGATGGTTATATCGTCCGTGTATTTAATCCTTACTTAGAGAAAAATGCGACTGCACATATCACATACAGTGAATCGGCCCATTACGAGTTGGTTTCACTGGATGAGCGTTCCAAGGGAGAAACATTGGTTTCGTCCGATACGGAAGGTGCACAATTGCCGGAATTGCAGCATTGCAAGCTATTAACGGTACGGGTAACCCCGGAATTGAAATAACGTGGAAGTAAAATACGGTTTATCGGAAAGGAGGTCTTATATCTACATGATTTTTCCCTACAAACGCTTGAAAAAGCTGTACCAGCTCGTCAGTGGAATTGATCAAGGCTGGTCTTGGACCACCAAAGCGCTCGCTGAGCGGCTGGAGGTAACAGAGCGGACCATTCGCGATGATCTTAAGAAGCTGGATAGTATGCTGAATGAATATGGAGCATATCTGGAATCCAAGAGGGGTAGCGGCTATACGATCAGGGTTGATGATCGTGAGAAATACCATTTATTTGCGGATGAAAGTCAGGAAGAAACAGAAGTAGGCCATGGGCTACCGGGGGCTCCAGAAGAACGCATACGGTATGAGCTGTTCAAGCTGCTGAATGCGAGGGAATACGTGAAGATGGAAGATCTCGCCGATGAGCTGTATATTAGCCGGGCTACGATGAATAATGATTCCAAAATCATCCGTCGGATTCTGGAGGATTATAGCCTCACCCTGCGCACCAAGCCGGGACATGGTGTAAAGGTAGTTGGTGAAGAAAAGAATATTCGTTATTGCCTGGCTGAATATGCCGACGTTCGCGATGAAGAGGGGCAACGCAGCGACATGCCCTTGGAACAACAACAGCTGTTTCAAGGATTGGATCTACCGCAGATCCGGACAATTATTCTAAAGCATTTGCGGAGCGTTGGGACCAAAATGGCTGATTTGGCGCTGAAAGATCTCATCACTCATCTGGCGGTCATGGTGCTGCGAGTGAAGGAAGGACATGGTTTTGAACGCTTTGAGGCGGTGGCGGGCAGTCCGCGGGATACTGAATTGGCTAGCGCCATGCTGAGGGAGATGGAAGAGGTCTTTGGCATCACCTGTCCTGAAGGAGAGTTCGATTATGTTCTGCTGCATATCGTCAGCAAAAAGATGGCCGAAACCGAGTGGGAACGCCTCCAGTCTGACCATCTCTTCTTGGCAGTGCACGGGATGCTGACGTTCGTCTACGAACGCTTTACCTATGACTTGCGTGACGACGAACGGCTGTCCAAGGATTTATTTGTACATTTGAAGCCCATGCTGACCCGGCTGGAGCATGGTATGAACATGCGTAATCCACTGCTTGGACATATTCGCAAGTATTATCCGCTTGCCTATGAAATCACAGTTGGTGCGGTAAAAGAACTGCAAAAATCGTTTCCGTACGACATCAACGATAACGAAATCGGTTATTTGGCACTTCATATCGGGGCTGCATTGGAACGCAAATATAATATCCCTCATCGGCGTCGCAAAACCGTGTTGCTGGTGTGCGGCTCCGGCTACGGAACCGCCCGGATTCTAGAATCCAGGCTACGTTCGCTGTTCGCTGAGCTGGATGTATCCCGAGTGGTTTCACTACGGGAATACGAGGAGATGTCCACCGTCGATGAGGACCTCGTCGTTTCGACCATTCACTTGCAGCAGCGTAAGGATAAACCGTTCGCGGTGATTAGCCCGATTCCTTCGGAACGGGATATGGAGACAATGACGCGGATGGTACGGGCCAGCGATGAGGAACAGGAAACTTCACTGCTACGGTATTTTGACAAGCAATGGTTTATGACCCGATCCGATCAGCCGAACAAAGATGCCCTTATTGAAGAAATGAGCAGTATTTTAAAGCAAAAAGGAGTAGTGACCGACAAGTTTTTGCCAGCAGTCAAAGAAAGAGAGAAGCTGGGCTCTACTGCACTGGATCGAGGAATGGCCATTCCCCATCCCCTGGAGCTAAGCTCTAACCGAACGGTCGTAAGCGTGTGCTTGCTGGAAAAGCCAATTCCTTGGGATGCCAACCATGAGGTTCATGTGGTATTCCTGCTTTCAATCTGCAAAGAGGACTACGAACAGGCTATGGGGATTTATGATTTGTTTGTAGAACTGATCCGCCAGGAAGAGACGCTGGAACGATTAAAGCATTGCCACTCCTTTGATGCCTTTATGCTAATCGCCCGACAGGTGCTTGCAGTCAAGAGCAATGATTACCATTGAGGGTGACTAGTCTGTAGTCCCACTATATGAAGCAATAAAAAAAGAGATCATTCGTGATCTCTCAGATTGTCGAGAAACCCCGTCTTTTTGAGACGTGGGTTTCTTTTTCCTTGCACCATAATGGTCTGGTATCTGGAAAAACGGGGTGTTA
>NZ_JBZXYR010000013.1:0-145612 GCF_058895805.1 Paenibacillus sp. NMA1017 | reverse complement strand
GCAAGCGGCATCAAAGGAATAACTGGCAAACATCAAGACATGATCCGACAAGCTCATCTGTAGGGTTTCATCGAAATAGGTTTTGAGATTACACAGCCCGCGGTGCTCGATCATCACACCCTTCGGCTGTCCCGTCGTCCCCGACGTATAAATCACATATGCCAGATCGTTCGTGCCAGACAATGGCTCCAGATTCGAACCGTCCTCGTGGTAGACCTCCTGCACCCCATCCAGCACCAGTACCTTGCCGCCAAAAGTAGCCTTTTCCACCAGATGGCTTTGCGTTAGCAGCAATTCTGCACCTGAGTCATCGAGCATGTAGCGGATACGTTCCTCTGGGTACGTCGGATCTATCGGAACATACGCGCCTCCGGCTTTCATAATCCCGAACATCCCCACGATCATATCTATCGAGCGCTCCGTCATCAGACCCACCAGACGATCCTTCGTCATGCCATGACTCCGTAAGGTACGAGCCAATCGGTTGGCTCGTTCATTCAGCTCGCGGTAGGTCAGCTGTTCTCCTTCGAAGAACAAGGCCGCCTGCTCTGGGGTTTGCAAAGCCTGCGCTTCAAACAAACCGTGAATGGTCTGCTCGCTTGGATAGTCCGCTGCCGTATCTCCCCACACGCGAAGGATTTGCTCGCGTTCTTGCTCACTCAATACATCCAGCTCACGTACAGGAATATTCGGGTTGGCCGTTACCTGCTCCAGCAGCTGCACCAGATGTCTCTGAATCTGTTCTATATTTGCCTGCTCAAAAGCCAGAGCATTGTAATTAAAGCTCATGTGAATGGCTTTCCCCGACTGTACCACCAGATTAAAGTCATAGCTCGTCGGTTCGACGGACTCTACACGATTCCTACTGAAACTAGCTTCGGCAACGTCATTCACTTGCTCAGCTTGTTCCTCACCTGAATCATTTACAAAAATGAGTATATGGTTGATCAAATCCTCCTTAAGCTCCAACAACGCTTGAATTTCATCCAGTGAATACATGGCATGCGCATGGATAGATCTAGACTGCTTCTCAATTTGTTTCATCAAATCCGAGAACAGGCTTTCCTCATGACTATTGATCCGTACAGGTATCGTATTTATGTGCTGCTCAATTATTTGCCCTACTTGTGAAGCGTCCATCGTACGCTCGGAATCCATACTGCCAAACACGACGTCATCCGTGCCATTATATTTTTGCAGCAATATGCCCCAAACGCTCTGGATCAGCGTATTTAAAGTCACCTGATGACGCTTGGCGATCTGCTGAATCTGGATCGTCAGACTTACACCCAGATCAAAATCAAGTTGCTCTGGCTGATATTTCTTGTTACTCAGCATTTTTGCCTGAGGCAAATGGGACGGCTCCGTATTCCCCTCCAAATATGCCCTCCAGTAACGAGAAGCCTTTTGGCGGTCTTGATGGATTTTTAGGATAGGTACGGTTTCTTTTGTTGTGACCCATTCCAGCTCACCCAACGTCGTATCGGGATTCACCGCAATAGCTTCAGCCAACCGTACGAAGTGGCGCGTAATCTGCTCGATGGTTTCTCGCTCATACAGTGACGTTGCATACTCTAATCCGAATTGAATACTTTCTTCCTTCTCACTGGCTTCCAGCATCAGGTCAAACTTCGCCGGAGCCTGTTCCATACCATATGGACGGAAGCTGATATCCGCTAGTCTCAGCTCACTTTCTTCGGTGTTTTGCAGCACAAACATCGTGTCGAACAGTGGGTTGCGGCTCATATCCCGTTTCACGTTCAGCTTTTCCACCAGTTCCTCAAACGGATAGTCCTGATGCTCATATGCTTGCAAGGCCCGTTTTTTCACGTCCTCCACGTACTGACGGAATGTTTGCGTTGAGGTTGGATGATTACGCATGGCCAGCGTACCGACGAACATCCCGATGATCGGCTCCAAATCCACATGTGGTCGTCCTGCAATCGGGGTGCCGACAATAATGTCTTCCTGTCCGGTGTACTGATGCAGCAGCGCTGTATAGACTGCCAGCAGCACCATGTACAGCGTCGAACCTGTCTGGGCTGCCAGTTCCTTCAAGCGCTCGCTGACTTCGCGTTCCAAGCCGAATACCACCGTAGCGCCTGCCGTGCTTCGTACCGCAGGACGTGTAAAGTCCGTTGGCAAGTTCAGTACAGGCAGATTACCTCTAAAGGTATCCAGCCAGTATGCTTCCTGATGTTTCATCCAATCTTGCCGTGCTTTACTTTGTTGCCAAACGGCATAATCCTTGTATTGAATCCGCAATGGGGATAGTTCTTCGCCGCTATATAAGCGAGCAAATTCGCGGGTCAGCACACCCGTCGACACACCGTCCGAGATAATATGATGCATATCGAGCATTAACAGATACTGCGGTTCTTCTATTCCCTGTACGCATAAATCCATCAAAGCTACCCGCAGCAGCGGAGCGGCTTGCAGATCAAATGGACGCACAAAGCGTTGAACACATTCTTGTACTTTCCTGCTTGCAAGCAGCTCAGACACCGATGCATATTGCTCCAGTGCTGTATCACAATTTAAAACTTCCAGGTAGGTTTGTCGTTCAACAGCTGGATACGTTACTTCATGCCCTGCCTGCACCTTCACGTACTCCACTTCGAACGATACATTATCTTGAATCTGCTGCATCGGCTCGCTGTTCACCATTTCAAAGTGGGTGCGAAGGGTTGCATGGCGTAAGATCAACTGACGGAATACTTCTTCCATTCGGTTTACATCCAGCGGGCCGCTTACCTGGAACACGGCAGGCATGTTGTAGTTCACATCATGGGGATCCAGCTGTTGCAGAACATACATCCGTTTTTGCGCGGAGGACAGCGGATAGAAGCTGCTTTCTACCGTTACTGGAATGGACGCATACGCCACTTGATCCAGATTTTCAATAACCGCTGCCAGCTGTTCAATCGTCGGCGCTTCAAAAATGATGCGCAACGGAAGTGATTTGTTCAGTTCTTTGTGAATCTTGGAGACCAGTGTGGTTGCACGTAATGAGTGTCCGCCAATTTCGAAAAAGTTTGCTTTCACGCCGACTTGCTCCAGGCCCAGCACATCCTGCCAAATTTGCGTCAGCTTCGATTCCACCCACGTACGCGGCGCGATATAATCCGCTCCCGTTTGCAAACTTCCGTCCGGTACAGGCAACGCCTTGCGGTCAATTTTACCGTTTGGAGTCAGCGGCATGTGCTCCAGCTGCACAAAGTATGAAGGCACCATGTAATTCGGAAGCTCTTTGCCCAGTAAGCCACGCAATTCACCGGCACTTACTTCCCGTTCCGCTACATAGTAGGCAACGAGCTGATGTTGTCCCTGTTCGTCGGGATGAGCCAGCACGATGACCTCTTGCACAGCCTCTACCTTCAGCAAATGCGCCTCCACCTCACCCAGCTCAATCCGATAACCTCGAATCTTCACTTGATGATCAATCCGACCCAAGTACTCAATCGTGCCATCCGGCAACCATTTCGCAAGGTCACCTGTTCGGTACATTCTGTTGGCGCGAGTTGTTAGTAATCCTGTAGCTCGTTGAGTCTCTTCTTCGATGAACGGATTGGGGATAAACTTCTCTGCCGTCAGGACCGGCAAGTTCAGATAACCACGTCCTACACCAGCCCCGCCGATATACAGCTCACCGGCAACACCCATCGGAACCAGCTTGTGCCGGGCATCCAAAATATACACCGAGTGGTTGGCCAACGGAGTTCCGATGGAAAGTGTGTGCACTCCTTTATCTAGAAGTACATTCAGGACTTCTGCATCTTCAATTGTATAAGCGGTTGTATCTACCGTCGTTTCAGTCGGGCCATACACATTCGTGATTACAGGCTGATACCCGGACCATTTATGCAAAAATCCGTTCACTAACTGTACGGACAGCGCTTCGCCGCCGATCAGGTAATGCTTCACTCCAGGCGCTTCTGTTGCCGTGGCTGTTTCGTTCAATATGTACAAATGCGCTGGCGTACCATCTGACAGGTCGATCTGATGCTCACGATAGTATGCGATAAGCTGTTCACCATTTAGACTGATATCACGCGCAACAACGTGCAGTGCATGTCCCAACAGCAGACTTGCAAAAATTTGCTGTACCGAGGCGTCAAACACATACGCTGACAGCCACGCCACGTGTAAAGGGTGATCATAGCGGCTATACACACGCTCAGACAAAGCATGTGTCAAATTGATTACATTGCTTTGTTCAATCATGACCCCTTTCGGTTGCCCGGTCGTTCCTGAGGTATAAATCATGTAGGCCAGATCGTTCGGCCCGGATATCGGTTCCAGATTCGAGCCGTCCTCATGATACACGGAGGTAAAAATCCGGTGCTCCTGAATCATCTCGTTCTGCGTATCCGGCTGTGATTTTGTATATTCAGCCTGCTCCGCGTTCAACACCAAGACCTTGCCGTCGAAGGCTACATTTTCCACCAAGTGACTTTGCGTTAACAGCAGCTCTGCTCCCGAGTCGTCCAGCATGTAGCGGATACGCTCTTCCGGGTACAGCGGATCAATTGGCACATACGCGCCCCCGGCCTTTAAAATACCGAATATTCCAACGATCATATCCACCGAACGCTCCGTCATCAAACCGACCAAATGGTCTCTCGTTACACCGTGACTACGTAATATGCGAGCCAATTGATTGGCCCGTTCATTCAGTTCCCGATAAGTCAGTTGTTCATCCCCAAATACCAATGCCAACCGCTCTGGCGCTTTCGCAACCTGTTTTTCAAACTGCTCATGCAGCGTTTCACCCTGCGGGAAAGGTACGGCTGTATCATTGAACCCGGACACAAGTAAATACTTCTCCTCATCCGATACGATATCAATATCAGCCAAAGTGACACCAACATCCTTCGTCACCGTCTCCAAAATTCGCACAAAATGCTTCGCCATCTGTTGGATCGTATCCATCTTAAACAGCTTCGTGCCATACTCCCAAGTGAAAGATAACCGATCTTTTCCCTCAGTCACATGTAATGAAAAATCAACTTTGGATATGCCAGCGTTCAATTCTTCCGGTATAAAACGGATGCCTCCGGCCTCCAAAACATCTGTGCCGACATTTTGCAAACTGAACATCGTATCGAACACCGGATTTCGGCTTAAATCCCGAACCAGCTCCAGCTTGTCTACCAGCTCGTCAAACGGATAGTCCTGATGCTCCAGTGCCGATAGCGAGCTTTGTTTGACCTCCTGCAAAAAGGATTGAAACGATAAAGTCGACTGCGGCTGGTTACGGAAAACGAGTGTATTCACGAACAGGCCAATCATCGCTTGTGTGTCTGCATGCCGTCTTCCGGCAACAGGAGAACCAACGATAATATCCTCTTGACCCGAATATTTTCCTAACAGAACGTTATACGCCGCCAAAAGTACCATGAAGATCGTCGATTCGGTATCCTGAGCCAGCTTGTAGAGCGCATGCGTCATTTCAAGTTCCAACGTGAAAGTGAAGCTATCTCCTTCAAAGCTTTGGGCTTGCGGACGCGGAAAGTCCGTAGGCATGTTCAGTACAGGAAGTTCCCCATTCAAGGTTTCGAGCCAGAATGTTTCATCCGTTTGTAATAAGCTACCCGTGATTTGCTCGTTATGCCAAGCAACAAAGTCTTTGTAATGAAGCTGAATCTGGGCAAGCTGTCTACCCTGATAACGCTGAATGATCTCCTCCAGCAGCACAGCCATAGAGAACCCGTCCGCAATAATATGATGCATATCTACTAGCAGCACGAAGCCGCTCTGAATAACTTCAAACAGCTCGGCGCGGAACAAAGGCGCTGTTCCCAAGTCAAAAGGCTGAACAAACAAAGCTTGTGCCCGTATTGCTTCTTCCTTGGTGATTGGGGAGAACGGGATATCAAACGATATCGTGTCCCGAACTTTTTGTACGACTTCCCCGTCTTCCAGTTCAAAATACGTCCGAAAGGAATCATGTCGCAAAACAACTTCCTGAACAGCCCCAATAAATCGGGTAATGTCCAAATTGCCTTCAATGTGAAGCTGACCGGATACATGATAAGCCGTTCCCCCTCCCAATTGATCTAGTACGTACATCCTTTTTTGGGATGAGGAAACTGGATAAAAAGGTTGGGTTGCTACGGGTACAATCGGTTCATACGTCTGTTTGGTTCCTCTGGTCACATAAGTTGCCAGCTCCGCGATTGTTTGCAGCTCAAAAATATGGCTAAGCGGAATCTGTACACCCAACTCTTTGCTCACTCTGGAGAGAATGACCGTCGCTTTTAACGAATCTCCACCCTGTTGGAAAAAGTTATCATGTCGGCGGACTTCATGTACATTCAAAACATCCTTCCAAATAGTCACGAGTTGATCCTCTACGGCATGCAACTCAGCGTCGGCACCTTTTGGCGTAAAAAGACTGGACTGTCCCGGCTCCGGCAGAGCCTGCAGATCCGGCTGACCATCAAGCAAGAGCGGAATCTGATCCATTAGAATCCAATAACGGGGTTGCGTATAATCTGGAAATGCTTCATTCACAGCCTGTTTCAATTCGGCTTCTTCCCAAGGAACGGATGCGCTTGTCGCCACATAAGCCGTCACACAAGAAACTTCTCCAGCTTCATCCATTTGTGACGTAATGACGCAGCTCTCCAATTGGAACATTTGCAGCAAGTATTTTTCCAGTTGCTCCAGATTGACCTGGTGCCCGCGAATGTGCATCATCCGGTTCAAATGACCCATATGCTGTAGCTTGCCTCCAGCTTTGACGTAAGCCCATTCCCGAGTTGTACCCAACAAACCTGCGTCTGCCGAGGCTTGATACACTTCCCCCGCTGTTCCGGCAGGAGCTGGCTGCTTGTACGCATCGAGAACGCAAGGATAATTACCGTGGATGTCGGCGTTCGCAGCCCAAGTAGCTAAAAGCTGTTCCTTTTCCGAACCGCAAAGTAAAGATAGTGAGGAAACACGGCTTCTCTCGTCCGCCACGATGGAATGCAGCAGATGGAGGAAATATCCAGCCCATTCTTTAATCGTGACTACCTCAAAAAGATCCGTATTAAATTCAAAATCCAGACGTAATTGCTTCTGTACCTCTGTGACGTTCAAAAACAACTCATATTTGCTGAAAGCTACAGCGTTTTCAAGCACTTCAACATCCAATTGATGGAATTGAAAACGCGGAATCGGCCGATCCATATTAAATACAACATTCATCACAGGCAGATGCTTTAGCCCCAGTTGAGCCAATCCGGCAAAGCTGTATTTTTGGTAAGCCTCCAGTTCATGCATTCGCTTTTTGATCACTTCAGTATATTCACTAAAAGTAATCTCAGGTCGCACCTTGCCAATGACTGGAAGCAAGTTGACGCAATTGCCGATCAGTGAGAAGGTGTCCATATGTGATTGTCCCGCCGTAGGCACGTTAACAGTTATTTCTTGCTGTCCTGTCAGCCGATGCAGAAAAATTTGAAATGCCGATAGCAAGGTGACGAACAGACTGCTGCCGAGCTTGATGCTGGTTGTTCTCAATTGTTTGACGAGTGGCGCTTCAAGAATAACGGTATGTCGGCTTCCGTTGGAGGATGGATCCTGTATTCCACGTACTGGGGAAGGCAGATCTAGAACAGGCAAAGACTTCTCCAGTACGGTCGACCAAAAAGCGACGGCTTCCTCTCCCCCCGTCCTCAGCTCATCTTGCTGCCAAGCGGCATAATTCCGAAAAGGTACTGGGGCGGGTAAAGTAACCGCTTCATGACGAACCTGTGCGGAGTAGATCTGTTCCAGCTCCTGCATGAATACACCCATCGACCAGCCATCAGCAATCAAATGATGGAAGGTAAACACACCAAGGTGTTCCTGCTCCGATGTTTTCAGTAATTGAACACGGAATAGCGGCTCATCCGGTGTGAAAGGGAACGGCATGGTGCTGTCCTCAATCATCCATGTTTGGAGGTGCTGTTCCTGTTGATCCGAAGGGAAGCCCGTGAAATCATGCAGCGGTACCTCGATGTTCATCACAGAAGCAACTACCTGTGTCTCCCCATCGGGGCTTATGAAGGTGCGTAGAGCTTCATGGCGGCTCATAATGGTACGGATTGCCCCGGTGAAAATCTCCGGTTGAAATGGGCCGCGAAACCGTAGCAAGGCCGTTTCGTGTAAGGCTTGAGAGTCGCTTCGTTCCGAGACGGAGGCGAACCAAAGCTGCTTTTGGTCTGGAGTCAGCGCAATCACACTTTCTGGAACACCCACTGCTTCGGACCCAAGAGATACGGATACAGATTGCTTATCTGGGTCCGGGCCGTTTCCATTCGGGGGCGGGTCCGGTAAAAATCCCCCTTTACGCAACTCATTCACGCTATCCTTGACCGCTTGTACGATTCGCGCAATATCTTCCTCGGTATGGGCCGTGGACAAGAAGCAGTTTCGTCCTTCCCAGATATAGATGCCTTTGTCCAGCATGTGATAAAAGAACAATTCCAGATCACCTTTGAGCACGAAGCGGAATAGGGAACCATAGTGAACGACCTTCATAGGTACGTGTTCGTCAATGAAATAGCTGTTCAGTTCCGCTGCTAACGCCGAGGTGCGGCTGTTCAAGCGATTTTGCAGTTGCTCGCCATTTTTCTCCAAATGGTCTAGCACCGCTAAGGATGCAGCCATTGCCAGCGGATGATGGCAGAAGGTTCCTGCGACAAAGGTTCGCTGCTGCTCATGCTGCGGATAGGAATCGTCCCCGAAGCTCCATGTGCCTCCGTCGATCCCGTTCATAAAGGCGGCTTTTCCGGCTACGATGCCGATGGGCAGCCCGCCGCCAATGATTTTACCGTAGGTCACGAGGTCGGCTTGCACCCCAAACCACGCTTGGGCCCCTCCGGGCTGAATCCGGAAGCCTGTGATGACTTCATCAAAAATGAAGGCAGTACTCGACTGCTCCGTTATTTGGCGAATTTCCTGCAAAAAGGCTTTAGGCTGAAAATCTGGTCGACGGCTTTGCACCGGCTCCACTATAACCGCGGCCAGTTCATGTGCGTGGGTGCGGATATAATCCAGGGAATCGTCCGCCCCATAATGAAGCACGACGACATCGTCCACCATATGCTGCAAGATACCGGGAGCTAGAGGTGTCGAATGCTCCTTGTTATCACCCGCGCTCCCCAGTGCCAGCACCCCGTCGAATGTACCGTGATACGAGCCAGCAAAAATGACGACTTTAGCCCGTCCTGTGGCAGCACGTGCCAAACGGAGCGCGACCATAACGGCCTCGGTACCGGAATTATACAGAGCAATCCGTTCCACGCCGGTCATCTTGCATATTCGCTCAGCGACCTGTCCGGCCATGTTGGACATGGGGCCGACACACATGCCGTTCTTCAGTTCTTCCTCAATTTTTTCACGAATAAAGGCTGGATTGTGTCCGAACAGATTCACACCAAAGCCCATCGTCAAGTCGACATATTCATTGCCGTCCAGATCCCAAA
This sequence comes from Paenibacillus sp. NMA1017, assembly GCF_058895805.1. Lineage (NCBI taxonomy): Bacteria > Bacillati > Bacillota > Bacilli > Caryophanales > Paenibacillaceae > Paenibacillus > Paenibacillus sp. NMA1017. The sequence continues at coordinate 136,154 of NZ_JBZXYR010000013.1, read as the reverse complement.
TTTTTGAACCATCGGCGCGTTGGGATACGATTTGGTACACCATTTCCTTCAAAACAGGTCGGAAACCAGCCACATTGCGGTTATTGGCGTATACGGAGCGATATTGCTGGGTGTACTGTTTGGTGCTACGCGTACGGGCCGTGTAGCGCTCAATCAGCTCTTGCAGATGTTGTTCCTGACGGTTCGTAAGCAATTCGCGCGTTTTAACATCCAGATTTTTGTATGGTGTGAACGACTTGGGTTGGGGATCAGTCTGTTTTGAGTCAATTGGGGTAAATAAAGCGGATACCTGAGAGGCGGCGATCTCTTGCTTAACTTCTGCTCGAACCAGCCCGCTCTTTTCTCCGTCGACCGACACCGAAGGTGATATTAGCGTTCTCGTCTGGAATGTAGCGGAATCTGCCACAGGAGCAGAGTTACTGTACTGCAGGACATCAAGCTGCTGTGACATCAGGTGAAGCTGTTGCTCCAAAATCCGTTCTAGACCCATAGAAGAAGCAGACCCCTGGAAGCTTTGAACTTCTGTCGGCTCTGCTGCATGAATTGACGTGGATGCCGGAAGGTCCGCTTGACGATATGTTTGAAATACATCAGGTACCGTCTGCTCGTTCAAATGCTGCTTATTTAAAATGAATGGAGCTTCCAGATGGTTTTCCAATACAATTTCATTTGGAGAATCTGTAGAGATAACCACCCGTTCAGCGACATAACTCGTTAACAGCTCCAAGTTGGTTAGTGTTTCAAAAAACTCATTCATTGGAATGTCCAATCCAAATGTATCCTTGATGCTATGACGGACTTGGGACAAATTAATGGAATCCAATCCAAGCTCCAAAAAATGTACTTGCGGCTCCAATTCTCCCAGACTAAGCTGGGACACATTTCCAATCATTTTCGCTAACTTTTGGCGAATAGATGATTGATGCTGATCCATTACCGATCCCGCCGCCGGATATTCATTCCCCATATTTATATCCCCTTTACCACTGAATTTTCATAAGCCAGCCCAGCATACGTCTGCGACAAATGACAGAATGGTTCCAACCTCGTACATATAGACACGGAGTGAATGACAAAAAATTGCAAAGAAGTAAGGGCTAAGTACAGCCTCAAGCACAAAAAATGCCTCAAGGCATATATTTTGACATATATATGTATCGAGACAGCCATAGCAACAATGAACAGAAGATTGTTGAACGTTCATAGGATTACAAATTGCATTCCGCGGTGTGAGCGAAAGGAAACAAATTAAGTGTATAATCTTAGGGGGTTGTGAATTTGAGTGGACTGAAATATGTAATTAAAAACTTAATATTTCAGCATCATAGATGAACTTAATCATTAAATATGGGAGTCATTCAAGGTGGTTGTTCTAAATAAAAAAAGCGTCAAATATATAACACTTCACTAACATCATAAAGTGAGTATTCCATAAATGTCAATGTTTTTCTTTTTTTAAAACAAGTAATTATATGGAAATTATTCATACATATTTACACTACAAAAACCCTATCTCTTGGTCGGCACAGACCCGAAAGCCCCCTGCATGGGAGACTTTTCTGAGATAAGGCTTTTGCATCATACGATAATCGACCTGCTTCCGTCATCTAGGTTCGGTCCCTGCTGCCAAATCGTACTGGGAATCTCTCGCCGCAATACCGGTATGATATCCTCGGCAAACTGATGCAGCTGTTCAAGCTGCTCCTGCTCTCCCAGCCCATCTACCCTTATGCTGAGCTACCGTCGTCGAGTGGTAGGCATCATAATACGGGCGATAGCGTCTGATCGCTTCCTCGTCTGTATCCCCAGATACAAGCTCCCGGCTCCGGCACCAATTACGGCCTGAGCAGGATCATGACCGTAATAAGCGAGCCGTTCACGGTAATGATCAATTAGCGTTTTTTGCTGCGAACTCCAGGCTTCTTCGGTAATCGCATTAGGCAGATTAGCTATTAGGCTGAACAAACAAACTTCATTCGTTCCTCCCCCCTTCTGCGAACGAATCGACTTCGTCCGTTCCCTATGATCGCGTCTAATTTCGGTTAGCTGTCTCGGCTTCATTTTTTTCACGAATGTAGGTGGAGAATAATTCAGGATTCACCACTTTACGCAATAAATGCATCGTCCCGTCCCCTGTTCCATGGTCAAAAGCATGGATACGTTCATACCCCCAACGCTCGTACATGGATAGCAAATAGGGATGCTTTTCCGCAGTCGCCAGCGTCACAGCAGGAGCACCGACCTTGTCACGAATAATCGTTTGCTCTACCCAGTTCAGCAGTTTTTTCCCATATCCTTTGCCCTGGGCAGCCGGGTCTACAGCAAACCACATCACAAACGGTAGATCGGTTATAAAATTAAGGGCTCTATTTTTGAGATGGCTAACGGTAGCCTGAATGACACCGTCTACTTCCAGCACATAGCAATCATTATTTTTAATGTTTTCTTGAATGAGAGCAACGTCTGCCTGAGCGGCAGGCCATCGAAGCTCCAACTGCCGAATTGTTTCATATGCCTCATACGTCACATACTGCAATCTTTCTGCGTCCTCCTGGAGTGCCAGACGATAGATTTCACTCATACTAACCCGCCTCCTTATAATGTTTTTATAAAACGAGTGAATCACTATATAACTATTCCCATCTATTTAATAAGATATAAAAGTTAACATAACTGTAGCATGCTCACCATTCAGCGACAAATTAATTTTTTCTATAACTCCATTTAAAATAACAATAGCCCCTCGAATGATGGGAATTCGTTAATTAAGTCAACGCAAAAAAGCCCGAATCGGGCTCCTCTACGTTCTAGACGAATAAAATGCGGGCCATATCTCCGGCATTCAAACACAACATGTATGCTGTGTTACTCCGCAGGGGCAGTAAAGCTGCGTTTGGCAAACTCACTGTCCAGCATATAAAAGGCGTTACTGTCTCTTTCAATGCGCTTAAGCTTCTGGATAACACTGTCGAACAGGGCTTCCTCTTCGACTTGCTCATCAATAAACCATTTCAGGAAATGGATCGTTGCATGCTCACGTCCATCGAGGGCCAAGTCAGCCAAATGATAAAATTTTTGCGTGTTTTGCTGCTCATGCTTGTAGCCATGCTCAAATACGTCCAGCATGGAATCGTAGCTATTTTTCGGCTCAGGCAATGCAGCTAATGTAGCGCGTCCTCTACGGTCATTAATGTATTTATACAGTTTCATGGCATGAAACCGCTCCTCCTCAGCTTGTACCAGGAAGAAGTTTGCAAACCCATCCAGACTTTCACTGGAGCAATAAGCAGCCATCGCCAGATATACGTGAGCGGAGTAAAATTCAAAGTTCATTTGCTCATTCAGAGCCTGTGCCAAATTGTCATTCATGTCTCAGGTCACCTCGGTCATGTATGTAGTGATGTAACGATCATAGTGTACCACGAATCCGATCACAAAAAAACGGACGGAAGTGAATTCAACATTCTCACGTTCCGCCCGTAATCTCTACAATTAGTTTACAATCAAGGCTCCAGACCCCAGACACGTTTGTCGTTTATATACAAAGGTGCTTTATCCCAATCCGTATAAGAGGTCTTGGTTGGATCATAGGAAAAATCATCACTTTCGTTATAGTTGCTCCAGTCCGTCTTATTCATGCGAATCTGAATATCCCCTGTATTTTCCCCTGCTGCCAGACTTCCCGCACCCGCTCCAAAGGAGATTTCCAGATAATAATCTGCGCCTGTAACGGCCTTATCCAGTTTTACAAAACGTCCCAGAACGTTACTACTACCCAACTGTGCATAGTCACAATGGAATTCCTGTGACTTGTCGCCATCTACGGTGTAGTAGTATCGCAGCTTGACATTCTTCAGATCAACAGCCTCTTTACCCTTGTTTACAATACGGAACAGTGGCCGAATCTGGTTATCTCCCGGGTTGGTGTCGCCCACGCGGTATTGGGCAATCACATCTCCCGTTGCCGGAATGGGTGCTGCCGTAGGCTTGGCACTGACCTCGGCAGAATTCGGGCTGGTTCCTAAAGAATTTGTTGCATTTGCCACATAATAATAAGTGGTTTCATTCACCACTCCTGTATCCTTGTAAGTGCTGTCTGTTACCGTTGCTACTGTGGTATAAGGGCCACCACTGGTTGTCGAGCGCTTGACTGTATAGCTATCGGCACCCGTCGCTTTGCTCCAGGTCAGTGTAACCTGAGCATCCCCTGCGTTTGCCTTCACATTTGCCGGAGCTTTGGGAGCTGTCGGCTCGGTTGGTCCACTACCGTTAATGAGACGGTCATACTCGGCATAAGCCGTTGCCATATCCACTTGGGACCAGAAACGGTGATACGTAAATTCTGGAGCACCCTTATCCCATTTTTTGGTCTGCTTGTTCCATGAAGTCGTGTATTTATCCTTGAGATAAGACCATTGCGGATCTTTAGTGATATTAGGCCGAATGTCACTATAGCTGGAATACGTACCATTACCGCCTTTGGACGGATCAGACGGTGTAGCGTCTGTGCCAGGGATTGTGTTGCCTTGTCCAGTCTTACCGCTCCAGCCGCTCGGAATATACACTTCTTTAGTGAAATAGCGATAATAATCCTCGCGCGCTTCCTTCGTTGTAATGCCTATACCATCGTTATAACCCCATGCAGCATCAAGCAAAGCTTTAGACAGATCCTTAGCTTCCTTGCCTAACTCGGAATAGTCTCCTTTTTCAGCTTTCGTTCCAGCAGCAAAGAAAGTAAGTGCTTTAACATAGCTGCCCAGCACTCCGGCATCCTGCCCTGGATTCTTTGTTACCACATGGAGATTGCTATTACCTTTATGATTGGCAAATCCGCTCCAGGTTTCAGGCTTTCCGCTCCATTCCAGATTGCTCGGCAGCCAGAATTCCCCTTTAGCTGCTGTAGTAGCCACTTTCGGATTCTTGCCACCCAGAATACGCTTACCTTGAGCGTCCAAATAGTATCCCTGCGCATCAGTCACAGGCCGTTCGTTGGCAAATACATAGCTCTTGGACCACGCTATCCAGTTTTCCGTCACTTGTTTAGCCATTTTAAACTGCTCGGATGAAGTATCCCCTTTCTTGGCTAAAATGTAGTACAGCTCGGCAACTCGCTCGACAGGCCAAGCCTGCATCCCGAACCAGTTGTTCGACGGTGGATCGTTATATACAGGAGCCCCTGTATAAGCCATGCCATAAAAGGTACTTGTGCCAGATGGATAAGCCTTGTAGGCACCATCCCAGCTATTCGTCGCTCCGCCTGCAATGGCCCCCTCATCGGATTGCAGCCAAGTATAAAACTCCAGTTGGCGCTTCAGCGAGGTCGCCCAGTCCTGTCCCGCCGTTGGTGAATTCGGTATTAATCCACCATCTTGATCGGACAACGCATACGCTGCGACGACATTTTGGTAGCCCTGATGTGCATGGCTGGCGCCGATACGCCAAGCCCAGTTGCCGCTTTGGCCCAGTCCGCCTCCCCAAGCCGTATACCACGCCATCAGGTAAAGGCTGGCATCCTTGCCCGTACCAGCAATTGGACTGCCGTTGGAAGCGCTTCCGGTTTTCTGGAAGTATTTATCGTACATGCCGTAACGCAAAAAGTCTCCCATCTTTTTGGCTTTATCCAAATATACGGAGTTGTCATATCCCAATTCCTTAGCCCAGTACATCGCTTGAACTGCCCGTGCATCCGCATCGGTGGCATTCGTGTAACGCCATTGCTGTGCCGGGGCATTATTTTCCTTGGTGAACAGGCTCATAAAGCCTTCATTAGACTTGCCAAACTTATGATTATCTTGTGATGGATGCGGTACAGCCTCCCAGACTGATTCCTGTTCCCCACGCTGGAAGGTGTTGACATAGGCTGCTGTATGCGACGGATTCAGAAGATTGCCGAAACCGTACCAATTATCCACGTCCAGCAGCCAGTGCATCAGATACGTTTGGTTATTGCCATAGGTTGCCTTCAGCTCAGAGTCCAGTGGATCCTTGCCAGCACCATACTGACCACTCAGACGACTTGGGTATTGATCCGGCTGCGGATATTCTGCGGCATAGGTGGCAGGGCTGTTCGGGTTGTAGTTACTCATTGTTGGCTGCTCTTCCTTACCATCGCCTTCATTCACAGGAATGATATATTTCTCCATGTTGTCCCATGCGGATTCCAAATGCCCCCAATCCCCGGTATAATGACCATACAGCACTTCCAGCCACATCCAGTAGCTGTATGCTTCCGAGGTCGTTAAGTGTCCGTAATCCGGAGCCTCGCTCATGAGCGTTTCAACGGAATGATAAGGGATGCCTTCTTTTGAAAAGTATCCGCTAGCCGGGTCCTTCAGCTGTTTATACAATTGTAGAAAGCGTGTCGATTCCGGTGTTGCGGCTGATGCACGGTCGGGTTCGGCTTGAAATAAGCCCAAGGTTAACGGAAGTACCAAAATGGCTGACATGACCATAGAGACAGATTTCCTGAACACGGATTTTCTGCTGATCACTTTTGCATTCATCCTCTCCATTATCAATTTTGGCTTTGCACAAGATTTTATTCCGAAAAACGACAACACAAAAAGACAGCATCATCACCTCACTTTCCCATAAAAAAGGTGGAGGACACGCTGTCTATTGCTCCAAATGCTTCGCATTGGCCCTGGGAAAAATATACCACACTAGGCGCCAAATGAGAGTCGAAAAAATCTATATGTTTAGAGTTTCACAAGGAAAATTGACGAAATCGATTGGAATCGGTACTATTTCACAGGGAGGCGTTAAAACATGAAAATTTTGCTATTGCTTGGTTGTATCGTGATGTTTTTAGCCGTAGCTCTGGGAGCGTTCGGCGCACATGCATTGAAAAAGAGACTTTCCGTGGACATGATGAGCATATTCCAAACAGGAATTCAATATCAAATCGCTCACGGACTGGGTTTGCTGCTGCTTGGAGTTCTTGCTGACAGCCTTGTCCATTCTTCTCTCATCGTTACCGCAGGCTGGTTTATGCTGGTGGGTATTCTCCTGTTTTCTGGTAGTTTGTATGCCCTTAGTGTATCCGGTGTGAAAAAGCTTGGGGCCATCACCCCCATTGGCGGGTTGGCTTTTTTGGCAAGCTGGGTCATTGTGATCGTGGCAGTTGTGCAAGGTTAACAAGGTTAAAGAAACAGAGACTTGGAAAAGATGGCGCTTCCAAGTCCTCGATTTATTAACTTATCATTCCTAAGTATATGAAAGAATACATTATTTCGTCTGCACTTGCTGTGCTTTCTGAGCGGCTATCCGATGACCTTCGATATAACGTCTGGATTCAGCCATTTCATGCTCCTGAGCAGCTTCCATAATAATATGAACCCCCGGCTTGTACTGCTCCAGCAGTTCCATGTAGAGGCCATAGTTCATGTCACCAAAACCCGGTGGCACCGTCTCAATTTCACCTGACGATGACAAACGTCGGTCTTTGGCATGGGCTGCGATAATCCGAGGGCCCAGCAGTTGGAAAGCTTCGCGGATGATCTCATCCTGCTGCGCCAGATTTTCCGTTTTCAGCAGATTACCCGGATCAATCACAACACCGATGTGTGAAGAAGGTACTTCCTCCAGAAAGGTAGCCAGCTCTACGGCAGTTCCAACCAAATGATCGTTTGCAGCTTCCAATCCTATGAATACGCCCCACTTCTCCGCTTCATCTGCTAATTCACGCACTACTTCCCTTACAACTCTCCAGTCACGTTCCGTATAGGCGGTACCATCCTCATTACGTCCGACTTCGGCTGCTACCATTGGTGCTCCTAACAGACCCGCATATCGGATCAGCTCTTTAAAGCGCTCTACATTTTCACGCAGCAATTCCTCATCCTGTATAAAAAAATGCAAATAGCACCCGAGCACCGATATGGATACACCATGCTTACGAAATTCTTCTGCGATAGACAGTGCCAATCCCGGATTGAACTTACCCGGTTTATTAAAATCCACATCACTGATCGCTCTCCACGGAGCCAGCTGAACATGAGTAAAGCCCGCTGCGCCTACCTTTGCAGCCAATTCACGATAAGGCAACTTGCCAAACAAATGTGCCAATACACCTACTGTCACTAAAAATCACCTCTTATTTTTATTGTTGTATGCTACTTGTTACTGTACTCTGCTCCAAGGTCTCATTGATGATGTGCGTAATCCGTTCCACTTCATCATGAATAAAAAAGTGTCCTCCCTCAAAGGTAAACATACGAAATTGCTGATCCGTATGGTGCGCCCACGCCTCTGCATCTTGTAAGGTCACCGTGTTATCGGTCATTCCCGTCAAAGCGGTGATAGGACAATGTAAAGGTGCGGCTTTAGCCATGTACTTATACAACTCGACAGCTTTGAAATCCGCTCTTAACACCGGCATAAAATAGTCGTATAATTCCCGATTGTCAAAAATCGCTTCCGAAAGCTGACCGTACCGCTGCAAATGCGTCCTGAACTGATCTGCAGGCAGATCGTGTAGCCACGGAGAATTTCTTGGGACATGCGGTGCCCGTCCACCCGAAACGAACAGATGAGCAGGCTTGCCATATCCAGCGGCCACCAGCTTGTAGTACAGCTCGAATGAGATCATCGTTCCCATACTGTGGCCGTATATGGCATAAGGATCACCGGGGGCTATCTCTTCGCTGATCTTGTGCAACAGATCCTCGCTCATCTCCTCAATGCTTTCCTTTAGCGGCTCCCCTGAACGAATACCTCTGCCCGCTAATTCCAGTGGAACAAGCTTAATCTGCGGAAACAGAAACTTTTTCCATTTGAAGCTGACCGACGCCGATCCGCCTGCATACGGGATGAAAAATAATGTGATAGGTGCCATTCTTGCAACCTCCTGCCTTGCTAAGTTCTAACTTTTTCATTTTAGCATAAAAAGGTATATTTACCCATTTCAAATATTTTGCAAATTCCAGCAGAAAGGTTGAGAAAATCAAGCACATTTTACATAAGGCGGGAAATGTCTTCCTAAAGAAAGAATGGCCTTATGTTTGAATATAATCATGTGTTGGGTCTTTATTTTTTCAAATCGAGAGGAGTTCTGCCCCATGAAGTACGGTTTCTTCGATGATGTCAACCAAGAATATGTCATCCACACCCCTCAAACCCCTTATCCCTGGATTAATTATTTAGGTAATGAACGATTTTTTGGACTAATATCCAATACAAGTGGCGGCTATGCATTTTACCGGGATGCTCGCTTACGTCGCTTAACACGTTACCGGTACAACAATATTCCTGTCGATAACGGTGGTCGTTATTTTTATATTTATGATGATGGGGATTATTGGACTCCGGGCTGGATGCCGGTCAAACGGGAGCTGGAGCAGTATGAATGCCGCCATGGACTTGGCTATACCTCAATTATGGGGGAACGCAGCGGTATTCGGGCCACGCAGCTGGCTCTTGTGCCCCTATCCTTTGACGGCGAGGTCCATCAGGTTAAGCTTCAGAACACATCGTTACAAACGAAAAAGATCAAACTCTTCTCGTTCGTGGAATTTTGTCTGTGGAACGCCTATGACGATATGACCAACTACCAGCGCAACTTGAACACGGGTGAGGTTGAAATACAAGATTCTATCATTTATCACAAAACGGAATACCGTGAACGTCGCAATCACTATGCTTTTTTCTCTGCTAATCGTCCGCTAGCGGGTTATGATACAGACCGTGAAGCTTTTCTCGGGCTCTACAACGGATTAGATCAGCCTCAGACGGTCGCCGCAGGGCAAGCCTCGAACTCTATTGCCAGCGGATGGTCCCCTATCGGATCACATTGCATTGAGATAACGCTGGAACCAGGCGAAGAAACAAGCTGTAACTTTATACTCGGTTATGTGGAAAATCCCGAGGAAGAAAAATGGGAGTCGCCCGGTGCTATTAATAAAAAACAGGCACATGCCATGATTGCGCAGTTTGCAGATGAAGCCGATGTGGAACGAGCGTTGAGTGAGCTGCGAACCTATTGGAATAATCTGCTGTCCAAGTATACCCTTCAAAGCCACGACGACAAGCTGAACCGAATGGTAAACATATGGAACCCTTATCAGTGTATGGTTACGTTCAATATGTCGCGTTCTGCCTCGTATTTTGAATCTGGTATCGGGCGTGGAATGGGCTTCCGGGATTCGAATCAGGACTTGCTCGGCTTCGTCCACCAAATACCGGAGCGGGCACGGGAACGGATTATCGACATCGCTTCTACTCAATTTGAAAACGGCGGGGCATATCATCAGTACCAACCGTTAACCAAAAAAGGAAATCATGAGGTTGGCGGTGGCTTTAACGACGATCCGCTGTGGCTTATTGTCGGTACCTCAGCGTATATCAAAGAAACCGGAGACTTTGGCATACTGGATGAACAAGTTCCCTTTGACGGGAATGTAGAGCGTACGGCTACTCTGTTTGAGCATTTGAAGCGTTCTTTTTACCATGTTGTGGGCAATCTCGGTCCGCATGGTCTTCCTCTCATTGGCCGGGCTGACTGGAACGACTGTCTGAATCTCAACTGTTTTTCCGCTACACCAGATGAATCCTATCAGACAACACAGAATTTGGAGGGCCGAATAGCCGAATCCGTGTTCATCGCCGGACTATTCGTATATACAGGACCGGATTTTGTTGAGCTTTGCGAGCGCAGAGGATTGGATGAGGAAGCAGCAACAGCTCAAGCGCATGTAGATCGTATGCGAACAGCCACATTGGAGCATGGTTTTGACGGGGAATGGTTCTTACGTGCTTATGACCATTATGGAGACAAAATAGGCAGCAAGGATTGTGAGGAAGGCCAAATTTTCATTGAACCTCAAGGCTTCTGTGTAATGGCAGGAATTGGCGTTGAAGAAGGTCTGGCTCAAAAAGCTCTCGATTCTACACGTGATCGGCTGGAAACTCCCTATGGCATTGTGCTGCAACATCCGCCTTATTCCCGCTACTATATTAATCTGGGTGAAATCTCTTCTTACCCTCCTGGGTATAAGGAAAATGCAGGTATTTTCTGTCACAATAACCCCTGGATTATGATGGCAGAAGCTGTCATAGGACGTGGTGATCGCGCTTTCGAGCTGTATAGCAAAATTGCTCCCGCTTATCTAGAGGACATCAGCGACATTCATCGCACCGAGCCGTATGTGTATGCTCAAATGATTGCGGGCAAGAATGCGGTTCGTGAAGGTGAAGCCAAAAATTCCTGGCTAACGGGTACTGCGGCTTGGAATTTTATAGCTATTACTCAATCCATCCTCGGTATTCAGCCGGAATGGGACGGTCTGCGTGTAGATCCGTGCATCCCCAAATCCTGGGGAGAATTCACAGTCACCCGCGTCTTCCGTGGCGACACATATGTGATTCATATCACGAATCCGCAACACGTCTCCAAAGGTGTAGCTACAGTTACCGTGGATGGCACTGTTCTAACGAATAATATTCTGCCGGTTGCAGGAGATGGAACTATTCACCAGGTAAAAGTGTTACTGGGCTAACGAGTTCATGCCCCTCAAAAAAATTAGCTTCAACTTCACCACATAGTATCTTATAATACGAGAATGGCTAAAGATACATTAAGTGTGGTGACATCATGAACAAGACAAAACGGCTTACTCAAACCATGGATTACAAAACAAAGCAAGCCCGCTGGGTACGCAAAATGTTATTACTGTATTGGATGATTATAGCTGTACATTTTATCATCCAGCTGGGCAGCTACTTATTTCTTGATTACCACGCTTCGCCTTATGAATTTTACGTCGGAACCCTTATTGTTCCCACGCTAATCATGAGTGGTTCCAACTTACTGGCAGAGTTGGCTTATTTTAAATTTAACAGGTATTCTTTTGCGATCCTGTTTATGGCAAGCACCGTCATTTGCTGGATGATTATTCGCCTAAATTATGATATCCGGATTATTCCTGCGCTATGTTTGTTGCCTATTTTCTCTTCTATTCTGTTCTTCAATCGTCGCTTAATATGGCTTTCCTTTGTATTGCAAGTGGTCGTCTTTTTTCTGTTGCTGACAGCAGATGGATCATTCCGCAGCTATTTGTCAGACTTTGATATCGTGGCGATTCCAACCTTTTTAATTATGTCCACCTTTATTGCTCTCATTATTCAGGCCAGCGGCCGCGATTTGTTAGTGGATTTATATAAAACAAAGCGCGCCCAACAGGAATTAATGATCAGTAACGCGATTATCAGCAAAATGTCAATGACTGATGGCTTGACGAAGCTGTACAATCATTTGTCCTTTCAAAACTTTTATGAAAAAGCACTCGAATATGCCGAACAAGGCGCGATCATCCATCTGGCGTTAGTGGATATTGATAATTTCAAGAAGATCAATGATACTTACGGACACCAGTTCGGAGATAAAATTTTGGAAGGCATCTCGCAAATCATTACAGAACAGATTACCGCAAATGACATTGCGGCTCGCTATGGCGGTGAGGAATTTGCTATTTTGATGTTCGAGCATACTTTCGAAGAAGCTTATCAGATCGTCGAAAACATCCGTCGTGAAGTGGAGAAAATGACCTTTCAGGAGAAATTGCAACTCGTTTCTGTAACCGTAAGCATTGGACTGAAAAGCTATACAGAAGAAATGAACAAAGATAAAGATGTATTTTTTCAGCAAGCAGATGACTATCTGTATCAAGCTAAGCGCTCCGGTAAAAACAAAATTGTTGCTCTTAATCATATCGCTTAATGTAAAAACACTTCATTTGATGAGACTCCGGCATGAGCTTGCCGGAGTCTTTTGAATATAGAGCTTAAAATTTAATAGAGTTGACAATTCCATAAGTTGAAACTAAAATCATTACATATGTATTGGTTATTTACTTACAATAAATAAGTTCGAAGGAGATGGTTTTTATATGTCAACCCTCGTTATTGTCGTTCACCCTGATCTTGCGGAATCTCGCATTAACAAAAGATGGGTGCAAGAACTCAAGAAACAATCCGGCGTGACCGTTCACAACCTGTATGAAGTATATCCGGATGAGCAAATCAATGTCGCCCAGGAGCAGGAACTGCTAGAGCAGCATGACCGTATCGTTCTGCAATTCCCTTTTTACTGGTACAGCACTCCTTCCTTACTGAAAAAATGGCAGGATAAGGTTTTAACCTACGGCTGGGCGTATGGAAGCGAAGGTGGCAAGCTACAGGGCAAAGAGTTGTTGATCGCCTTGTCTGCTGCCAGCGTTGAGGAAAACTATCAACATGACGGACGGAACAGATATACGATCGAAGAGCTGTTGAGACCCCTGGAAGCTACAGGCCATATGATTGGTGTCAAATTGCTCCCTTATTTCATACAATATGGTGCTGCAGTATTGACCGATGAGCAACTAGAGCAATCCGCACAACAATACGTGCAAACGGTTATTTCGTAATTTTTTACTAGAAAAGCCCCTTGGACGGTGCCTGCCATACCTGCTTTATAGCAGACGGCAGCTCCAGCCAAGGGGCTTTACTGATCGATTTATACTGTAACCAAGGTACTGGTTACCTGTGCCATACTTTCTTTAATAATGTCGCAGCCCTTACGCAAGTTTTCCAAGCTTATCGTTAACGCTGGCATAATTTTAATTACTGTATCGTTACGCCCAGCACGCTCAATAATGAGTCCCCTACTAAAGCAGAGAGTCGTTACCTCCTTGGCGAACGCTTCTCCCAGATGAGATACATCAATCCCCCAGATCAATCCCATGCCGCGAATTTCAATAAGAGGGTCTATTGATTGGATATGTTCACGCAAGAACTGCTGAACAAAAGCCTCTTTTTCCTTCACTTGTGCTTCCAGCTCTACCGTATCTCTGAACTCCAGCGCAGCCTTTGCCCCGACGAAAGCAAGCTGATTTCCACGGAAGGTGCCGTTATGCTCACCTGGACTCCATATATCCAATTCTGGCTTGAGTAGCAACAGAGACATTGGCAATCCGTATCCACTGATCGATTTGGACAAAACAACCATATCAGGAACGATTCCCGCCCGCTCGAATGAGAAGAACGAACCAACTCGACCGCAACCGACTTGAATATCGTCAACAATGAGCAAAATATCATGATCATCGCACAGCTGCCGCAAATCACGCAGCCATTCGGTATCTGCAATATGAATACCGCCTTCAGCCTGTACCGTTTCCAAAATGATCGCGGCAGGCTTTTCCACACCCGAATGGGTGTCTGTTAAAAGCTGCTCCATATACAAAATGGTATCCATTCCGTTAAATGTGCTGTTATAAGGTATGAAGGTAACATTGTTCAGGGGAACCCCTGCGCTCTCTCGCATGGAGTTGTTGCTGGTAATAGATAAACTGCCCAGCGACATCCCGTGGAACGCACCCATAAAAGCAAAAATACCATTTCTGTTTTTCACCTTGCGTGCAAGTTTCAGTGCTGCTTCCACCGCATTGGTTCCGGTCGGTCCGCAAAATTGCAGCTTATAATTCAAGCCCTTGGGCTGGAGAATACGCTCTGAAAAAGACTCCATAAACTCTTGCTTGGCCGTCGTGTACATATCCAGACCGTGCATAATCCGATCGGAGCTTAAATAATCCAATATCCGGTTTTTCATAAAATCATTATTATGCCCATAGTTCAAAGCCCCTGCCCCGGCAAAAAAGTCAATGTAGCCCTTGCCTTCCTCCGTGTACAGTACATCGTTTTTAGCTTTGTTGAAAACAACTGGAAAACTTCTGCAATAGGATCTTACATTGGACTCCAGCACTTCGAATGTGTTCATGATCTCTCGTCCTCCCGCTGACCTGATTTTAAAAAATACAAGCATGGAAAGCAAAAAAATGTAAATATGTAATCTAAATGAGTAGACAGTCTGAATTCACACTGGGATATCCACACCAAAGAATCATAAGTATGATCACAAGAACAATTAAAGTACGAAAATTAAATACAGAGATAGCACATGAGAGTAGGTTAGTAGAAGATTAAATAGTGGGTTTTTCTAAGAGGCCTATCAGAGGATGTCAACTCCTATGTAATAAAATACCATAATTTTCATTTAAGTCAATGCATGTTTCTGAGGTGTTTTGTTAAATTTTTGTAATTTATCATCAACGACTTGTAGTATATTGTTAAAAGAAAACGAAAAATGTCGTATTATAGAAACAAATCTCAAAAATAGTACATTTCCATATCAAATAGATATACGTTTGGACTGTTTGGCCACAGGATTGCCACAAATAAATCTGATCTTTTGACAGACTGTCCAAAGGAGTTTACTCTATCAAAAGAACCTGCCAAAAACTTGTTGTAAACATTGCAGCTATCCTAACTATTTGGCTCGAATTTGATAGAAAGATAAGGAAATATGATCATGTCTAATGTTTTGATTATTGAAGATGACAATATGCTGGGAGATACCCTTTCCTTGTATTTAACAGGAGAAGACTACAACGTTACTCGAGTGGAACAAGCGTCTGAGGGTATTGCTAGGCTTGAGATCGTACAGCCCGATATTATTTTGCTGGATCTGTTGCTTCCAGATTTGGATGGAATGAATCCCTGCCCACTGATACGCAAGCATACGGACGTGCCCATCATCGTGATTTCTACAGAAAACAACATATCAGAGCGCATTCGTACACTTACGTTGGGAGCAGATGATTATATTTGCAAGCCTTTTAGTATGCAAGAGCTAAAAGCACGGATGGAAGCTCTTTTCCGTCGTATTGAAATCACGCGCTTGCAAGGAAGAGGCAGAGCACCTGAACCTGATACGGGCATTACTTTGGATCTAGCGAGAAGAATGATTACCGTTAACGGACAAAATGTGGAGACAACATATTCAGAATTTGAGCTCATGAAGCTTTTTTATTTGAACCGGGGAATTGTATTCAGCAGGTATGCTTTGATTCAGGCTCTTCGTGGCACAGACTCCTTTATTAATGAGAGGGCTGTGGACGTACATATTAACCATTTACGCAGAAAAATCGAAAAAGACCCTAAGAAACCGCAATTAATCAAGACCATCTGGGGAATCGGCTACAAATTTATGCAATAACATGGTCAGCTCCAGGGAAGTGATGACTTGATTTGGTTAATATCCTTCTGAACCGTGCTCAGATGCTCTTTCCAGTCTGGATACAGTTCTCCTATTGAGGTTTCATTGCTGCGCTTCAATGCCTTTTCCAGCTCTATTACCTTTGCCAGCAACTCAGGCGCGCACAGGTTCCCCGTTCCTCCCTTAAGCGAGTGGATTAATCGAAGAGCAGAAGATAACTGCCCATTGTCCATTTTTCTCACAACTCTTTTATCGAGATGCTGGTATTCCTGTATCCATTTATAAAGGGCAAATTGAAAAATATACACCTTGCCATCCATGCCAGCTATCGACTGCTCAGCGTGAATACCATGTAAATCTTGCAGCCACGCTAAATTAATCCAGCTAGTTAACACTCTAGCAGCGGTCAGTTCATGGACAGGCTTGAGCAACACGGCATTAATACCGGCACGAAGACAAACTTCCTGTTCATGCTGCACAGCATCAGCGGTAAAAGCGATAATGGGAAGCCTGTTAAAAGCTTTGTTTCTCCGAATATGTCTCGCCGTCTCAAAACCATCCATCTCTGGCATATGCAGATCAAGCAGCACCATATCCCAGTAACGCAGTTCCAGTAACGCTATTAGTTCTCTTCCGTTCGTGACCATCGTTACTTCAAAGTTACGCTCTGCTAAAAACTCGGTAATCACCACCTGGTTAATTTCGTTATCCTCTGCTATGAGAATTTGATACTTCTGTGTTGTATCCCCCATCTCATTACGGAAACTCATCGTCGCATGAGTCTCCAGTGTATTACCATCAGTAGCCACTGACCGTTCCTTCTTCCAGCAGAGAACCTCCAGCAGAGCGTTCCGGGTAACGGGCTTGGACAAAAAAGCATCCACACTATGATCCATGTCCCCAGCAGCTATTGTTTCCATCTGAAACACAGTTGTAAGTCCAATGATCTGAGTTATCTGCCTATCCAGCATTTGAAGCCATTGCCTCCGGGAGTCCAGTTCTCTAAAACCTTCCATCCCCATATCAATGATAACAAAATCAAAATGCTCACCCTTTTGAAAAGCGTCCACACATTCTTGGAAGGATGATATAGTGAATGTTTTTAATCCCAAATCTTGCAGTAGTTTGTTCAAGCTGTATCTCACCAGTTCATGCTGTGCAACAATTAAGGCTTTGCCTTCTATTTGTTTTTCTATTCGTGTGCTTCCTGCATTCAATTCCCCAGTTTCCAGCTCGACATTAAAGTAAAATTGACTGTACTCTCCTAATCGGCTTTTCACCTCTACCTTCCCGCCCATAGCTTCAGCCAAATGCTTGCTAATGGCCAAACCCAGCCCAGAGCCCCCATATCTGCGGCTGGTTGATGTACTCGCCTGGATAAAAGGGATGAATAGCTTGTCCTTACACGTCTCGGAGATTCCTATGCCCGTATCTTCTACCATAAAAGAAACGCCCACTCGCCCTTCCTGCTGACTTAGCTTTTTTACATGTAACAATACATGTCCTTGATCCGTAAACTTGATGGCATTGGTCAGAAGATTTGAAAGCACCTGCTCCATTCGAAGCGGATCTCCCTTAAACCTTTTCGGTAACGCCGGGTCCGTTATAAATACGACCTCTATTCCCTTATCTTCGAGCAAAGTTCCAATGGTATCTGCGAGATGTCGAAGCATTTTTTCCGGCTCGAATTCTACCTTTTCCAGTTCCAGACTGCCGGCTTCCATTTTGGAAAAATCCAATACGTTACTGAGCATGGATGAAAGGGTACGCGAGGAAGCATGAAGCTTGTGGAGGTAATCTCTTTGAACGGCAGTCAGTTCAGTCTTATTCAACAGCTTTGACAGACCGATGATTCCATTCAGCGGGGTGCGAATTTCGTGACTCATATGAGCCAAAAAAACGCTTTTCGCATGGTTAGCCTCGTCCATCTCCTTTCTCTTCTGCTCTGAGGCTTTATACTCCGTAATATCCAACACGTGACCGATAACAGACCTCGTAACCCCGTCCTCCATAACCGGATGTAAGGTAATGAGAGCTGAATATTCCCAAAACTCCAATTCAAATACGGTTCGATCACCAAACCAGGCCTGTTTGTAGTATTGGTTAAGTTGCTCCATCGTTTCAGAGGAAAGCTCCAAAATGTCACCGAGGCGCTTCACATGCTCCCTTTTATTGTAGTTGACTTGCAGATTCAGACCCACGCGCTCCAGCAATTCACCTTCAAGCAGCCTATAATAAAATTCCTCACCGCTTTTCTCCAGCCTAAAGGTAAAGCCAGGTTGAACCCGGAGTAAATTCAGCAGATCACGGTCTTTGTTTAACAAACGTTGTCCATATGTATACTTAGCGGTGGTTAAAGTGTACACAAACAGAGTCATGAATATTAGACCCATCCCTAACTCTAGCACGCAGCTCAACAGTGTTTTATCGCTTATGCCAAAACACAAGAACAACATTCCCGCCCCTCCATAAAATACACCTGTGATCGCCTGACGAACAAGTTGACGCTGAAAAACCAAAACTAACAATAATATCACGATAGCACATAGCATTAAATCTCGAACCAAATGTTCGCCCCCTTATAATCTTCCATGTTTTGTGAGATATATCGAAAATATAAAAAAACTCAGGACAGATTCCTTATGCCATAAGGCTTAAAGAACTGTCCCGAGCATTCATTGTACTATACATTCCATAGGGTTCAAGTTCATTTTAATATTTGAAACGACTGATCATCGCCTTCAAATCAGCAGCCATGGTTGAAAGCAACTGTGCAGAAGCTGATATTTCCTCCATGGAAGCCAGTTGCTCTTGTGAAGAGGCAGCAACTTCCTCAGATGTGGCGGCATTACCGGTCGCAATCGTCGCCAGCTCGTTGGCTGTCGCTGCAATCTCTTGTACACTGGCTGATATTTGCTGTGCAATCGCAGCGACCTCCTCTACCTGAGGCGTTGTCTCTCGAATGCCCTCCATCGCATGACCCAGCTTGACAATGGTTGCTTTGGAAATCTGCAGTCCATCCTGCACCTCAGTCGTAACCCTGTCCATCGTCTTCACTGTTGTTTCGGTTTCATGCTGAATTTCGGCAATCAAGGTGGCAATCTGTGTGGCGGAAGTCTGAGACTGCTCTGCCAGCTTACGCACCTCATCAGCAACGACGGCAAAGCCTTTTCCATGATCACCCGCTCTGGCTGCCTCAATAGCTGCATTCAAGGCCAGTAGGTTTGTCTGATTGGAGATATCGCCGATAACCTTCGTAATTTCACCAATTTCATGAGAGCGGGCTTGCAAGGTTTGAATCATCTGGTTAGAACGCTCTACTGATTGATGAATGGAATTCATTTGCTCGCCTGTCTGCTCAACAGACTTTCGTCCTTCCTCGGCTTGCAAGGCAGATCGTTTGGCCAAATCGGCTACCGAAATCGAGCGTTCAGCGATTTGGGTGATCCCCTGTGCAATTTCATCCAGGGCCACCGAATTATTTTCCAGCCCTGTAGTCTGCTTCTCTGCACCACTGGCTATTTCTTGTACAGCCTGGGACACCTGCTCACTTGCAGCACTGGTTTGTTCCGCACTTATCGTCAGTTCATTCGAAGAAAGGGCGACATGATCTGCACTGTTCCCTACGTTCTGAATGACAAGTCGCAAGTTATTCTGCATATTTTGAAAAGCCACTCCTAATTCTCCGATCTCGTCCTCGCTCTTTACTTCGATGTCCTGTGTCAGATCTCCGGCGCTCACATTTACCGCTTGTTCTTTTAACTTTAAAATCGGTTTGATGATGGAACGGATCAGGAAATAAACAATGATAATACCAATCACAAGACAACCGACGATGGTTAGTAAAGTGCTGATCAAAATTGGTCCTGCTGCTTCATCGACTTCAGACATATACAGCGTTCCGCCTATCTTCCAGCCAGTCAGCTTGTTAGTCGCATAGTTCATATATTTGGGCTGGCCTTCATACTCATACTCGTATTCACCAGTATCGCTCTGAAACATGCGTGATTCAATATCTGTAATTTTGGTGCCTGCTTCCTTCGTCGGATGTACAATGTAAGTATGGTTGCTGTCCAGCAATATGGCATAACCTTCATGACCTACTTTAATATTGTTCAACGTCTCTTTAATACCACCAATTTTCAGGTCAATGCCAATAACACCCGATCCATCTGACGTTGCCCTAGACACCGTAACCGTCATTTGCTTCGAGCTTGCCGAAAGATAGGGAGAACTAATCGCTGTCTTTGCTTGCTCCTTTATCGCTTCATCGTACCAAGGTCTGACCCGTGGATCATAATTGTCCGGTAACTGCTTTTGTGGATAGGTTATAAATTTACCGTCCTTCGTACCATAAGAGATGGATTCTGCTTCAGGATGAAGTGCAGCATATTGCTTGAAAAACTCTTCCAGTTTGGCCGCTTGTTCCTCCGTCTCTACCCGATTGCCTTTTAGTCTTTCTGCAAAATATTCTGCGTCATGTACCTTGGGTTTAATAGTACTATCAACAATAAAATTAGTGCGGATGATAGCCTGCTTGGCACTTTCTTCAATCTGGTTTCGAATCTGCTGGCTAGCGCTTATAAACGACAAAGCCCCCACGATCATGGACGGTAAAATCAGAAATGCAATAAAGGCGACCATTAGCTTCGTTTTAAAATTTTTGCTGAGCATCCTTGCAACTAGCCACTTTTTTCCCGATAACTTCTTCATTAATAAACATCTCCATTTCATTACCTGGATTTCCTAACCTATGGTGAACCTCTTCGTCTTGCCGATGATGACAATCACCCGACAGACTCTCTTTCACATTTTTCACATCTGCTGCTAAAACGCTTGGACATAAAAGATATAAACGCGCTAGTTAAATAGGTATATGTACTTATTTTCGAAAACAACAAGGCTGGTCGGAACCGGTTCTTTGATATAATATACCTAAAAAATATTAAAAAAAATGCATAGCACATGTTAAGAAAATATTAGTTTCATTTCACTATACCTACCTCTTAACATGAAAATATCCCCTTGAAGGTAGCAAACATAGGGTCATTTTCGATAATCACCGTATGCTTACTACCCCCAAGGGGATTAGGTTTGTTCGCTTTATTCAGTTCAATCCAACAACACCTTCAGACCTTCAAGTTCAGTAACTGGTGCCTGACAGGTAAAATGCTCACACACATATACAGCTGGTTTGCCTTCCACAAGATCGTAATCACGGATATAAGAAACCGTCTCTGCAATCTCCGACTGTCCTTCATCTTTCAAAATAACGACCGTATTCGGCCTGAACCCAGCTCGAACCGCCTGAATGAACTGTACGGTCTGCGGATCGTCCCTATGACCCACAATCACAATCTCCTTCGTCGTTCCCGTCGCATACAACAACGCGCTGAGCAACGCGGAGTGGCCTGACGGGTAATGAGCAACCATACCGCCAAAAGCCTTAAACTGCTTGGCTGCATAGTTTTCTAATCGAGATTCACCTGTTAACCGCGCAAGCCGCACAAAATTATGAGCTGCAATGCTGTTACCCGACGGAATCGCACCGTCATAGATTTCTTTAGGCTTGGCAATTAGCTGCTCACTATCTGACCCATAAAAGAATAAGCCGTCCCGTTCCTCATCCCAGAACAAGTCGATCATATTTTGATTGAGCGTTATCGCCCGTTGCAGATACTCTATTTCGAAGGTCGCCTGGTATAGCTCGATCAAGCCCCACACATAAAAAGCATAATCATCTACATAACCGGGATAAGCTGCTTCTCCGTCTCTATAACGTGCGAACAGCCGTCCGTTCTCCTGTCTTAAATGGTTCCATAAAAACGTCTCAGCCTTCCGAGCTTGCTCTGTATATCTCGTGTCTCCAAAAGCTTGTCCTGCCTTCGCCAGTGCAGCAATCATTAATCCGTTCCACGAGGTCAAAATCTTGTCATCCTTGTGAGGATGAACCCGCTGCTCTCTGGCAGCAAACAGCTTGGCGCGTAGCTCACTAACCCGCTGCTCCAGTTCCTGCTCAGTCAAGTCATGCTTGATCCCATAGGCTTCCAGATTGATATCAATCAGGTTTGGAATGTTGTGACCTTCAAAATTGCCGTAAGGTGTAATCCCATACAAATCGTTGAAAAAGGCGGCATCCTCATCGCCTAGTACAGCCTTTACCTCAGAGTCGTCCCAGACATAAAATCTTCCCTCTTCTCCTTCGGAATCCGCATCCTCCGCCGAATAAAAGGCACCACCTGCATCCGTCATGTCCCTTGCAATATATGTAAAGATTTGTTCTGTAATCCGTCTGTACAGTTCCTTGCCTGTCACCTGCCAAGCCTCTGTATACGCGATGGCCAACAGAGCATTGTCATACAGCATTTTTTCAAAATGCGGCACCAACCACTTCTCGTCCACGGAGTATCGTGAGAATCCCATGCCTACATGGTCATAGATTCCGCCCCGTGACATCGCATCCAGCGTCTTCTCTGCCATTTCCAGTGCCTGTTGATTCCCCGTATGCTGTGCATATCGCAGCAAAAAAGACAGGTTATGCGGAGAAGGAAACTTGGGAGCTTCCCCGAAGCCGCCATATTCCTTATCGAAGGTGTGGCTGTATTCATGGAAAGCTTTATTCAAGCTCTGTTCATCCAGTTCACCGCGATAACCTGCAAGCAAGTCCTGCCGCTCATGCTCGGTAAGCACCTGCTCACTCAGTTCCACCAGCTCTTCGGGCTGTTCTTTCCACCGAGTACCCACCTTATCCAGCAGCTCCAACAGTCCGACACGGCCAAACTTCTGCTCCTTGGGCAAATACGTCCCCGCAAAAAAAGGCTTCTGATCCGGGGTCATCAATATCGTCAGTGGCCAGCCTCCATGCCCCGTCATCGTCTGGCAGATGGACATATAGATATGATCCACATCCGGACGTTCTTCACGATCCACCTTAATGGATACGTAATCCCTGTTTAATACATCAGCCACTTCTTCATCCTCGAAAGATTCTCTCCCCATTACATGGCACCAATGGCAAGTGGAATAGCCGACAGATAGGAAAATAGGCTTGTTATCACGCTTAGCGATTTCAAAAGCCTCATCTGACCAAGGGAACCAATTTACCGGATTGTGAGCATGCTGTAGCAAATACGGTGATTTTTCCTTGGATAGTCTATTCGGTTTGCTGCTCGTTGTCATGGGACATCACCACTTCCGTAGTTGGATTTTATGCTTGCTACTATTTTACCCTAAATGGGTGGTAAAAGTCGGAAGGGATGAAAAAAGATACTATCAGATTAAAATTAATAAAACTTTCTGAGTATCTATCCCTAACTCTTCCGCATGTTCAATACACCATTTTAGGCCCGAATAACAATCCTGTAACTGACTTGGCTGTACATGCTCTGGTGCTGGGCGATAGTACACGGATACACAACAGAAACCATGTTGTGCAGCAAGAGATGCATTAGCAGGACGATCCACGACTGGACTTCCTAAGACCATCCCGTCTCCGTATATCGAATAATATAGAGGCATCTTATGATACTTTGATTGTTTAGGCTTGATGATTTCTAATTGAATATCAGGACCACTAAAATAACTTGGCACAACCTTTTTTTCTAATGTAACAGGGAACATCTGCGTTACATCTATTTGTTGCATCATTTGAGATTGATTTTTACGTGATTCCATTAGTGTAGATTCGGTAAGATCGGTTGTTGGTATTAAATCAACTGCACTGATAATATAGCATAACTCTGCTCACCTGAAACCAGCTAAATGATATCAGTACAATCAAACCATTAAAATTGAGCTGATATATAACTGATCTTCGTTCGTTTATGAGGTGTTGCCGGAACTTTTGTTTGCCCGACTCTTGTTATTCGCAAGCCGATGTTTTATATTGACATAAGAGTAGGTCAAAAATAAAAGAGGTGAACGGACGAGATGTCTCCACGTACGAAGGAACAAAACGAAGAGATCCGGCTGCGGCGTCTGGCGCAAATCCGGAAAGCCGCTGCCGATGTGTTTTTGAATAAAGGGCCTTTACTGGAAATCCGCGATGTGGCCGTGCAGGCGGGACTCGGCTATGGCACGGTATACCATTATTACAGCAATAAGGGCAATTTGCTCCACGATCTGCTATGGGACGCGTTGGAGCGGGCCGGGGGATGGCTGGAGGCCCCGCGCGCTTCGGCTTCGGGGGAGGCGCCGGCGGGCGGGCATTTCGGCTTGGCTGCTGCGGAGGACACCAGGAACTCGGTTGCCGCAGATTCCCAAAGCGGAAGCCGCGAAACGGCCGCTTTCGCAGAGCTTGGCCCCGTCGCCGTCGCCGGCATTCGGCTGCTGCAGCTTTGGGCGGAGGACCACGCCTTGTACCTGCTGCATAAGCTGGCCGGTGAGGGTTTTGCCTCGCTGCCTGAAGCGCGCTCTGTCCCGCTCTCGGCCGCCTTTCGCCGGGAGGTGCTCGCGCCGCTTGCCGCGCTGCTGGAAACCGGTCGTGCGGCGGACGGGGCTGCCGCTTCCGGTGGAAACGCGGCAGAGCCACCGTATCGGCTACAGCGCGCGGAAATGCTGTTGGCCGCCTTGGTCGGCTGCGCGTCGCTTTCGCTTCGCCGCGGAAAGCTGCACGAGGAGGCCAAAGATATCGTCCGGTTTTTAAAATTATAGAATTGATAAGGAGCGAATAGACAAAAATGATCATTTTAAAATCACCTAGGGAAATCGAAGAGATGAAGCCGGCGAGCCAAATCGTTGCGGACTGCTACCGCGAGGTGGCGAAACTGATCGAGCCTGGGATCACCACCCGGGAAATCAATGACTTTGTTGCCAGACACATCACCAAGCTGGGCGGCAAGCAGTTTACGAAAGGGTACAACGGTTTCCCCGCCGAAACCTGCATTTCGGTCAACGATGTGGTGGCCCACGGCATTCCTTCGAACCAGATGCTTATGGACGGCGACTTGCTGAAGCTCGACATCGTCGTGGAATACGGCGGATGGTTCGGCGATTCGTGCTGGTGCTATGCGGTGGGCAATATCCGGCCGGAGGCGCAAAAATTAATGAAGGTGACAAAGGAATGCTTGGATCTGGGGATCGCCCGGGCCCTCCCTGGGGGCCGGCTCGGCGACATAACGTCGGCGATTCAACAGCATGCGGAAGCGAACGGGTTTTCGGTCGTACGCGATCTGCTGGCGCATGGGATCGGGCGGAGCCTGCACGAGGAGCCGAGCTACGAGCATATCGGCGTAGCCGGCAAAGGCATTCGGTTAAAGGAAGGCATGGTGTTTACGATTGAACCGATGGTCAACGAAGGTACGTTCCGTATCACGATCGACGACGATCAGTGGACGGCGAGAACGGCCGACGGCAAGTTGTCGGCGCAATATGAGCATACGATCGCAGTTACGTCAGACGGACCACTGATTTTAACGGCCCAGTAAGAATAGAGGCGAACGGACGGCAATGCGTCATTTTAGGAAATAAGTCGCCAACCCGGCCTGCTTGGCCTGACGAAAGTTCGTAATCCGAAACGCGAAAAAGCGCTGGTTCCAGCCCGGGACCAGCGCTTTTTCTACATGGTTTGTAACTTTACCGATTTACGAAAAAACACGTTATTATGCGGTTTTTTATTATGACTTTGGTATCGTGTTACGGATTTACACTCTCTGCTTTGCTAGCCTGTCTTGCGTGTATTTTTTTTCATTGCAAATCTTGCTATTGGCTGAGCAATCAATAGCTCAATCCAAAATGCTACACCAAAATTTCTAAACCAACTATGAAAAAAGTTCTGAAAAGGTTCTAGGCTTATTTGTTTCGTACCAACCCAAATTCCTATAATGGTTAGATGCATAGATAAGACTGTAACATTCAATAAAGTATTCAATAAAACTCTAGCATTAAATGCATCTGTTTGTCCTACGAATTTGGGTATCACTTTACCTACTAATGGTCTTGCAACCAATCTTACTAACAAAACAACGATAAGCCACATAAACGGAATAATCTTAAGCGTTTCTAAATAATTTTCTTTACTAAAGCCGCGTTCCAACCCCATAATAATCGGGGCGATCGTGTTTACTGAAATAATTGAAATAATCAATAAAAATAATATACCTTCTCTTGCGTTTTGAGGCAGTCTTTCTTCCTTATACATATTGTTTCCCTCCGAAATAAAAATATTTCAGATGGTAGACGTATCATGCGACATATATTTTTGGCCATTAAAGCTTATACCTATATCTCTACACACTGATTTAATAATTAGTATCAACTTTTTTAAAACAAATGAAAGGATTTACAATTCAATTCTATCTGCAAGTAAATGTAATTAAATGCGATACTTATTAATAAACCTCGTTGTACTCTTGTTTGGACATTGGTGTAAGGCGAGCTTTTCGAATTCTCACAGTTGATGTGTTCATCTGACGCACCTGAACTACAAGGTTGCGATGTCATGATCGCTCTTGGGGGCGATTCTGCCTTATACTGTGCGATTTTTTGAGGCACCCAAGCCAGATATGAACAACAGAGCGCTAACGACAAGCAATAATAACAGCGGGAAGTTCCAACTTGCTGTGATGTCATGGAGCAAACCAAATAAGATCGGTCCAGTTGCTGCCAGCAAATATCCAACGGATTGCGACATGCCGGACAAAGAAGCTGCATCGTGGGCATCTTTCGTTCGCAAACTTAAAAAGATCATGGCCAAGCTGAACGCAAATCCCCCACCAATTCCAAGTAAAATTGTCCATAACGAAATGAAAGCATTTCCGCCGAAATAAAGGCCTCCCAAAGATACAAACAACAGGATAATCATTATGATAACCAGTAAACGTTGATTCCTTATGCGCCCCGCAACGATCGGCACGATGAACGCTACGGGCAGCGCAGCGATTTGAAACAGCGACAGCATCCAACCGGCGCTGTCTTCACTCAAGCCCCGGCTTGTCATAATTTCAGGCAACCAAGCGATCAAAACATAGAAAAAGAGAGACTGCATCCCCATAAAAATCGTAATCATCCATGCCAACGGTGAACGCCACAGACTTCGACGAGCTGACGCACCGCCCGTTATTGTCCTGGAAGACGCGTGACTCGCCCGAACTTGAGGCAACCAGAATAGCGCGGCCAACAAAGCGAGTGCGCCCCAGATGACTAGCGCGCCATTCCAACCGAAACCTAGATTACGGGCGAGCGGAACGCTTACACCGGATGCGATCGCCCCGCATAAATTCATCGACACGGAGTACACTCCTGTCATGAGACCGACTTGACGAGAAAAATCCCGTTTAACCATACTCGGAATGAGCACGTTACACACCGCAATCGCGAGCCCAAGCAAAGCAGTGCCTGCAAACAAAGAAGCTGTTGCAGGCAACAAGCGGATCGCGATACCCGCCATGAGCAGAACCAACGCATAAAGCATGGTCCTTTCCACCCCGAAGCGGCGCGCCAGAATGGGCGCGAACGGTGAAAGAAGCGCAAAAGCAAGCATCGGCAAAGTTGTGAGCAGACCTACCCCGGTATTCGACAGTCCGAGGGACTCGCGAATCGAGCCAACCAACGGGCCTACCGACGTTAGCGGTGATCGCATGGTCAGTGAGATCAGGACGATGCCGATGATGATCGGCCAACTCGACGACAACGACTTCTTGACCATCGTTGACTTCGTATCGATTTGTACGCTCACGGCCGTTCCCCTCCTTTGACGTCGAGAACAGCTTGCGATTCCGCAATATAACGGTGAACCGCTGCCACAGCCCGATCGGCGTCTTTATCGACAATCGCTTCGACAAGTAGCCGGTGCATTTCCAAGAAATCCGCACCGACTTCATAACGAGTCAAGCTTGTAATCGAATCTTGCGACGCTTCAGCGATATGGTCGTATAATTCGATCAATATTTCATTGTGAGATGCAGTGACGATGCTTTGGTGAAGACGAATATCCTCCGTTACAAATCCATCAATGTCTCCGAGTGCAGCAGCCGCCTCGCAGCGTTCAAGTTGGAGAAGAAGTTCATTCGCCTCGTCGCTCGTTCTACGTTGCGCAGCCAGATGGGCTCCCTCACGTTCGAGCGCATGCCGGACTTCTAACGTCTGCAGCGTATCGGAGCGCAAAATACGTTTTTGCAGCACGACCCCCAAAACGCTTGAAGAACAGACATAAGTTCCGTCCCCTTGTTTCGTCTTCAAGAGTCCCTCGTGTATCAACGCCCGAACTGCTTCCCTTAATGTATTGCGGCTAACATTCAACTCCGCCATCAACTCCGGCTCGGCCGGAATGCGCATCCCGACAGTCCACTTGCCGGATTCGATCAGACTTTCCATTTGCAGTGCGACTTGCTCAACCAGCGTCAGCCGGTTTGTTTTCTGAAGCATGTGTTAACCCTCTCTTCACCTTTTTTATCAAACATAGGATGTTTGGTTTATGGGTATTTTATCACACTTATTTATTTGAAACAACTCTCTGCGGCCCTCGCCGCCCGGTGCAGTTCAATGTCGGCCTTATGCTCCGAATAATATTTCCTGCTGTATTTCGCGGATTTGTACCCTTCAAACACAGTACGGGTTTTGGCGTAATCAACCGTTGCGGTCTTTAATTCGACGTTTGTTCTCATAGCCGCAAGCTGCTTATATTCAAGCAGGTTGTTTTTCTACAAATATTGGAGTGATTGCGCCGTCATTGCGCTGACTGGTATCAGCTCATTTTCTTTCGCGGCAATAAGTTTACTTCACAAGATACTTAAAAAGGCGACCCTGCCGAGATATCCAGCAGAATCGCCTTTCAAGTTTTAGCCCAAAGCTGCAATCATTATTAATTAAAGGTCTTTTTTACAAACTCAATAACTTCTTCCGACATTTTCATGGATAGAACGGCCTCTTTAACGCTTTTTGCATGTTCACTGGCCAGCTCTTTAATTTGTGCACGTGCCGGAAGGATTGAGGTTGCACTCATGGAGAACTCATCAAGTCCTAAACTAAGCAATAAAGGAATGGCAATCGGATCGCCTGCCATTTCTCCGCACATTCCAACCCATTTTCCTTCGTTATGCGCCGCATCAATGACCATTGAAATCAGCCGTAAAATCGCTGGATTGAAGGGTTGATACAAATAGGATACGCATTCATTCATACGATCGGCGGCCATGGTATATTGGATCAAATCATTGGTGCCGATACTGAAAAAGTCGACTTCTTTGGCAAATTGATCCGCCATTACAGCTGTAGACGGTATTTCAACCATCATGCCAATTTCAATATTATTCGCTACTTTTACGCCGCTGACCACAAGCTTTTCTTTTTCTTCCAAAAGAATGGCTTTGGCTTCCCTGAATTCAGATAATGTTGCGATCATAGGAAACATGATTTTCAGGTTTCCATAGACGCTTGCACGTAATAATGCACGCAATTGTGTACGGAGAATGTCCTGTTCTTCCAAACATAAACGAATCGCCCGAAAGCCTAAAAACGGGTTCATTTCTTTGGGCAGTTTCAAGTAAGGCAGTTCTTTATCGCCACCGATATCCAAAGTACGGACAACTACCGGCTTCCCTTGCATTTTTTCCAAAACGGTTTTATAAGAGACAAACTGCTCTTCCTCTGTTGGAAGCCGATCTCTGCCCATGTAAAGAAACTCCGTACGGTAAAGCCCGACCGCTTCTCCTCCATTTTCCAGCACACTTTTAACATCAGCCGGTGTGCCAATGTTAGCGGCCAGTTCGACATGCACGCCATCCTTAGTTACCGTCGGCTCATGAACCAATTTGGCCCATTGTGCTTTTTGCGTTTCGTATTTTGCTTTTTTCGCTTCATATTGGGCAATGATTTCTGATGATGGGTCTATAATGACATCGCCTTCCAAACCGTCGACAATAACAACTACGCCGTTTTCAATCCTGGCCGTAGCTTGCTTTGTGCCGACGACAGCCGGAATTTCCATGGAGCGGGCCATGATCGCCGAATGAGAAGTGCGGCCGCCGATATCCGTCGTAAAACCTTTCACATATCTACGATTTAACTGCGCGGTATCGGAAGGTGTCAAATCCTCGGCGATGATGACAACTTCTTCGGAAATCAAGCTTGGATCGGGAATTTGCACGCCTAATACATGCGCGATTACCCGTTTCGTTACATCGCGGATATCTTTGGCGCGTTCCCGCATATATTCGCTTTCCATGGATTCCAGCATGGAAACGAACCTGTCGGCTGATTCTTTCAAGGCAAATTCCGCGTTTACGCCTTCCGTACTTATATTTTCGAAAACCGGATTTAATAGTTCCGGGTCGTTTAACACCAATAACTGAGCGGCGAGAATTTCCGCTTTATCGGCGCCAAGCTCACGGTTTACGTATTCCGTAATTTTTTCCAGCTCCGCTTTGGAACGGCTGATGGCCTGTTCCAATCGCCTTTTTTCGGCGTCCTTGTCTTCAATGCTCTTTTTTACGATTTGAAGCTCCGGCTCCTCCAGGCGGTAGGCTTTGGCAATCGCTATACCGGCTGAAGCACCAATTCCTTTCAGGTTATTGCTCATTATTCGCCAAGCCCTTCGTTTTTCAAGGTTTCTTCAATCCCTTGGATTGCCTTATCCGCATCGGAACCAACCGCAGCAATTTGAATTTGAGCTCCTTGCGGAACACCTAGAGACATTACACCCACTATCGATTTGAGGTTAACGGTTCGGCCGTTATATTCGATGTTAACCTCCGCATTGTATCTGCTTGCGGCTTGAACCAAGATGGAAGCCGGACGCGTGTGAATGCCCACCTCGTCAATGACTGTAAATGTTTTTTTCACCATAGTTTCTATCTCCTCTCCTCTATATAAGTTGCTCTTTCTTTAGTTCAACTTATATAACCTTCCAAATTTAAACAGTATTTTTTCGAGCAGCATGGTTCCTGGTCCGGTTAAAACAAAAGCGATTCCCGTTCCGATCCCCACTATTCCTCCGAACAAAAACCCGGTGCTTAAAAAGATCGCGTCTACACCGATTCTGCCGAGATCATACCTGATTCCGAATTTTGATTCCGTATATCGCAAAATCGCGTCTAAGGCGTACATGCCATTGCCAAAATTCATCAACAACACATAAGTCATGGAGAAACAAAAGTTAGCCAGGATGACGATGACGATTTTGTTGAATAACGATAAATCCGCCAGTTCCATATTGGCAATAAACGGATGAATCCAGTTAATCAAGGGCCCGACCAAAAAGGAATACATGATGGAAGAAAAACCGATTGATTCACGATTTAGCAATAAACCCGCAGCCAGAAAAACAATACTTACGCAAAAGCTTGCAAGACCGACACTAACTCCGAGGCTTTTATGCAATCCATCCAATAAAACCGTTAATGTATCAGACCCTATATTGCACTCGATAAATAGATTAACGGCTAGAGCGCTTAACGCCGTGGCAACGGCCACAATAACTAATCGTCCGCCAAATTTCGCAAGAGCCATGTATTTACGCAACCTTTAGTCCAGATTTTCTCCATTGGAAGCGATCACTTTTTTCATCCAGTAAAAACTGTCTTTACGGAGGCGCTTTTTGCTGCCCTTGCCGTAATCATCCTGGTCCACGTAAATAAATCCGTAGCGTTTGCTCATTTCCGAGGATGAACAACTAACGATATCAATCGGTCCCCAAGCATAATAGCCTCTTAGATCCACCCCATCCTTAATGGCTTCTTTCATTTGTTCGATATGAGCCCGGTAATAGTCAACCCGATAAGGATCATGGATCGAATTATTCTCTTCTAATTTGTCATGGTAGCCAACCCCATTTTCCGTGATATAAATAGGGCACTGATACCGGTCATAGAACAGGTTAAGCATAGTGCGAAGACCGATAGGATCAATAGTCCATCCCCATGAATTGGCCGGAAGTTCAAAATTGCGGTAAGGTCCTGTTTTGTTTTTCAAACTTTCTTCATCAAAAATGCGAGTATAGTAGTAGGAAAATGACATAAAGTCAGCCGTATTTCTCAATGCTTCTTCGTCGCCTTCCGCGAATTCAACGGTAATATTGTTGTCGTGGAAATAACGGAAAGCATAGCCAGGATAATATCCGCGCATTAAAACATCGGAGAAAAAGTACTCCATTTGATTATTGCGTACGGTGGCGAATACATCTTCCGGTTTACTGGTAGCCGGATAGGCAGGTCCCCCGCAAAGCATCATCCCGATTTGCAAGTTGGAATCCAGGTTTTTGGCATACTTCGTGACCAAACCGCAAGCTACCATTTCATGATGCACACCTTGATATTTGGCGGAGGCTAAATCATCCACTACATCTTCCGCAATGCCCAGATGGTTAAAGGATTCATGAACAATTAAATTGATTTGATTAATAATAATCCAATATTTCACCTTTTTATGGTATCGATCAAGAATCACTTTGCTAAAGTGGGCAAAAAACTCGATCATTTCTCTGGAGTACCACCCTTTATAAGCCAGGGTCAAATGAAGCGGCATTTCGTAATGGGACAGGGTGATCATCGGCTCCATTCCGTTCGCTATAATTTCGTCGATCAGGTTATCATAAAATTTCAAACCTTCTTCATTAGGCTTCTCTTCGTCGCCATTCGGAAAAATTCTTGTCCAATTGATCGAGGTGCGAAAGGTTTTTAGTCCAAGTTCGCTCAACAATTTCAAGTCTTCTTTATAAGTGTGATAGAAATCAATTCCCCAACGCTTCGGAAAAATTCGCTCTTCGTTTTGAATGGCTTCTTTAATATAGTCCGTAGTCAGTTCCAAATTGTTCTTTTTATCTAAAGGAATTTCATCCGTAAATTCATTAATATCCGCTACGCTTAACCCTTTTCCGTTCACATTGTAAGCGCCTTCTGCCTGATTGGCAGCGATAGCTCCTCCCCATAAAAAATCGGCTGGAAATCCTGATGGAATATTTTTCATTTTTATTACTTCCTCTCTTTATTTATTGGTCATTTCTAATTGGGTCAGCCTCTGATTAAAGCTCTCGAAAATGTCGATTAACCGCTTGGCAATATTAATTTCACTATAAATCGTCATTAACGTGTCTTGCGCATGGGCAAATAACACTGAGTACTCCCCTTGTCCACCTTCCGTTTCTTTTTGGATGCAATTCGTTTGTACGCGATGAGCGATCACAATTTCGCCGTTGGCTAATTTCATCTTCTCCTTAGCTCCGGCAAAGTCGCTTTTTTCAATATTTTTTAACGCATCCGTACAATGCTTTCTTGCTTCCCCTGCGTGCAAAATGATTTGCATCGCATCTTGAGCTACTTGTTCCGTTGTCATTGTTAACTTCCCCTTAACAAATTAATTAGTTTGCGGCAATTCTTTTTCAAGTTCTTGTTTTTCGTAGGTTTTGAAAAATGGGTACCAAATCAGCGTAGCCACCGCAACGCAGATGAGCATCAAAATAATGCCTGTGATCGTTCCTGTCGTAATCCACGTGGAAATTGGAAAAGGAGCATACCACAGATCGAAGATCAATTTCGGTATGGGAGCGAAAGGTATGACTTTGGTTCCGATCCAAATGATCGCCGGCAAGATAATACCAATGATCCACATCGGCAGCATCAATATGGGGTTCCATACGATAGAACCAAATACTAAAGGCTCGTTGATATTAAAGATGGCGGGTATAAAGCTTGCCCGGCCTAGCGCTTTTAGCTTGGTGCTTTTAGAGAACGCATGCATAATAACCAGGGGTAACGTACAGCCCACGCCGCCTACAAACAAGTATGCCGAAAAAATCGTTTCGGCCGTTACGAGATTATGCGCCCCCATGGTCGCGTTTACGGTAATAGCCGCCAGAAAAATCGGTTTGGTGACCGGGGTTAACACCCAACTGGAGATCCCCATGGAATATAGGAAACAGTAAAGAAATATAATCAGCATGAATCCCCAAGGCGTCTCTACCACGTTGGCCAACGGCATAAAAATATTCAAAATGATGTTGTATATATCAACATGAACAATATCGACCAACACCCAAGCCGCAACTAAAGTGATCCCGATGGGAAGCATGGAATCAAACCAGGCTCTGACAAAGTCCGGGATGACGGAATCTTCTTTGAAAAAAGAGAATTTTCCGAACAGGCTCATAATATAACCGGTGAAAAGAGCGGCGATGATCGCAACAAACATACCTCCGGTTCCCAAAGAATTATGCGTAAAACCAACCGTACCATCTTTTACGACCTGGGGAGTTATGATGATTAAAAATGTAATTAAGCTGGTACATCCGGCAATAAAGCGCTGTTTTCTTAACTTCTTTTTCTCCATCAAATTAAACGGAATCAGGAAAGAAACCAAGAGCGAAAGCATACCCATCGTCCATCCAAACGGAACCCAAAAATTAGGATAATTTTTGATATGATACACATCTCCGGGTATAGTCAGAAGACAAAATACCGAACCTAAAAGAATAAAAGGCAATAGCTGCATGACAGAATCCTTAAGAGTTACGATCCATACATTGTTATTGACTTTATTCATCTTCGGAGAGAAGTCGTTTTTAAGCCATTCCATTAATTTGTTCATTTTTCTTATCCCCTTTAGCTGTTCAACTCACTCAGAAGGTCATCTAAAGCCGCTTCCCCATCCAAAGTGGAATAATAAGAAGGCTTCATCAAGAGCACTTTGACATCGGTATCTTGGGTAAGCTCGTTGATATCATCCATGATATAAGCCAAGTGGGGGCCGACTAATAAAGCATCAATGTCATGGATGTAATTTTCAATTTCCGCTTCCCCTCTGGCTTTGATGTCCATATTCAGGTTTCTTTTTTTAGCGGCCTTGCGAATATTGGCAGCCATAAAACCGGAGCTTGCCCCTGACCCGCAAATTAACAGCACATTTAACATTTCGCTTGAATTTCCCATGGTAATCCTCCTCGCTTTTCTTTATAATCGTGGTGTGATAGCGCTATCATTACTACAACCAAACTATATTACAAATCCAAAAACAGTTTCAAATAAAAAACTGCACCCCTATGGTGCAACATTTTAAAGTGAGGAGACGCATATGAAAACACAGTATATTGATTTAATTCAATATTTAAGCTCCTCTGAGCATTGGATTTCGTCGCAAAGTTTAGCGGATAATTATGGCGTGTCCAAACGTACCATCAAATCTTATATCGGTGAGATTAATCAGATTCACCACGGGTTAATTCTATCGTCGAATAAAGGCTATAAGATCGATACGGATCAGGTGAACACCTTTCTAACTACCAAACAAAAGTCAATTCCGAAAACCCAATCCGAAAGAATGGCTTATATTCTGAAAAAACTGGTGCAAACCAATCAACCCATTTATATTTATGATTTAAGCGAAGCGCTGTTTATCAGCGAATCAACGCTGAGGGTGGATTTAAAGCTGATCAAGGAAAAGATTTCCAAAAACAGCCTAGAATTGAGCCTGGTTAAGGACCATATTAGTTTGCAAGGCAAGGAAAAGGATAAACGTAAATTAATGAGCAGCATTTTGTATGAGGAGGCCAATGGAAGCTTTATTGATATTGATAAAATCAAAAGATTTTATCAAGAATTGAATGTGGATTACATTCGGAAAGTCGTTGTTGAAACCTTTTCTTCCCATCACTTTTTCACCAATGATTTTTATTTAACCAATATGATCATCCATATCACCATTGCATTGGACAGAATGAAACATGATTTTCAGTTTTTAAATAAGACCGTGAATTATAACATGGACAACACCGCGTATTTAATCGCCAAAGAAATCGCCTTTAAATTGGAATCCTATTTTCACGTGCAATATTCAGAAGAAGAAATCGCCGATTTGGCGATCTTAATTTCATGCAATGGGACGAACATTAATTTTACGCAAATTGAAGTCAGTGACCTGGAGCAGATCGCTGGGAAAGACTGTATTGATTTGGTCAGCGAAATCGCATCCGACTTGGATAAGTATTACTATATCAGTATTGCCGATGCCGATTTTATTACGCGTTTTTCACTGCATGTTAAAAACCTTTTGATGAGATTAAAAAATCATCATTCGACGAAAAATCCACTAACGAACACGATCAAAAGAGAATGCCCGCTCATTTACGATTGCGCTGTGCATGCTTCCCATGTGATTAAAGAAAAAACCGGTCATCGGATTAGCGACGATGAAATTGCTTATTTGGCCTTTCACCTGGGATATGCTATTGAATTGCAGCGGCAAACGAACGTAAAAATCTCGTGTACGGTGCTGTTTCCGCTCTACTACAATATGAATGTGCAAATGATCAATAAATTGCAGCAGTATTTTGGCGACGATATCTCGATCCATTCGATTGTCACGGACGAGAGCGATTTGAATTATGCAACTAGCGACTTTATTATTTCTTCCGTCCAATTGCACAAAATTCCAGAAGTCCCCTATGTCGTGATTACCCCGTTTTTTATCGAAAATGACCGGGAAAAAGTATCGAACAGAATATTTGAATTAAAAGAGCAAAAAAAGAAAAATCAATTTAAGCTCCATCTGGAATCTTTTTTAGACGAAAGACATTTCTGCCACTCCACGGCAAAGTCGGGGAAAGAGGACGTTTTACGGTTTATCTGTCACACCATGAACCAGGATGGTTATACGAACGAAGATTTTTTTACCCAAATTATGGAACGGGAAGCAATGTCCTCTACCGCGTTCGGACAAGTAGCCCTTCCTCATGCGATCAAAATGGAATCCAGCAAAACGGGCATGTTCATTTATTTGAATCCGAATGGCATCAAATGGGATCATTCTACCGTGAAAATAGTTTTATTAATCACCGTCAGCGGGGAGGATCGAAAAATATTCCGTGACGTATTCGATGCGCTCGCCACCATATTGACGGAGGATAAACATGTGAATCTGTTGTCATCCCTCGATCATTTCGATGATTTTATCAATCAATTAATCGCCTGCTGGGAATAATTTGTTGACAATAGTTTCACCTCCCCCTACAATGAATGACAATCATTCATGTTGAGGAGGGTAAAAAATATTGGCAAACTTCACGGATGGGAAATACAATCTCATTTTAAACGCGTCTATCGAAGTCATAACTGAAAAAGGATACGACAAGACGGTTATTTCCGATATCACAAAAAAAGCGGGCATTGCCCAAGGAACGTTTTATTTATATTTCTCCTCCAAAAAAGCGTTAATTCCGGCGATCGCAGATCATCTTCTGACGATTACTTTCGGTAAAATTAAAGAAAAAGCACAGGATAAAGAAAGTTTTTGGGAGGTGTTGGAGGTTGTCATCGACGAAACCTTCAACATCACCGATTCATACAAAGAAATCCTTGTCCTTTGTTACTCCGGTCTTGCGTTCGATCATTCCATGGAAAAATGGGAAGCCATCTATTCTCCTTATTATGATTGGCTTGAGGACATATTATTGAAAGCCAATAACCATCATGAGATCATTCATGATCCTCATCCCAAATGGACGGCCAAACTTCTCATCAATCTGATTGAAAATGCTGCCGAACGATTTTATATTGGACTTGAACAAGAAGAACCCCTGGACGTATATAAGACTCGGGTATTTCATTTCATCAAAAGATCATTACGGGAAATATGAAGAAAAACACCGGAAACTTGTCCTTATTTTTTTAAAATAAAATGACTGACGTTCATTCATTATTCATGTAGTAACTATTATGAATTTACTTAGCGGAAAGGAATATGCTTTATGAACAAGGGTTGGATTTTTGTCATTTTGACTTCTCTATTTGAATTGCTTTGGGTCTTTGGCTTTAATGTTGCCAATACTTGGTGGCACTGGGTTATCATCATCACCATTATTATCATCGATATGCAATTTCTTTCAAAAGCATGCGAGTCATTGCCAACAGGCACCGTTTACGCCATCTTTGCAGCAGCTGGTACAGTAGGAACGGCTCTTATGGACATTATTATTTTCGACGCGGAATTCAGTGTTGCCAAAGGTCTGTTTATGGGGATTCTGGTCATTGGGGTTATTGCTTTAAAACTATTTGACAATAAGCCGGAATTCGGATCGGCAAAAGGAGTTCGTTAATATGGGTTGGCTATTCGTATTTATTGCTGCTCTATTCGAGTTGATTGGGGTCATCGGTTTAAAAAAATTCAGCCTAAGGAAATCCTTTTTGAATTTGCTGATGTTCTTTGGCGGATTTGGAGGTTCTTTTGCATTTCTTTACGCCTCCTTTAACTATCTTCAAGTCAGCATTGCCTATGCGGTCTGGATTGGAATAGGAACTTCGGCTGCCGTTCTAGTAAATATGATTTTTTTCAATGAATCCAAAAGCATTGAGCGCATTATAAGTCTCATGATCATTGTCGTTGGTGTTGTTGGACTCAAAGCAGTTTCATAATACCCGCTTCAACAGAGGCTTGAAATTACCCTGCATCAATTAATTTTAAGATACCAATACAGGAAAGGGTTCAAAGCCCTTTGTTTTGTTATGCAACTTATATTCGCTCTGATTGAACCATAGCAGTCACCCCCAACATTTAATAAAAAGACCGATGATACTTGCTCATCGATCTTTTTATTAAATAATCACTTAGAAGAGATATTATTATTTTCTTCTTTCTTTTCTCCAAGTTTTATCAAAATCGCTATTGCTAGGTCTCCCACCTTATAATGACCTAATAGTTTATCTTGGGGTTCCCTTTTTAATGATAATTCACTTCATTTTTTTATCATTTTCTCTGTACGGAAGCCTTCTTTAATATACTTTATTTTATTCCCAGCTAAGAGCTGTAAATTGGAATGACCGGGAACTTGCTTCATCAGAAACACAACCACTATGATCAGCCCCGCATTTCTCTTCGCAAACTACGCCGCTATCATATTCATGGTATGGGAATCCGTTTGTTTTACTGAAGCGAGTCTCCGGTGCAGCTTATGATTGACGATTCCGATCACCACGTCCGGCTCCATTACATCTTGATGGGAGAGCATAACCATTGCTGCAATATCTCCCATCTGATATGCCGCCGTCAACGCCCTTAGAAAAGTCTTCGAGTTTTCACTTTCTGGTAAGGATAACTCTCCTTTGAGGAGATCCTCCTTGACTGCTTCAAGCGATTTTCGTGCCCGGTGGAGTGTAACTTTTACCGCTCCCTCCGTGGTTTCGAGCATGTCGGATGTCTCGCTAATCGAATATCCAAACACATCTCGCAGCAAAAAAACAGTTCTCTGAAGCGGAGATAAATGTTTCATTAAGGACTGCAACGCTATCTCGATTTCAAAAGATCCATGATCCGGTACAGTTACTTTCGATTGTTCCCTATTCAATATCCGAGTGTAGACTGCTTTTCTCCGTATATCATCAATCCAGGTGTTCTTAGCAATCCGCAGCAAAAGCGCTTGGGGATTTGTATGCTCGAAGCTATTTAACTTACCTAATGCTTTTATCCAAGTTTCCTGAGCCAGTTCTTCCGCATCCCAATTTGATTTTGTAAGCGACAGACAGTAACGTTTCAGGACCGCCTGTAATTCCTCCAAGTTCTCGATGTTTATTGTATTATCTGTCATTTGTATAGAATCATCTATGCGCATAGGTCCTCTCCTCCACGGTCTTATTCTGCCCTTTCCTAGAGCAAAGCCATTTGCTACCTCCAATGTAAACGAACAAGTGGTTGTAAAAGTTACACCTTTTACGCAAATCGTTTTCCCATTGAAACCTCCGTATCTTTTTACGACCTACATTCGTTTACAAGGAGAAATCAACTGAAAACAGGAAATTGGGGGTATCAAAATGAGTGTTTATGTTCCTTATGTTGTTGAGCAAACCGCTCAAGGTGAAAGATCGTACGATATCTATTCTAGGCTCTTAAAGGATCGTATTGTGTTTGTCGGGGCAGCCATCGATGATCATTTGGCTAACAGTATTATTGCTCAATTATTGTTCCTGGCGGCAGAAGATCCGGAAAAAGAAATTTACATGTATATTAACAGCCCAGGTGGCTCTACTTCCGCAGGATTTGCCATTTATGATACGATGCAGTACATCAAACCCGATGTACACACGATATGTACGGGATTCGCTGCTTCGTTTGGCGCGATCCTTTTGCTGGCGGGCGCCAAAGGGAAACGTTCGGCGTTGCCGAACAGTGAAATCATGATCCATCAGCCGCACGGAGGCGCACAAGGGCAAGCCAGCGATATTGCGATTAGCGCGAAACGAATTTTATGGACTCGTGAAAAGGCAACTCGTATCACAGCTGAACGAACCGGACAATCTTTTGAAAAAGTCGAAAAAGATATGGACCGGGATTTTTACATGTCCGCTCAGGAGGCACTGGAATATGGGGTTATTGATCAAGTGATCACTTCTTTGTAGAGTATGCTCAAAACCTAATGATCTGCAAGAAACTTCAAGAAATAATACGAGGTGATATCATGTTAGCAAGCTTACAAGGCAAGGAAGTAACTATTCATTTTATAGATGGGACCCATGTATGCGACGGGATATTGGATCAGGTTGACGAACAGTTCGTTAAATACCTTACGCAATATCAGACGTTTGTTATTCCTATTACATCTATTCGCACCGTATCCATTGATATTAAGGAACGGCAACGCCATAGAGTTGGATTCGCCCCTTGAACCTATTTTAGCATGGGTGGCAATTACATTGTACGGAGGCCCGATATTATGGAAATTTCACAGGGAGTAGAAATGCTTCAGCTAGATTTTCATGGGAATATGATTCACCCTATTCTTTTGTGGGATCAAGAAATGGCTGTTTTAATAGACACAGGATTCCCCGGACAAATGGAAGAATTACGCGTGGCAATGGAAAAGGTAGGCGTGTCGTTTGACCAACTAAAAGTTGTGATTTTGACTCATCAAGATGTGGATCATATAGGTTGTCTTCCTGAGATTTTGCAGGAGTGCGGTCCTAATGTTAAAGTATATGCGCACGAGCTGGATAAGCCGTATATTCAGGGAGAACTCCCACTTTTAAAAGACAGTCACCTTGTGCATCCCCCGAAGGGCAAAGTGGACGATACCTTAATAGATGGTCAGGAACTGCCGTTTTGCGACAGGATTCGCGTCATCCATACGCCTGGTCATACTCCTGGTCATATCAGTCTTTATTTAAGGCAAAGTAAGACTCTTATTGCCGGGGATTCGATGTACAGTGTAAACGGGATTCTGGGGGGAATTCATGTCCCGACCACACCGGATATGGATGCAGCTCGTCTCTCATTGAAAAAGTATTTAGATCTCGACATTGAATCCGTAGTTTGTTACCACGGGGGATTAAGTAATGTACATGTGAATGATCAGATATTAGGACTTAGTGGCGAGTTAATTTATAGCGAATTGAAGCAACCCCGTAAATGACCGGGGTTGCTTTTATAATGTTCATATGAATTGTATCTAATACCCACACTTTATTGATAGACACGCACGTAATCGACTAGCATTTGGGACGGGAACTGCGTCGAGTTATTGGGAGCACCAGGCCAGTTTCCGCCGACCGCTAGGTTCAGGAGAATAAAGAACGGCTGTTGAAATTCTTCGGTGTTCCCGGTTCCATTCTCTATATAAAATTCATTGAACTGCTGCCCGTCGACAAACCAGCGGATATACTTGGAGTCCCACTCGATGCTGTACACATGGTATTGAGAAAAATCCAGATTGCCCGATACCCGCCCGAAGTCAGCGTGGCCTCCCGCATCCCAATGCACAGTACCGTTCACAGAAGGATTGTTGTTTACACGTTCCATAATGTCGATTTCTCCGCATTTCGGCCAACCTACCGAACTGATGTTGCTGCCTAACATCCAGAAAGCCGGCCATATCCCTTGACCGGACGGTAACTTGATGCGCGCTTCCACTTTCCCATAAGTAAATTTTTTCAAGTCTTGAGTTTTGATCCGGGCTGAGGTGTAATTCATTCCGCCGTAAGCTTCTTTTTGTGCCGTAATCACCAGATTGCCTCCGGTAACCTGCAAATTCTGCTTACGGTCGGTATAGTACTGCAGTTCATTGTTTCCCCATCCGCCGCTTCCGGTACCGATTTCAGGGGTCCAATTGGACCGGTTTAACGAAGTTCCATTAAATTCGTCGCTCCACACAAGATTCGAGTTCGGTGCTGCGCTTGTATGCATTGCTGGAAGCAGAACGGTTAGGAGACTGAGCAGCGCAACCGCACATAATCCTTTTCTTAGCATTAGTTCCCTCCTCAATAATAATAATCCAAGTTCTTAGACACTTCAGGAAAATAAGCCTTCAAGCGGTATTGACCATTGAAACGGGGATCACCTCTCTTTGTATTTTTCTTCTTGGACAGCTCATAAATTAGAATCGTAGATAGACGATTGAAAAAATATACCGCTCAAGCAGGAGTATAATGGAAACAAAATCCATATTCAACCTATATTTAAGGTTTTTTCTCAAAAATTACTTTCCCATATAGATAAAGCCGGTCTTTATAAATCAATAAGAAATTTAACAGCCATTAAAACAAACGTAGTAGCACGTATCGAAAATAGTCATTTCCAGCAGGGAGCTTCGCTGGCCGCTGGATGGTCTTTCACTTAGCCAGCGGCAAGCCCATCCCAAGGTTAATGCCATTACCGTCATTTAGACACATCTTTGTAATCATTTCGTCATAGGTACTTACAGAGATCGGTTAATGGGTAAAAGT
The DNA here is from genome assembly GCF_058895805.1 of Paenibacillus sp. NMA1017. Taxonomy (NCBI): domain Bacteria; kingdom Bacillati; phylum Bacillota; class Bacilli; order Caryophanales; family Paenibacillaceae; genus Paenibacillus; species Paenibacillus sp. NMA1017. The sequence goes on along the minus strand of NZ_JBZXYR010000013.1, from coordinate 93,491 downwards.
ATGGAAAAACATGCAGATACGCCAACCATCGAATCCCTACAACAACAAATCATCGAACTATCGGCCAAGCTCAAAGGGTACGAAGAGCAGTTCCGCTCCACACGGCTGCTCTGTCCTGCTTTTAACTCCTGTATGATGGCTAGTTTCTCAATCGCATTGTATTCGTTCTTCTTAGACAAAGGAAAACTCCCCTTCAAGTAGCAGTTTATTTATTAAACCTGTCTACTTGAAGGGGAGCATATCAAAATCGGTAGCCTGTTCCGTAATTTATAATAGCGAGGTTACGAACTTCACCTCCGGAAAGCGGCTATCCGGTCCTTTCATTAAGATTCCGCCTTGATTTTTCAGATACCTATCGAAGAAATCCAGCATATAGGCATTGATAACGGAGTTCGCTCTTTCGGGCGCAATCTTTCCTGTAATGCCCAGCATTTTGAAAATCGGAGAAATGAACTGTACGTCGGCAAAATTCAAATGCTCCGTATTTTCGATATAGAGGACTTGTCCCCCTTCGTCGACCGTTTCGCGCATCCGTTCAAGCTCCAACTTTTTATCTGCCGTTACTTGATCCTCCCACTCTCTTGTTGAGCCCATACGGCTAAGCTCTGCATCCGTGTAGACCCGGTTATCCATCACCATTTTTAATTTTTCGAAATAGCTTTCCGAGTTGATGAATAAAAACGGCTTTCGCAGACCCTCTCTGTCACGCAGTCGATAAAGCCCTCCATCAAGGTCTATTCCAACCGCGATTCGCGGATCGTAAGAAGCGTCATAGGCCGTCGCTCCGCCGATGGAATGACCGAACACCCCGACATGACCGAGATCAATCCTCCCTTTTAGACGACTTGGAATCTGCCCCGATTGGATGAGCTCGAATTGGTCCAGCGCAAACGCCACATCGCCGGTTAAAACTTGTCCCAACTTGTCGCGATTTCCTCTACTCGTCTGGTAATCATGATCGGACGAGAATAAGTCGTTGGTTGTGCTGGTCGTGATTCGCCCGTCCGGAAACTCGGTTGCAAATGTATTGTAGGTGTGGTCGATCACTGCCACGATATATCCATGACTCGCGAGATTTTCGGCTTGCGACGTGTGGAGGAACCTGGAAGAGCCGTTGCCGGGATTCGCAAGGATCAGCGGGTATGAAGTCTGTGCCGAAGAGACTTCGACCCCCGAATAAGCATGACTGGATACGTACTTCAGGTGTTGAAAAGTAAACCCGGGAAGGCCATAGTCCGCGGCCATATAACGTAAAATCTGGGTATCGGGAATAAAGGGAGCGTACTTGCCGATGCCAGCTTGAACCGGATACCATACCTGAACCATCAATTCTCTCTTACCATCTCTGGCTTCGTCGAAAATCTCTTCCCTATTTGTATCCACGAAATGAAAAGTTTGCGTTCCTACCTTAAATTCGCCTGTCGGTTCAGGTAGTTTAAATACAGGAAAAGCATACATGAGACCCGCTGTTACGACCAGCATTATCGCTATAGCGGTATAAGCTGAACCCAACATGAATCGTGGGATTTTTTTTGGGCCGTTTTTTTTAAAATAGCTATAACCTGAAATGGCTAAAAAAATGATCGTTATGCAATATGGGAAAAATAGCTGAACTCTGGATCCTTCCACCGTCCAATGAATGACCAGTAAAAGTGTGGCAATCCCGCTTGCAACGAATACTGGAATTCTACGCCGTCCTTTTTTTAATAGTACGGTTAATGCAAACAAGCCGATGTTTGACAATAAAAGCAACAGTTCAAACAGCCTCATCTCGATTCTCCTTTTAAAAAATTTCTATTTTCGTTTGTTCTAATCTTATCCTCCCAGGCTGGCCTAAGCTATCGATTTGCCTTACATCTACCTAACAATTTTGTAATTCGATCTTGCGGTATTGGAGGACTCGTAAAACCAAGGAAGAATCACAAGCACTGTTGACGTGCTGGGTGTACCAACAACGTACACTTATGATGCAACGTCGCATTTACTTGTTGGTGTCTCGAAACCAATTTCTGCGACTCAAACACAATATACGGAATATGTACGTGATGCAGTTTACGGCAATGTGACAACAATTCGTGTTCGTGAAACCCGATATTATGGAAATTTCACAGGGAGTAGAAATGCTTCGGCTAAGACGTGTCGTTCGACAAACTAAAAGCTGTGATTTTGACGCATCAAGATGTGGATTATATAGGTTGTCTTCCTGAGATTTTGCAGGAGTGTGGCAACCATATTAAAGTCTATGCACACGAACTGGATAAGCCGTATATTCAGGGGGATATCCCACTTTTAAAAGATGGTCACCTTGTGAATCCCCCGAAGGGCGAGTGGATGATACCTTAATAGATGGTCAGGAACTGCCGTTTTGCGGCAGAATTCGCGTCATCCATACGCCTGGGCATACTCCTGGTCATATCAGTCTTTATTTAAGACTCTCATTGCCGGGGATTCGATGTACAGTGTAAAGATAAAGTTCCGGCAAGTTACCTTTTGGTGAACCGATGTTGTTAGCGTAGAAGAATTGAACCAGTGCTTCAATTCTTCTACTGTTTCCTCCCTTCAACCCATCTGATGATATATCATTCATAAAAACATCACCCCACGCGTGCTAACTTGTATATAGATCAGACTTTAACTGATTAAAAATATATTCTTGCATTTGATCTAAAAGAAGAATGATGTTAGCATCTTTTCCATTTTTTAAAACCCACTGAATAGACATCATTGAGTTAGCAGCATATAGTTCTGCTAAATACTCCAATGCGATCGAAGTTGAAGAATTCTGTTGCTTTAAATAATCTAAACAAGCCTGAAACAAAATTTGTTCAAATTCCTTACGTAGATCTGCTGTTACTTCATGAACGGCTAACAATGTTGAAATTTCAAGCTTATTTTTAATCATATTATCGGTCACAAGTTCTATGGCATTTGCTACCTTACCCTCTTCCATTGCTTCAAAGCGATGTTCAACCTCAACTTTAAAATCAGAAGCATACTGTTTAACTATTTTTTCTAGCAAGTCGTACTTATCCAAATAGTGGCTATAAAAAGTAGAACGTCCGATAAGAGCTTGATCACAAATTTTTTTGATCGTAATATCTTTAAAATCATGTTGTTGGAGTAATTCAATGAAAGCACGCTCAATAGCTATTTTTGTTTTATAAATTCTGATATCTTCATTCATTTAACCACTTGCTCCTTATGTGTAAGTTTTCGAACACTTCATATATACCGTGTAAGATATCCTACAGATTATGCGATACTAATTATTTTTTATGTAGTAACTATACTCTATAGTAAGCACATACCCAAATTGAAGGAGGACAATATATGTTTAAATCCTATGTCAATAACGAACAGTTCAATCTTCAAATTAATCGTTTTATCAATGATTATTATCAAGAAGATGATCGAGCACAAGCTGACTTGGAAAAAATGATTCCGAAATTAAAAGACACCCATAGCTGGTATGAAGCTTGGCTCAATTTTGCAAAGAAACGCGAAGACAACAAGGACTATGACTTAGCCTCAGTCTACTATCAAGCTGCAGAATTTTATCTTGCAACCACAGACCCCAATAAAGAAAAAATGTATCAAAAATATAGAGAAACATTCTATAAAGGCTTTCATGATTTTGATTATAAATCCTACAAAATTCCCTATGAAGACTCGTATCTTCCTGCTGTAAAATTATTGGCGTCTGGAGCTACGAAAACATTGCTTGTCTTTGGTGGGTATGATTCTTATATGGAAGAGATGCTTAAAATGATGAGATTTATGAAAGGAATTGATTACAATATTATTGTATTTGATGGTCCTGGCCAAGGAACTGCATTAAAAAACGGCCTAAAATTCATTCATAACTGGGAAAAGCCCATATCAACGGTGATTGATTATTTCAAATTAGATCGTGTAAGTCTCGTAGGTGCTTCTTGGGGAGGGTATTTAGCTATGCGTGCGGCAGCCTTCGAAAAGAGAATCGATAAAGTAGTTGCTTTTAACATTTTCTATTGCGGTTTAGATGCCTTAAAAATGGGGATGCCAGAAGATACTTACCAGCGCATAGTGCAACTAGTCGATCATGATGAAGTAGATCAGGTGAATTCATTATTCGAACAGATGATGACTCACAATATTGATTTGCATTGGAAGATTACCAAAGGGATGGAAAACACCGGTGAAGCAACGCCTTTTGATCTCATTAAAAATTTTGAAAAGCACACGATGCAAGGCATTGGAGCATTCATTAATCAAGATGTTCTTTTACTAGCTGGAGAAGATGATCAATACGTACCTATTAGCCGACTCGCACAAATCCAACAAGAATTAATCAATGCTGCGTCTATTACAACCAAAGTATTTACTAAAGAAACGGGTGGTGAGCAACACTGCCAAGCAGGTCACAGGGAGTTAGCATTTAATGAAATGAAGAAATTCCTATAACAAAGAGGTATAAACACTAAAAGTACATCACATAAAAAATTAAGAGTATGGTTAATGCGGATATTTAGCGAATATTTTAAAAATTATGTATAACGAATGGTTTCCCCAAAAGGGGAAACCGTCTTTTTTACGTAAGATTGCCCAAAACATGCCTAGTGTTAATTTCTTAATCTTCCAAACTGTAAATACTTGCCCCCGCTTGAACAAGATCAGGAGATGCTAACTTACCAACGCATACTCCAATATTTTTCCTTTCAGCCATTGAAGTTGGAATTTGAACAGAGCTAACGTTTAATACTGTCTCATCTTGATCTGCATTTTTAATAAGAATTTTATCACCTATGATTTTTTTTATTTCTGGGTAGGTTAAATGATCTAATCCTTTGTTTGTCCCTACTATAATTGTACCTTCATCTTTTGACTCAAAAGTTAAACTAACATCCATTATTTTTCCCATTTTAAACGTTGCCCCTTTTATCATTCTTCAATATAAAGTTCTCCCTTAACATCACGTATACGTTAATCAGCATTTTTTAAACGGATTATGGCATCCCTTAGTAATGTAATCTTTCAAGAGATGTTAAATTAGGTTTATAAACACGCTCTCGTCCAGTAAAAAGATATGCCTCATCAGATCCGCTAAATTAGCGACTTTTTTGTTTTAAAAGTGCTGGCGCGTCAGTCCTTTTTTTAAAACATCAACATGGTTTCCATATATCGCAAAACCGAGAATGGATGGTATAATGAAGGATGATTTAAAGAAATCTGTATTGTAGTGAAGGGATGATTCGTATTGATAGATCACGATAATCTTGAAGAGTATCGAGACCCGATTAATTATGATCTTGAATTTGGCGGCGAGACTAATAAATACAATTTTTATCTTGATATGGCTAGATTGAACCCAGGCGAGGTTCTGGAACTTGCATGTGGTACAGGATTGACAACCATTCATTTATCAAAATCGGGGATACATATAACAGGTGTTGATATTTCTTCATCGATGCTTGAATATGCGCGGGTTAAAGCTCAAGGTTTGCCTGTGGATTTTATTGAAGCTGATGCTCGTACATTCGATTCCGAAAAGCGTTTTTCCATGATTTATTTGACAGGAAATGCATTCCAGTCATTTTTGAGCGATGCGGATCAACGAGCCTTACTCGAAACCGTCTACAAGCACCTAGAATCAAATGGGATATTTGTTTTTGAAACACGAAACCCCTTGGGAACCGATTTATCCAACCAAGAGGAAAGCATCTGGGGAAATTTTATCGATAAGGATGGAATAAAAGTCAAGGTATCTGGGACACAGTCGTATGATTCAAGTAACCAGATCATGCACTGGGTCACGTTCCGTGATTGGGGATCGGAGAAAACAACTTCTCGAATTGCATGTCGCTTTACTGATAATGACACGCTTCAGCGTTTATTAACGAGCCGAGGCTTTTGTATCGAAAATCAATATTCGAACTGGGATAAAACACCGTTCACTCCTTTATCTCCTCCATCATTACTGTTTGTCGAAAAAACATGGAGCCTAAAACGAATAATCCCGGAATGTTCATCCCAACTGTTTAACGACCGCGCGTAAGATATCCATGCCATTCGCATGTTTTTGAAGGAACAACAGGCTATTCCAGTGATTCCCGGAAAAAAAATCGCCGAGTCATCCTAAAATATGATAAGATCGTTTACAAAAAACGTTATTTGGTGGAATGTTCTTTAATAAAGTAAAGAATTTATCGTCGTCTGGCGACTCACTATGTAAATTGGCGTGTACATTGAAGTCTTTTTTTGCCTTGGCAACCATTATGGTTTGGCTTGCCTGAGTTTGAAGACACGCCCTAATTCATAAAAAATTCTATTGTTTTCTGCCAAGAATCTGATTGACCAAAAGAATTTCCTTTTAAAGTACCACCACAAGTAAAAACGCCTCCACCCATTTTTAAGTTCAATGTTTCGCTTAAAGGTATAATAAACGGTATTGGTAATGAGTGACCTAAATCCTTATAGTCTAAAAGATTGTATTTGTATTTATAATTGTTTTTTTTCAAAATACTCATTATTTCTACACATGCCTCGTGAGTATTCCAAATATTATCTTGATGACCTGCAATTAGCAATAAATTCGCATTTGCATTCTCTATTTTTATTCGAGCCTCCTCTTTATTTCTTGCCCTTTCCACACTTTTTTTATATGTAGTAGTAAAACCAAAAGGTATATTCCTTTCTAAGCAATGACGCTGATGGTCGTAAAAAATATAATTATAAACTGGTGTAAATGGTAATGATATCCTTTCATATGACCATGATGAAACATTTTTACCACTCATCAAACCATCCAACGCTTGAAAACAATATGCATGGGGCGCAGAAGCCACAACTTTAGAAATGAAATTATATCGCGATGTCAAAAGTAACGCCAATTCTCCGCCTTTAGATGTACCGTGTACATATATTTCATTAGCACGTGTTAATGGATTCTTTTTAAGCCAAGAGAACACCTTTTCAAAATATTCAAGGGGAATTTCCTCAAGTTTTTTAGGCAATCCCTTTTCATTGAAATATCCAACGGTTAAAATATTAAAACCTCTAGATGCCAATGGTCCTGACAAAAGCGAAAGACCACTTCGTTCACCATCAGATCCACCCAATACTACAATCGTTTTATTATTTGAGTTTTCAGAATAAAATAACTCTCCCATAAATTCATCAGTGACCTGTTGTCTTTTCACTTCCGGTAACTTGAACATACGCTCTAGTCTTATACATTCTCGATCTTGTCCATTTTCACATACTATATCAATAAATACACTATCATCTATTGAAATATTAAGAGCGATATTCCCTCCCTCACTATTAATCTTTTGTAAAGAAGTAATAAGCCCCATACTATCTATATAATCATAAGTTCCAGAATCAGGTTTGTGTTTTGATAAATCAACACTGCCGTTTGAATCCGCAGTAAACCAAGCAAATGATTGATACTTTTCACTTTCTGCCCATGGAAAATGCATGGATGCAGTTATTTTCATTTTGCCCTCTGGTGGTAACCCTGTGACACAAAAATCGATTTTTTCATCAATAAGTGCAACTCTTGGTTGTACTTGTAATTTCATCTCGTAGCCTCCAAAGAAAATATAGAAGTTGAATGGAAATATTGCCTATTTTCAATTCCATCATTTAAAATGTTTTCTCCGCAAAATAAAACTATCTAAAGCTCGAATTTGTGCTCCTTGAAACCCTTCCAGGTCTTCAAATTTATAATTTACGTCTTCCTCAAAACCAACATACTCTTCGTTGTGAGTACCATATATTCTTTTCAATAAACTCCATAACACTTCTAATTCTTCAGTTGTGAATTCATTAAAAATATCTGCCATTAGGCATATTGCTTTCTCACCACATTCCAGCATGACTCTTTTCCCTAATTCCGTGATTTCCACGTTAATGGCACGTTTGTCCCGTTTGCTTGGTGTCGTAATCAAGTATCCTTTATTCTCTAAATTAACTACAAGCTTTTGTGCACTTTGTTTGCTTGTTTCTAACTTTCTTGCAATATTAACAAGTGTCGTTTCATCCTCTGGCAAATGAGCTATTGCCAGCATGATCATGTACTGTCGTGATGTTAATTTCTCAAAATAGTTGTCGCCTTGTATTTGCAACTTATTAGTAACGGAAAAAAAAGTAGCGTAAGTTTGTTGCATTATATATAACTCTCTAAGCGCTTTAGAATATTCCATAAATATATCCTTTTCTTTTTATTGTCACCATACTGACTATAATTACAATAACAGCATTTTGCATTATCGTCAACATGGTGACAATGATATCATTTGGAAATTTCAGACATCAAATAAACAATTGTTATTTTGTATCTGGAATCCCTAGTCGTTATGAACGATCAGCCCGGTCACGTCTTTTGCCTTGCAAAAGCTTTGGCAAGTCCTTATCGCAGAAAGATACCACCAGCGTTCGCCCACTCGATATTGCGTAATATCCGTTACCCATTTTGGGTTAGGCTTTTACTCTACACACTCAGCAGCTAAGTAGTTTCTCCTAGAGCGACGTTTTCGGAGAATTTTGGACTTGACTAAACTTCCAAAATGAATTGAATACAAACGCTCTACAGCTTGAATAAGTATTCTATTCATTTGGTTCACCTCCATTAGATATGAAAAAAACTTATTTCTCCTCATGGTTCGAGGGGAAATAAGTTTTGAATTAAGTGCATTCATTCAGACGAACAGGAGGCATTACCATTCGATTTCTTCAAATAAACGGAAAACCATCTTTTTTTCAAATTCATCTAATATCTTAAACCCAGTTATCTCATCTTCTTTTTCTCCAAGTTTTATCATAGTAGCTATTGCTAAGTCTCCTACTTTATAATGACCTATCAGCTTATCTTGAGGTTCCCTTTTTGAAGACAATTCACTTAACTTTTTTATAATTTCCTCTGTACGGAGGCCTTCTTTTCCGATATGTGTTAATGCATGATATAAAACTATGGGGTTCTTTTCTTCCAGCAAATTTTCTAACTCTTGTATTGAACATTTTCCTTCTTCTATTTTTTTTACTATATTCATTTTGTTCCTCCTGAATTATTTTTATTTCAAGTGACTGGTCAGTAATCTTCTTTCTTGAATATAATTTTCAAACAGCATATTTGCAATATCATTACGTCCCATATCTTCGGCAATTTTTATTTCTCTCATATATGCATTTAATTCCATCTTCACACGATTTATTGTTTGAAAATGGTAACTCATTCCTGGAAATCCTTGTTTTGAATCATCTAGGTAATGAGTATACTCATGAATTAACGCTCCTATAGAAGCATCTTCATCTATTATTAGTTGGCCAGGCCCTCCCTTGCTAGGAGAATATGCCATTGTGTTACCTTTATATATTACTTCTACTCCCTCTGAATGTAACTCATCAATAATTTTATTCCATTCTTGTGGATGTGACTCTCTTCCAGATCCAATAACTTCTTTTAAAGGATCATCAGGATTCTTTCTGAATATATCATCAATATCTGTATTGAGCCCTCTTACAAAAGCAGGGTGCTGTTCGCTTTCTTTTAAAATATTTGTACTTTTAGTAACTTCATATTTAACAGACCCGTCCAAAATATTTTTGGGCTTAATCAGCGCTTTGGTCGTCGTAGAACCTATCATCAAGCCTGCTGTACCAATCAAGTTTGCCATATGTTCTTTTGACCATGCATTTGTGGGATTAAATGCTCCCTGAATCATGCCCGATACTCCAAATGTACCGAAATTGAGCATGTCATTCCACGAATCGTTTTGTTTAGCTGCCCGTTCCATGTACCCTTGATACATTCCCTTCGGAATGCCGTACGACATATAATCTAGGAAGCTCCAGACTGAATCAAATTTTTTCTCATATCGTTCTGAATTAGCTGCTACAAAATCCTGCCCAAGCTCCGTTAAGCTATCCGCCGATTTCTGGAGCGCATTTCGTGTATCTGCAACAGGAACTGCGCAAGTATTCGGTGGAGGTGGCAAGCAACCTGGGTCTAGATTCCCATCCTCCATCATATCTGCTAATCTAAACTTATTTGCATGCTGCCGTAGTTCTCTAGCAATCGAATCTGTTAGTGTAACAAAGTCAGCCATATTCTTCTGAGATGTTTGGAATCTATAATAGAATTGCTCCTTTGTTATCCCCTCCCAAAATCGTTCCATAAACGAAATTTGCTGCGATAACTGACTATTCATTTGCATCGCCGTTTGCTGCGCAAGCTCAAATTTCTTAGAGACAGTTATAAGTTGTTCAGGTGTCACTTTAATGGTTGTCATAATTTACCTTGGATGAGTTCATTAAGACATAATAACATTATTTAAATTTGTGGAAAACCATCTATATTACTAATTGTTATATGAATTAGAAGACTTAATCCCTACGACCTCTGACTTATATATTATTAAACGTTGGTGACCCTTAATCATATTGTAAGGCCTTATAACTATACATTTTTTTAACTTTAAAGTACTAGGATCTATCTTAATTTAAATGATTTTTCTATCAAAATTTAAATGATTTTTCTATCAAATATTTCAACCATCGTCAAAGCACCAGCTTTGTATCCAGAAATATAATCTGAGGCGGATAATATAGAAAACAAAACATCATTTAAATCGGATAGTTCTTCAATTAATTCGTAATCTTGTTCCGACAGTCTTGCTTTTAGTGCTTTCATAGAAGCGGATATTTTCTGATGGACTAGTTCAAGCTCAGGGTTTTTAGGTTTGGTTCGTTCGCTTGGGTACCATTTTCCATAATATAAATCCTCCAAGATACTCATATTCATCTTCTCCTTCGTGATATAGATAGGGTTTTGAGTTCGAACACAGAGTGCATTTTGTCCTCAAAAACAAGGATATCTCAGAAAAAAATCAATACTGATTTTTAGCGAATATTTCACTAAAGTAATTGATGACAAATGCCGAGTATCTGAAATGTGACCAGAGGATTTCCACCGATTATGAACGCAGTGAAAAAGAATCACGTCCACATCGTGGATAATACTGTGTGGGTGGCCGGATTCGGTCCGGTTGCCTATGGGCAATTGCTGGACGAAGTGAATACAGCCCTTCTTGGAAAATAAGCAGGACTTTATTTTTATCGTATGATTGAATGCAAACACAAAGAGCATTGTCCTGTCGACAACATCGGCTTGGACAACGCTCTTTATTTTATTGCAAACTGCCCTTGGAACAGCATCTTCTGTGCATTAAAGTTAGAAGTCATAACAAGCAAAACTCAAAAAAATACTCACTAATTACAAGATTACTGTGGAGGGAACGAATACTTTTTGCCACCCCAAGCCACGAGAAGCGCAAGGAATAAGAGTATGAATAATGCCCATGAAAATGATCCCGCACCAAAAGTTTCAAGTAAAATGCCCCCAGCCATCCCGCCGCCAGATTCCATACGGTCGTGTTAATTGGCATGACCATATCCACTTTGCTCTCCCCTGCTGCCTGAGCAAGCGCCGTTTGCAATAGCGTTGTTGCGCCGCCGAAAGTTAAACCCCATACCGTAACAATGATATAGATTATAAGTACATTGGAGTTGCTAAAGCTCATGGCAATAGAAATAAAGACGAAGGAAATAAGACTAATAAGGACAAGCTTACGCAGCCAACGGTCGATGAATAAGCCAGTTATCCATATACCTACGAGAGCAGCAATGCCAAAGAAAGCCAGCGCCAGACCCACTCTCTCCCCCATCCCATTGGCCGCAAGAAATGGAGCAATATAAGTGTAAAGAATATTATGGGCTGTCATCCAGGTCAGTACAACCAATAGTATGGGCCGAATCCCCGGTGTGAGGGAGACTGCATAGATCGAAGCTTGCTTATCGGAGGACTGTCCCGGATAGTCCGGCACCTTCCAAAGCACCCATGCGATCAGTATAACAGTCAGTAGTGACATGATTCCAAAAACAGACCGCCAACCCATAAGGTTCCCCAGAAACGTTCCCGCAGGGACACCAATAGCCAAGGCGATGGGCGTTCCAACCATGGCAACCGCCATCCCCCTCCCCTTCAATGTAGCAGAGCATAGACAGTGACCAGTTGACCAGCCATTGCCTCTGAAATATAAAGTCCCTTGCTTATTTACTCTATTCCTCAATCGGGCCAGATTGTTGAGTAACAGTTACTGGAGATCTCAGAAGCTATTTTTTGTGGAGCGAAGGGGCAGTTTCGTTCAAATAAAAAATACTGATGCACGTGAATTTGAATTCAACATGATCAGTATGAATAGCCCGGATACTCTTTACTTGGGTATAATCTGATTCCGTTCTAGTATAATCCATAATTGTTCAGTGATTTCTTCTGCGGGATAAGGCATCGATTGCATTATCCACCATTCTATTACACCAATTATTGCGGAGGACCAAAACTGAATGAGAATCTCTTTGTTCATATTTTGATTCATTCCGTTTAATTTCAATTGTTCCCTCAGTCCTTCATTCATGACATTTAATAATTTATTTCGGAAGGTGGGGACTCCTTCATTTATTAACAATGTATGGTAAGTAAAAGAATGTTCCTCCAAATATTTAAATGTTCGCAGTAAAAGTGTTTTAGAAGGATAACTTCCAGACCCTTCAGGCAGGCAAAAAGTAAGCAGTTCCTGTATTTTCCTTTCAACACATTGTTCCAATAAATCGAATTTATCTTTGTAATGTAAGTAGATTGTACCTCTATTAACATCTGCTCTTTCCGCAATTGAGTTAATGGTGATATCTTCAAAATCATTCTCCGCCATTAAACTAATAAGAGCTTCCTCTATCGCTTTTTTAGATTTTTTAATTCTTTTATCCATAAAATTCTCCCTTCAGGATCGTTTAATTAAGAATATCTCTGGAACTGTAAGTATAATGAACAAAGGTCCAAAAAGAAACAGGTGTTTATTTTCCTGTTGATGAACAGATAACTTGAATCTGTTCATTATTGAACAAAAACGGTTTATTTAGCGATTGAAGTAGAGATAGACTGTCGCTATACTTATATAATATACTTTTGTTTAATAATCAACAATTGTCTTTTAATTTTCCAAAAAACTTTAACGATAAAGATTCTATAGAAGAGGAGTATTACGATGAAAGTATTAGTTTATGGAGCCGGCGTTTTAGGAAGCTATCTTGCCCACGTATTAGTTCGAGGAGGGAATGATGTTTCCGTTTTAGCTAGAGGAAAACGATATAAACAATTGAAAGAAGATGGAATTGTTATTCGTCATCATTTCCAACGAAAAAATACTGTCGATGCAGTAAATGTGATCGATCAACTTCAACCTGAAGACCACTATGATCTCATATTTGTTGTGATGAAATACAACCAATTCCCATCGGTCCTTCCGATATTAGCTGAAAACACAAGTAACAATATTGTGCTTGTTGGGAATAATGCTGATGCTGCAAGCATGCAGACATTCCTAAATGAAAATAGCAAAGTTAAAAAGAATATTGCGTTTGGTTTTCAACTTATTGGAGGAACGAGGGAAGACAGCGGTCGTATCATTTGCATACGCGGTGGAGGACAAATGGTAATCGGCAGCTTAGACGGTGACTTATCATTTAAATCTGCATTAGAGCAGACGTTTAAGAATGCAAAATATAAACTAAGTTTTAATGAAAGTATTGATGCTTGGCTTAAAAGTCATATGGTACCGATTGTTGCTATGAACTCAATCCATTATATAAATAATTTTGACTTTAAAAAAATAGCTAAGGATAAGAATGCATTAATGCGGATGGTTTCTGTAATGGATGAAGGATTTATGGTTTTAGAAAAATTGGGATATCGAATTGATCCAGCATTTCAAGTGAAAATGGTTCGTAACCATCGGAATTTAATCTACCACGGTTTGAAAATATTCCACAAACTTCCGGTGACTAAATTGTTTGAGTGCTCCTTTAGTGAGATTGAATCCTTATATGAAACATTTGATAAATTGAAAAAGGAAGTGAATATTTCAACTCCAAATTGGGACGACCTTAAAAAACGATCAACTGCTAGATATAGAGATGAGGTTATTCGTTAGTAATTCTCACAGATAATTGTATATCTACTAAATTACTCTTATGGATTCAATATAATATGCAACAAAACCAGTTAATAGAAGCTCTTTTGTTATTCCATAAAAGGGCGCTTTTCTGGAGTAACGATAAAAGACCAATTTCTCAATTTTAGTGCTGAGAAATTGGTCTTTTAAAATATGTGGTCCTGACCCTACCCCTTTATTAAAAGGTAGCATTTTTATATTTACTTATAGTGCAAAATAACGCTTAAAACAGGTGCAAAATAACAACTAAAGTGACACAAAGTAGGTTAAGTCTTAATAAATCAAACCCTATTGATACAAGGTTTTCTGTCTAAGCATGGAAAACTCGAAATCCTCATGCTACTCCTACTTGAAAAACTAATAATGATCAGCGTGGGTTTTATGTCATTTGGTTGGCGAGACCCCTTTATAATAAAGTTTGATTAAAAATCCTGCCTTAAACAGGATTTTTTGTTCCGCAATCGAGCACCATATTGTTTAGTAACAAACAAGAAAATTAACGCACTCATTTATTTTTCAAAATGAGTGGTTTTTTATAATACTTGACTGAACTATATTCAGTTTTGTACCATTGAATTAAATTCAGTCGCGAAGGATACAGTAGGAGATGGACTATGAAGAGAATATCAAAAGAACCAGACGTAAGACGCCAAGAGTTAATGGATATTGGTTTTGAGTTTTATATGAAAGGTGGAGTAAAAGGATTTAGCATAAAAGATATCGTTAATCGCGCTGGTGTAGCAACGGGATTATTTTATTACTACTTTAAATCTAAAGAAGAGTTCGTTGATGAAATCTTAAATGATTTTATTGTAAACAATATGGAAGAAATCCAACAAATACTTAATTCTAATAAATTGACCGTTATGCAAAAGATGACAGAATCCTTAGAGACATTTTGGGCGTTTGTTGAAAAACTAGCCCCATATAAAAATGAGGATTCGTTTCAAACAGAACAACATTTTCAGCTCGAGCAGAAAGTATTCATGCAAATGCAGCCACTAATACAACAGGTGATTGAAGATGGAGTAAGAACGAGGATTTTCAATACCGATAATCCAATTTTAGCCTCTGGATTTATTTTATACGGACTCAGTAGCATTGCTCATTCAAAGAAGTTAAACCTGAATGATGATATTAAGAAAGAAATGATTAGTTTGGTATTAACCACACTAAAATACAATCAGAAAGAAGACATCTAAAAAATTTTGGGACAAAGGAGAATTTATATGAAAATTTGTATCGACGGAAAAAACATTACAAACGAACAATTGACAGAATGGAAAAGAAAACGTGTAAAAAAGTTTTTAAAGTATTAAATTATAAAAGTGCCGAAATAAATAATCCAGATAAGATAAGTGAACAGCTAGCCGAAATTAAAATGGGCTACTCATATCAAGAAATGTATAACAAATTGGAATCTAAATTGAAATTAAGCGAAATAATTATGCGTATGGGCGCTGCTTTATCTGGAAATAGACGGAAATTTTCTCGAACAGAAATCTATTTAGATGGAATTACAGCTGAAGAAGCAACAAAGGGCATAGACAATCTTATGTTAAATCAATCAGATAAAAACAATCGGGTGAATTTATCGGCTTGTCCTGACCACTATGTATTAAGACCTTTAGGAAAAAATGAACTTGAAGTAATTGAGACGACTGGAAATTCTCCGTTACCTGTTCAGTTTTTTATTGTTTTTGATGATGAAACAGGGTTACAAACACCTAGAGATCATTCTTATGAATATCAATCAGTAGGTGTTGCTCGTCTGAAAGATGGCACAGTTATCGGAGGAGTTCGCCACCAAATTAAAGATACAAAAACGGGGATAAAAGTTAAGCTTTCCGTGGAATTTCCTGCACTTGCTCCTACAAGCATTATCAAACCACATCAAATGCATTTAGCATGTGAATTTTCTTATTGGCTACAATGGATAAAGAATCAAAAAAAAATAACGACATAGCATCCTTGAATTTAAACAATACAGTCATTTTAAAATTTTTTTTAAGTTTTGAGATAGAATTGAAATAGGCTAAACCGGAAGTGATTTTAATGTTTGCAATATTTCTAGCTATAAGTTTTGGAGCTGTTTTTGCTGTACAAACAGCCATTAATGCTCAATTAAGAAAGTTCGTGATTTCCCCTTTTTTAGCTTCAATGATCTCATTCATTGTAGGGGGAGTATTCTTAACTATTACACTATTAGTTAGTGGTTCACCAATAGGTATTCCATTAGACTTATTCTTTAGCCAACCTATTTATATATGTATAACCCCTTATTTGCTTTTACTAATTACCTAACGAAAAACGTTAGTTGAACGAGGAATGGCAAAGAGTAAAACGATACTACATTATACTGAGCCAAGTTATAGAAACAGCGGCAGCCATGGACGGGAAAACTAAGTCCTAGACTGCCGCTGTTTTATTCAACTCTCCTATACATCAGTTGACCTAATTGTGTTTCGAAGTGTGTTTTGAAATAGACTCGATTATTAAATCCCAATCGTTGAAGTGAAGCTCATGTCCGGCACCTTCCAATGTCAGTAAAACCGCACCTGGAATTTCGTTAGCAAGATTTTTTCCGTGTTCATAAGGGATAATCGGGTCTTCAGTACCGTGTATCACCAGAGTGGGTACGTTTATCTCACCAGTCCTAGCCAGATAGGATTCTCCACCTGACAGCATTGCGTGATTGTTCATGCTGGCCATCTTGTTGCTTCTTTTCCATTCTTCTTTTGCTAATTTATAAACTTTATTCTCATCGAAAGGGTGTTTTGAACCTACTAGAATTCTTGATCTACCTATCACAAAATCGACCACCGATTGTTCGTTCGTCCAATCTATTGCCTCCATATTCGAGAAATAGTCCGTAACCTTTTCCTCCATCGGTGGAAGATCGGGAGCAAAATTGGACGTTGCTAAAAGGGTAACGGTTAGAACTCTGTCTGGATGTCGCAGAGCTATCATTTGAGTCAGCATTCCGCCCATAGACATCCCTACGATATGCACTTGCTTAATCTTATAAGCATCCAACACTCGAACAGCATCATCTGCCATGTCTTCGAAAGTATAGTCCGGTTGCCCAGGTTCATAGGTTGTAGAACGTCCAACATCTCGGTTATCATAGCGAACGACAAAGCGACCTGTAGCTGCTAAACGCTGGCAGAATTCTTCCTCCCACCAAACCAGTGAGGATTGAGCGCCCATAATCAGTAATATTGCCGGGTTAACTTGCTTTCCGAAACTGTCAGTACAAATTACTATCCCATCGCTTTTTATGAGTAGTTCATTCATGTAGAAGAATTCCTCCCCTCAATGATATGTAAACAAAAAAAACACCGAATATTACCTTTATCACTTATCCCCATAAAGTACTTTCAGTACCCCTGCCTTAGGCAGACAGAAATTACCGATCTACTCGGTCGCTAGTTTAAGATATTTTCTTGCAAGAAATTCAGAAAATTCCTTTGCATAGAGCCAAGCGGAAGAATTTTTCTCATTATACTAAACCTCCAATGCTGCCCATTGATGTTAAATGACCATATTACAGAAGACAGGAGTCCAGAATGATATTTTTGCTCTTGTAAATCAGCTACTTCAAATTCAACTTTTTGTACTACTTTAGTGGAAAATAGATTGAGGAAAAGCATAATAATCCGATCATTATTTAGAAGTAATATAGCTCGACTTGTATAAGCCGAAAAGCTTTGTGGAGTTGAATAGCAGACAAGCATGTCAGATTCTTTATGAGGTTCTGCTAGCTTATCGATCGATTTTTTTGTAATGAATAGCATGATCAAATACCTCTCTATTTGGATGTTTAAATTGACAGAAAAGAATATCCGTCAAAAATATTATACTACACAAGTAAACTATTCCAAAAAAGGATAGTTATCTGTAGCCTGTTTAAACATACTCCCTCCTCCTCACTTTAGATGTGACATATACTCAAATGCTGTTGTCCCATAGACGCTTTTAAAGTGTTTATTTAAATGAGTTAAATCCACATAACCACATTCTGCTACTGCTGAATAAATATCTTTATTTTTTTCTATTAACTGCTTTGCACGTTCGATCTTGCTGTTAAGAAAGTATTGGTATGGTGGAATTCCAGTATGAGCATTGAATAATCGGATAAACTGAAATTTCGATAAATTAAGCTCTTTACATATCACGTCAAGTTTACTTTTCCTCATCATACAAAACCTTCAAAGAAAGAGAATAGAGATGTCATGGACCTTGCCGACAACGAGCAGGATTATTGTGGTATTATTTCGGATTATTGTTAATACTACGTATCTGAGGAGGGGAACAATGAAGTTACATACCAAATTTTCAAGACAATTATGCCGGAATATCGATCTCATTTGTGACTTCATGGGAAACAGTTCGGATTTTGTTGTTCGTGAGATCACGACTGGCCATAAGCATGCCGCTCTTTTTTATTTGGACGGAATGACTGACATGCAAAAGGTGCAGGACAACGTGATCCGTCCGTTGCATGATCGTGTCTCCTCTGACGAGATCACTTTACCGTTATTGAAAAACGCAATTCTGGACATTGGTGAAGCAAGCTTCACTCAAAACTTTGAAGATGCCTTGGATCAGATCCTCTCAGGTGGTCTTCTCCTACTATTGGACGATACGGATGAAGGATTGGTCATTTCTTTGCCTGGATGGGAAGAACGCAGCATTTCGGACTCGAAGACACAGCCAGTGGTCAGAGGTCCGCAAGAGTCGTTTACAGAAACTTTACGTACGAATACGACTATGGTTCGTCGAAGGGTGAAGGATACAAGAGTACGTCTAACTACCATAAAAGTTGGCGAAAAAACCAAGACCGATATATCGGTCATGTATTTACATGAGGTCGCTGACCCAAAAAAGGTGCAGAATATGATATCCAAGTTAAAGAACATGCATGTAGAAGGCGTGCTTGAAAGCGAATATTTGGAAGAATGTCTCCATGAAGAGAAACAACTCACGATATTTCCGCTCTTTTATAATTCTGATCGCCCAGACTCTATTGCAGCAGGAATTATGGAGGGGAAAATTGCGATCTTTGTGGATGGATCTCCCTTCGCCATCCTTGCACCTGCAGTGTTTGTAGATTTTATTCAATCTGCAGAAGATTATTATCAATCCTTTGTTTACAGCAGTATCATTCGAATATTAAGGTACATCTGCCTGGCAATCTGTATGTTGGCTCCGGCCATTTATGTCGCATTAACGACATTCCATCAGGATATGATTCCAACAGTTTTGTTATTAAGCTTAT
Organism: Paenibacillus sp. NMA1017; assembly: GCF_058895805.1. Classification (NCBI taxonomy): domain Bacteria; kingdom Bacillati; phylum Bacillota; class Bacilli; order Caryophanales; family Paenibacillaceae; genus Paenibacillus; species Paenibacillus sp. NMA1017. The sequence continues at coordinate 74,162 of NZ_JBZXYR010000013.1, read as the reverse complement.
CCGCGCAACGTGAAGGAGTACCGTTTCCAGCATTTATTGAGGCGATGATCATGGAAGTGGTTTTTGAAATTCTGAGGGAGGCAGGTCTTCGTATGCCACGGACGGTCGGTCAAGCCGTTTCTATTGTCGGGTCAATAGTGATCGGCCAGGCAGCCGTAGAAGCAAACATCGTTTCGGCTGTTATGGTCATTGTTGTTGCAATAACTGCCATTTCGAGCTTTGTCATTCCCTCGTACACTTTTGCAATTCCAATTCGGATATTACGTTTCGCTTTCATAGGCATAGCCGCTATGTTTGGTGTGTACGGATTGACTGTTGGTATTCTCATGCTCTTTGTGCATCTGAATGGGCTTCATTCATTCGGTGTACCATATTTGAGCCCCTTTGCCAATTACAAATCGTCGGAGCAGAGGGACGCCATATTGCGTTTTCCATATAGAACTAAAAAACATCGCAAAAACTAAAGGAGTAGGCCATCATGAACTCGTATCGATCCACCATTTTATTACTGTTTATGTGCATCTGGCTAATGGTGTTTCTTACGGGTTGCTGGAACAGTAAGGAATTGAGCGCAATTTCCGTCGTGATGGCTCTGGGCATTGATGCAGTTGATGACCAATATGAAGTCAGTTTACAAGTGGTTGACCCATCGAAAATGTCTCAGAATTCCCCCATGGAACGGACGCCAACGATCATTTTTTCCAAACGCGCCGATACCATATTTGAAGCTATTCGAAAATTAACAACGGAATCCTCCCGAAAAATGTATATGTCTCACTTAAAGTTTGTCATTTTTGATGAGAAAACGGCAAAAAAAGGAATCAAGGAGCCACTGGACTTTCTATTCCGTGATCATGAAGTTCGGCCTGATTTCTATTTGGCCGTTGTAAGAGGAAACTCGGCAAAGGAGGCCGTTACTTTTGTAGCTCCAACCGAGGTCTTGCCTGCAATGGATATGTATAAGGCATTAAGGATTTCTGAAAAAGCATGGGCTCCAACTTCTGCAGTCAATGTAAAAGATCTTTTGCAGAAATTTACAGAGGATGGCATTGAACCGGTTCTCACTGGTATTCGACTGACAAACCTAGAAAAAGGTCTAACTATTGATAATGTGACAAAGTCGCCCCAACATGTTAAATATTTTTTTACTGGAATTGGTGTTTTCAAGGGCGACCGACTTATCGATTGGATGGATGATTCACAAAGTAAAGCCTTTACCTATATATCCAACCGTGTTTCCAGCACCGTAGCTTCCATTGATTGTCCGAATTCCAAAGGAAAATTTGTTGTTGAAGTAATCCGTTCCAAAGTAAAGATGCGTCCAGAAATAATAGACCATGAGCCGCATATTTCTCTTATTGTAGATACAGAATCCAACATCGGAACGGTCTCGTGCAATGCCAATCTTATGAATGAAGAGACATTTAGAGATCTTCAAAAATCAGCTAAAGAGCATCTGGAACAGTCTTTGAAGGAAGGCATTCGAAATGCACAACATATCGGTTCCGATATATTCGGGTTTGGAGAAGCTTTTCACCGCAAGTTCCCGCGTGAATGGCATAGATGGAAAGAGGATTGGTCACAAAAATTCCAAACGCTTAAAGTGGATATTCAGCTCAATTATCGTTTAGTCCGGTTCGGAGACATCACCAGTCCAATCGATATGGGACTACACAATCAGGAGTGAATGCATATGCTTTACGTGATTCTCGTAAGTTCCATTTTAACATCGTTGTATGAGTTTAAAAAATTTAAGGAGAAACACTATGTGCGTGAAATTGTATTCAGCGCAGTATTGTTAATTATAGGCGTTATATTGATTATCCTAAGGATCGCTAACATTGAACTGCCGACTCCACTGACGGGCATTCAAATCCTATTTCAACCGGTAAGCCGGTTACTTACAGAAATGTTATCTTAAGGGGGCTTTGGAGTGAATTCCAATTTGACCATTCGACAAGCTATTATGTGGTTTACATTATATCAAATAGGAAGCGCATATCTGGTACTTCCGGCGGCAATTACCACTGCCGCTAAACAAGATGCCTGGCTCTCCATCCCAATCTCCGTAGGTTTCCATCTCTTATTGATACCTTTATATGCCTCCATCGCTAGGCAAATACAGGGGAAATCTTTCGTAGAGCATCTCCGTTGCCTCTTCGGTCCCTTGGGCGGGACGATCAGCATCGTTTTCATTTTTTTCTTTCCCTTTCTTGTGTTCATCATGACGCTTCGAAATCTAGGCGACTTTATCTCGATAGCTATTATGCCGGAAACTCCCTCCGACGCGATATATTTCATCATGCTAATAGTCATTTATTTCGCCGTTCGATCAGGCCCTGCTGTAATTGGCCGTTGTGCGGAAATCCTGTTTTTTTTCCTTCTCGCTCTGTATCTTTTGGTCAGAATTACCCTCCTTCCTGATACCAACATAAATAATGTGCTTCCTATTTTCGAGTATGGTTTGAACCCTATCGTTCTCGCTTCGTTCAATTTGTTTGCCTTTCCCTACCTTGAAGCAATTCTATATCTTTTTTTTGCACAGTACATCCCCGATCCAAAAAAGTGGAGAAAGACAGTGATTACCTCTGCATTGATTAGCGGCGGCATGTATTTTTTCATGGTTCTACAAATAATCGCCGTGATGAGTGAAGGTGTTGTATCTAATTTGACGTTTCCTACTTATTTTATTAACCGAACAATCAGTAACGGAGAGTTTCTACAACGGTTTGAAATTGTCGTTGCCGTGTTCTGGTTTGTCACTATTTTTTTCCGACTCGCACTGCTTTTATATGTTTCAGCGCAAGGGCTTGCAGATGCTTTTCGTCTTCGAAGCGCTAACTCTCTCTTAGTTCCTCTAATCCTAATCGCAATGGCAATGGTTCATTCTATTTGGCCAAACATGCAATTTATAACCATGTTTTTTTCAGTATGGCCTTTTTACGCCATGATTTTCGGTATTGTATTTCCTATTGTGCTATGGCTGATGGGTAAGGTAGGCGGCTCGTTGAAATTACGTAAGAAGTATCACTAAAGTTGCGTTGGCTGTATGAGCATAAGGTCCTCAAATAAACTTTTGTTGTACTCCTTATTGCAATTTAGCAAGAAGCAACTCCAGTTCCTCCTTCTCAAGATGTCTCCATTGCCCCCGTTCCAGATGATCCAGTGTTATATTCATAATTCGAACACGCTCCAGCTTTAATACCCTGTATCCCAAAGCTTTGCACATTCTACGAATTTGCAAGTTCAGACCCTGTGTCAAAATAATCCGAAACTCGTATTCGCTCGTACGATCAACCTTGCACGGCTTAGTAACGACGTTCAATATCTCAACGCCACCCGACATGACCTGCGTAAACTCGTTTGTAACTGGTTTGTCTACAGTCACTACATATTCCTTCTCATGACCATGCTCGGAACGCATCATTTGATTGACAATGCTTCCATCGTTGGTTAATAGAATGAGTCCCTCTGAAGCTTTATCCAGTCTGCCAATGGCAAAAATACGTGAAGGATAATTGACATAACTAATAATATTGCCAGCCACCTGCTCCGCTGCGGTACAAACAATGCCTATAGGCTTATTCAGAGCCAAATATACAGGTTCATTACAGTTGGCTGGAATAACTTCTCCATCAATCAGCACGATATCCTGTGGCTGTACTTCTGCGCCCGCTTCACAAACATTTCCATTAATCGTAATTCGTCCTGCTGCAATCAGCCTGTTGGTTTCCCGACGTGAGCAAAATCCTGTCTCACTGATGTACTTGTTAATTCTCACGATTCACCTGCTTCTGATTATAATATGCGAGTTTAAGTAAGATAATTAAAAAAACACCTGATTGTTCTTGCTTAATCAGATGTTCGCCGTTTACGACAACTTATACTTTCCCGGCTTATTTACTACTGTTGCCGCCGCTTTTATTCCTTGTTGGTTTGGCAGTGCTGCTTTTTGTGCCACCTGCCGCTTTGCTCCCCGGTGCACTTGTAGAAGCGCTTTTTATCCTTACTGGCTTCGCAGTTTTGTTCCAGCGTGTCCAGCCCTTACTACCTGTACCTCTGCCGGTTCCGCCGCCTTTGCTTTTTCCACCCATATGATCACTCCATTACTAGTCGTTCAGATTTAACTAAGCTATCATACCATTACTTTGATCATCATGCCCAATTGTTTTAAAAATTGAACATGTTAAGCCGCAAATACTTTCGCAAAACGGATCTTATGGTATTTTTGTTTGTTTGCAGGTAAATAATGAAATAAGGTCGTTTAGTATGGAAAAATAATATTCTTGAAGGAGTGAAACACATGTCTGTTGATGTTTATTTTAACTTTAATGGAAACTGTCGTGAAGCAGCGGAGTTTTACGCAGAGGTTTTTGGGACTGAGAAACCTCAAATCATGACGTTTGGTGAAGCACCACCCAATCCCGATTATCCTCTACCAGAAGAAGCCAAAAATTTGGTCATGCACACGCGGCTTCAAATTGATGGTAGTAATGTCATGTTTTCAGACGTTTTTCCTGGTATGCCTTTCGTAGCCGGAAACAACATCAGCCTCGCCATCGTCAATAAGGACGAAGAGAAAATTCGATCGTACTTTCATAAATTAAAAGAAGGAGGAACCGTAAGCATGGAACTTCAAGAAACATTCTGGAGCAAATATTACGGTAGCCTTAAAGATAAGTTCGGAATTGAGTGGCAATTGAGCTATGATAACGGAATGACCGAAAGTTAGCCTTTTATATTATCATCGACAGTTAAGCCCTCGCAAGCTATTCTGATTGAATGCTTTGTGAGGGCTTAATATTAGCTTGAAGTTACTCTATACAGCAGCCTTAGAATTCTTCCAAGACCTTGGATTTGTCTCCATGGACCTTATCCAGGTGATCCTCTCCCCAGTAGCATAAATGGTCTAGCGCGGGTTTTAATCCCCAGCCGTAGTCCGTTAACTCATACTCCACTTTAGGAGGGATTTCATTATAAACCTTTCGTGTAACGATCTCATCCTTTTCTAGGCCTCTGAGCTGAGTAGTCAGCATTTTTTGTGTAATGCCGGGTATTAACCGACGAAACTCAGACGTTCGTTTCCGTCCTGTCATCAGATGGTAGATAATTAAAGGCTTCCATTTCCCTCCCATCACCTCTAAAGCCGCTTCCACTCCAACTTGATACTTCTTTTGAACCCTATTTTCCGTCTGTTCAGTCATTTCTTAATCCTCCTTTAGAAGGCTTCGTTTGCTCAGAACAACCCATCACTTCAATTCATTACTCAGATCAGTTTCTAGGGAATCTACCTAGGGCACTTCCATGTTCCTATGACACCTGTATCATCCTATAGAACTTAAAAGTGCGTACTTCCAGATTATTTTCCTACTGTATATAATAGCATCAAGCATTGAGCATTCCTAGAAGTAAGCTATTGAGAAAGGTAGTGAAGAGGCATGAAAGTATTAACCGTTGTTTCACACCCGAGAAAAGATTCCTTGACCTTTAAGGTTGCGGATCGTTTCGTACAGGGTCTTGCCGATGCAGGCCACGATTATGAGATATTGGATTTGCATGGGATTGGTTTTGATCCTATTTTAAAAGGAGTAGATGAACCGGATTTAACAGTTGCGGAACAGTCCTTTTCCCCTGAAGTAGAAATGGAAATAAGGCGGATGAAGGAGCATGATGCATTGGCATTTATTTTTCCACTTTGGTGGTGGAATTTGCCAGCTATGCTGAAGGGTTATATTGACCGTGTATGGAACAATGGGTTTGCGTACGGTTCGAATTACCTGCATCATCAGCATGTCTTGTGGATTGGCTTGGCCGGCGTTTCGAAGGAACAGCTGAAAAAGCGTAACTATGATGAAATGATTACTCATTTGCTGAATGTGGGTATTGCAGATTATTGCGGTGTTACCAATTCCAAGGTTGAATTCTTAGTTGAGACTCTGAGTTCAAATCCCAGTCATTTTGAAATACTGCTGGACCAAGCTTATCGCTTGGGTTTGAATTATGCCAAGGATTAGGCTTTATTTACAATCCCCCCCTTCAACACGAAGGCCGGAAATCCTAACAGAATGTGAGAAAGAATTGTTTTTCCGCAAGGAGACCTAAGTAGTAACAAAAAAAGATACTAACCTAGCCATTTTTTCCATGGACATGGTTAGCGTCTTTTTACTTATCGTACATTTAACTGGCTTTCGACAGCAAGTAAAGGAAATAAGGGGTAACCAGTATGGTGATAATAATTCCGGTTGGAATATCTGCACCAAAACTGATCGTCCGAGTAATTGTGTCAGCAATCAAAATGACGAGTGCACCAACTAATGCCGTCGTAGGTAGCAATAGCTTATGATTGGGCCCTACTAGCTTGCGCGCTAGATGGGGACTGACCATGCCTACAAAAAAGAAATTCCCGCCAAGTGCCACGCTACCAGAAGCAAGCGCAACGGCAGCAATCGTCAAGCCGATAAACTCCCTTTTAATCGCTACGCCGAGCCCCGATGCTGTCTGATTTCCCAAATTCAACGTATTGAGTGTGTTAGACCTGTAAAAAACGTAAAAGCAGATGATAAGTACCCAAGGGAGCAGCACCATAATATAGCTCCAGTCGTCCCCCCACAGGTCTCCAGCCTGCCATCGCAGAGCAAAGTCATATTGTTGCTTGTCTAGCCGGAGTGTCAACATCAGAGATAATGCGCTATAGCCACTGCCCATAGCTACACCAGTTAAAATTAAGCCTGTAGGCGAGATGTCTCTTCCCCGCCTGAAAGCAAACATAAAAATCAAAAATGCCGCCGTAAGGCCGCCTGCAAAAGCCAGCCCTGGAAGAAGAATAGGCGATAGCAATCCTTCACTAGCGAACAGCGTTATATACATAAGTACAAATAAACCCGAACCTGAGCTGATGCCGAGTGTCCCCGGGCTGGCCATGTCGTTTTTGAGCAAGCTTTGCATAATACAGCCTGATATCGCCATGCCAATACCTACCAATATGGAAAGCACAATACGTGGCAGTCGAAAGTCAAACACGATTAGGTTCTGTTTGCTCGTTCCTTCGCCAATGATAACCTTGAAAACTTCGAGTGGAGATAGGTTCATTTTCCCAACATTCATACTGAGTACAGCCACTAACAGCGTCAGCACTACTAACAGTAAAATAATGCTAATCCCCCTGGTATTACGGGACAGTTTCAACTAAACTCCCTCCTCTGCTTGCGCACAAGGTAGAGAAAATAGGGTACACCCACCAAGGCAAAAATAATGCCTAGGGGCGTTTCGTGAGGGCGATTGATCAGTCGTCCGAGTAAATCCGCCGCCAACAGAAAGACTGCTCCATACAGAGCTGAGGCCGGGATAATATACCGATAATCTGTTCCGACCAGATGGCGCATAATGTGTGGCACGATCAAACCAACGAAGCCAACAGGGCCGACCACAATAACCGATAACCCCGTTAGAATTAATACAATTAAGGTTGAAAACAGCTTAATCCTGTTCGCACGAATACCCAAGCCTGATGCCACATCCTCCCCGAAGCTCAAAATCGTAATTGAGGGAGAAAGCGCGATGGCACAGATCAAACCCACTACAAACAGTGGCGCAATGAAAGCCAATTCACCCCACTTGGCACTGGCTGTACCACCAGCAGACCAATAATCAAGGGCTTGGCCAATCTCATACTTAATAGCGATAAACGTACTAAACGCACCAAAAAGCATGGAGATGGACATTCCTGCCAGCACCAGTCGCTGAGGCGTCATTCCTCGCTTGCCTATGGATGCGATGTAATACGTAATGCCCGTAGTGATTGCTGCACCTAGGCAAGAATACAGCATGGTTTCTCCGTAGGTGCGACCAGGCAAAAAGGCCATACATAACGCAATAGCAAATGTCGAGCCTGAACTTATGCCAATGAGTCCCGAATCCGCTAGTGGATTGCGAGTGGTTCCCTGCATAATCGCCCCACACACAGCCAAGCTGCACCCTACGATGATATCTGCCACGGTGCGTGGAAAACGCAAGGTGTGAATAATCTGATGTTCCGTAATGTTGGGATCAAACTGAAATATTGCCCCCCACGCCAGCTTCAAGCTCATTTCCGCAGCACCAAAGGTAATAGATGCTGCGGTAACCACCAGAAGCAGGAACACGCCCACGATCATGTAGCTTACAAAATGAAATATTCCTTTTTTATTTGGTTCTTTGTGAGTAGACATCGATTACACCCTTAGTTGGTCAATTATGCATCGTTACTTCGTCTGTTCTAGCAATTTGCTAGTCATATAATCTAGCTGTCCCGTCATACTAGCAACGTCCGAATAATAGAACAGTCCTGCATATTTCGCTGGAATTTCGATGATATGTCCGTTTTTAACGGCTGGAATACTGCTCCAGATTTTTGTCTTCGCATATTCGGATTCCTTGCCCTCTTGCTTAAACCAAAGAACATAATCTCCAAAGTATTCAGCAGCTACCTCATAAGATAAAGAACCTCGACGCTCTCCGGAGCTTTTAACCAATGTGCTGAGCTTTTCCGGTTTGTGAAGTCCAAGATAATTGTAAAGCAACGTTCCTCCACGTGAGCCTGTTTCATAATAAATTCCGTAGGAACCACTGCCCCAGTCCTCGAAAATGCTAAACGTTTTGTCCTTGAATATGTCGGAATTTAGTTTTTCTTTGGCCTGACTCAACTTGCTTTCAAACTGTGAAATCACTTTATCCGCTTCTGCTTCATGTCCTGTGGCCTGACCAAGAAATTTCAAACGTTCTAGAGAGGTCATTTTATCCTCAGGTATCACAAGAACAGGCGCAATTTTAGACAGCTTATCATAATCCTTTGTATCATATGTAATGATGAGATCAGGATCATACTTCATAATTTCCTCAGTTTCCCACTTTTCAATATTGGGGATGTCGTTAAACTTATCGTAAAAAGGCATCGTTTCTTGTTTCCATCCCATGACTGCGGCCGGCTTAATCCCTAGTGTAAATACATCGCCAACATACCAGTTCACTACTACCCGTTGAGGATTAGCGGGCACCTTCACGTCTCCTTTTACCGTAGAGACTGTACGGGTATCAGAATCACTGCTTACCTCTTCCTTCGTGGACGACGCGGGTTTAGCAGATGAATCAGAGGAACTGCCAGCATTCCCACAACCTGAAATAACGAAAATCACTACGAATAGTGCACATAAAATCATGTGAAACTTCTTATTCATCATACGATGCATGTTGTAAATCTCCTTTGAAATATAGTAAGTGCAAAACATACTTAAAATTAGTGATATTGATAATCATTATCACTAATATAAAATTGTAAATTTTACCTCACTGATTGTCAACTGTTTCTTTAATTTTTTGTTTTACTTTAATGGGTTCTCCAGTACTCCTCTTCTATTCGTTTCATGCCATTCCTGATAGATTCCTCCAATTTCATAAAATGCTTTGTTCATTGCAGTTGTCAGCTCCTTCATGATCTCCTTAGTATATTTTAAATGAGTATTTATGTTATCGACTTTATATTTGCGAAGCAGATTCAGATGAGCAATGATGTGAATTGTATCTTCGATGATCCAATAAATCACATCCTCTTCCTCTTTCGTAAGCTTGTTCAGCATCTGTATGCCTCTTTCATACATCTGGAGCGTATAACCCCGCTTGCCCACTTGCACATACGGGCTCAGATCATCATAAAAATCTGTACGGAAAGGTCGTCTTACATATTGCTCATACTGCTCTTCATATATTGAAGTTTTTTCAAGCAGTTTAATCGTCATATCTATGAGTTCTTGTTCGCTGTATATTTTTTTCAACAGATTTTCCCTTCCCTTTCTCTACTAAATAAATTCAGGTCATATGGACGAAAGCATCGGCTATTCTATTGGTAGTGATATCCCTGACGTTCAATGGAACGTACGCGCTCGCAGCTTCAGCAACATCAACGTATATCGTTACGTTTCAACAAGCAACTTTGGTATCCAACGATCACGTAGGCAACGAATGGGCCATTGCTGCCCAGGTAGCTGGCCAATCCATTAGTGAAGGTAACAGCGTAAAGGTGAAGGTCAAATCGAGTGGCAGCATAAAGCTGTATGCATGCGTACGCTGAGGAACAAGACAAAATTCCTGATGAAGGCGAAGCCACCAAGAATATAAAGGTCTCCTCTGTTTCTGCCAAAGGTTCTACCGTTAAGTTAAAAGTGACGGTTACTGAAAACCGTGGACGTTACTCAGGTCATCAAGCCGTTTGGGAATTTACGTATAAAATTAAGAAACAATAATAGAATACTGAAAATAGACCGTCACTCCCAGGAGCGGCGGTCTTCGCTTTTACAAGTCGCAGTAACTGGGCACATACCATTTCGGTATATAGGTTTGAAAGTAATCATACGCTTCCAAAACCTCTTCAGCTCGCTGCACCATATCGTCTACCTCTTTTTTGCCAAATGGAATGGCCCAGTGAACCGATGAAAGCTGATTGCTTGCAATATACAGAGCCATTAATCTAAAAAATAAATCAGGTACATTGTTATCAAAATAACCGTGGATACGGCCCGAAGCGAATAAAGGACTTAATCCTGCGCACCAGGTAATTCTATTGAACTCCTCCCAAGGATCACCATAATCCATTCTATTAAAATCGATGATACCCAGTTCATCAGATGGGGTAACCACCATATTGCCCACATGATAATCCCCATGCTGAAAAGTCTGGGGACGATTTTCTAATAGATGACGGTTTTGCTCAATAAAGCTTATGGCTTGATCTGCTCCCTTTAAGGGAATACCGCATGACTTGTAGTTTGTAATATATCTGTTGATTTTGGCACTATAATGTTCAGCCCATGGAACTCGATCTTGCTCCGCATGAATCTCATGCATTTTTTTCAATGCATTTCCTGCTTGAACTCCGAGTCGATACTGTTGTGCTGCGGTTAACGTGGGGATCATCTCTTCAGCATCTTTCCCTTCGATCCAGGTGAACAGGGAATATACAGATTGACCATCATGACAAATCCCAAAATCAAGCGGCCGGGACATGAACAGATTCGCCACGTGATTCAGCTTTGTTATAGCTTCAAACTCGCGTTTCTTTTTATCATAATGAACCATATCCGCCATTCTTAGCAGCAAATCCCTGCCGTCAGTGGTTTGAATATAATATTTTTTGTCACTGGACCAGCCCCTATGAATCTCTTCCACCTTGCTCCACGTGCTGGAACCCGGTATTTCACTAAAGAGTTGATTCACGCTCATCCCCCCACGTTAAAATAGCCTTACTTACTATACATGCTTTCCATAGTTTACCTTTGAAATGACAGAGGAATCAATCTTCTTGCCAAGAAAAATTCAAATAAAAAAGGCTGAAAAGACAAGCTGTCTCTTCAACCTCAATATTTACTGAGTTGCCCTCGTGTATACCCATCACTTATATTGTCAAATCAGTAAGAATAAGAAAACTCATGTTTAAATTCGTCTACCCGTTGAATGGTTTTCAATATATTGCGACCTTCACGTGTGCCATCAATAATACGACGAGCTTGTTTACTATCCCCGATATTAATAACTTCTACTTGATGTTCTTTACCATATTCGAGCAAGCTGTCCAGCAGCGGACTGTATGAACGCATACCCAAGCATACGAATCCAAGGTCAAAATGAATCTCAAACTCCTGTTCTCCGTGCTTTACTTTGAAGCGGTCGCTACGCACTTCTGTCAAAGCTGTTTCCGTATGGACGTTTACTTCCCGCTCCTCTACCATTTTCATCATGGAAATCCGGGTAATCATATCCAGATCTTTACCCAGTAGCGGCATCATCTCAATGATGGAAACCTCTTGTGCTCCACGCTCTGCGTAATATTCGACGACATCCAGTCCCACAGCTCCGCCACCAACTACAGCAATGCGTTTACCTTCAAACTCCTGAAATTTCTCCATGTTGTGCAAAAGATCAAAGATGGAGAACACTTTTGTGCCTGGTTTGCCCAGTTGCTCATGCAAACCTGCAATGGGCGGAAGAAGTGGTGTGGCCCCCGTCGCATTGACAATAATATCAGGATTCAGGGCACTAATCATCGCCAAATCGGCTCGGGTCCCTGTTACAATATTCAGATTGGTTAACTGTTTGGTGCGTTGAATCAGGTAATCAGGGAAATCATTGATGCGTGTTTTGTCTGGCAAGCGGGCAATATCATGAGCCAAGCCGCCCAACTCTGGTTTCTCCTCAAAGAGGGTTACTTTGCAGCCTACTTCGGCTGCCGTACATGCTGCTTCCATCCCAGCGGTACCCCCACCGATCACAACAACTTGAACATTGTTTTTAACACGTTGTTTCCGGTATTCAGCTTCCTTGAACAGATCTGGATTTACCGTACAGCAAATCGGCTTACTTTTGGAGATACGGTGATCAGCACAACCAATGTTGCAAGAGATACATTTTCTAAGCAAATGTTCGTAGCCGTTTTGCACTTTAAGCACCCAGTTCGGTTCTGCAATCAAGCCTCTACCCATAGCCAAAAGATCCGCGTCACCTCTCTCCAAAATATCCTGCGCTGCCTGTGGACTTCGAATATTACCCGAGGTCATCGTGACCTTCCCGAATTTTTCTTTTACCGCTTTGGCCATATAAGAGCGCCAACCATCCGGCAGGTTCATTCCGTCAATCTGGAACTGGATGGAATCATTCAGAGCAGCAGAAACGTTCAGAATATCTACCTCATCATTAAGATACTCCAATAACTCGAGTGTATCTTCCAGGGTGTTCCCACCTTCTGTGAACTCTTCCGCGCTAAATCGTAAGCAAATAGGGAAAAATGGACCCACCACTGAACGAATTTCATCAATGACTAATCTGGCAAAACGGGTGCGGTTTTCTGCGCTGCCGCCAAATTCATCCGTGCGTTTATTATACATCGGCGAAAGAAACTGACTCAACAAGTAGGAGTGTCCCGCATGAATTTCAACACAGTCAAATCCTGCTCGTTGCGCTCTTCCTGCTGCTTCTCCGTATTTGCGCACAATGGCGTAAATTTCTTCTTTTTGCAGAGGTCTTGGAATGGCTCCGCCCTTTTTAGAAGGAATATTCGAAGAAGATACAGGCTGAACTCCGTTCAGTCGTCCCGCATAAGCCGAAGCACCCGCATGGTTAATTTGTACAGAAACACAAGCTCCATAAGAGTGCAGGGCTTCTGTTAATCTAAACAGTCCGGGAATAAACTGATCGTTATCCATACGCAGCTGGGTTGTTCCGTTTGTACCCATTGGGAAATCCAGACAAACATTTTCTACTGTTATCAAGCCGGTACCACCTTTGGCCCGTTGCACGTAATAGTCAATATGATCCTGAACAAAGCTTCCGTCCATGGCAGCAAAGTTAGTTCCCATCGGGGGCATAACAATCCGATTTTTCAAGGTCATGCGTCGTATGGTCAGAGGTTCAAAGATAGCAGGATAGTGGTTCATTGTTCTTCCTCCTTGCGAGTTTACAAATTTCATGTTCAAGCTTCCATTAAAGCATTCTCATATGTGATTTTTTTCACTTTTGGGAATATCGAGATGTTATTAAGTACGATCATTCCTTATGACTTGATTTTATATCATCTAATCCATAAATTCTAATGCTATTTTATGTAGTAAATCATAGTTTTAATCTATAGATTAACTGGAGTTAGACATAAAAAAGGAACAATCCTTTGAGGAATGTTCCTTTTGTGTGAAAAAATCATGCTTATATTCCGGACCCACCTACCGATCCGCTCTTTTGAAACCGTTGGGTGCACGCTCCAAAATCCCCTGCCCGAAAAGCCGGGTGAGTCCAATGAAAGGAAACACCTCAGCTTGACGTCAAGGGAGATTTGTCTATCCGTATATAGATTATACTTTTAAATCACCATCATAGGTGGCAATCATATTGTACAGTTCAGGACGACGGTCACGGAAAATGCCCCATTCAATCCGTCCTACTTCCAGCTCATCCAGGTCAAATTCAGCAGTAAGCACTTCCTCATCGGTACGACCCGCTTCTGCGATCTTGTTACCTTGATGCCCGGCAATAAAGGATGAACCGTAGAATGTAATACTGGAGTCCTCGTCCGTTTCAGTTCCGATCCGATTGGAAGCAATGACTGGGATCAGATTGGAAGCAGCATGACCCAGCATGCAAGTCTGCCAGTGATCCTTGGAATCAATGGCAGAATCCTGCGGTTCTGAGCCAATAGCTGTCGGATAGAACAAAAGTTCTGCCCCCATGAGCGCCATACAGCGGGCCGCCTCAGGATACCATTGATCCCAGCACACGCCTACCCCAATTTTGGCGTAACGTGTATTCCATACTTTAAAACCGGTATCGCCCGGATTAAAATAGAATTTTTCCTCATACCCAGGACCGTCCGGGATATGGCTTTTGCGGTATTTACCTAATACTTCACCGTCTGCGTCAATGACAGCAAGACTGTTGTAGCGCGCGTAGTTTTTCTTTTCATAAAAGCTGATTGGCAACACAACCTGTAATTCTTTGGCGATCTTCTTAAAATGGTTAACCGCCTTGTTGTGCTCCAGTTCAGTTGCATATGAATAATAATCAGACTTTTCCTTCTGACAGAAATATGGAGTCTCGAACAACTCCTGCAGCAAAATAATTTGTGCGCCCTGCGCAGCCGCTTCACGTACTAGCTTCTCTGCTTTGCTTATATTTTCTTCGATATTGGTAGAACAGCTCATTTGAGTTGCTGCCACTTTTACTTTTCTCACTGTAGTCCTCCTTTTAGATGTTGTATCGTTCAACGCTTTACAGCAGGCATCTGCTGGGTCGTACAGTGCACGTTACCGCCTTCACGGATGACCGCCATGCCGTCTACAGTACGAATGGTGCGATCTGGAAATACATTTGCCAGCACTTGCTCAGCTGCAAGATCGCTCTCAGCGGCAGTGCCGCCAAACACCGGCAAAATAATGCCGCCATTCACAAAGTAGAAGTTAATATAGCTCAGTGTCAATCGGCTGTCTTCATAATCCACACGCGGCGGCTGACCGATCCGAATCACTTCCAGCTTACGGCCTTGGGCATCCGTTGCTTGCTCCAGAATACGCAGATTTTCCTGCGTGATTTCGTAATTTTCATCCTCAGGATCATCACACACTTGCATAATGACCTTCCCAGGAGCTGCAAAACAAGCAATATTGTCCACATGACCGTCTGTTTCGTCGCCACTAAGACCACGTTTTAGCCATATTATCTTCTCGGCACCTGTATACTCACATACATGCCGTTCAATTTCTTCTCTGCTTAATTCCGGATTTCGGTTGGAATTGAGCAAACACTCTTCGGTTGTAATCAGTGTGCCTTCGCCATCTACGTGCAGTGAGCCGCCTTCCATCACAAGCGGTGCATCAAACCGTGGAACTCCAAGTTTGTCCAAAATTTGCGGCGCAACCTGGTCATCCAGGTCCCATGGAGCGTATTTGCCACCCCAAGCGTTAAACTTCCAGTTTACACCTGCCACTTGACCATGCTCGTCTGTGAGAAAAGTAGGGCCGTTGTCACGCAGCCACGCATCGCTGTGCTCAATCGGCAGCAGTTCTACCCGTTCCCCAAGTTCAAGCGCCTTAACGCTCTCCAGATCATCCGGATTTACGACCACAGTAACTGGTTCAAATTCCGCCATGGCGCGTACAATTCCGGCATAGCCCTTGCATACATCAGCATGCATATCCGGGTATACCATTGAAGATTTTACAGGCCATGAAATATACGTGCGTTCATGTGGCGCCCATTCAGGCGGCATCTTATAATGTGAATCCTTAATTTGCATGTATGGAAGCTCTCTTTCTTTTTCATAATGTAGACTCCGCTCCTATCATACAATAATATGATCTTTGTCTCAATCGAAGCGGAAAAGTTTTAATAATTTACATTCACATTGGAGTAAATTACTTTGAAAACGTGATTGCTTTCACCGTATTCCCATCAAAATCCTTCACAGTGAATTGTGCTCCCTCCAGCACACCGTAAGAGGATGGATAGTTTTCTTTTGGCAGCGAGATCGAACCGGGGTTCAGTATAAAGACTCCATTTTCCACATCCGCTACCGGAATATGAGTATGTCCCTGGATGAACACATCTCCCGCTTCCAATGGTGGTAAATTTCCGATACTAAAGCCATGTCCGTGCGTGACATAGATTCGCCGTCCTTCATGGTGCAGCATAGCATAATCACCCATCATAGGAAACTCCAGTAGCATCTGGTCCACCTCTGCATCGCAATTTCCGCGCACAGAAACCGCAATATGGGACTTGTACTTATTCAGCAGAGCTGCCACTTCTGCCGGATTATACCCTTCTGGTAACGGATTACGTGGTCCGTGGTACATATAATCTCCGAGCAGAACAAGACGATCGGCTCTCTCCTCCCTGTACTTTTCCAGTGCCAATTGCAACCAGTGTAGTGAGCCGTGAATATCTGATATAAACATCAATTTCATGATTGTTCTTTCCTTTCTGAATAGACTAGAAAATATTCCACATAAGCGCATTATTACATTATTCCCTGAATAAATCTGTGCAAAAATATTCTTTTGTTTGGTAATACTCTTTTAAGACAATAAACTACAGCTCATTCGGAGCTGTAGTTTATTGTTAGTTCCTTCTGTACTTGGTCTTATCATCTTCGGTGATTTGACGGATTACCTTGCAAGGGTTTCCAGCAGCGATCACACCAGAAGGGATATCTTTGGTAACGACACTTCCTGCACCGATAATGGAGTTATCGCCTATAGTAACACCAGGCAGAACGCTGACATTACCACCGATCCACACATTATTGCCAACTGTAATTGGAAGTACAATCTCTAATCCCTCATTACGTTGTTCCACATCAAGAGGATGACCCGCAGTATAAAATCCACAGTTAGGAGCAACAAACACATGATCACCGAAAACGATTTTTGCCCCATCAAGCATAATTGTATTATGGTTACTATAGAAATTTTCACCGATTTCAATGTTATAGCCATAGTCACACACAAAAGGCTGCTCAATCAAGAATCTGTCTGTTGTTTTCCCAAGTAAAGTTTTGATGAGTGTTTCTCGTTCTTCGATATTTCTAGGATGAAGCTGATTATATTCGTGGCAGAGACCTTTGGCGTATAAACGTTCTTCAATCAACTCTTCATCATAATTAGCATTGTATAGAAGTCCTAGTTGTGATTTTTCTTTTTCTGTCATAGCCATTCTCGCTTTGCTTATTTAGATACAGAATTCAGATTTCTTTTAAAGCTTCATTGTAGGATTCCACATGCTCACTCTTCAGAACTGGAAAGCTACTCACATTGAAATTTCCACCAAATTACCTTCTGGATCTTTAATTACGCTTTCATAATAGCCGTCACCTGTCAATCTTGGCTGACCCACTACTTCATATCCTGCATGCATGAGCTGCTCTGTCTTTTCATTCACCAGTGCTTTACTTCCAACGGAAAATGCCACATGAACCCAGCCCGTAATATTTATCTGTGGTGAATGATCTACTCCCGTTTTACGCATAACCTCTAACCTTGCTCCATCCTCAAAGGTGATAAAATAGGACTCAAATCCCTTTGTAGCGTTATAATATTTATCGTTAGATTTTCCATCAAAATATTGCTCGTAAAAGCTCTTCATCTTCTCTAAGTCTTTCACCCAGATCGCTACATGCTCAATCTTCATTATTTCCCTCCTTCTGAAGCCTTCATCATTAAAAAACCATTAATTTATACTGGACTCCATTTTTTAGTATAGTTATTATTAATGTTTTAATAAGTCTCAATATATCTCAATAATTAATTTTTGTCCAATCTATTTATCATCAATTATCAGTAAATAACGCTTACGAATCATTCATGAAAGCTCTTTTGTCCTCAGCTTGTAATTCGGTTGCTATTACCCCTAAAAAAATTAGCGACCGCTTCCTAAAAGAGAAAAAGCGGTCGCTATCTATAAGCCTTCATTGTATATTTAATACTTATTCACTGGTTTATTTATATATTAACGTTTCAAGCTTTCACCGTTCGTAGCAATAACTTCTTTGTACCAATGGAACGATTTCTTCGGATATCTTTCAAGTGTACCGCTGCCATCATCATGACGGTCTACATAAATATATCCATAACGTTTTTTAAGCTGAGCGGTCGATGCGCTGACAAGGTCAATACATCCCCAAGACGTATAGCCCAAAACCTCTACTCCGTCCTCAATAGCTTCTCCAACTTGAACCAAATGATCATTCAGGTAGTTGATCCGGTAGTCATCTTCAACCGTTTTTTCGCCTTTTTCATTCGTGATCAGTTCATCAACGGCGCCCAGACCATTTTCAACGATGAACAGTGGTTTTTGGAAGCGATCATAGAACGTATTCAGGACATAGCGCAGACCTTGCGGATCAATTTGCCAGCCCCACTCACTTGCCTCGAGATGCGGATTGCTGACACCACCAAGGATGTTGCCTTCACCTTTGACTTTTTTAGCTTCGTCAGCTGTCTCACAAGTACTCATATAATAGCTGAACGAGATAAAATCAACGGTATGCTTCAAATCTTCGGCATCACCTGGTTCAAAGTGAATAGAAATTCCGTTTTCTTTAAAGAAACGTTTCATGTAACCTGGGTATTGACCTCTTGCGTGAATATCGGCAAATGCCATGTTTCTATGATCAAATTCCATGGCAGCAATCACATCGTCTGGATTAGGTGTCAGCGGATAAGTAGGCATACTCAGCACCATACAGCCAATTTTGAAATCAGGGTTGATCTGATGACCGATTTTTACCGCTCTTGCACTCGCTACAAGCTCATGGTGAATAGCTTGATAAAGATCTTGCTCACTAAGTTGATCTTTTGGTGTACTAATTCCGCCACTCATGAATGGTGCTTCAAGAATGGAGTTGATTTCATTGAAAGTCAACCAGTATTTAACTTTATCTTTGTAGCGATTAAATACAGTTGTAGCATAGCGCTCATAAAAATCAACAAGCTTACGGTTTACCCAACCATCGTATTCTCTGGACAAATGTAAAGGTGTTTCATAGTGTGATAATGTAACGAGTGGCTCAATTCCATATTTGTGAAGTTCATCAAACAAATCATCATAAAATTGCAAGCCTTTTTCGTTAGGCTCCAGTTCGTCACCTTTAGGGAAGATACGTGACCATGCGATAGAAGTACGGAATACTTTAAAGCCCATTTCCGCAAAAAGTTTGATATCTTCTTTATAATGATGATAAAAATCAATACCGATCAATTTCATATTATCTTCTGTTGGTACATCCGTAACAGGCCCCCAACCACCACGAGGAGTTACATCCTGAATGGACCAGCCTTTTCCATCTTCTTGATAAGCGCCTTCGAGCTGATTAGCAGCAACTGCTCCGCCCCACAGGAAATCTTTTGGAAACTGTGTACTCATATTTTCTCCGCCTTTGCTGATGTTTTTCATTAACTAGGATAGAAATACGTTACCTCTATGCTAATGTTTATAAAGTACTTCTAATTGAATCTTAAGGTTTGTAACGCGTTTCATGTCAAGTATTATTTTAAAAATTTCCAGATCTTATAATTGTATTATCTCCAATAATTACTCCCCTATTTATAACTCTTCTATTATTGAGTAAAATGACTATTCTTCAATTGGCGGATCTACATGAATATCTCTATCCGGTTCAGTGCTTACCCAGCGTGTAAAGATAACCTGAAAGCCGGCTCGAGTCGGCGCGCAGGCAAAAGGACCCGCCTGTTGTCCCGTTTCATAAGGAAAACGTGCTACACGTACGGTGCGCCAGCTTTGATTTTCAGTTCGGGCTCTAATGATAACCGCATCCTGTAGCTGTGAAGCACGAATCGTCACATTTTTTCCTACCCAATCAGGTACAGGAGCTAATGACCAATCGGAATATCCATCTGTGACTACGACAGCCAGTTGAGGAATTCCGTCATTTAATTCAATCCCGGCTTTAATCCACCTTTGCTGTCCTTGATACAGCATTATACCGGCCTGATCGTAGAGCTCCGTGAATGAGCCTAATTCAAACGTGACTTCGATGGCAGAGCCTTCTTCCCAGTCTGTAAGCAGGGAATGTCCGCTACTGCGTTCAAATCCATACAACGTTTTTTCCCAGTAGTCGCTTCCTTCTCTAGTTTCAACTTTAAGGAACTGGTCTTCTTCTATGGATGTTACAGGGTGATTAGTCCATGTTCCTGTAGTCCATGCAATTGATTTTTGAGTCATTAATCTCATCCTCTCATGCTTTATTTGAACGATGCCCTATTTCCTTTTCTCCACCAATTGCAAATTGTACGTCAGACTTTCAAGGGTCACCGAAATCAAGCCATACATGTATTCATCATGTGTATCGTTTTTCACAAAAATCTCGGGCATATGTTCTTTGGGTACATCTTTTAGACAGCCGTTATAAATATCGTCCAACAGAGTCGGCTTGGATAACTCTCCAGTCAAAGCGATAGATACAGGGTCTATAATCGCAATAATGGAAGTTATCGTTTGGATCGCCAGAGGGACAAATCCCTCTGTGCTATTTAACTGTATAAGCTGTTCCTCTCTTGTTAAATCAAAGGGTAAAAAGGAAACCTCCCCCGCAAATTTGGTATTTCCTTTTAGCAAATGTCCGTCGACAATAAAACCCGCTCCGGGGAAATTGTCTTTGGGAAACGTAACAATAGCAAAGGTTTTATCCTCATCATAATTCTGCATGTTATAAAATCCGTAGACTGTCAAATGCATATCATTTTCAATGGTAACTTCTAATCCGTATTTATCTTGAAGCCGTGGACCTACAGGGACTCCTATGAGCAGGTCGAGATCACAAACATCGATAATCCCTTGATGAACAACACCAGGGATGCCAATCCCAATGGCTTTGACGTTTCCATAGTTATCAATCAGCTTTCCAATTTGGGTCTCTATGACCTCATAATCAATATAAGGCACTATGGAAGTATTCTCGATGATGATATCGCCAAGCAAATTGGCAACAGCATAAGTAAGAGAATGTATACCACCTTCCGTTTTCACATTTAAACAGATAATATAAGAATAATCAGCGTTATATTTGTAC
This sequence comes from Paenibacillus sp. NMA1017, assembly GCF_058895805.1. NCBI lineage: Bacteria > Bacillati > Bacillota > Bacilli > Caryophanales > Paenibacillaceae > Paenibacillus > Paenibacillus sp. NMA1017. The sequence continues at coordinate 53,065 of NZ_JBZXYR010000013.1, read as the reverse complement.
CGTCTAGCTGGGCGTCCGCCGTTCGATTCTTCCAATTCCGTCTCTAATACTTCTCCGGTTTGAAGAAGCTCATTCAGAATATTTCCGCAGGTAGCCACACTAAGACCGGTGATGCTGGCTATGGATGACTTGGTTGCATATTCCTTGGATTTCAATGTGTTTTTAACTAACTCTATATTAATTTGTTTGACCCGAATGGTATTATTGGAGACTGGTTGTATTTGAATACACTCCTTTTCCAGTATTTATTAAAAGGTTTATAATAAGTTGTAATATAACGCTCTGTTTGCAAAAAGTCAATTTGTACACGTCTTCCTCTTCTTTTTCTCTTCGATCATCATGCTATACTATGAGTAAGAGACAAAATCTTAGTGCGACATCTTTGCGGTGAAACTTAATTGAAATTGGAGGGATTCTGTTGTCAGCTATTGAGTATATAGCAATAATCGCGTTGCTCCTCTCGGCCATACTTTTAATCAAGGTCTACAGCCTTCAATCTAGGCTTAATGAATTGAAATCCGACGTGGAGCGTCTTGAAAATCGTTCAGGAATACAGGGCACATCACTGTCAGGTACCATCGCTGCCGCTCCTCCATATATTTTTGATGCAGAAGCTTCAGAAGATATTAATGAAAGGTTGCTCCTGCTAATTAGGGAAGGAAAAAAGATTCAAGCCATAAAAGAGCTGAGAACCGCTAAGGATCTTTCCCTTAAGGATGCAAAGGATTATGTGGATCACTTGGAAAAACTCTAACGAAAGGAAGAAATAAAATGAGTGCCAGCAAAACAAACGCCATGCGCATATTGGACGGGCAACATATACAATACAATATTTTGAGCTATGATCATCAAGATGGAAAAATAGACGGTATGAATGTGGCTGAGAAAATCGAGAGAGCCCCGGAAATGGTTTACAAAACTTTGGTTGCACATAGCAAACAAAATCTGTTTGTTTTTGTAATCCCTGTACATAAAGAGCTTGATCTCAAAAAAGCAGCCAAATCCGCGGGAGAGAAAAAAATTGAAATGCTCCCAGTTAAGGATTTGCAAAAGTATACGGGATATATTCGCGGTGGCTGCTCCCCTATAGGAATGAAAAAGCTCTACCCCACTTTTATCGATCAGCCTGCATGGGAACTGAAAGCCATCGTTGTGAGCGGTGGGAAAATTGGGACCCAACTGGAGTTGAGTCCACACGATTTAGCTCAAATCATTCAGGCACAGTTTACAGATCTGACGCATACAGCATAAAACTCACCACATGATCATAAAATCTTTATGCGTATTTTCTCTTATCCCATGCTTCATCAAGCTTCAACCTGGAGAGGAAGATCTAATGATGCATAATGATTGCCCGAAAAATGCAAGAATCCCCCAACCCATCAGAAGTGATGGCGCTGGGGGTATCGACAAGGGCCCCCGTGATGTGATGAGGGATTTACAAAATCCCGATATGCTGGTTCCCCCCATAACGGACAATGGTCTCATTCCGAATATGAGATTTTCTTTTTCGGATGCTCATATGCAGCTTAATCATGGTGGGTGGTCAAGAGAAGTAACGGTAAGGGAATTACCTATTGCTACAACCCTTGCCGGGGTGAATATGAGTTTGACACCGGGTGGTGTACGTGAGCTTCACTGGCATCAGCAGGCGGAATGGTCATATATGCTGTTGGGAAGTGCCCGCATTACGGCAGTTGACCAAAATGGACGTAATTTTATTGCTGATGTGGGTCCCGGGGATCTCTGGTATTTTCCTCCTGGCATTCCGCACTCTATACAGGGGCTTGAGGATGGGTGCGAATTTTTGCTGGTTTTTGATGATGGCAGTTTCTCCGATCTGAACACCCTATCCATCTCGGATTGGTTCGCACATACTCCCAAAGACGTACTTTCTGCAAATTTTGGTGTACCAGAAGCTGATTTTGCAGCAATTCCTCAAGACCAAGTATACATCTATCAGGATTCCATTCCTGGTTCAATTCAAAGCCAAGCGGTTTCCTCTCCCTATGGTACGATACCTCAGTCCTTTAAGCATGAATTACTCGCTCAGCCCCCGATTAAAACGCCAGGTGGAAGCGTACGAATCGTCGACTCCTCCAATTTTCCGATATCCAAAACCATCGCAGCTGCTCTTGTTGAGATTGAACCCGGTGCCATGCGGGAAATGCATTGGCACCCCAATAATGACGAATGGCAATACTATCTTACAGGGCAAGGACGGATGACTGTCTTTGGTGGCAATGGCGCGGCCCGCACATTTGATTTTAGAGCGGGAGATGTCGGATATGTGCCTTTCGCTTACGGTCATTACATTCAAAATACTGGCTCTAGCTCACTATGGTTTCTTGAAATGTTTAAAAGTGACCGTTTTGCGGATGTTTCCCTGAATCAATGGATGGCTCTTACGCCTACTGAACTGATTCAGAGTAATTTGCATGTAGGTGTTGATGTAATCTCTAATTTACGAAAGGTAAAATGGCCCGTCGTCAAGTATCCTGGTTATTCTTTTTACCCAAAAGATGGGCTCTGAAGAATCCGCTGAACGTGTGTCTTGTCCGTGCTCTCATTAAAAAAACATAATCTCATGCGCATTTCTTACTGCTTTAGGTAATTTTTTAGCGGATAGTTCCGGCCTTAAGGATTGGATTTGTATACAAAGATATAGGCATCCCACTTTAGCCAGTAGCCTATATCTTTTGTAGCATTATAACTGGGGCAGACTCTATCCCTCCCCTTCTGGCATTTGAACATCCATCCACACTACATGTGGATGGATACGCTTCGCCATCTAATACAATATTTTCATAATATAATATAGTAAATTACTGAAATTAATAGACAAATGCCTTATAATTACAAAAAACAATCTCTTCTAACAATTATTCATACTATTTTCGCGTTATTATTCTATGATTAGGGATGTGGCTGTAATTATGTTTAAAAATGAGATTTTAACAAGCTCACTACAGGAGCGCAAACAGATCGTAATCGATGATGTAGCAGCATTGGGCTATCCTTACAATGAGTACGATCAGGGGCGAAAGGTCGGTGGTTATGCGGCTATGGCCCAATTTTCAAAAGGAGATATCAGCACTGGACTTGCCTACGTCAACATTCATTTGGATCGGAACAAAGACATGTTCTGGGGAATTAACGTAATGGAAGCTTATATGAAGTTTAAAGAGTATTACACATCTGAGTTAAAGAATAAAGTAAAAGCAAAAATGCTCAGTTTTAACATTTTGAATGCCGATGGGACGGCTCTGTCGGGAAATACAGAAAATCAACGGCTCATGTACGCAGCGGTTGGGGTTGTCGGAGCGGAAGAATGGCCAGAATATCCGGTGAATTATGCTACCATCGCCAGAAGCTATCTGCTGTCCGAACTTCCCACAATTACAAAACAGGGGTACTTTGAATACGACTCTCCGACATATTTTATCCATCATGTGGGACCGCTATTGTTCATTACCGAACACTTGAAAGATGCGACATTGCGGAATATGGCCAAACTGACGTTGGAGTGGTATTTTTCTAGTATTGTAGGAGAGTGGCTGCATGGGTACTGGGTGACCAGTCAGGCCAGAACATATAATGCGCAGCAAGAGCCGGGATATACACTTGATGAGAGTGTAGTACTGCTGTGGATGTTGTTTGGAGACAGTCGTAAGCCGATATATCTCGGCAATGAAACCAATCTGAAATTTACCACGATTCCATTTGCGGTTGCGGGCTACGAGCTACCAGACATTTTCAAGCGTATAGCAACAGCCCGTTCTATAACTTACACACATAAGGAACGGATGTCTAGAAACAGTAACAAACCGTATAAGACAAGCTACATCACCCCGAATTATGCCGTATTCAGTCAAAAGGACAATCGGCTCGCACAAAACCAGCTTCATCGTTGGGGCATCAAATGGGTGGGGGATACATACAGTGACGAACCAAATACGTTCTTCATGAAGCAACACTTTAGTGAGCCGATTAACTTGAATCCGTCCAACTCGGAATATTGGATTGGCGGAACGAATATGGAGGAAGTGCTTCAGGACGATGGTGCACTCATTGCAGTATACAATATCACAAATTCAAATACATGGATCGACGGCCCTGTTTCATATAACGGAATTAAAGCAACGATCGAACAGGACCCATTCAACAGGAACGGCTGGGTATTCTTTCACACAGGTAAAATGCTGATGGCTGTCAGGACGGCACAACCTTACGTTTGGCCTTATGACACGGAATCGTGGAAATATGGAGGTTATCAGAGATCGTTACGGAGTGACGGGGCAAAAAATGCAGTCATCGTTGAAACAGCACCTCTTATGGACTATGCAGGAGGTACTTGTATTAGAGAGCTTGACTGCTTTGCTGAGGCTGTACTGACGAAAACCGTAGTGGATTTCAGCGGTGTTAACGATACCAATCCCCGGGTCTATTACAAAGGATTAACAGGTAAAGAGATGGAAATCGTATATGCCACCTCACGTAAAATTCAGGGTGCAGAAGTCAATTATGCTAATTGGCCTCTGCTGGATGATCCGTGGATGCATCAGGATTATAATGGAAATAAACTCGATTTGGTTCATGATAGAGAGAGACGGACCTATGATTTCAATAACTGGAATGTAACATCAAGCATTATGTAAGTGTCTGTCTCCAACTGACAAGGGCGTCGCAACCAGGCCATCAGGATCTGTTTGAGACGCCTTAAGCGTTCATAAAGATCAATCCAAAATCGATAGTGTCGTACGCACGTTATCTCTAAGCACCTCAGTGCTTGCGCCTTTCTTAGCGGTAAATGTCAACGATAGTCGGGCATGACTTAGAAATCTGGCGATTGACAATAGCTCAGATTCCGTAGAATGAATCTCCCCCTCTTTTTGGGCGCGGACTAGGGCGTTATAAAAAGCAAGCTCAAGCTTTTCAGTGTTCTCAGAAATAAAAGCTTTGATTTCATGATGATGCGGAACCTGTTCAATAGCACTGTTCATAATAAAGCATTCCTTGGACAGTCTCTTATCCGTCAAAACCCTGACAGATTCATTAAAAATTATCGCTATCGCATCCTTAACTTTCAGACTCGAATTCTTTAGCTCTCCCCAAACCTCATTTTCACCTCCCTGCCTATGATTATGATTTTTACAGACTGATCAGTCAATAAAATTAAACTGATCTTATGTAGATGTTGATTCACAAAAAAACCATCGTACCGAAATACGATGGTTTAGGGATATCTATTTTATCAAAACGCTCAGATGTAAATGATGCAATCCGATTATTCCTCAGAGTCTACATTGTGGTAAACCTGCTGAACATCCTCCAAATCTTCTAATGCATCAATCAATTTATCGAATTGAACCTGTGCATCTTCTGGAAGTGAAATATCATTTTGGGCAAGCATGGTGAGCTCAGCAACGGTAAACTCAGTCACTCCTGCTTGTTTGAAAGCTTCCTGCACAGCATGGAATTGATCAGGCTCTGCATATACGATGACGGCTTCATCTTCTTCAATGATGTCACGTACCTCTACATCTGCCTCCATCAGCAGTTCCAGCACTTCATCTGCGGTTTTACCCACTAGACCAATAACTGCTGTTGAATCAAACATGTAGGCTACAGATCCGCTCACACCCAGGCTACCGCCATTTTTAGTAAAAGCAGAACGCACATCCGATGCGGTACGGTTAACGTTATTGGTCAGCGCATCTACAATGACCATGGAACCGTTCGGACCGAAACCTTCATAACGAAGCTCTACGTAGTTTTCATCACCAGCACCTTTTGCTTTTTCAATAGCACGGTCAATGATTGCTTTGGGTACATTGTACGTTTTTGCACGTTCTAAAACGACTCTTAATACCCGATTGGATTCAGGATCCGGTTCGCCCTGTTTGGCTGCCACATAAATTTCCACGCCAAATTTAGCATATATACGACTCGTATTAGCATCCTTGGATGCCTTCTTTTCTTTAATGTTATTCCACTTACGTCCCATAATATCCCGCTCTCTTCCTGTATGAATATACACAACGAACTTTATTATATCCTTGTATATTATATCTCCTAAAGGACATACGAACAAGTTCAAACAACTCCGTTATGGAAAAATAAACAATTCTACCTAATTAGGGATGCTTGGAAATGTGAACTTTCAATCCTCCTCATCTATGGACAATCCCCCTATCCATGTCTAAGATGAGGAGGAAGTCTGACTTGAAGGAGATCATTTAATTGGATGTCTTGTACAAGAAGTTGAGCCATAATCATGAAATCACAGTATACGAAACCACCGAGCTGTATGGTGAAAAGGGATTATTTCGGGTGATGCAGTTTTCAAATACAGCCGTCCAAGGCGCGGTGGACTTGAATCATCCGCAACGTATTTTGTTCGAATATCCGAGAGCAATCATCCATCTCATGGAGCTGAACGATCCATCATTTGAAGATGTATTTGTTATTGGGCACGGTATAGGTACAATAGCGGGTCATTTTACAGATAAACGCTTTAAGATTGCCGAGCTGGATGCACAAGTCGTAGAGTTCAGCCGAACATTCTTTGGATACGATCAGGATAATGTAACTGTTGGCGATGGACGACGCATTCTGGAGAAGGAAGCGCTGGATGCTTATGACTATATTATTTTGGACGCCTTCACAGAGCAGGGTACACCCTTCCATTTAGTATCCTGGGAATTTTTCAAGATGGCCAAAGAAAAGCTGGATTCCGAAGGCTCCCTCATAATGAATTTAATGGGGAAAAGTGAACACGACCATCTGATCAATGCCATTCACACAACGTTGCGTGAAGAATTCGCCTATGTCACAACTTTCTCGCTCCCCTCGGAAGGCGTTGCCGACATTCAAAATATCATTATGATTGGTCGGGACAAGCCAATTCGGTTTCAGGCACGTCAGATGGCGGATTTTCATGAGATTACACTTGGAGAAGGTCATATTCTACGGGATACAGATGCTTAGTGTAGTTCCAATATTCGTCTCTCTACATCTTCGATATGAATCGTCTCTTTGTTGCAGTTTTTTCGTTCCACTAACTCTACTTTCCCGTGTTCGGCATCTTTACCAACGACGATGCGCACGGGAATACCTACTAAATCGGAGTCTTTGAATTTAACCCCAGGCCGTTCCTCCCGATCATCCAGCAGCACCTCCAAACCGCGATCCTGCAGCTGGTTGTAAAATTTCTCGGCTATTTGCATCTGAAGCCTGTCTTTCACAGAAATCGGAATAATATGAACTTGAAACGGGGCCAGCGCATAAGGCCATATCATTCCGTTCTGATCGTGATTTTGCTCTACAATGGCAGAAAGAATCCGGGATACGCCAATGCCATAGCAGCCCATAATCATCGCTTGCTCAATTCCAAACGCATCCAGAAAGGTCGCACCCAGCTTCTCACTATATTTGGTGCCTAGTTTAAATACGTGTCCGATCTCAATCCCACGATGAAGTTTCAATTCCCCTTCGTCACATCGAGGACATCTATCCCCTTCTATGACATTCCGCAAGTCAGCCACATGCCGAAGATCTATATCGCGCCTTGGATTCACATGTCGATAATGATAATCCATCTCGTTCGCGCCCGCGATACCGCTGGACATTTGGACAACAGCGTAGTCTACCCACACAGGGATTGTCAATCCGCATGGGCCTATGAACCCCGAAGGGGTTCCAGTCGCCTTTGACACGGTGTCTGTACTTGCTATTTCGAATTTTTCACTACCTAAAATATGTTTAACTTTCACTTCGTTGACCTCATGATCACCCCTTACAACTACAGCAACAGGTTGATCGTCAGCCATATAAATCAGTGTTTTGATGATTTCTTCAGGTTCTATGTGAAGCGATTCAACCAGTTGATCTATTGTTCGCAGGCCTGGAGTATGGAATTTTTCCATTTTAGCTGTATCGAAAGAAGGATGGATGACATGTTCATTTTCATCTGAGACTGGAGCTATTTCTATTTTCCCCGTCGACCGCGCCACGGCTTTTTCAAGATTAGCTGCATATTCACAGCAGGTACATGCTACAATTGTGTCCTCTCCAATATCAGCTAGAGCCATAAATTCATGGGTTTCACCTTCGCCACCAATGGCACCCGCATCTGCTTCTACAGCACGAAAATTCAGACCACAGCGGGTGAAAATGCGATGATATGCCTGGAACATGGTCCAATAGGTATGATCTAGTCCTTCCCAATGTGCATCAAACGAATAGGCATCCTTCATCAAAAATTCTCTGCTGCGAAGCAGGCCAAATCGAGGACGTCGTTCATCCCGAAATTTGGTTTGAATTTGATACAGCGTTACAGGCAATTTGCGATAAGAATTCACTTCACTTCGTATTAAAGACGTAATGACCTCTTCATGTGTAGGCCCCAAAGCAAACTCCCGATCATGCCGATCTTGCAAACGCATCAACTCAGGACCGTAAACATCGTATCTCCCTGATTCTTGCCACAGCTCCGTTGGCTGCAATACAGGCATCAGCAGTTCCCCAGCCCCTACACGATCCATTTCATCCCGTACAATTTGCTCTACTTTTCTGAGCACCCGTCTGCCCAGTGGCATGTAGGTGTACATTCCAGCCGCCAGTTGGCGGATAAATCCTCCCCGCAGCATAAGCTGATGACTGATCACTTCGGCCTCTGCGGGTGCTTCACGCAAGGTTGTCAGTAATAATTGGCTTTGGCGCATGTGTAGCTACCTCCTTGTATGGACGATAAAATGTACGCAAAAAGACACATCCGTCAGGGACGAATGTGTCGTGGTACCACCCTTAATTTGACCGTAACCATACACGGAACGGTCCTTCATCAGATAACGGCGTCTAGCCGGTAACGGTTCATCTTACAAACCGCTACAGCTCGCAAGGCAGGGAAACGTTCATTCGCGACGAGAAACCTTTCAGCCCATGAGTTTCTTCTCTGTACAGCGGGTATTGAACCTTTGATCCTTGGTCTACACTATTCCTATATATTACAATTTTCATCACTTTACACGAAATGTAATTTCTAGTCAAGGAGATAATCGTCTATCGTCATCCTGTCCCGCATGGCTACCAAAGAACCTCCCTTTAAAAGCAAATAAAGGAGGAACAGTGGCAGAAAAACAATTACGTATTCACACTGTCCATCAGACAACATGCTCCTTTTACAAATTCAATAATTGAGGCCATTACGTACGTGAAGCTCCAAATACGCGCTGTTGTAGGTTAGAGTTCTCTTGATTACTTATGTATCTTTCTTTTTAAAATACACACCCTTGAAAAACACAAAATTTTGCGAATGTGTGCCATACAGCTCCTGAAACCTAGAATGGAGTTTATTCATAGAAAGAGTCTCTGAGACTGTCCGATCCGTTTGCAGAGTCAAGTCGACACAGCTAATTCCGAATTGGCACACTTGCTCCATAGGATAACCTTGGGTAATCCCATAAATCATCCCAGCAATAAAAGCATCATCTGCGCCTGTGACATCAATGACCTCTTGAATGGGATGAATGGGAATTTGACCATGAGTTCCATCCTGAGAGGCGAACAAAACACGATCAGCACCGCAGATAAATATGACATTTTGAACCCCAAGTTTGTGAAAAATTCGGGCGGCATCCAAAATATGCTGATCATCTGTAAGTTCTAGCCCCAAATAGGCTTCAGCCTCCACCGGTTTACATACCAGCCATTCCACCCCATGCAAATTTCGGGGAAGCTTTCTCATCTTGGAGGCTGATACCGAAGCAACGACAATCGGAACCCGATGCTCATGGCAGACATGTATGGTGGCTGCAATTACGTTCATAGAGAAATTAGTGTCCAGCAGAACCAGTCGGGACGAGGCGATTAAAGGAGTATTTTCAAAAATTACTGAAGGACGAATCTGATCATAAATCTCCATTTCTGCTGTTGCTACAATCAGTTCACCACGCTCGTCCAGCAAGGCAGTATAAACCCCAGTTGACGGTTCACCTTTGACTTGCAGAGGAACCACGTACATGTAACGATTGGACTGTTCGATTATAAATTCACCTTCCGCATCGTCCCCGACTGCGGTCAGCAGGCTGACCCGCTGGCTCAATCTCCCCAAATTTTCAGCTACATTCCGTGCTACCCCACCACAAGATTGCAGCCTTGTGCTGCTAGGGTTGGAGGTATGAAGCTGAAATGTACCTTTAATCATGATTTTACGATCCAGATTGGCCCCCCCGATACATAGTATTGGTTTGCTAGAGGGCCAAGGCTCGTCCTTTTCATTTTGGTGGATTTTTTTTAATTTCATCATTTTACTCCTTTCTCGAGTCTATTCGCTAGAATGATTTAAATTTGTACAGAAATAGGCACTCTATAAAATTAACATGTTCCAAATGTCATATTCCCAAGAAAAATGTCGAATTCATTAAAATATCATAAAGTTACACATGCAAAAAAATCACCCTATCGTAAAGGTACTTTCCACTTTTACGATAAGGTGATCGGGTTGGAACTGCACATTGTACTTCCTTACATTATGTTATTCAGGATTTTGTAAAATTCGATTCCAGTCGCTCCGAAGTGCAAGATATAGACAAACTAGACCATTTCGATCTATATCTTGTTCATTGGAAGTCGCTTATGGGATTTTTGCAAAATACTCTATTTCAAAATAAATAGAGCTGCTCCGTGAGGAGGTAAATCTGTGGACAGTTCTTGTGCTAAAATACCTAAATCTACATAGTTCCATAAATCTCTGGCATTTGCCTGCCCTTCAATACCAAGGTCTTTTAAGGATACACGCACCTTTGAGGCTTCATCTCCAGTATTAAACAAAGCTGCATATACATGACCTTCCTCGTTATGTGAAGTCCAAACGATATGTTCATCCTTTCTGTATACCTGACGCGCATTCAAACCGTTGCGATGAGCATTTAGCACTTCTTCATTAGTTAGCAAGGAAAGTGTCCATGCATCATTATCCCGCAGTTCGCCTCCGAACATCAGTGGAGACCGGAAAATGCTCCACAAGGTCATCATCGTCAGCTGCTCATCCTTCGTAAAGCGTGTCCATCGGTCATGGCTCCCGGAATCTACCGAATCTACCGAACGAATACCCAGATGACCCAGTGGCAGCATGTCGCAATCCGGCCAGTGACCTGGACCTACATGTTGTGCCCATTTCTCGCAGCGCTCAAACATCCCATACAGTAAAGGCCATACATCCCAGAAGTCATCAGTCATACGCCACATATTCGCGTTTGCGATTAAATCAGATGCATGCTCCAGCGGCGCAGGACCAGGTGATAGACTCAACACCATCGGACGTCCGCATTGGGCGATAGCCCGCCTAATCAATTCAATTTCCGCCAAATGAATACCATAGAGACGTGATGCAGCAATATCATCTACTTTGACAAAATCCACACCCCATTCCGCATACAAATCAAACAACGAATTATAGTACTCTTGTGCGCCTTCCTTGGATGCATCTACCCCATACATATCTGTGTTCCAAGGACAAATAGAGTTGGGATGCGCAATTTGTCTCGCCGTAGCTGTGGTTCCCAAAATCGGGGTATCCTGATGCACCGCCTGGCGGGAGATGCCTCTCATAATATGTATACCAAATTTCAATCCCAGACTGTGTACATATTCCGCAAGAGCTTGGAAGCCTCGTCCATCTACTGCCGAAGGAAACCGATTCACCGCTGGAATAAGACGTGAAAATGAATCCATTTCCAATGGGACAAATGGGCGATACTGTGAGGATACGGCTCCTGACTCATACCACTGAATATCCACCACGACATATTCCCAACCATATTCCTTCAGGTGCTCCGCCATATATTGAGCATTTCCCCGTACTTCCTCTTCCCGTACTGCTGCACCGTAGCAATCCCAGCTATTCCACCCCATAGGTGGTGTATGCGCTGTCAAATGATGTTTCATTTCATTCATCCTTTCATCTAGTAGAACTCATCCTGCTCCCAAAAGTCCCCTCATCACTACGCTACTATTATAATGTAAACCCTTACTTTTGTCGCTCGTCATCTGTTGCATTTCCACTTTTTATACATTTAAGTTGACTAACTTAAAGAATGTGGTACATTTAAAATTGCTTGTTAAAAAACTTTGACTTGAATCAGAGGGTGATTTTACGTGTGTGAACATACTTATCGAATTTTGTTGTTTTACAAATATGTCAACATTGAAGATCCTGCCACTTTTACGGCAGAGCATCTGGCTTACTGCAAGGAGCTGGGCGTCAAGGGAAGAATCTTGATTGCTGCGGAAGGAATCAACGGAACACTGTCTGGTACAGTAGAGCAAACGGAGCAGTATATGCGTGATTTGCGCGCCAACCCGAAATTCCACGATATCGTTATTAAAATAGATGAGTCTGACGGTCATGCGTTCAAGAAAATATTTGTACGCCATCGTCAGGAGCTTGTTACGCTGCGTCATGAAGATGAGCTGGACCCTAATGTAATTAGCGGTAAGCGTCTGTCACCAAAGGAGTTTTATGAACAGCTTCAAGATGAAGATGTAGTTGTTCTGGATGGACGTAATGACTATGAATATGACATCGGTCATTTCCGCGGGGCTATTCGTCCCGAAGTCGAATCGTTCCGTGAATTTCCACAATGGATTCGCGACAATATGACTCAGTTCAAGGACAAGAAAATCCTGACGTACTGCACCGGAGGCATCCGTTGCGAAAAGTTGTCCGGTCTTCTGATCAAAGAGGGGTTTAACGATGTAGGCCAGCTGGATGGCGGCATTGTGACTTACAGTAAGGACCCGGAAGTACAAGGACGTTTGTTTGACGGTAAATGCTACGTATTTGACGAACGAATCTCGATTCCAATCAATCATACGGATGAGGATGTCATTGTCGGCAAATGCTTCCATTGTGAAACGCCGAGCGATCATTATATTAACTGCCCGGTGTGCAATCTCCAGCATATCGTATGTCCGGATTGCGAAGAACAGCATCAGCACTATTGCTCTGACGATTGCCGAACCAAAGCGGAAACTGTGGCTACTGCATAAATCGGTAGTATCATTGGTTCATTATAACAAAAGGGATGCCCTACTAGCCGTTCATCATGGCTGTGGGCATCCCTTTTGTTGTTTTCACAATAAGTGTCGAAGGCTTCATAGTATATACCTATGACCTTGATTGTATTTTCATCTTGGACGGGCTCGAAAGTAGCGTCTTATAATGGAAAATGTCATTACAGAAAGGATGGGTGGAATTCATGATTCAAATCGTACTTTCAACTCTATTATCCGTTATCGTTCCGCTGTCCATTCCGGTGATTGCCGGATTTCTACTCGGCAAATTCATGAAGCTGGAAACGAAACCGCTCTCGACTTTGTATTTATATTTTTTAAGCCCCGCAATGATTCTGGACACGTTACTCAAAGCACAGCTTTCCTGGCATGATGTGGCGCAGACTGCCGCTTTTTCAATACTGAACCTGCTGCTGTTGTGGGGAATTGCACAATTAGCGGGGAAAATCTTTAGACTGAGCACTCCGGAAACGGCTGGACTTACCTTAATCTCCACGCTGACCAATAGTGCAAATTATGGCCTGCCGCTCATTTTACTTGCCTTTGGGCAGCTTGGTCTGGATAAAGCTTCTGTATATGTCGTCATCCAGATAATTATGGTCAATACCATTGGCGTTTACTTTGCAGCCCGCTCTGAGTTTTCTGTTCAAAGTGCTGTTAAATCGGTGTTTTCACTTCCTGCGATCTATGCAGCTCTACTCGCCATGGGACTGCGGCTTCTGGACTGGCATCTTCCCTCAGGGATTCAGTCAGGCGTCTCGATGATTGCTGCCGCCTATTCTCCGGTCGTGCTGGCGATCCTGGGTACCCAGATGGCTTATGTTAAAATATTTAAGCTAGAGTCGTCTATTAAAAAAGCCAGCTACACCGGACTAACAATCCGACTTCTGCTTTCCCCGCTTGCGGCTTGTCTTGCTATGCTGATACTGGGGATTTCAGGCCTTTTGTTCTCCGTTCTCTTCATTCTAGCCTCGATGCCGGTTGCTGTGAATGCTGTCATTTTAGCGGAAAAATTTAACGCATCGCCAAAACTGGTTTCCACCTGCATCCTGTGGAGCACGCTTGCCTCATTCCTGATTTTGCCTATTCTGATTATGTTGGTAGCAGGTTAGCGAGAAAAAAGACTCTCTACACCATAGAGAGCCATGCGCGATTCTGTCTCCATTCTACTTGCACAGGCGTTTCAAAAAAAGCACTAAGCGTTTCACTGCTTAGAATATCAGTCGTTTTACCTTTGGCAAATACCGTGCCCCGGCGGATTAGAATCGTATGCGTGTACATCGGTAGAATTTCTTCGATATGATGTGTAACATACAGTAAATTCGGCGAAGCCTGCGACTCCGATAACTGACGAATGCTATCCAGCAATGCTTCCCGGGAGAAAAAGTCCAAACCATTACACGCCTCGTCCAAAATCAGTAGCTTGGGCGAGGCCATTAATGCGCGGGCGATAAGCACTTTTTGCTTTTCTCCCTGTGAGCAACCCTGATACAACCGATCCACGAGATGAGCACACCCCAATTGCGTCATAAGCTGAACGGCCTGTTCATAATCTATATCCGTCGTCTGATCATAAAGTCCAATGGAGGCAAATTTGCCGCTAATGACAACATCCTGCGTACGCTGACTCCCATTAATTCTTTCCTGTAAAGAGGAACTGACCCAACCGATAGATTTGCGCAGTTCCCTCAAATCCACCTCTCCAAAGGCATGGCCCAATACACTGACACTACCTGTGGTTGGCCATATGTAACCGTTAATCATATTGAGCATCGTTGTTTTACCTGACCCATTCAAGCCGAGTACAGCCCAGTGCTCTCCCTCAGCTACCTGCCAATTGATTTGGTCCAGTATGGTGCGGTTATCTCTCTTCCAGCTTACATTATTAAGTTCAATGACAGAATTCATAGCTGTACATCCTTTCTATTCGTCGTATCATCAGATGTTTATACGCATAGTAAAGATCATCGTTAGTACATCTAGCTTCTCTTTCATGTAAGCATAGCACAGGGTCACAGGTTGTTCAATTTTAAATAACCCACTCCATTGTTCATATAGGAGTGGGCTCAACATGTACTGCTCATATAAATTTTCTCGTTTCATCTACTTTTTCTTACGCTCGCGAAAACGGCGTACCTTCATCAAATTACCGCACATCTTATCGTCGCAGAACCGCTTTGACCGATTTCGGGTATCATCGTAAAATACCCATCGGCAATCGATATTATCGCAAATACGAATTCTGGAGCCGCCGCTATTGACAAGTGCCTGGGCAAAGTCGGCTACAACCTCTGCCAGCACCTTTTTCCAACCATTTGCCACGGGTTCCAGCACAATGCTGAAATGCTCATCCTGTTGCTTTAATAAGCGAGTGACCGGCCCCCCTTCCATCATCTTTCGGTTAATCGTATCCACCAGATCAGTTGTCATTTGTCCGCCAGAAGTCAGGTGCTCAGCGAAGCTACGTAATTCCCGCCGGAGAATTTGCATTTCTTCGATATCTTCCGCACTGGCTGGGACCGAAGCGGTAAATTGCCACCGCATAAGAAATTCATTTTGCCATTCGGTCTTCAACAAACGATCTTCTGAACGTCCGCTCCCCCTCCAATCGTGCCATTCGCTATTTACAAAATCAGTCCAAAGTGTATTCAAAAGAGTTCCTCCACAGTCTGTAACCACTAAAATCATTTTAACTGGTTGCAAATCTTGATTTGTCATGCTACATTGTTAATTGTAACGATTTATCCTATGTTTAGCTAGTTACATCCCTACAAAAGGAGTTGGGTTAGGTGAGCCGAGATCGAGTAAATATGCTGGTATTGCAAAGAGAAAATTCTTGGGATAAGGAAGAATGGATTGTTCCTCTTGCCGCAGCACTTCACGGTGTGAATACACAGGATGCCACTTGGACACCACCAGGTGGAGGAAACACGATTTGGCAAACGGTTCGTCACATTAACTATTACAATGAGCGTATTTTGAGACGTTTAACTGACCGACCTATAAGTTCAACTGGAATAAGCAACGATGAGACATTCGGTCCGCCAGGGGATGCTGAAGACCATGAAGGATGGCACGAGACGCTGAAAGAAGCGGAAGCTCTTGTAAACCAACTGCTTGTCGCCATTACTGCTCTGAATGATGCTGATCTGGATAAGCCTCTCGGCTCCGACACTCTCGGTGCTGAATTATCGCGGTGGACGCTGCACGATGCATATCATAGCGGACAAATCGTACTTATACGCAAACAATTGGGGACTTGGCGAGTTTAAAAATGTAATCCTAAAGGATGAATTATGAAAAATTCATCCTTTTTTCTGTATTAGCTGCTGGCAATGAAGCAATCCACTAGTCAAGATATTTTTTCTTTTTTTGAATCTTTAATTACATTTTTATTTTTATCTTTACTCTTGTCTTTATTCTTATCTTTATTTGTATCTTTGCTTGGGACGGAGACTTTCCTTTTTTCATTAGCCAGTCGCCAATAGCTTAACACTTTACGGTACATGGACTTATCTGTTAATTGGTTAAAAATATATGGGTCCGGCTTCGTATTCACCTCAATAATCCACGGGATAAAGCGATGATCCAGTCCAATGTCCACACCAATTTGCCGGAATTTCGGATATGTTTTTTGCAGTTGTTTGGCGATGGTAAGACCCAGTTCATTTAGCTTCTTGACCAGCTCCGCCTGTTTGCTTTGCGATAAATGGGATTTTAGTAACTGCTCCAAGGCCATCGGCTTACCACCACTATGATAATTGGTCACGATTTTGCGGGGATGACCAAGACGTCCAATAATTCCGGTAGACTCCCATGTCCCTTTTTCATTACGTTGCACCATGACCCGAATATCAAAATAACGCATTTGATGGCGTAGTAAATGGATTCCCTTTTGAATGAGATAACTTTTCTTCCCCGTATGTTTCGATAGGCTGATATATAGTGCATCCAAATGTTTGAATTCCTGACGCGTTTCCTCATATTGATAGGCGAAACGCTGGCCGGCCTCCTGCTCTACTCTCATTACACCTTTGCCAAAGGTACCTCGCTCGGGTTTTACATAGACCATACCGTACTTCTCAAGCATTGATTTCAAATTTGCTTTGTTATATTTGCGAGTTTCAGGTACATAAGGCTTGATGCTGCCATGCTGGAGCAACAATTGGGTTTTATGCCATTTGCTGCGCAACGCCTGCGCTTGTGAAGAATTCACTTGCCCCTCTCCTCTCTACTCTCAGGTAGAACGCTCCTGTTAAAAAAGATCAATCTATCGTATGCGCTAACTCCCCATTCGAAGCTTCATTAGCCCTGTCCTGCATAGAAATGGACGTTTGGCCTTGCCCGGTCGAAAACGCCTGTCCAAGCATACGATATTGGGAGACGCTGGGAGCGTATATTTGCACATATAGGGAGTGAATAACATGTCAGCGCAATCGGATGGGCCACGGAAGGGTTCCCTTACAATCGATGTTCTGATTCCCGCAATTGATAAAGATATTGCCACACTACCACTGGTGATTGACAGTCTGCGCCGTCACGTGCAGCACCGAATTGGAACTATTTATATCGTTTCACCACAAAGCACCGGGATTCGCCGTCTGTGCGCAAACAAGAAATGTACATTTATTGACGAAAAAACGGTGCTGCCCATCACCAAAAAACATATTCATTACGGGACAACGCGCTGGAACCGCTCAGGCTGGCTGTATCAACAATTGCTCAAAATGAATGGCGACAAAATCAGTAAAGCCTCTTTTTTTCTCGTCATTGACGCGGATACGATTTTGGTTCGTCCACATACGTTCCGTAAAGACGGAAAAACGATTTTTTACTATCGTAGCTGGAGTCAGCCTGAGTATTTTCGCACCTATCACAAGCTGATGGGCGTTAAAGCTCCCTCACCAAAGTCCTTTGTTACTCACTATATGCTTTTTGAAAAAGCGCGGCTTACCCAGCTCAAGCAAGTTATCGAGGCACGACATGGAAAACCTTGGTACAACGCCATTATCCACAGTATAGACCGGACAAAACAGTTTGGGTTTTCTGAATATGAAACGTATGCCAACTATCTATACAGCAATCAACCCTCTCGGATGATTTTGCGCAAGTCAATGAATAAAGCGCTTCATAGTCGGGCTTCTTCCCTGTCGCAAAAACAATTGGATGTCTTGGCCAAGAGCTATCGCTCCTTATCTTTTCATCAACGTAAGGTGTACCAGCTTGCTCCAAAAACAAAGATTGAATCATCGCTAAAATAGTTTTTAAAATCCTGCAAAATGATGCAGTCCAAAATGGATCTGCATTGAAGGAGGAAACGTCCGTGCGCATCGTATTGTTATGCGGTGGTGCCGGAAAACGGCTATGGCCACTATCCAACGAAATCCGGTCGAAGCTGTTTCTCCGGTTGTTGTCCGCTCCTGACGGGCGAAAGGAATCTATGCTCGGCCGGGTGTACCGTCAGCTTACCTTAGCCGGGCTGGATTCCTCTGCCCTGCTTCTGGCTCATCGGAGTCAGGTAAATCTAGCCTTTCGCCATACAGAAGGTCGTCTGCCCGTTCTGGGCGAGCCTGCCAAACGGGGAACCTTCACCGCTGCTGCACTGGCAGCTGCTTATTTTCACACCAGACGCACGGGGCTGGATGAAGTTCTCTGCATTGCTCCAGCGGACATGTTTGCAGGGGAGGATTTTTTCCATAGCATAGCAGCGCTCTCCGATTTATTGCTTGAGAGCGGAGCCGATCTGGCTATGCTTGGGACAAGGCCCACTCATCCCTCCGACCAATACGGCTATGTCGTACCGGGTCTGCAAATGATACGGGAAGGGAAAACTTCCTATGCGCAAGTTGCTCGCTTCACAGAAAAGCCGGATCTCGCCGGAGCACAACAGCTTATTCATCAGGGCGCGCTGTGGAACTGTGGTGTTTACGCTTTTACGTTACGGTATATGCTGTCCTGTATGGAGCGAAGTGATTTGCCGCTGAACGATAAAGCATTATGCGCGATGTATGATAGCCTCCCGGTTCGCAGTTTCGACGAAGAGATTGCAGAGCGTGCCGAACATGCCATCGTCCTGCCCTACGATGGCGAATGGCAGGACATCGGCAACTGGCAGACCCTAACAGAGCAGCTAAGCAGCCAAGTGATCGGGCGTGGACAGATCAGTGGGCAGACTCATGGTACGCATATCGTCAATGAGCTGCCCTATCCACTTCATGTCATTGGCGTGGAAGATATTATTGCTGCTGCGAGTCCCGATGGCATTCTCATTGCGTCCAAGAGCCATGCCCACGTAATCAAGGAGCAGCTAGGTAAACTTCAACTTCACCCCATGCATGGTGAAACCTCTTGGGGCAGTTACCGGGTGCTGGACGAATTTGATCATCGGAGTCTGCACGATATACTGGCCATACGGCTGACGGTACTGCCAGATCACCGCTTGAATGGCCGTATTCACGGCAGTGGACTTAAAGTATGGACGATTGTGTCCGGTCGGGGGGAGGTCATGCTGAACGGAGAACGTTTTGCTGCGGCAAGCGGTTCTGTATTTAGCATTCCGGTTGATACGTATCACACGATCCGTGCCGATCTGGATACACCACTGGAGCTGATTGAGGTACGTCTGGGGAACAGCTTGGTGAACGCCTTCTATAAATCCGAGGCCTGACAACACATAGATCAGGATTTTGCAAAATTTGATTCCAGTCGCTCCAAAGTGCAATATATAGACGAACTAGACCATTTCAATCTATATATTGTTCATTGGAAGTCGCTTATTGGATTTTTGCAAAATCCTCAGATATAACATCAGCACGCTACAGATTCTGAACGAAGGTTGCACATAAAAAATCGCTCCTGAGCAAGGTGAAAAATCCTTGCTCCAGAAGCGATTTTATTTTGTGATGCCATATTTTCTTGAGGTAACAGTTCTAACTTTGACAGATAAAAATACCTCGTTGCCTTTGACTATTCCGGCTTCTTTTAAAAAATGCCGGACGATCTCCAACTGATAGTGTATGCGTACTTTCTTGGGCAGGCTCCAACCCGTTTCCACGGTAACCGCGCGTGCACCTAAAATACGGGCTGCAGCGGTGCGGGAGGAACCTGGAAGCTCATGCAGCCTAATGTTGAAATGTCGGTCGCTCACCTGGATGGAGCGATTCATTCGCTTAATAACCCGACGAACTGCAGGAACCACCGGATTGGCCTTGTTGGAGATTAGCGTTTGACCAAGCACCTTGGCATCCTTTTGTGACAATCCGTTGGCCTCATGCAAGTCGAGATACCATTTAGGTTGATGCTTTTGTGTTAATTTGAATAGAGCAGCGGAAAGTGGGTGTGTTGCCAGCTGCTTTTTTTTGCGCGGAAAGGTTCGATTAAGATCAGGTATTCCTCTAATCCGTTTGCGGTAAGCCTCTTGATTTACAATCGGTACAATTATAAGCTTACCCTGGCTAAATTGAAGCTTTTGCTGATTCAAAAGCTTTACCAGTTTCTCAGCAGCTCGTATGCTTGCTATTTCTTTACCATGTATTCCCGCCACCACCATCACACACGGCCCTTTTTGTCCCCCTGTAGCTATATAACAAGAAGTTGCCCAAGAGCCCTTTCCGAGCATATATCGTTTGACCTGCATCCCCTTCACCTCCGTATAGGCTGCCGTTGTCCTCTCTTCTGTTCTCGCCGACGGATGATTTCACGGTATAGTCTTAAGTAGTTACTGGTCATCTGTTTGTTGGTAAATCTTTGAGTCACATACAAACGCAGCTTCGCTGGTGACGGGTAGTTCTTTTGCTGTGCTTTTCGTGCCATTTGGCTAACCGATTTGCAAATCAACTGTGGAAAGCCCGATAGTACCTCGGGGACGGAGCCATTTTTTAATGCCAGCACCGGTGTTCCACAAGCCATGGCCTCAACCATAACGAGTCCGAATGGCTCTTCCCACAATGTCGGAAACAACAGACACTCTGCATGTTTCAGCAACTTCTGTTTCTGATCGCCTCCAACTGCCCCCACATAGCGTATATTCGGATTGCGCTGAATTCGTTTCTGAATCTCTTTACGGAAAAATTCTGGAGCTTTGATAGGACCCGCAATAAACAGTTTTTTTCCTGTTTGTTCTGCAACCTGAATGGCCTGCAATACACCTTTATCTCGTATAATTCTGCCCATAAACAGCAAGTATCCACGCTTCTCACTGCTGAACTCGTATTCATGTGTGTTGATACCATTATAGATATAAAATCCTTTGCCCTTGCCCATCAGCTGACGTGCTCGTTTACTGACGTATACCGGGTTTTTACCGTGTCTCTTCACTGGAAGATGAACGGTGCATACTGATGGACAAGGCAGCTTCCTACGCCCCACAGAAGAACGAAAAGTATGATCATGAATGATATGTGTGTTGGAAGGCATATGTCGGAGGACATATTGGGGGATCTGACTATGCTTCAAACCCTTGGGATAGGTAATCAACCGCGCGCTACTCCTGCTCCCACGGGCGGCAAAAAGAGATACATGATGCCCTCGTCTCACCAATTCCTCAGTTAATTCATGCACGACCTTTTCCGTTCCGCCTTTGTTGGAGGGTACCGGCTGTGCATCGGGATAGTTGGAAATGACCTGAACAATGGTTAGACGCCGTTTTTTGAGTACTTTATTGTGCTTTGAAGCCATACGAATTCCCCTTCCTGACCGGAAATACGGTGTGATCCTTACAATGTCAACGGGAATCAGAACATACTCCCGTACAGGTTATAAATTGTAGTATATAGGTATGTATATTTTGCGTGATTGCTTGTGCCAATCGTCTGCAAGTCGCTTTTTGTCATACGAGCCTATCTATAAGTGGAGTGTAGACAAATTGTCAAGCCAAAATTAGGAGAAAATTCTCATCGTTTTCTAATAAATGAGGACAAAGCGTTGGGGTTACAGGTTTGTAACCATGAGTGGTAAATTCCGGTCATTTTATTTGTGTTATTGTCATTTCAGGACATCAACACAATACGAATAACGGAGGAATTTATATATGAAACGTACTTCTAAAAAATTGTGGATGGGTATTTGCTTTACTATGACTTTGGCATTGAGCGCAGGGAGCTTCGTCGTTGGACCAGCCACCACTCATGCTGCTTCGGCAAGTAAAGCTGATCGGATTATTTCTAAAGGCTCCCAGTATATGGGCGTGCGTTATCAACATGGAGCCCCAGCTGGCAATACAAGCTCTTTTGACTGCTCATCATTCACTCAATATGTATTTGCACAAAATGGCATCAAGCTTCCGCGTTCTTCCAGACAGCAATCAACTGTTGGCACTTTCGTACCACGTAGTCAGCTGAAAAAAGGCGATTTGGTCTTTTTCTATGCACCAATTCATCATGTAGCCATTTACATGGGGAACGGCAAAATTCTGCATACGTATGGTAAAGGCGGCGTAACGGTTACGGATCTAAATTCGGGATGGTGGAGTCGCAATTACACAACAGCACGTCGTGTCCTTTAGCATAAATTTTAGATGATTCCCATCTACCGAATGCTTAACTTACAAGTAACAATAAAAGGGCTGTTCCGCGAGTAGATATTTCTACTGGAGGGACAGCCTTTCCTGTTGTCTTTGGGGTAACGTGACGATGACTACCGTTCCTTCTCCTTCTACGCTCTCCATGCGTATCGTACCCTGATGGGCATCTGTAATTGCCTTGGCAATCGGCAACCCCAGACCGGTCCCTCCGGTTTTACGATGCCTGGAGCTATCTACCCGATAAAATCGTTCAAAGACCCGCTTGATCTCGCCCTCAGGTATTCCGATCCCATAATCCTTAACCTGGATATAGACATCCTTTTCATCTGTAGATAACCCTATTTCGATCTCATCCGAGCTGTATTTTAATGCATTATCCAGCAGGATCACTAGCAACTGCTTCATTTTTGTCAGGTTGGCATCCAGCCAAATTTCTTTCTCTTCGGTTAAAATAGAAATTTGACGATCATGTACAGGCTTAAGATGCGCTACTACCTGTTGACAACAACCGATCATTTCGATCCGTTCATGCGGCTTAGGGTCTTTCTGCTGTGAGGAAGCAAGAGTCAGCAACTGCTGTGTCATCGTACGCATTCGCTGAGTTTCTTCATAGATCGATTCAATGGATTCCTTACGAATGTCCTCGTCACGCGTGCCCCACCGCCGCAGCATGTTGGCATAGCCCTCAATAATCATAAGTGTGGTGTTCAGCTCATGTGAGGCATCTGAAACAAACTGCTGCTGGCTCTGAAAGCTTTCTTCTAATCTCTCCATCATTCGGTTAAAAGTAGCGGTCATTTGGGACAATTCATCTTGATTGTGACTGCCAGCGGGGATTTTTTTGAATTTCAAACTTCTTTCAATTTCTTGCATCGTTTGAATACTACTGGAAATCGGCAGCAATATGGCATTCGCCAAAATCGTGCTCCCTACCAAACTTAGCAACATGGCCCCGACAGTGGATGTGATGAGAATCGTATTTAAAATATCGAGATTGGTTTCGAGTGCATCCCATTTTTCCACGATCTCCAGCGTCCCCTTCTGATTGCCCTCCGGAGAAAGCACGGGAAGATGGATTACCAGAATTTTATGCCCCTGTACATCTATCAATTGAGAGCTTTGAGAAATGTTAAAACGTATATCGCCCAGCTTAAAGCGGGACTGACGACTTACTTCATACAGAAGTCGGGATTGCTGATCAAACACCCTCAGAGTAGTGTCTCCGGAAAGCTCATCTTTCAGTTTGGGACTCCATGCATTCTTCAGAATCATTGTGTATCCGGTTTCGGCAATAATTTCAGTCCACTTATTTTGCAGCACTTCTCTTTCATTTCGCGTAGCGATTTTGACGAACAATAGATGAACCGTGACATCCACAAACAGAAGTATTGACATTACTAAAATAGAACTGAGCAGGGTTATTTTGGTCCGAAGCTTCACTAGTCTTCCTCCCGGATGCAGTACCCAACGCCGCGCACGGTTTTTATCAATTTCTTTTTGTATCCATGATCAATTTTTTTGCGAACATACCGGATATACACATCTACGACATTCGTATCACCTACAAAATCAAATCCCCACACGTCCTGAATCATTTGATCCCGCTGCAATACCTGATTTTTGTGCTCCATCAGATAAAGAAGCAGATCATATTCTTTTGGCGTCAGTTCGATTCGATTGCCCTCCCGCACCACTAACCGTGTCTTGCGTTCCAACACCAAGCTGTCTACTTGGAGCCTAGACGGCGGCTTGTCCTCTTCTTGTAAAGCGGTAGCTGTTAGCTCCATTTGATGCCTCATACTGGCCCGCATCCGCGCTAATAACTCCTCGATCTCAAACGGCTTCGTAATGTAATCATTAGCACCTTCATCCAGACCTGAAACCTTGTCAGGAGTTGTGTTACGTGCAGTGACCATAATTACTGGAGTATGATTGTCTACTTTTCGAATCTGCTTCAGCACCTCGACCCCGTTTATTTCCGGCAGCATTACATCCAAAATGATGATATCCCATGTACGGGCTAGAGCTTTTTCCAATCCTTCTCTGCCCGTCTGTGCGATTTCTACTGCATATCCTTCATGGGATAACTCCAACTGAAGCAATCTGGATATCTTCTCTTCATCATCAATAACCAGCACCGACTTTTCCATCGCAAAACCACCTATTTTCTATAGAAAAAACAAATGAGTAATGGAAATGACATTCATTTTTTATTTGATTTTAAGCTTTTATCCGTGTAGTCGCTCTATAATATAACTTTGTTATTCAATTTTTTGATGTTAAGGAGTAATTTATTCATGTTAATTAATGTAGACTATGCTTTATTTCACTGGATCAATGAACTGGCTAGTTCCCTCGCCTTTTTGAATGGAACCATGCTTTTCTTGGCGCAATATGCACCGTATTTATTCGGAGTGGCTTTGCTGATTTACTGGTTCACTTTTAAAATGCCGCATCGGATGATGGTTTTAGAAGCCGTTATAACGGTTGGTATCGGCTTTATAATTAGTTGGGGCCTTGGACATTTATTTTACAGAGATCGGCCTTTTGTCGGACATTCAGTCATTCAGCTTATTCATCATGATCCTAATGCTTCATTCCCGAGTAACCATGCACTTGGAGCGTTTGCTCTGGCTACCATTTTATGGATTCATCATCAAAAATTTCGTGGTCTCTGGGTTATCTTGGCTGTATTCATCGCAGTATCCCGCGTGTGGACCGGAGTGCATTATCCCTCGGATATTTTGGCAGGTGCGCTTATTGGAGCAGGTTGTGCCGTCGGTATTCATACATTCATTCGAAGCCGGAAGCTTCCTGGCATCTTCATGCAGGCGGCTATTCTATTTTATGAAAAATGGGAGCAGAAGCTGGGGCTCAAGCCTGGTCAACAGGCCAGAACTAAGATGACTGAACACACTTCCTCTATCCAAATGAAAAGCAGACGCTAAAGCGTCTGCTTTTTTGTAAGCTTCATCATTTATGCTACCCGTTATGCTTTCGATTTGGAGCGAAGTGGCAGCATTCGTCGTTCTTCGTACCGCTGATAAAACCAAATACAAGCTGCCATCCAGCAGCCACTCATAAAGTAGCCACCCACAACGTCGCTCGGATAATGTACACCCAAATAAATGCGGCTCGTCCCGATTGCTATAATCAGTAGGCTACTGAGTACAATAAGAAGGATACGCCCCAGCCTAGAAGGAACATGCTTCCACACTAAAAATGTCAGCGCCGCGTACATGCTGAAAGCTGTCATGGAATGGCCGCTCGGAAAGCTGTATCCATTCTCTTCAATAATACGGTTAATCTCCGGTCTCGCACGCTGAAAAAGCAATTTTAGTATCGTATTCAGCATTACCGATCCCAATACACCAGCCGCCAAAAAAAGCAGTTCTCTGCGGTGTCCTAATACTCTATAGAGCACGAACATGGCCATTAAAATGATGATCACAACTGGAATTCCGCTGCCGATCATGGTGAAAAATTTCATTACACGGGTCATGACGGGCGAATCCAGTTGTCCAATAACCGAAATAATTTCCTGATCAAAATGCCGAACTTGATGGTCACTCACCCATAATGCGATTAAGCCAAAACCGAATGCACATACTATACATGTGAGCAAAGCCAAGGAAATAGGCAGCTTTGTTGATGTTTGCTTCATTTTCTATAGTTCCTCCATAATTTCATTGCGTGATAAAACAAAGTGCAGCATTAGCTTACAATAGGTCTTACTTTGCCCACTTTTCCCTTATCATTTCATTACCCAATACACCGATCCATATACAATGAATCACAAGGCATCCGTCCGCATGAATGGCTCTCCATGCTTGTTCACCCAGCACATACTCAATGAAACCTGCTGGTTTATTATCTTTCCTTAATTGTATGTAAGTCAAACCTCGGGAAAATTCATTTTCTGTCCGATTCAGCTTTTGCATATAGTCAGATGCTTTTTGCGTGCTTCTCATGCAATAGCATTCGTCCTCCCTTATTTGATTTGCATACCGTTCTATGGACGTGGTTGAAGTTTTCATATTGACTACAAAATCGCAAGCGGTATGCAGCGAAAAAAGCTGCATCAAAAAAGGACGCCATTCAAGCCTTATAAACGGCTCGAATGACATCCTTTGATTACACGTGGCATACTACAAACGCAATTCCCAAGTTAAACAAACATCATCTTCAATTAGGTTGTTGGTGTGACTTCTCCAAGTTTAACCTTACTCTCTGCTTCCTCTATTGGATAGCGTCTGCGGAACCACAGCGACTGAAGCAACAAAAAGGTGCCGCTTACTGTCCAATATAATGGCATGGCAGCAGGGGCATTGAAGGAAAAGACCGCCATCATAATCGGTGAAAGATAGCCCATGATCGCAAATTGCTTACGCTGGTCAGGCGTCATCTGAAGCTGAGAAAGCTTGGCCTGTGCCAAGTATACAACTGCGACGACGATTGCCAAAATCCAGTCCGGCTGTCCGAGCCGGAACCATAGGAAGGAGTGAGACGCCAGCTCCGGGGTTAAGCGGATTGCAGTGTACATACCGCTCAAGATCGGGAGCTGAATGAGAATAGGCAGACAACCAATATTAAGCGGATTGAATTGGTGCTCTTTGTAAAGCGACATCATTTCCTGCTGCATACTCTGCTGGCTGGTGGTATCTTTCTTGTTTTCATACTTCTTCTTAATTCGGTCCAAGTCGGGCTGCATGGCGCTCATCTTACGCTTCATCCCCTGCTGGGCACGCGTTTGACGCATCATAAGCGGGAGTAAGGCCAGCCGGACAATGAATGTCAAAGTCATAATCGCCAGCCCAAAGCTTCCACCAAACCATTGCGCCAATTGCTGAATAAGCCAAGAAAGCGGGAACACCACGTAATGATTAAAAAATCCGGGTGTCTGTGCATTTATCTCCGCAGCATTCGCACCACAACCAGACAGCAGCATGACCACCGCCAACGCTACCATTAATCCAAATATCCGTTCTTTTTTACCCCAAAAGGTGAATCCCTTGAATCGTTTCATATGTTCCTCCTCGTTGATTGGCTGTGCCATCGTTCAACGAGGGAGAACAATCGGATGCATCTTCATCCGGCGCTTCCTTACGCCGGATATGTCGGGCCAGCCGGACAGGCATGTCCTGTCCACGGGCAGACATCGGCATCTGTGGAGAAGCATGAGACCTTACGGGCCCGCCTTCGACCCAGCATTCGGGTACATTGCCGTGCAAATGAGCGAGATACGTATAAGTCACTGTGCACAGTAAGCCGATTGTAAATAAATAAGGGAGTAGGTCCTGAAGCTCAAACAAGGGATTCACCTCCTTCGGTTTGTTGCCACAATTATAGCACGAAAACCGGACAAGCGACTAATCTTTAATTAGAGATACAGGTTCGACACAAGCAACTGAATTTAAGTATTTATGCTCAAAACAACCAAAATGCAAATACAACATGAAACTTTTGGTTTTTTTTACAGTCTAATCAAAGGTGACTTTCTGAAATCCTTACTCCCCTATTAACCATTAAAGGAGCCAGCGCGTATGAGAAAAACGATACATAGCACATTGTTTACAGGATTGGCGGTAGCCAGCATTGGGTTGCCCTTGATCAGCGGTGGATTCGCTGAAAAGGCAAGCGCAGAGCCGTCTGCGGTCTCTATGAGTAACGGCGCTTATAGCACCTCAATCCAAGCACCTGTGATCAAACCTTCCTGGTCTTTACCCGTTATCCCAATCGATAGAAACCGATATCCAGACCAGGCGGTAGCAATAGCGGAAAACGGTAAGGTTTTCGCGGTTGACTCGAACCATAGACTGGTTGCCCTTGAGGCCAGTTCGGGTCGGAAATTGTGGCAATATGGTGATCAGCTTACCCCTGTTTTAACGTACAACAAAGGTATCATCTACGGAATGACACGAAGCGGTTCTATTTATGCTGTTACAGAAGCTGGCAAGAAAGTGTGGTCCACTCCGCTGGGATTTACTGAAGCATATGGTATTCAGCACATTGGTCCAACTATATATATTATGCAATCGGTGCAAACGGCTGCCATTGATGCTGTCAGTGGCAAGGTGAAGTGGAAAATCAGTGAGGATAAGAACTCATACAGTGGTTTGGGCGAAATAATGGAAACTGACGGTGTGCTTATCCGCAACTATAACGTACAAGGCAGTCTCACCTTTGAACAGATCAATGCCTATGACGCTAAAACCGGCAAAAAGCTTTGGGACAGCTTTAGAACTTCCTTTCCACTGGCGGTTAAAGACGGAATCGTATACTCTGTAGCCAACACGTTTATGATTGATGATGACCCGGTAAACCATAAAGTTTCGATCGCACAGTACGACCTCAAGACAGGTAAATCCAAAGGAGATCGTCAGTACCGATGGACTGAGGCTGAAAACAAAGATGGCACTTTCTACTCTGGAGGCATATACGGTTCTGCTTTTTTGTACGGTAAAGACCTTTATGTCTTTCAGGGAAAGATACTAGCTTCCTATGACTTCTGGAACTACAAGCCAGACAGCAAACCTACACGCAAGTGGGCGCAAAATGGCTATGATCAACTTGTTCCTTTATTTTCTATTCATGAAGGTCGCATGTTCTATCAAGATTTTAATACAAGTGGATTAACTGCCATGAAACTGGCTTCTGGGCAATTCATTCATTACGGCGGAGATAATCCGATCGTTCAAGCTGACGTATTTGGCAAAGGAGTCTATGTCGGGCAATCTGATGGCGTATTTCATGGTTATGATTTGATGACCTTGAAGCCCGTGTTTACTGTCAACACAGGCTCACGTTCCTTTGGTCCAACGCTCAAATCCGGCGGAATGATATTTATTCAAAGCGGAAACCGTCTACATGCTGTTAAGCTCCCTGCTTCTTTAAAATAAGACCAAAGATTTCAAGCAGCATTCTCGCTGGAACAGCAAAAGGTTAACGGATAGCAAGCATACGATTCAATGCTAGTACAGCATCCTGTCTGATCTGAGCATCCACACGAATCACACCCACTGGCTCACCCCGATCAAACTGCTCCATTGCCCACAGCAAATGGGGAAGATCGATCCGGTTCATGGTCAGGCAGGGACACATATCGGGATTGAGCGATTCAATCAGCTGTTCAGGGTACTGCTGCTTGATTCGTTGCACGAGATTCATTTCTGTGCCAACAGCCCATTGGGTTCCCGGCTCTGCCGCGCGAATGGTATCAATGATGAATTTTGTGGAGCCCGCGCAATCTGCGAGCTGTACGACCTCATAAGAGCATTCGGGGTGAACGATGACCCGGATGTTCTTATCACGCTCGCGGACATTGCGAATATGATCTACTGTAAACTTTTCATGAACAGAGCAATGTCCTTTCCATAAAATAATTTTTACAGTTGCCGGGTCCTGTTCAGTCTCAAGCTGATCGGTCATTGGATTCCACACGGCCATTTCATTTAACGGAATTCCAAGATCGTAAGCTGTATTGCGACCTAAATGCTGATCCGGCAAAAACAAAATACGTTCCTTTTGCTTCAGCGCCCACTCCAGCACTTGCTTTGCATTCGAAGAAGTCACGGTAGCCCCACCATGCCGTCCTACAAAGGCTTTGATCTCTGCTGTGGAATTTACATACGTTAACGGAATGATCGTATCTCCTACCAACTCCTGTAAATGCTTCCACGCTCGTTCTGTCTGCTCCACATTCGCCATATCTGCCATCGAGCAACCTGCACGCATATCCGGCAGGACAACAGTCTGTCGATCAGTAGTCAGCATATCCGCTGTCTCCGCCATAAAATGAACCCCGCAAAATACAATAAACTCCGCTTCCTGATTTTGTGCAGCCATTTGAGCAAGCTGTAGAGAATCTCCTGTTATATCAGCAAACTGAATAACCTCGTCCTTCTGATAGTGATGACCCGGTATGAGCAGCTTGGGTCCCCATTTTTGTTTCAGCTCGGCCACTCGCTGCTCCATGTCAGCAACCGTCAGTGTCTTATAATGCTCTGGCATAAGCCCTCGATTTCCTTGTAAAACGTCAAGCATAGACATTAGAATCCCTCCATATCGATGCGGTTGATCGTTCACGCTCTCACGAACAGATAACCGCTTTGTGTACATATATGTTTACAAGTGTCTTGACACTTATATTTACACATGCCTACAATAATCTCAAGAGTTTTTGAATGGAATTATTTTAAGCAGGAGGGATTGGGTGTGATTTATCTGGACTATGCCGCTTCCACACCTATGTGTGGCGAAGCTTTAAATATGTATAACGTATTGAATAAGGAAATGTTCGGAAATGCCAGTAGCCTTCATGATGCGGGCGGTCAAGCAGCCTACACGCTGGATTACAGCAGGCAACGAATAGCAAATATGATTGGCGGGCAAAAGGAAGGCATCTATTTTACAACAGGGGGAACAGAATCCAATATGTTGATTGTGCAATCGATCCTGAACGGGTTGCCGCAGCATAAAAAGCATTGGATCATGAGCGCTTTGGAACATCACTCAATGTACAACCTTGCTACTTTGCTGGAACGTCAGGGCTATGAACTGACCATTGTGCAACCGGATCGGGAAGGACGAATGACTCGAGAAGCTCTTTTACCTCACCTGAGAGAAGACACCGGACTTGTCTCCGTACAACACGCTAATTCGGAAACGGGACTGGTTCAGGACCTTGCTGCCTTATCTCCCCTGCTACGCGAACGGGGTATTTTGCTGCACAGTGATGCGGTACAGACATTTGGGAATATTCTCGTAGATGTAGAAGCCATGGGAGTAGATGCACTCTCTGTATCGAGCCACAAAGTGTATGGCCCCAAAGGTATCGGTGCTGCATATCTCAAACCCGGAACCCCGTGGCGTCCCGTGTACCCTGATACACTACATGAAAACGGATTTCGTCCTGGAACGGTTAATGTTCCCGGGATTGCAGCCTTTGTCGCGGCCGCAGAAATGATGACCGAACAGATGGAGTCGCATCAGGAGCGATATACTACCCTGAGAAGACACTTTATTACAAAAATTCAGGAAAGATCCATTCCGTTACGTTGGGTGGTACAGGAAAGCGAAAATAAAGCAGTGCTTCATCATATAGTAGGATGTTTTTTTCACGGTTACGAGGGACAATATGTTATGCTGGAATGTAATCGCAGAGGTGTCTGTATATCAACTGGAAGCGCATGTGCTGCCGGACACCACGATCCTTCGCCTGCCTTACAGGCGCTTGGGGCATCCGGCCGTGAAGCATTACAATTTATCCGTGTTTCTTTTGGAAGAACGACTACCATCGAGGAATTAAATGTATTGCTAGATATTTTGACAGACCTGACGCATCGAAAAGAAAGGAGCTTATCCCTTTGACTGAATCTTTAAAACGGTCAGGTACGGATCGCCGCGAACAGCTGCTGTTATGGCTCAAGAGCGAATCACCACTGACCGGGAGCGAACTGGCGCGCAGATCCTCCGTCTCCCGACAAGTAATTGTACAGGATATTTCCCTGTTAAAAGCAAGCCAAGAACCTATCCTTGCAACGAGTCAAGGATACATTTATATGGAGCCTGCGAGTCAGGTAACTCCCTTAGCCTCACGTATTATTGTGTGTAATCATCGACCTGAACAGACAGAAGAGGAACTAAAGCTGATTGTGGACTACGGTGTAAGTGTGCAGGATGTTATTGTTGAGCATGCGGTATACGGGGATCTGACTGCTCCGATCCGGGTTGGAACTCGCAAGGAAGTGGACGATTTTATCCGTAAAATCAGCTCCACCCAGGCCACTTATTTGTCCCAGCTGACGGGAGGCATTCACCTGCACACCTTGAATGCCTCGGATGAAGATAAAATTAATGATGCCTGCGCTGCATTAGAGCAAGCAGGCTTCCTGATGACGGACTAACTTAGTACGCTATAGCGGAGTAAAGAAAATCCTGTCCAGTATGTGGAGTGCAACTGTGCTCCACAGGGACGGTGTGTAAGCAGCGAGAAATAAAAAATCCCGGCCCCCTCATATAAGGGAATCGGGAATGAACTATGTGAGCTTAATTTCAAGCAGCTCATATTTAATTACAGCCATGGGTGCATCCACATGAATGATACTGCCCACTTCTTTTCCCAAAAGTGCCTTGCCTAATGGACTCTCATAGGAAATTTTGTTATCAAGAACATCCGCCTCAGCAGGACTTACAATTTTATATTCCATCTTCTCCGAAAATTCGATGTCATTCAGAATGACAGTCGATCCGATACTAACGGTTCTAAGGTCTAAATTACTCTCGTCCACGACCCGGGCTTTGGTCAGCATCTTCTCCAATATGAGAATGCGGGTTTCCATAAACGCTTGGTCGTCCTTGGCTGAGTGATACTCACTATTTTCTTTCAAATCGCCGTAGCTGATAGCTAACTTAAGGCGTTCGGCTAGCTCCTTACGTTTTACGGTCTTCAGTTCCTTAAGCTCATCCTCCAGCTTGGTCAATCCCTCTTTAGTCAACAATACTTCTTCATTCGACATATTTTATTTACAACTCCTATTTCAGCATTTTGCATAATTCCATTTCAACGCTCAAAAATACAATAAACGGACTAAACCGTTTCGGTCTAAACATTGCTAATTGGAAACGCTCTTGGGAAGTGTGCAAATGCTCATTTGGCTTGCTTTATTGTAGTTTACTCTAAATCGGACCAACATGCGAAATAAATTACTGGATAATAGTAGCCAACTACCTTCAACCAGGGTGATTCTTATAGTAACCAATGCTCTCTTATTTGCATATCGTATGATCATAACGTAATTTGATGAGCACATGCAGTGCCGCTGTCCTTGTCCCGAATTTTCATAAAGATCAGGCAAGAACAGTATATGGCGGGAGGAAGATTCAATGGCTTCCTTAGGAAAGAATGGTAATGGGAACGGGAATCGTAAATCCAAATCCCCCCCCAACGGTCAAAAGAAAAATGGATTAAACAGTAATTCGGCTATCTTTTCCGCGCTTCAAGGAAAAAATGTGGAGGTCCTCGTGGCAGCCCTCCTACTAACAGGAAAACTAAACGTCGATTCCGTGACTTTATACAGACAAGCAACATTGTTTTTGGGACTCACAGGAAAATACAAAACACTAGCATCCACTCCATCCAATGTCGATAATATGGTGAAATTTTTAAATGATAACGGCAATATGACACTGGACCAGGTGATACAAGCCTTTTCACAGAAAATAAATAATTAACAAGTGGCGAAAGGAGACTTATGCGGTGAGTGAGTTTGATGGAGAATATTTTGCAGAGGTTGTCATTATTGTGATTCTAGTTGCCATGTTCTTCTATGGCTCCTCAGATATAGAGGGACTTTCCGCTTCGCCCACCCAATCCTAAAATGATAATTCCCGCTCCGTAAAAAAAAAGCATCTATAGACTCTTACGAGGTCAATAGATGCTCTTACTTTTTAACCGCCCATCATTTCTACTTAATGGTCCTTTACCACTACACTTATCGTTTGACTAGAAACTTCTCCTGAAGCATTGACTAACTCGGCCCGATACTCATATGTACCCGGCTTTTGATTTTGTATGTTAGTGACTGCACTTTGGGCCTGCGGGCTTTGGCTCGGCAGATCCTGGGCGTCGATCAGTTCTCCATTTTCATATAAGTTGTATTTTGTGGCGTTCGTACCCCACCACATGTTCATTGTAAGGGTGTAGGTGCCGTCACCGTCCCAATTGTCATGAGACAGCACTGGAATGCCAGGGGAAGCATCGGTCACTTCGACAGTTAACGGGTCGCTGGTCGTTTTACCGGAAGCGTTGATCAGTTCTGCAGTGTACGTGTAGGTACCATTGGTCTTGCCTGTAATAGGAATGACTGCATGCTGTTCTCCAGGGGAAGCGGCTTGCAACGATTGGGTGCCAATCAGCTTGTCGTTTTCATACAACTTGAGTTCATCACCATTCGTACCCCACCACAGATTCATGGTGATGTTGTAGTTGCCATCCTTCAGCCCGGTGTCCTGCCCGTTATCATGCGACAGCACAGGTTTACCCGGCACTTCACCTACAGAGGTCTTTTCGACTCTAACGGTTACAGGATTGGATACGACCGTTTTACCATCCAAGGTGACGCTGGCTGTAAGCTCCGCGCTCCCCTCTTTTAAGGCCTTAAGTTCTCCATACGTATCCAACGAAACGGATTCATGACTGCTGACATACTGAACAGAAGCGCGGCTTAAATCTGCTTTGCTGCCATCTGTCAGCGTACCCTTGAGATGTGTCGCTGCCGTATCCCCAATGTTGAGGGTCGTTTGATCCAGTGAAAGCTCTACTTCCTGCAAGGCTGCGCCTGCCTGAGCTGAAAAATCATCCAGTCCACGCGGTTTTAACTGATAATTCCCTTTGAAAATCGCCGAAATTCCTTTCAGTTTCACTTGCTGTCCTTCTTGATATGGAAAAGATGTCCGTGTTAAGCCTGTACGTGCATCGACGCGCACATGGTGACTTACTTCACCAGATACTGCATCAAATTCAAACGAACCTACAGGAGTCGCGTCTATCACATTACGAATCATTGCCGTAGGAAGCTCAACCAACTGTCCTTGGTTCGCATCACTCAGTTCGCTGACTTGTACCACTTCTGGAAGTTGGCCTTCTCCCGTTTTTTCAATTGCCACTGGATCGGTTAACTCTAGCTCACTATTATATAGTGCTAAGCTTGCTGTAAGCTTTACTCGATCCCCTTGGTGAAAGCCGCTTTGGTTCTGATATACATAAATACCGCCACTTTCATCCTGCATGTAAAAGGCTTGACCACCGAATGCACCTGGTTCTGTCGTCACAACACCCTCTAAGGTCACGACTTTGCCAGCCGGGAGACTCCGTGCTTCTGCGACACTGATACGAGCCGGAGCCGTATTGCCTTCCTCAGGCAACGGCTGGGCCGGAACATCAGCCAGCACGACGGATTGGGTCAGCAGGTTGCTGCCGTTTTGCCTCAATCTAAGATTAGCGGAACCACTCGTTCCCGGCTTGATCCGCACTGTCAAGTCCTTATAGGCATGCCCCTTGCCGTTGGACTCCAGACTAAATGTTCCGCTATAGCCGTAGGAGGTTGGCCAGCTTCCATCCGGATTTTGAATCTGGGCTACTTGATTGCCTCCTGCTACATAAATACCTGTGCTGAATCCACTAATCGTGCTATTGGGAGCCAGTTGATCGGCAGTAACTCGAATTTGAAAAGGCTGTGCATTGGGCAGCTGCTCCTGACGAACGATGCTGTACACAGGCTGCGCGCTAGCTGTAGATCCGCCATAGGACCCCGACTTGAATGTTCGCTGATCCCACCATTTGTAGCCGGCTGCGGGAGCGGACCAAGGCTCGGCTTGTGGCTCCGTGGAAGCCTGCGGCTCTTCAAAAGGCAGTAATGCCGTCGGCTGGTCTAGCTGTAAGCTTTTCACTTCCGTCAGGCTGGTATACTCCTCCTTCTTGGACAACCAGTCTACGATGTTGACCAGCAACACGGCGTCATCCTGCTCCTTAAAGCCGTCATACGTTGTCTTCTTGGTTCCTGTCTCTTCGCGCAAATATTTTGGCGTTGCATCTTCGACAGGAGACGAGTCCCCAATAAAAGCAGCTTTGCCTAGTCCTACTTTCGATACAGCTGCATAAGGTCCTTCGGGAATGCCGCCTCCGTTATACACGCCCTGATCTACCGCGTTGCCCCAAGCCTGATTGGTTTTAGGGAGATATACGATCCCCTTGGCTTTCGCCGGGTCGATAATCGCCAGTGTTGATCCTGCATGCATTGCGACATTACTCACTCCAGCTGTAATGCCAAACGCCTGCGCTGGCTCGACAATCTGATTGGCCGTGATATCGCCTAATGCGTTGTAGCGAAAGCGCACACCAAACTGGCTGCCCAGCCAATCTGAGCTGACCACGTCCTGCATCGCTGCCGAGCTTTTCTCTTCCGCACTCATTCCTTTCGCAGGGTCTTCCCATGCACCACGACGGTAGCCATTAATGCTCTCCGATCCGTCCCAGCGATTCTTGTTGCGGTCCGCGTTATAATGATCTCCAATGAAAAAAATACTATTGCCTGCTTTTACATACTGCTCCATTGCAGCCTGTTCGCTCTGTTTAAAAGGAATATTCGGCTCTGCCGTAACAAATACATCATAATTCTTTAGATCATTGTAAGTAATAGGCGTAGATTGGCGAAGCTCGTGTACATCATAGCCATTGAACGCGAGGGCTTGGCCGAAGTCTGAAAATCCACCATCAATCACCCAATCTGCTGCGCCAGCTGTCTGTCCATGGGTATTATCAAACAGTACTTTTTTACCAGCGTTCTCATTGACCACTTTCGCTGCAATGAAGGGGGCTGGGTCCGCTGGACCTTCTGCCCGTGCAGGTTGTATGCTGCCCGTAACACCAGCGTACAACGATAAAGTGAAAACCATAGCAGTTGCGTATTTAAAGCTACGGGATGTAAAACGACGAAAGATTCCCATTCTTTTCCTCCTATTTGTTGGTTTAAAACCCTCTGGGGGCATCAGTTACAAATTTTAGCATTCATTTATGTTCGAATATGCATTGTTTTGTAAATCTTTAGGAATAATGAATAGGAAGGAAATTCCAATAAAAAAGATACACCGTATGTAGCAATGTGAGTACCGCAAATAGGATTTTCCCGGCAGCCCGGGTTCTTCTTTCCCCTGTAATCAGCTTTGCGCCATTCACGATTAATACCCACACGGCAATGAGTGCTGAAATGAGTGGCAGCGTACAAATTCCCCAGATATACCACGCGGAATAGCCATACACGATCTGATTGTTACCATAGATGACCTGCACCCCGAGAAAAATCGTATTTAGTGACGCAATGAATGCAAGGTTAGACGAAATGTGATTATTCGTTTTACGGATATCTCTGATCACATATCTTACGATCCAAATCAGCAAGGTCGTAATGAAAAATAAGGAGGCGGCAGCGTAGCTGACAAGCAGAGTCCAGGTACGGTGCCAAAGTGTCGTCTGCTTCATGGTCTTACTATCCGGGGCAACCATCATCCACGTACCGTTTTCCTGATACAGCAAAATTTTAAGCTGGCCCCCCTTTTCCACAAACAATCCATCGCCTGCTGCTTGAAAAACTTTGTCTGTTGCTTCATTCTCATTTGGGTATTTTCCTTTAACAATTAACGTATGATCATCTTGAATTCGCACGGTGTATGTAATGTTTCCCAGTATCCGAATCCATTTTCCCCCCCCATGAACAGGATTAGAATCCACCTGATATACACCCTCAATCTCTGGCGAAATCTTCACTTGGGTGGAAGAACGAGCTAGTGACTGCGAAACGGCCTGCGGCTCTGAGGGCAGCATCTGGGCTATCGCATGAATGACTTTTCCATGAAGCAGGGTGTCCGTGTCAGCTGAATTAATGATCACAAAAATACCGATCTTTTGCGACGGAATCAATACCATTTCAGAAATAAAATCATCAATTTCCCCGGTAGCCCACAGCATAGGTACTCCCGTCTCCAAATGACCACGGAAAAATCCGTAGCCCACGCCATCCAGGCGTGCATCGACTGCAAATTGCTGCGCATGCATCACTTTTACCGTATGTGGCTGGAGCACCACTTTGCCCTCATACTTGCCTTGGTTTAAATGAGTGATCAGGTAATGGGAAAACTCGTTGGGTGTGACGTTCAACGCTCCTGCTCCCGGCAGATTGATATATGACAAAGGCTGTTTCAAATACGCTCCATCCTTCCACTGATACGATTGGGCCAGTGCCGGATGATTTAACGGCAATTCCAGCGTCGCGCTGGGCATATTCATCGGCTGGAACAGATGTGTACGGAGGTAATCATTCAGTCCCTGACCGCTTACTTGCTCCACGATATTACCGATCAGACCGTAGGCGACATTGCTGTAATCATACTGAATTCCAGGTTTGCGGATGGGAGGCTGATTTTGAAAATACGTGCTGAGATACTGCTCTGTAGGCAAAACGCCTGCCCGAGTCGAGCTGTTAATGTCGTACAGCGCTTCATCTAATCCTGAGGTATGTGTCAAAAGCTGATGCAAATTGAAAGGCTGATTCTGGTATTGCGTAGTTTTATAGCTGTGGAGATAGCTGTTCACGTCTTCATTCAAATCAAGCTTGTTTTGCTCGACCAGCTGCATCGTGGCGCTTGCACTAAATGATTTGGTTAGCGAGCCGACACGAACAATGGTCTTCGCTGGATCAAATACCACTTTCCGCTCCAGATCTGCATATCCATACCCTTTACTAAAAAGAATTTGGGTTCCCTGGGTCACGACAGCCGCCGCCCCCGGAATATGCAATTTTTCCAATTCTGTACCCATGATATCGTCCACTGTTTTTTCCAATGAATCAGGTGTTATGCTGTCTGTTGCCCATGCCGAAGCAATGAGTAGATTCCAGAGAAACAATGCTGCTAAAAATGCGGATAGGTAGCAAATGCCTTTATTCTTCATATTGAAGTACCATCCTTACGTATGAAGTTGATTTAATGATTTGAACCGTGCGGTGATTGCATAGCGAGCAGATATTTATACTCCGTATGGAAGCCATCAGCATGGCGCTATGGAATCATCGCACTTCCCATCGCGGGAGTGCACATAATAAAGCGAATCCTGATCGAGTCGCGTAAGCAGAAGGCTTCTTACCTGTCGATCAGGATTCATGTGTTACAGATTAAAAATTAGTGATTCAGTTCGTTACATCATCGACCATAGATTTTCAAGATTTATGATGTGCCAAATCTTGTGTCATGTCTTTGTCCGTGTTCCGAGTTATCTTTTGTATTGCGGCACGGATGCCTCTTACATTTTCCTCGATAAATCCGGGTTCCAGCATTTCATAGTGATTACCAATCAAGCTATGCTCTTCATAGCTACCTTGTGTAGCGTCTTTCCATAAAAGTCGATTATCTCCGGTACCCTTCACCGTTTCCGATCCAACGGCGACAAAGCCGTGAATATTCGCTTGAACGCTCTCTGTATTCACAAGCTGGTTGCCATACACCGCGTAAGCGATCATTTTACGCTTGTACGTTTCATTCAACAGCTCACGATAGGATTCGGGAACCTGTTCCAGCATGTCATGAATTTCGTGCTCTGTTTCTTCAACTGTGTAGGGCAGGGCTTCCGTCCTTTTGACCGAATCGAGCATAAAAATATCGGATACAGCATGACCTTGACGTTCCAGTGTGTCAGCAACCTTATGCGCCAGATTACCACCTATGGAATAACCAAGCAGCACATACGGACCTTGCGCTTGCGTGCTGACGATCAAATCAACGTAACGTGCCAGCATGGCCTGCTCATCCGCAGCATCATCCACGAACTCCAATCCATACACGACTGCGTCTTGATCCAGTTGTTTCGCCAGCTCCGCGAACGACAGCCCGTATCCAAGCATAGGAGGAAAGCAGAAGATCGAGATCGGACCGTGTTCATTCAACCGAATGATTGGACTATCGGCCTTATATTCCAGATCGGCTTTCAATAATATGAGCGCCTGCTCTTCTATAGTCGGGAAGTCCATAACACTTCGGATGGGAAGCTCAATGTCTGTGGCAAGGTGAACTTTGCGTATAAGCTCCAATACTTTCAAGGAATGTCCGCCCAACGTGAAAAAGTCATCGTGGATACCCACTTGTGGAATTTCAAGCACTTCCTGCCAAATGGCTGCCAGCAACTGCTCCACATCGGTTCGCGGTGCGACATATTCTATACCCGTGTGCAGCCCTTTGTCCGGCACAGGTAAAGCTTTGCGGTCGATTTTGCCGTTGGTCGTCAGCGGAAACCGATCCAGCTGTACAAATGCGGATGGAATCATATAGCTCGGCAGACTGACCGACATCGCAGCTCGAATCTCACGAATGGTCAGCTGTTCATCGGCAGTGAAGTAAGCACATAATTGCTGCTGACCCGCTCCATCCCGCAAAGCGATAACAACACTATCCCGCACGGACGGTACACTTGCCAGCCGTGCCTCCACCTCGCCCAGCTCAATCCGGTAACCGCGAATTTTAACCTGTTGATCAATCCGTCCAGCATATTCCAGTATGCCGTCTTCACGCCAGCGAACAAGGTCTCCCGTGCAGTACAGGCGATCTCCGTCCACCCACGGGTTAGCAAGAAATCTCTCAGCCGTCAGCTCAGGACGGTTCAGATAACCACGTGCAACTCCGTCTCCGCCGACAACCAGCTCACCCCAAGCTCCGACCGGTTGCAGGTTAAATGACGAATCTACAACATACGCCGTCGAATTGCGGATAGGGCGTCCGATCGGCACCGAATCCAGTTGTTCTTCCGTAATGTGATACGTCGTCGAAAAAGTTGTATTTTCCGTTGGCCCATAGCCGTTAATGATGTTCATGTCCGGATTATCGCGCAGGACCCGGTTAATATGGGGTGCAGACAAAACATCACCACCAACCAGCAAATACTTCACAGCGCCGAAAAGTTTACTATCCTGCTGTGAAAGCTGATTAAATAACGGTGTGGTCAGCCACATCATGGTGACGCGATGATCCCGTATCGTCTCTTTAAGTTTGGCCGCATCTAATAGATCATCCTTATGCACAAGAACAAGCTGACCGCCGTTCAGCAACGCGCCCCAAATTTCAAACGTAGATACATCAAATACAAAGGCGCAAGTCTGCAGCATTCGGGTCGATTCATCAAATGGCACATAATCCGTATTGCGGACAAGGCGCACGACACTTTGATGCTCAACAACGACACCCTTAGGCTTACCTGTTGAGCCTGAGGTATAAATGACATAAGCAGCATGATTACCCGCTCCATCTATACCCAGATTGGAAGCATCTGCACTGTAGGACGTATCCTCATTCAAATTGACAATCTGTCCGTCAAAATAGCAACGATCCAGCAAATCTTGTTGAGCCAGCAACAGCTTGGCTCCCGAGTCCTCCAGCATATAACGGATACGGTCCTCCGGATATTGAGGGTCTACCGGCACATACGCGCCTCCTGCCTTCAAAATAGCGAGTGTTCCCGTAATCATATCCAGTGAGCGCTCCGTCAAAATGCCAACAGGTTCATCGGGTTTCACCCCTGCGTCACGCAGCGTATGCGCTAAACGGTTGGCTGTCTCATTGAGTTCCCGATAGGTCAATGATTGATGACCCAAAGCTACAGCAATATGATCCGGCGTGCGCTCTGCCTGCTCCTCAAACAGTTTTTGGATCGTGTGATTGCTTGGATATGCAGAGGCAGTGTCATTAAACTCTCCTGTAATTTGTTGTTTTTCCGCCGCTGTAACGAGTTCCAGCTCTTCTACGCAAACATTCGGGTTAAGCAAAACTTGCTCCAACAGATTCACAAAATGCCCATGCAGACGCTCAATGCCTATTTGATCATAACTTAACGCATTATACATAAAACGAATCTTGATACATTCTCCCGGCATAACGACTAGGCTCAAATCATAGTTAGTCTGCTCTGCAGCCACCACGTTGGAAATCGGGAATGTATCCTGCCCGTCACTTCCCAGTTCTTCGACCTGCTCATCTACCGGATAATTTTCAAACACCATAATATGGTTAATTAAATCCTGTTTCTGATCGGTCAATGCCTGAATCTCAAACAGTGGATACGTATCATACGCATGAGAAGCCAGCGCCTGCTCCTGTGTTTTCTTCATAACTTCTGCAAAAGATTCCCCTGTCTCACTAAGGATGCGAACGGGAATGGTATTAATGAACAAGCCGATAATATCCTCTACCCCGATAATATCCGATGGACGGCCTGAGACGACACTGCCAAATACGACATCACTGTGGTTGTTATATTTTTGCAGCACAATCCCCCATGCGGTTTGTAGTAACGTATTCATGGTCACTTGATATCGCTTAGCCGTCTCCTCCACCCGGAGGGTCAACTCACGTTCCAAAACCGTCACCCAATCACTAGCCGTGTTGCCTCCACTCTTGCGACCGGATTTTACAGCTGGTAATGCTGTTTGCTGCTCATATCCGGATAAATAGCTGCTCCAGTAGTCGGTTGCCGCCTTGCGATCCTGTGCTTCCAGCCATTCAATAAAGCGGCTGTACGGCACTGCCGGTGCCAGTTCTGGTACTCTGCCTTCCTGAAGTGCTGCATAGCTTTCAAACACTTCTTTATTTATAAGGGACAGGCACCAGCCGTCCATGACGATATGATGGAAGCTCCATACAAAATGATAGCTGTCTTCTCGGGTACGTAAAATCGCTACACGCAGCAGGACATCCCGACGCAGATCAAAGCCTCGTGCTTTATCTTGTAGCTTGAAATTTTTCACCCAGGTATCTATTTCATCCTCATCCAGATGGTGTAAATCTTCATATTGAAAGCCGCAATCCCGATTTCGATACACCACCTGCAACGGTTCCGTATCTCTGCCAAAATAAAAATGTGTACGCAACGCCTCATGTCGCCGAACCAGAATATTCAGGCTTTCTGCAAAAGCCCGAATGTCCATCTGACCTCGCATATCATAAGAAACCTGCTCAAAATACGCGTCATTCGCAGCTGCTTGACTATCTAGCTGACTGTGAAACAGCATCCCTTTCTGCATGGGGGTCAGTGCATATACATTGTCGATCTCACCCGCAGCACCCATTTCAGATAACAGGCTGTCCAAGCCCTCCACACTCAT
Source organism: Paenibacillus sp. NMA1017 (assembly GCF_058895805.1). NCBI lineage: Bacteria > Bacillati > Bacillota > Bacilli > Caryophanales > Paenibacillaceae > Paenibacillus > Paenibacillus sp. NMA1017. Next base: position 9,772 of record NZ_JBZXYR010000013.1, on the reverse strand, counting down.
TCCTTTATAGGAAATATCACTTGGGGTCAGCTCAGGGTGTTCTTTATGGATGCAATGTGCCAAAATTTCACGCAGGCTCGATTCCAGTAATTTCGCCAATCGCTCGATCGTCTCCGGTCTATAGCTGGTACGGCTATAGCTAATCGTCAGACCCAGTTGGCCTCCCGAAATGATGCCGCCAAAATCCAGCGTATACGTCCGAGCCATGGTCGGGCTTAGCGGCATCCCACCCTCATATGAGGATGAATGCAAGTCGTTCCCTTTCATATCCTGATCGAACTGTCCCAAATAGTTAAAGCTGATTTCGGGATCTGTCGTAAATAGGGCTGGAGATGCCTCCGGTGCCTGTGTCTGACGGTCGGCTAAATATTTCAGTACACCGTAGCCAATCCCTTTTTGCGGGATGCCGCGCAGTCCTTCCTTCACACGCTTAATCCGTTGCGAAAGTGCCAGTTCTTCCGGCATATCGAGCAAAACAGGATATTGGCTTGTAAACCACCCTATCGTCCGGGTAATGTCCACCTCTGGTAAAATGGCTTCACGTCCATGTCCCTCCAGATTAATCAGGAAACGATCAATTCCGCTCCATGCTTGTAACGCCATTCCTACCGCAGTCAGCAACAGGTCATTAATTTCTGTACGGTAGGCACGATTGGCCTGCTTGAGCAGTTGCTCTGTCTCTGCATTTGTCCATAAAGCAGTAACCGATTCACTATCGCCAATCAATGGCTTATCGTGCTCGTTATGTCCGTAATCCTGCGGCAAAGGAGCCAGTTCCGCTTTTGCAAGCTCCTCCCAATACACCCGCTCACTTTCCATAGCTGGGCTGTTGGCATAGGTGTGCAGCTTTTCGGCCCACGTTTGGAACGAATCCGTCTTGTGAGGTAACTGAATCACCTGTTCACCCTTGGAGGCTTGCTCATAAGCTGTCGCCAAATCCTCAAATAGGATGCGCCAGGACACTCCATCTACCACCAAATGATGAATCGCGACCAGCAGATGATCCCCATCCGGGCAACGGAACAGCCCCAGTCTCATCAGCGGACCTTCGCTTAGGGAAATACCAGATTGAATTTCATTGCATTTCGCTTCAATTATCTTCGCCAAATCTTGCTTGTTTACATCGCTGTCATTATAGTCAAAGCATTCCAGATGGTACGGTTCGCCTTCCTCTACACTGCGGTTCCATGCTGTACATCCGTTCTCCGACAAACTAAAAACCATACGCAATGCATCATGGTGCGAAGTAATCTGATGGAGCGCCCGCCGTAGTGCCTGTTCGTCATAGCCTTTCTGCCGATAGAGCATAACAGATTGGTTAAAATAGTGTGGTTCTCCCGTTGGCTGTTCAAAAAACCAGCGCTGAATCGGTGTAAGCACTACATTTCCTGTAACCTCGCCCTGCTCGGCTATTCGGTTAACAGGCTGAATATATGTGCTTAGTCCCGCAATTGTCGGGTATTTGAACAAGTCCTTCATTTCCAGCTTGTATCCAGCCTGAAACAAGCGGGACGATACTTGGATGGCCTTGATGGAGTCACCACCCAAATGGAAAAAGTTATCCTGTATTCCGACTTTCGGGATACCAAGAATGGCTCCCCAAGCTGTAGCCAGTGCCTGTTGGACATCCGTCTCGGGTGCCACATAATCCATACCTGTATCGAGATTGTGCTCAGGTGTGGGCAGTGCCCTGCGGTCTACTTTGCCATTCAGCGTCAAAGGCAGTCTGGAGAGCTGCACAAAGTAGGACGGCACCATATAGCCAGGCAGATCCTGCGACAAAATGTTACGTAAGTCGCTGGCGCTCAGTTCGCTGTCTGTCGCAAAATAGGCACACAGCTGTTTTTGTCCGTGATCATCCTGCCGCACGGTAACAACCGATTCCTTCACACCTGGAATCGTGGACAAACGGGTTTCAATTTCACCCAGTTCAATGCGGTAGCCGCGAATTTTGACCTGTTCATCCATTCTTCCCTTGTACTCCAGTACACCATCAGCACGCCAACGCACTAAGTCCCCTGTACGATAGCAATATTCTCCAGACTGGAATGGACTTTCAATAAATTTTTCCGCCGTAAGCTCGGGCCGATTCAGATATCCACGCCCAACACCATCACCACCGACGATCAGCTCTCCCCAGGCTCCGATAGGTTGCAGCTTCAACGAACGATTGACTACATAAGCGGTCGAGTGATCAATTGGACGTCCAATGGGAATAGCCTGGATTTGCGGTTCTGTAATGTCATAGATGGTGGAAAAGGTGGTGTTCTCCGTCGGCCCATAAATATTGGCCAGACGAAGCTGCGGGTACTCCTTCAACACACGATTGACGTGTGGTACAGACAACACATCACCACCCACGAGCAACTCCTTCAAGGACGCAAACACTCCAATTTCTTGCTGCGAATACTGATTGAATAAAGCCGTGGTCATGAACATCGTGTTAACACGATACTTGTCAATTGCCTGTTTGAGCTTGGAGGCATCCAGAATAGTCTCATGACTTACCACATACAGTTGTCCCCCGTTCAGAAGCGTTCCCCAGATTTCAAATGTGGAGGCATCGAACACAACTGCGCCCAATTGCAGCATACGTGTATTTTCATCAAGCATGGCATAGCTTTTGTTTTTCACTAGGCGCACGACATTACGGTGCTCAATCATCACGCCCTTCGGCTTGCCTGTCGTACCAGAGGTGTAGATCACATACGCAAGATCCGAGGAAGATTCCCCTGTTGTAATCGCAATGGTTCCATCCGTCTGAGCGTCACATTCAGATTTGCTATTCCATCGCTGTTCATCACTTAAATCGATGACCGGAATGCCGGGTTCAAAAGGCATCTGCTCACGTCGCTGCAACAGTAACAGCCCAGCACTGGAGTCCTCCAGTAAATAACGGATACGCTCCTCAGGATAATCGGGATCAATGGGAACATAAGCCCCTCCGACCTTCAAAATCGCCAGCATACCGACGACCATTTCAATGGAGCGTTCAGCCATAATCCCTACTCGCTGTGTCTCTGGCTCGGACCCGCGTCGTATCCCATGGGAAGCGAGTATGCGGGCCAGACGGTCGGCACGTTCATTCAGCTCGCGGTAGGTAAGCTGCATGTCCGCAAAGGTGATGGCCAGCCGATCTGGTGATTGCGCTACCTGTTCCTCGAACAGCACATGCAGTGCTTGATCTCGTGGATACGGATAGTCTGCTACCGTATCATTGAATCTCTGCACAAGCAGCTCTTTTTCTTGGGCCGAAACCATTTCAATAGCCGAAAGAGCGATATCCGGCTGTTGAATAACCGCATTGATAAGCTGCTGCAAATGTTCAGTCAGTCGTTCAATGGTTTCCCGTTTGTACAGCCGAGTTCCGTATTGAAGAGCACAGGAAATTTGTTCTCCATCCTCCACTGCGAACAGACTCAAATCAAATTTGGCCGTCGTTTGTTCACTTGGATAGGATGCCAATTGCAGCCCCGCCAGCTGCTGCTCTTTTTGCTCTAAGTTTTGCAGTGCAAACATGGTATCAAATAACGGATTACGGCTTAAATCTCGATCCACGCCCAGCTTCTCCACCAGCTCTTCAAACGGATAATCCTGATGTTCAAAAGCCTTTAACGCGTTTTCCTTGACCTCCAACACATAATCGCGGAACGTTTTCCCGCCTTCTGGATAATTACGGATTGCCAGTGTATTCACGAACATCCCGATCAGACTGCCAAGATCCGCATGGGGCCGACCTGCAATTGGCGAACCGACAATAATATCCTCCTGCCCGCTATAATGGCTAAGCAAAGCCGAATAGGCAGCCAACAGCACCATATATAATGTCGATTCCGTCTGCACCGCAATGCTTTTTAAGCCTTCGCTTTGTCGTTGGTCAAGCGTAAATTCCAGCACATCTCCTTCAAAGCTTCTCACCGCTGGCCGTGGATAATCAGTCGGTAGATCAAGCACAGGTAGCTCTCCTGCGAAGGTATTGAGCCAGTAGTTTTCCTGTTCCCGGTAGCGTTCACTTTGCTGCTGCTTCTGTTGCCAAGCGGCGTAGTCTTTATACTGAATGCGTAGCGATGGCAGCGTGTCGCCTGCGTATAAATGAATGAAGTCCTGAATTAGTACATTTATAGAGGTGCCGTCCGAAATGATATGATGCATGTCCATGAGCAAAATATGATGCTCTGGGTCTGTTTCAATCAAACCAACTCGGAATAACGGAGCCTGCCCCAGATCGAATGGTTGGACAAAGTTACGTACCAGCTCATCCGTTTCCTTTGGGGTAGCTCCGTGAGCATTAGTCAATTCCATGCGAAAAGGAACCTCGTCATGTACTCGCTGGACAGGTTCACCGTTCATGGTCTCAAAACTTGTGCGCAATGTTTCATGGCGATCAATAAGCTGACGGAACGCGCTATCCAGTGCCTTGTGATCAAGTGAACCGGTCAGAGTTAGGACACCAGGTATGTTATAGCTAATTCCCGCTCCATCAAGCTGATTGAGGATATACATCCGTTTTTGAGCCGAAGAGACCGCATAAAATGGCTTATTCTCCGTAACAGGGATGGATTCATAAGTGGTTTGCTCCAGTGCTTCAATAACTTGCGCCAGCTGTTCAATGGTCGGATGCTGGAACAGATCCTTTAGCTGCACATTTTTATGCAATTCCTTATAGATGAGTGATATGACATGTGTCGCCCGCAGGGAATGTCCTCCTGCCTCAAAAAAGTTATCCTTAATGCCAATGCGCTCAAGCTCCAGCACATCTTTCCAGATACTAGCCAGTTGTGCTTGTAATTGATTTTGAGGAGATACATATTCTGCGCCTGAGCTTACACCTCCCTCTGGCTGTGGCAACGCTCGGCGATCCACCTTGCCATTGGGCGTCAGTGGCAATTGCTCCAGCTGCACAAAATACGACGGTACCATGTAGACCGGTAGCTCCTGGCTCAAAGCACTACGCAGCTCACTTGTCGCTACTTCCGTTTGGGTGACCACATATGCGCAGAGCAGCTTTTGCCCCTGCTCATCTTCATGTGCAATTACAACAGCTTCTCGGACTGCCTCCAGCTTTAACAGCTGTGCTTCCACCTCGCCCAGCTCAATCCGGTAGCCTCGAATTTTCACCTGCTCGTCGATCCGTCCCTTATATTCCAGCGTCCCGTCTACATTCCAACGTACCAGGTCCCCTGTACGATAGCAGCGTTCACCGCCACGGAACGGGCTGTTGATGAACTTTTCGGTCGTCAGTTCTGGGCGGTTGCGGTATCCACGAGCCACCCCGTCACCGCCGACGATCAGTTCCCCCCACGCTCCAACAGGCTGGAGCTGCATCGAACCGTCCACGACATATGCCGTCGAGTTATGGATCGGGCTGCCAATGGGCACAGATGCCGATTGAACGCCAGTAATGGCTTGTGTGGTGGAAAAGGTCGTATTTTCCGTCGGACCGTAGCCGTTAATGATATGTAGATTCGGATGGGCCTCCAATACCCGGTTAATGTGCGGTACAGACAGCACATCACCACCAACCAATAGCTCCCGCATCCCCTCAAATAGTTCCAAGTCCTGCTGGGATAGCTGATTAAAGAGTGGTGCGGTCAGCCACATCGTGGTAATGCTGTGATTGCGGACAACTTCCTTGAGCTTGGGTGCGTCCAAAATAACATCCTGACTCACCAGCACCAGCTGCCCACCGTTCAATAGCGCACCCCAAATTTCGAAGGTGGACGCGTCAAAGACAACAGACCCGGTCTGCAAAATGCGCGTGTCGGCATTCAAGCGTGCATAGTTTGTGTTTTTCACCAAACGCACGACATTACGGTGCTCCACCATAACCCCTTTGGGTTGGCCTGTAGTCCCTGAGGTATACATGATATAGGCCAAGCGACCAGCTGTGTTCTCCTTCGATTGTTCTCCAGCTGCATAAGCCTGCTGTATTTGTTCTGCTTGTTCTGAATGCGTAGCTGTTGGCTGCATGGTTTCTGGTTGTATGGTTGTCGTAGAAGCAAGTTCGGGACTGGCGGAAATAGAGTAGAACGGATCTAGGCAGTCCACGTATCCCGGATCAGTATTCGTCCCGTGATTATTCGGCAAAATGGGATCGTAACGATCAGCATCATCCGTTCCATAAATTGCGGCATCGCTAAGGTCAAGCACCATTCCCTTAAAATCAGGGGGCTGATGTTCCATTCGCTGCACGAGCAGTATGTCCGCACCGGAATCCTTCAGCAAATAGCGTACACGCTCATCCGGGTAATCAGAATCAATGGGTACATACGCTCCACCTGCTTTGAGAATTCCGAGCATACCGACAATCATCTCCATCGAGCGTTCAGCTACAATGCCGACCGTCTGCTCGGTGCGGATTCCCTGCTTACGCAAAGAATGAGCCAGTCGGTTGGCCTTTTCATTCAATTCTGCATAGGTTAGGCTATCTTGCCCACACACTACCGCCACCTGCTGTGGTGCCTGCTTCGCCTGTTTCTCGAACAATTCATGAATAGACGCATGACGTGGATAATCCACAGTTGTATCGTTAAAGGTATGAATCAGCTGCTCTACTTCTTGCTCTGACAGCACTTGTGTTGTGGAAATCGCCAACTCTGGCTGCTGCAAAACAATAGTGTACAGCCGCAGAAGCTGCTCAACAAAGTGCTCAATCGTCGTCTCGCTATAACGGTCGCTACTATACTTTACGTTTAGGGAGACCGCTTCTTTTTCCCATTGAAACTGGAAATCTAGTTCAGATTGTACATGATTCAAAAAATCAGAAATATGAATATTTCGCAAGGATACTGTGGTGTGAATAAGAGGCTTTCCATTCTCATTACGTTGAATGTCAAGTAATTCAGAATAGTTCCAAAAAGGAATGTTTTGATGTTCAATTGCTTCGCCGACAGAGGTTTTGATTTGAGACAGCAAGGCTTTGAAGGTTGTGCTGGAATCCAGCGTATTTTTCAATAAAAGCAGATGGTTGATCGGCTTTGTAGTACCGTTGCCAGACTTGGCTACCGGGATGCCCAGCAGCACACGTTCCTCACCTGTGTATTTATACAATAAGCTCTCTACTCCAGCAAGCAGAACCATAAACACGGCCCATGGAGCGCCACCTGTTATAGATGATATTCTTTGGGAAATTTCAGATGGAAATGTGAGCGTGTACGTATGGGAATTTAAACTCGTTACAGTTGTACTTTTGGACACGTTGTTAGTATATGGAAGACAGATGATATGATCCTCAGATTCCAGCTTATGACTCCAGTAATTTTTTTCCTTCTCAAATAAGGCTTTCAATGACATCCCTCCTGCTTCTCGGGGCCTGTTCCCCCGGTTGGATGGTGCGTTGTTACGTACATGAGCGTTGTGTGAGAAAAAGAATACTTTGCAGGCAAGGGCAGTCGGACAAGCCGCCGCCCTCTGCACACGCAAAGTGAAATCATTGCATTTAGAAAACTGATTTAGAAACTGATTTAGAAACTGATTTTAAAAAACAAAGTCGATGGAATCCGGTGAAAAACCTTCCGGCTGCTCGTCTGAGTTCACCTGAATATCGCTTAACAGCAAATCTGGATTGATTCCAATCTGGGACAGGATCGCTATCAAATCTCTGGTTAATCTCTCAATAGCGTCGGCCCCAAATAGCTTCGTGCAATATTCAAACGAACCCTTGATCTCCCCATCTTCATCACTCATGGACAAGGTCAAATCGAATTTGGAAATACGATGCTCCTGAACATACGGACTGAAGGACAGCGTTTCAAGCTGTGCTTCCGGCGACTCTGTATTTTCCAGTACAAACATAGTGTCAAACAATGGGTTACGGCTTGCATCCCGTGCTACATCCAGCTTTTCCACCAACTCTTCCAGTGGATAATCCTGATGCTCGAAGGCTTGCAGCGTACGATCTCTGGCTTCCTGCAAGTAGCTGTGGAACGTTTGGTTGCCTCTCGGCTGATGCCGGATGGCTAGCGTGTTGACGAACATTCCGATCAGTGGCTCCAGCTCAGGCAACAAGCGGCCTGCTACCGGCGTACCGATAATCAAATCGTCCTGACCGCTGTATTTGGACAGCAGAACGGTGTAGGCGCTCAACAGCACCATGTACAGCGTGCTTCCGGTCTGTGCCGCAATTCGGCGCAGTTGCTCGGATACATTCGCGTCCACTGTAAATTCATACATCGCACCCTCGAAGCTGCGCACAGCAGGTCTAGGATAAGCAATTGGCAAATCCAGTACCGGCAATTCTCCGGCTAAATGCTCCAGCCAGAAGTGTTCCCGGCGTTGGTATGATTCACGCTGCGTCTCCTGTTGCTGCCACACGGCGTAGTCCTTGTACTGAATTTGCAACGGCTCCAATTCCTGCCCTTCGTACAGTTGTACCAGCTCCTGCACGATATTGTTAGACGATACACCGTCTGAAATAATATGGTGCATGTCGTACATCAGGAGGTGGCGCTCTGGTCCGGTTTGAATGAGGCGGACACGCAGCAGTGGTGCCTGGCGAAGGTCAAAGCTGCGTACAAAGGACTCGATATAAGCTTCGGCTTCGGATTCCCTGGCCTGCAGGTGCTCTACTGCAAATTCCACTTGATCGTACACCCGCTGAACAACCTCGCCTTCCACCATTTCAAAGGATGTCCGCAGCGTTTCATGACGGGCCACTAACTGACGGAACGCATCCTCCAGCCGATCGGCCTGAAGCGGTCCCTCCACGATTAATACCCCCGGCATATTGTAGCTGAGATCCCCACCTTCCAGATGGCTCAAAATGTACAGTCGTTTTTGAGCCGAGGAAACCGGGTAGTACGCCTGTTTCGCCGCCGCAGGGATCATCGTGTAGGTGTCTGTGCCGTGCGTAGCGATGAGCTGGGCTTGCTGCTCAATCGTAAAGTGTTGGAACACCTCACGCAGCGTAATTCGGCTGTCCAGTTCCTGATGGATTTTGGCCACCAGCGTCGTTGCCCGCAGGGAGTGCCCACCCACGTCAAAGAATGAGTCGGTGACTCCTACGCTGGACAGCTTCAAAACATCCTGCCAGATTTGGGCTAGCTTGGCTTCCAGCGACGTCCGCGGTGCAACGTACTCCAGGCCTCCTTCGAGGCGTGCTTCTGGTGCTGGCAACGCCTTGCGGTCGATTTTCCCGTTCGGTGTCAGCGGGAACCGATCCAGTTGTACCACATACGTCGGGATCATGTAATCCGGCAGCTTCGGCTGCAGCGCATTCCGCAGCTCCGGCAAACTCAGGGACTCTGAAGCTATGATATAGGCACACAGGTCCTTGTGTCCGTCTTCGTTTTCCCATGCTGTGACCACGGCTTTCTGAATGCCGTCCACGGTCAGCAACTGCGCTTCCACCTCGCCCAGCTCGATCCGGTAGCCCCGGATTTTCACCTGGTGGTCGATCCGGCCCAAATACTCAATGCTGCCGTCTGGCATCCACCGTGCCAAGTCGCCCGTTCGGTACATCCGGTGTGCGTGAGTGCTGTCCGCTTGATCGGCTGCTGCCGCATCAGCGAACGGATTCGGGACAAACTTCTCTGCCGTCAGCTCCGGCAGGTTCAGGTATCCTCGTCCCACGCCTGCACCCCCGATATAAAGCTCACCTGCGATACCGATCGGCACCAGCTGCTGCTGGCTGTTCAGGATGTACACAGATTGGTTCGCGATCGGCGTTCCGATGGATACCGTGTGCTCCCCTTTTTCCAGCAGTGCGTTCAGGGACTCTACATCTTCAATCGTATAAGCAGTCGCATCTACCGTGGTTTCGGTCGGACCGTAC
>NZ_JBZXYR010000012.1:0-146453 GCF_058895805.1 Paenibacillus sp. NMA1017 | reverse complement strand
TGTATCGGGTATTAGCTACCGTTTCCGGTAGTTATCCCTGTCTTGTGGGCAGGTTGCCTACGTGTTACTCACCCGTCCGCCGCTAGGTTATTTAGAAGCAAGCTTCTAAGTAACCCCGCTCGACTTGCATGTATTAGGCACGCCGCCAGCGTTCGTCCTGAGCCAGGATCAAACTCTCCATTAAAGACCAACCGAAGTTGGTTTATAGAAAGAGCGATAAGCTCATTTTGAAACTGACGAGATAAAAATATCTCTTGTTTGATTTTGCAAGCAAAATCAATTTACTCACTCGTTGTTCAGTTTTCAAAGATCAAACATTTCTCTTTCGCTGCGTTTTTCAGCAGCTATAAGATCATATCATGTTCGTTTCAAAAATGCAAGGGTTATTTTTTCTTTTTTGAAGATTATTTCACCCAAGCTTTTCGCTTTTGAAACTGCTGTTTTGTTGTCAGCTCAAATAATATATCATAAATCCAAGCAACTTAGCAAGCAATTTTTTCGTTTTTTTATTTCAGCATAAATCCACACATCTTTCAGCTCATTTAAATCAGGCAAGGGGCTAGTTGCCCCTTCATTAGCTGATGACTCCCTCTGGCTCGAATACCTCTGCAGGCCAGTGCAGTTCCACACCTTGGCGAAGAAGAACGTTTTGAAAACATCCAAGATGCTCTGCTGATCGGCTCACTTCAATGGGATATACTTCGTTGGAGACGCAGTAAGCCGCTAGGCTTCCCGCTGATTCTCCTATATTCCATTCTGTAGGATGCAATCGATAGCAGCCATTGGCTATTTGGGTCATCCCTATATTTTTGCAGGCAGGAAGCAAATTACGCACTCTCACCGGAATAAGTGAGCCCAATGGAATTTCATAAGGATAGTTAGGGATGTAGAATGTTCGCTGAGATACCGTAGTTGGATGAAGATCCAAATGATAGCTACCTACACCTACACTGTCTGTATACCGTTTGGGTCCCTCTTCTCCCCGAAGCTCACGACTTACATCAAACTCAGATATCATATACTTGGCCTGAATTCGGCGTGACTCGCGAATATAAGCCGTTTTAGCCAGACCGTCAGATGTGCCGAGAATATCACCCCGTGGTCGAATTCCCGGATAGCCGAACCCTCCATCTAACCGGGGCGCTTCGGTTTGAAGCCAATATATTAATGAACGAGTCAACTCACGCGCTCTTTCTCGATGTTTCGCCTGCTCCTGAGCGGTGACACCGATCAATGGCCCTAGGTAATAATCATTTTGCGCCCAGTTTAAAAGAGTTACCTCGCCATCATTTAGCGATTCGCTCCATATCGAGGGATCAACAATACGACGATAATCCCATAAGGATACAATGCCCTGATCGTTAGGAAACAATGTGAACTGTTTTAGCTTGCTGGTATCATCCGCGTCTGTAGCATACCAGCTCAAAATCGGAAAACGGGAAAAGGAAGGAATATAATTGCTCCAGAAATCATAATGTTGCGGCCGCTCTATAATGAAGCTTTCCCGAGGAATATAGTCGACGGCAGCCACATGTGTGATAGATTGCATATCAAAAAGGTTAGCACACTCCAGTGCATGAGGTTCACCCGTAGCAGCCCGCGACTCCGCTCCACTCGTATGCTCCACGCCCGCCATTGGAAGGAGATCACCACATTCTGTCGCATCCAGATAAAACGTTCCGTGCAGCTCTCTAAATCCATACTTATGATCAGCGCTATTCGAGGTACGGACAGTTACAGAAGTAATACAGTCCCCATCCGTCTGAACGGCAATAGGCACGGTGTGATAATGTACTTGAACGCGCCCCGTATTCAAATAAGGAGCGAGCATATCTTCAAGCACCCGCAGAGCTACCCGTGGTTCATGGGCCAGACGGCTTACCCAGCCGTTTCCAGGGTTGAGAATGGGATTATTTCGAGCTTCTTCGGTTAACGGATAGTTCTGACGGTAATAGTCACGTACACGATTACGGAACTCACGGTATGTTGCTGTGCAGCCAAATTGTTCGATCCATCGATGCTCATCTGGGGGAACCGCCTGTGAAGTTAACTGTCCCCCTAACCAGTCCGTCTCTTCCGTCACGATGACCCTCATGCCAGCCTTCGCCGCCGCAAGAGCTGCCGATGTCCCTCCCAGACCTCCGCCAATCACAACAATGTCGGTATCAAGCCGTTTTTGCGTCATGGTCGTACCCCTTTCATTCTTGTACTAGGACTCGATCATATCGAAAGCAAGCCGTGCAGCACCGATGATTCCAGCGCGATTGCCTAACATTGCCCGGCTTACTTCCGTTTGAACTCCAAGTTGGTGCAGATGCTTTTCCAACATGGGCCACCAGACCTCTCCCGCGTCCGCTACTCCTCCACCTACAATGATCGCCTCAGGATCAAGAGTCACCGAGATGTTAGTTAGAATCACAGCTAAATCTGCGGTGTAATGATCCAATACCTGGATTGCTCCCTGGTTACCGTGAGCGGCCTCTTTCACAATCTCGTTTCCCGAGCGGTACAATTTACCGACCTGTTCCCTACCTCGACGTAACAAGGCGCTCCCCGATACATATTGTTCGGTGCACCCTTTTTTTCCGCAATTGCAGGGGTGTCCTCCGGGGAATAGAATACTGTGTCCCCAATCACCGCCGCTCCAATGAGTCCCTCTGCACAAGAGGCCATTTTCCATAAATGCACCTCCGACACCTGTTCCCAACGTGAGCATCACCAAGCGTCGCTTGCCCTTCCCCGCTCCCTGCCACGCTTCTCCAAGTAAAGCGGCGTTCGCATCATTATCAGCAACCGCTCGTAAAGCCAGTTTTTCTCTAGCCCACGTTACTAAGGATGTACCTTGCCAGCCAGGTAGGTTATCTGTGGCATACACAACTTCGCCGCTCTCCACATTCACTCTGCCAGCAGTAGCAATGCCTAGAGCACCTACATCTATATGGGCACCGAGGCTGGTATCTCCAAAAGAACGCAACAGTCCAAACACAGACTCTGACACCCGCGACAACACCCATTCACGTCCACGAGAAGCGTCCGTATCCAGCCGGATTTCATCAAGCACCGATCCGTCCCGTGCCACTATGGCGGCCTTCACCGATGTGCCCCCAATGTCGATCCCTATGACTCTGTTCACAGCAGCTGCCACCACACCAACCTCCTTGTTGCCCACATAAAAGCTTACTAACTCTTTGTACAAACCTTCTATTAATAGCAATACATGAAATAGCCACTCATAAGCACCACAAACACAAGTCATTGAACCTGTCGAAGGCGCACAGTTTTCAATTCATAACTGAAAAATCTCAATAGCTTCGTTCAATTACGGCTCTCGCTGTTTTTTCCTTCATCTGTTTGGTGTGATTCGTGTGCTTGCGAGCAAGCCCTTCGCAGATGAGGTCAATCACGAATAGTTGTGAGATTTTAGCGCCGATTGAACCACCTTCTATCGGCGCTTCCTTGCCTGCGGTCAGCAACACGATATCTGCAATGGAGGTAATGGGTGATTTCGCATAATTCGTAATTGCGATAACAGTTGCACCGTTTTGCTTGGCTTTGCGCAGCATATCGTTCGTATCCAGCGTACTTCCTGATACACTGATGCCGATAGCGACATCACCCGGGTTCATGGACACCGCCATCATCGACTGAATGTGTCCGTCTGCTACGGCCTCGGCGCGGCGCCCGATCCGTAAGAAACGGTTTTTAGCGTCCTGCGCGGAAATCCCCGAAGCACCTACGCCGAAAAATTGGACATAGCCCGCTTGATCGAGGCACGCAATCGCACGACCAAGCTCTGAATGGTCCAGCAGTCCCATACTGGAGTGCAAAATATCGAGCATGTTGTGATACACCGTACGCGTAATATCTTGTTCGTCGTCTGGGTCGGTGTTCTCCTCGCCCATATCGGTTTTACGATAAGTCTGGCTTTGCGCTAGGGAAAGTCGGAAATCCTGATAACCTTTAAAACCAATCTTCCGGCAAAAGCGCATGACGGTCGTTTCGCCTGTACCTGCAAAATCCGCCAGCTCCGTCACAGAGAAATATATGATGTCTGCGGGATGCTCCAGTACGCACAAGGCAACTTTCTGCTCCGATTTCGTTAATGAAGGATAATACGTTTTAATTCGGTCGTTCATCTCCATAGATGCATTTCACTGCCTTCCTTGCGGCATCGGCAAACCGCTGCGTAATCAATTGAGGTCTGGTAATCGCCGAGCCTACAACCACTGCATGTGCTCCCATTCGGAATGCTTCCTCAACCTGCGCTGGATCATAAATTTTGCCCTCTGCAATTAAAGGAACGGGAACCAGTTCCGACGCTCTCCGAACCAGCTCCAGATCAGGACCCTCAATCTGAGCAGAGTACGGCGTATACCCGGATAACGTGGTGGAAACGCAGTCTGCGCCAAGGGAGGCCGCATGAAGCGCCTCCTCCAGTGTCGATATGTCTGCCATGGAAGTGACTCCCTGCTCATGGGCATAATCTATGAGCCTCTTCAGCTTGCATCCCGCTGGGCGCGGTCGTAATGTGGCATCCAGCGCAATGATATCCGCGCCTGCCTTCACCAGTTCCTCCATTTCACGAAGGGTAGGCGTAATATAAATATCAGAATCATCATAATCCCGCTTAATCAAGCCAATCACTGGTAGAGAAATCGCCTGTTTAATCGCACGTACATCCGATGCGCCATTGGCGCGAATCGCTACAGCTCCACCCTGCTGTGCGGCACGCGCCATTTTGACCATAGAATCTGCTCCATGCAACGGTTCGCCTGGTAGCGCCTGACAGGATACGATCAGTCCGTGCTGAACTTTGGATAATACACCTTCCATTCCCATAGGAATCACCCTCTCTTCTCGGCATGATGCCGTACGGTCAATCCGACTTCAAAGGTGCGGTTCCACGGCATGTAGCAATCTGTAATTTCCACACGGCCTTCCGGCCCATTCACATAATCATTGAGTGCCTGCTCCAGCCGTCCGCGAATAACCGCAGCCACTGAGCCTCTTGGTCCATCGAGCATAAACTTGGTAAAACCCATCTGCTCCACAATCCCGTTATTCATAGCCGTACGTACCACAGCGCAATAACAGGCATCCTCGGCGTAGCGCAGCGACAGAAAATCCAAATGTTCCTCTGTAGAGCCATAGTGGGTATACAGCATAGACTGGGCAATGACGGTGCCCAGCGTGTTAGAACTGGTATTCCAGCCTGCATAACCTGCGAGCTTAAAAAGCATTCCTTTTTTCTTCAATAGTCTAATTAGCTTGAGATCTGCGCCGTTGGCGTAGCCCACATCAGCAACTGCAACATTTTGACCTGCATATTGCAGCATATAAGAACCGTACTCAACCAGCTCTACTACATTCCGTTGTACATCATATCCGGTCATGGCACGTTGCTGGGATGAAGCCTCTGCCATCGTGTCACCGGGTGTATTAGCCAACAAAATCAAATCAGCCTCCGCTGCTGAGGAAGCTATCAACCCACCTGCCGCCATAATCTGATATTTTAAGGTTTCGTAAAAATAACGATCTTCAAAAAGCGGAACTACGAATGCCCCCTGCAAAGCAGACAATCGGGGATACACCAGTGGGACTACATTATTCATCTTGTTAACCCAACGAGCCAGCAACGTACAACCCACTTCATCTGCCCCCGGGTACATGTATACATTCAAATCAAGCCCAAGCTCAGAAATACGGCTTCTTAGCCGCTGCTGATCCTTGGCGGTATAGCCGTAGGGAGCCGAATCATCCTGTGGGATGATCATAAAATTAATGATACCTTCTGCTACGAGATCCAGTGCAACTTCATTAGCCTCCAAATTCACATGGCGACGCCCCAGGTAATCATCCAGTATTTCCATCGGCAGACGCTCGTTGATATCAGCTAATTCGAGCAACTCTTCTGCGGTAGCGATCCCTAGCTCCTGACGATGCTCAATGAAGCCCTTTCGGAATATCTCACGACCCCAATCGGCATAGTAATCCGGTTCTTCATCAGCCAAAGAGTATTGTGGACAACGCATAATCAGTTGAAATGCATACAGAGTCAGTTGCGGATATAGTTGCTTTAGCCTGCGAAGCCGATTCACTCTATCTCTGACCTGCTCGCTCGACATACTGTGTAGTCGAGAAGGTACGATTCCTCCGTACAGCAACGTATCCATCGCAACAATGGCTCCATCAGCCGCCGCCGCGCGTTCTTCGAGCCATGCCCATAGTCTGGTCGTATCGCCAGGGGTTTTCTTTTGTCCCATCCATTCTAATGGGGGCCGCTCCATTTCCAAGTCTGTGCCCTGTGCCAGTAAATAAGGAAATTGATAATTACAGGGCCGCTCATCCAGCGGTATAAAAAGTAATCGGGTTTTTGGCTTCACCATACGTTCCACCTCTCCTGAAAATTACCGTTATCCTAACGGCAAATGATTATTTTCAGGGCAGCTATGCTGCCTTGGTTGCCTAATCCATCGCAAATACTCACAAGATCAGCCGATATTTGCCTTGTTCGTCTTGATCGACATAACCCCACTGCGCAGCAGCACGGATCGCCGGATTGCTACCCAGCCGAGCCTCCGCTTCTAAGCAAGCAGTGATACCGCGTCGCAGTTCTCCTACGATTTCGTCTGTCAGAGGCGACGGCTCGTGCTCGTCAACTGCTTCCCTCGGCGTGCTGCTCTCCCCCGACTGTGCATCGTCCTGTTGCTCGCTGCTGAGCGCAGCTTGACGCAACACCTGCCATAGGCCCACATCCAGCTCGGCACGTTCCAGCCACGGTGCGGCCTGGGACACGAATCCTGCCGCCGGATCACCGACAGGCACGCTCCGTAGGACGCTCACGGCCTGAAGCAGCCGCTCAAAGTACATATCCAGCGCAGGGATATCGCGCATTTTCAAAGCAAGGTCCACGTCCTCATACGTGTTGCCGCCTAGTCTGCTGTTCCTGTTTTGACGACAAAAAAACATCAGTTCATCCGCACGCTCTCCCGCTAACTCCCGCGCAGCCCATTCCCAAGATAGCTCAGGCATATACCGTTCACTGTTCCACATAAAGTGGGACATCGTAATGAGCGTCACTTTGGAGCATTCCCACTGATTCATCGGGTTGGCCACTATACCGGTATGCCCGCAGTCTGGTAGCCCGGAATACCGTCCGCGCAGCGGATCAAGGAATAACCGATCATGGTCACAATCATTCACCGGGATGTTATCCCACAGCCATAGCTCATGTCCAAAGAATGCATGATTATCGGCGGCATGCTGGCGACTAATCTGTGGAGCAAAAACAAAGTACCCCGTCCAGAACACCTTAATCTCCGGATGCAGCCGCTCACGGAAATCCTTTTTGTATTCGGTATCCCAATACGACCAATATTCCGAAGGACAGACCGTCAGGGTAAACTCAGGCAGCCGTTCAGCCAGCCATGTGTGAACCTTGTTCGTCAAAAAGACATGAGCGTGACCCGAGCGGCCCAGCAAATGTCGATTTTCCCCTTTGAGTACGTAGTCAATGTCATCCATTAACACAGAAAAATGACGTACGCCAATCGCAATCACGGCCGCCAGCTTTTCAGTCAATTTAAAGAAATCTTCATCACTGCCAAAGCTCAGGTCGTTCCCTGGACTGATACAATAATGAAAATCAATCTCATGCCGTTCGCAGGCTTCCCTCAATTCACAAATCTGGGCAAACGTATCCTCAGGGTACGGCTCTCTCCATAGCTCACGATGATATGGATCGTCCTTGGGGGCATACATGAATGTGTTCATCCGATGTGTAGCCATAAAACGGACGGCATCCAGCCGATCCGCGAAACTCCACGGTTTCCCATAGAAGCCCTCAATAATTCCTCTGACCGGGAAGGAAGGCTCATCCCGAATAGACACCACCGGCAGAGTACATCGCTCCTGTTCCACTTGAAGCAGGAGATGCAGGGCATCCATGCCGTATTTGAGTCCTCTTTTATTGGAAGCATGGATTTCAATCCGCCCGCCCTTCTGAATGTCCAACCGATATCCATCTGCAGCAAGCGTTCCGTCATATTCGAGCACCAACTGCACGCTTCCCCGTGTTTCAGTCGGTACACCCGGTCCTGGAGGTACAATGAGCTTGATCGGTCCCTCGGGGGCTAGCACACCTTCATACTCCTGATTCATTGCAAAGCGAGAGGATAGCTCACAGATCAGACGCGGTTCGGAGATAACCAGTCTTTCCCCGCTGTCATACACATCACGAAAATAATATTGAATCTCCTGAGGTGTTAGCCCTACACTCAAATAAGGCCCCATTCCTTCGGACAGTTCCATCGCAATCGTCTCCTTCCATTCACAGGCTCTTCGCTGCCGTGACTACTGGCTATCCTTTTACCGCTCCCGCCAAACCTTCCATATAGTAGCGCTGTGTAAACAGGAATAATATAATGATCGGCAGTACCGAAATCATTGTGCCTGCGGCAATCCAGCCGAAGTTATAGGCAAATTGACCGTTGAGATATGTGAGCGCAGCTGCCAGCGGATATAGCTCCGTATCGTTCAAAATAACGATAGGCCACAGAAAGCTGTTCCAGAACGACATCGCCTCCAACAGAGAAATTACAGCCAGCGCCGGCTTGACCAGCGGAAGCACCAGCTGCCACCAAATTCGAAACTCCGAAGCGCCGTCCATCTTACCGGAATCACGCACATCGGTGGGAATATGAATAAACGTCTGTCGCATCAGAAAAATGTTGAACACGGAGACTGCCCCAGGCAACACTACACCTAAATATGTATTGCCCAGATGAAGCCCTTGAATGGTCAGATAATGCACAATAAATGCGGTGTAGGAAGGAATAATCATCGTGGCAATCAGCAGCACAAACACCAGATTTTTGCCCTTAAAACGAAACACAGCCAAGGGATATCCTGTCAGACTGGCGAGCACCACATTGAGCACAACGCCCAACACCGTAATGATGACCGTATTCAGCATATACTTTGGAAAATTCATGAACTGCCACACCTGAACATAGTTGTCGAAATCGATAAAAGTCGGAAAAATAGCGGGCGGCGTTGAAAAAATGTTACGGCCTGGCATGAGGGATACACTAAGCAGCCATAGGAACGGTCCCATTAAAAAGAGGGCGAGAAGCACTAGTAGCACATAGATGACCGTCATTCTCAGCATTCGAGCAAGACTGCGCATGATGCGGCTGCTTTCCTTTTTAGGAAGAGATGAGCGTACCATTTTGTCATCCTTTGGATTCATCAATAGGGATTGACACCGCCTTTCCTATTGAATCGGAATACGATAATACTAAGTACGGCAATCATTGCACCGACAATTAAGCCAAGTGCTGAAGCGTACCCAAAATTAAACTGCTCCATCCCCTTTTGAAAAATATACAAGCTGGATGTCAACGTGGCCGTTCCCGGTCCACCCTTGGTTAGTACATATACTTCATCAAATACGCGAATAGCTGACATGAGCGATATAAGGGTACAGAACAGAACGTAGGGTCTCAGCAGTGGAAGAGTAATATGGACAATCAGACGCCATCGGCTTGCACCGTCGACTCTAGCGGCTTCGTACAGATCTTGAGGAATATTTTGTAATCCAGCCAGATAGAGCATCATATAATACCCGAGTCCCTTCCACATTGTGATGAACATCAGTACATACAAGGCCAAATTGCTGTCCGATAACCAGTGTATGTCTTTGCTAATCAAGCCGACTTGTATGAGCAAGTAGTTCACTACGCTGTTATTGCCCAACAGCCAGCTCCAAATTAAGGCTACCGCTACCATCGAAGTCACAACAGGGATGTAGTAGGTCGTACGAAATATTTTAATTCCCGGGATACGGCTGTTCACAAGCACGGCCATCAGGATGGAGAAAATTTGGAGAAAGGGGACAATGAGCACGTACAGCAATGAGTTCCAAATCGAAATAAGAAAGTTACGGTCCTTAAACGCCGCTTCAAAATTATCCAAGCCGACAAAATGGGTATCTGATATGACAGAGTAGTCCGTCAATGCCAGCGGGATGCTGTAAATAATAGGCCAAAATACAAAGACGGCAAGCAATAACAGTCCCGGCGTCATAAAGGCCCAGGCCGTAAAGGACTCCGACCTCAACCATTTGATCATGCTGCATCACCACCTGATTTTGATAAATGAACAGGGGAGTATTCACTTACTCCCCAGTCAAACCTATTGCTTTAAAATATCGTTCACTTCCTGCTCCAGAGCAGTAAGCGTCTGCTTCGTATCCGTGCCGTTCAATACAATATTTTGCAAAGCTCGCGCGATGGCACTGTTCACATCCTTGGCATTAGGCACACCGACCATATAATCTGTCGCCTTATCCAAGCTTTGCGCGGATACTACCTTGGCTTGTGCTTCTAATGATTTGTCAGACTGGGTAAAATATGGATCTTTAATGGAGTCTTTCGTGGAAGGTAGTGTATTCGCCGCTTTAGAAAAAGCGGTTTGACTCTCTGCGTTTGTCAAGAAAACAGCAAATTTCACTGCTTCGTCCACATGTGCAGACTTAGCAGGTACGACCAGGTCCATGGAATTGGAGAGCCGCACATCGGCTTTGCCGGTTGGGACAGGGACAGCAATTGTGTTCTTATAAACGTCCGGCGCTGCCGTTTTGATAAAATTGATGAACGTCGGGCCTGCCAGCTCGAAAGCAACCTGCTCGCCGGCATAATATTTCACTTGTTGCGAGAATTCAGCGTCTTCCTTGAGTACAACGCCATCTTCCATCTGTTTTTTTAGATTATCAATCATGGTGACTGCTTCTGGTGTATTGAACGCCGCTGCTGTCTTTTCTTTATTTAAAATAGGAATGCCGTCCACAGCGAAAAGCTTGGATACAAGCTGCTGAGCATAGCCTGCTTTGCCAATTTTTCTATTGACCTGACGGCCCCATTCAGACAATTCCTCCCGGGTTTTGGGCGGATGAGCAGGGTCCAATCCGGCGG
The DNA here is from genome assembly GCF_058895805.1 of Paenibacillus sp. NMA1017. NCBI lineage: Bacteria > Bacillati > Bacillota > Bacilli > Caryophanales > Paenibacillaceae > Paenibacillus > Paenibacillus sp. NMA1017. The sequence goes on along the minus strand of NZ_JBZXYR010000012.1, from coordinate 135,480 downwards.
CTTTGACAAGCTTTGTATTCATGTAAAGCACTTCTGTGCCGGTATACCAGGGTAGCGCATAAGCTTTACCGTTAATGACAGTGGAATTATAAATACCCTCGAAATAAGCAGCCTTTTCCTCGGGCGACAAATGCTCATTCATATCAACAACAGCACCCTTGGAGCCCATTTGGCTAGCAAATTCTGTATTGAGATTGACTACATCTGGACTGCTGTTGCTAGCGATACTTGTCAACAGCTTGTTGGTTACTGCGTCATAAGGGTAATCCTTCCAGTCAATTTTGACATTGGGGTTCTTCTGCTCATAATCGGCAATCACCCGATTGAAATACGGGGTAAATGTAGGTTGTAGTGCAATGGTCCAAAATTGCAGTGTTACTTTCCCTCCGTCAACCTTTTCCGACTTTGATCCTCCACCACCGCAGCTGCTCAGCAGTACAACCAGCGCCAGCATAGATACAAGCAACCGTAACCTGCCTTTCGCTTTCTTTGTCACATGGTGACCCCCTTGTTCTTAGTTGATTAAGGCAAATTATAGCAGAAATACCGCTATAGAAGGAACGTTTTTTCAATAAAATAAATTTAGAAGGAATAATTTTTCTTTAATTGGATACAAAAAAGACGCCTCTTCAGCAGAGACGCCATTTCCCTAATTCAACCCGCAAAGGGTCCACATCTATTAATAGTATGGGGCCATGAAAACGTACACCAGTACCCCGGTCAAGCTCACATATAGCCAAATTGGCATCGTCCAGCGTGCAATTTTACGATGTTTTGCTACCTGCATCGTCCATCCCCATACAACCGTGAACAGCGCCAGCGGTACGATAATCGCAGCCAGTATGCTATGCGAAATCAACAATGTAAAGTAAATCGGACGAAGGATACCCACACCGCCATATTTTGCAGTTTCCGGCGAAATGTAATGGAAGGTCAGGTAGGAAAATAAAAATAAAACGGTACTGGCAAAGGCCAGCAAAACAAAGGTTTTATGAAGCTTAATGTTCTTCTTGAAAATAGCAACCAATGCAGCCACCAGGAAAATAAATGTGAAGCTGTTAAAAATCGCATTCAACCTTGGGAAAATAGTGAGATCAAAACTGACACTCCCCTGGTATCCGATCGGCGAAAAGAACAGCAGCAAAATAATCACGTTGGCTATAATGGAAACGGTGATAATTAAGGCTGTAAAATTACGATTGCTCGTTGGAACGTACTGCTTGTCCTCACTCGCTTTATTCATCATGAGCGTCTCCTTCGTTTAAATTCAGGTTTTCATTATTTTTGCGGTCATAACCATAATATATTATATAGAACTCATAGATAACCTGTGAAGTGACAACAGTATGAACAATTTCACAGCCATCTGGCAGGAAATGTGCTTCAACATTTGAGAATAGTTCTTTACTTCCCTATATCAACGGTAGAATGCATTCTTTTTAGAAGCTTTATGCACGCAAAAAAAACACCGGGAAGGTCTGATTACCCGCTCCGGTGTTGTGTCGGTTATGCAATTAAACAGCCCTGATGATCCATATTCATTGCTGCCAGACGTCACTGTATTCCTTATGGCGCTTAAACAGAGCAAGTGCGTACGAGCAAGCAGGGATAACCTTTTTATGCTGATTCCTTGCCATATCAACCACTCTGTCGATGAGCTCCTTGCCGATTTTTTGACCCCGTAACTGCTCAGATACAAATGTATGGTCAATGACCAATGCGTGGTCATCTACGGATTTATAGCCTACTTCTGCAACTACCTGTCCATCATCCACCATAACTACTGCATGGTCCTCCTCGCGAATTTGTCTCATGAGACCAATCCCCTTTCTGACTGAAGAAAATCCCGCTACAACTCCATGCTAACGAATTACTGCAATCACTTCATGCCGACGCTAGATATCCTTATCATTCCCCTATTTAGGGATCAGCGAAACATCACATACATAAAATAGGATCTATCGTCGACACTATATTTATTCCAATTAAGGCAAGGGAGGTGCTGCGTTGCGTGCAGAAATAAAACCTATTATGCCGTTTGAACCGGAACTGAGCGAAAAAGTTCCTTTAGATCCAGGCCTTTGGCGTTATGAAATAAAATGGGACGGTACGAGAATTTTGACGTATCACGACCAGGGCAGCACACGCCTGTTCAACCGCAAGCAGCATGAACGAACGCTTTTATACCCGGAGCTTGCTCTCTTCCCCTCTTATTGTAGGGCTGATTCGGTCATATTGGACGGGGAAATGATCGCACTCGGTGCCGACGGTAAGCCTTCGTTCCATGAAATTATGCGACGGGATATGATTCGTCGGACGGATCGAATTCAGTCAGCCTATGAAGCTGTACCCGCTACTTATATGTTGTTTGATATTGTTTACCTGAACGGGGAGTGGGTTCATCTTAAACCATTACAGGAAAGACTTGAACTGTTGCATCAGATCATCATACCAAATGAACGGGTCCAACTGGCTCCTGCTCATCCTGATGGGCAAGCTCTATTTCAGGTCATGTGCAGCCAAGGAATGGAAGGCATTGTATGTAAAAAGCTGGATAGTCCGTACACATTGGGCGGAAAGGACGGACGATGGGTCAAGGTCAAAAATTATGGCGATATCATTGCCGTTATCGGTGGCTATACGCTAAACGGAGGCATTATCAACGCTGTGTTGCTGGGCCAATATGATAAACAAGGAATGCTGCGCTATATCGGGCATGTGGGTACGGGTAAGCTGACTCGGGAGGATTGGCGTCAGCTTACCGAGCGCCTGCTGCCACATACCATATCGGAGCGACCTTTTAGCAATAAACCAGATCGGCAGCAAGACGCATTTTGGGTGCAACCCATGTATACCGCCAAGGTTCAATATAGTGAGTGGCGATGGCAAGAAGGACGTACCCTGCGTCAGCCCTCCATACAAGCCTTTGTGAATCAGGGCCTCGATCAGTGTATCGGCCCCTGGATGTGACGTTTTACAGATATATTTTCAAAAAAATGCAGAACAAAGTTTGTATAAATCATTGCAACCAGTGGTTAATTAAATTACAGTTAACTAATTAACTACATCGAGGTGGATCGCATGTTCTTTTTTCTGGACTCCGAAATTCGTCAACTGGCCTATAATCTCTTTCCAGGTGGCAATAAACCGATTGGTGTTTTGGTGGATTTATTTTCCATAACGTATGAAATACGTAAAAACATGGAAAAACGTTCGCGTGAATTTGGTCTCTCCTACGGGCAATATATCGCGCTTTGTGTACTTTCAGCGCAAAGAGATGAAATGTCATCTCCTTCTGCTTTGGCTGATAAGATGGGTGTAAGCCGGGCAGCAATCAGTTCTATGGTTATTTCTCTCGAACAAGAGGGATTCATTAATAAATATGACGATCCCAATGACAAGCGGGGAGTGTTCGTGTCCCTGAACGATAAAGGAAGAAGTAAAATTCAACAGATGGATCCCTTTTTCCTAGGGCTGGCTTCACGTCTGATGTCAGACTTTAGTGAGTCGGAAATCTGTCAGTTCCAAACCTATTTGTCACGCGTACGTTCTGCGTTTGAAGATGTTAAAGGTTCGCGTCTAACCGACTCCAGAGAGGAGAGAGAAAAATGGTGCGAAGACTGAGACAAAAACTGTTCGTCAAACTTGCCCGCATATCGGCTGGCAGAATGGTAGCTGCGTCCGATTTCAAACCATCGCACTCTCCCAAAGTACATCGGAAAGAAAGGATCATCTCCACCTCTGTTGGTGACTCCAGGGTGATTGTATATGAACCTTCTCACCGGTCTGCTGATCCACTCCCTGTATTCGTTAATTTCCATGGCAGCGGTTTTGTAATGGGCAGCGCCGAAATGGATGATCCCTGGTGCCCGGTCATTGCTGAACGTGCGAATTGCGTCGTCGTTAATGTTGATTATCGCTTGGCCCCAGAACATAAATTCCCTATCCCGCTACAGGAAAGCTATGAGGTGACCCAATGGTTGTACAAGCATCCTGATGTGCTTAACGTAGATCCTCAACGCATTGCGGTCGGGGGACACAGTGCGGGTGGCAATCTAGCGGCAGCGCTGTGTCTTATGGCCCGGGATCGCAAGGAATTTCCGATTGTATATCAGGTACTGGATTACCCACCACTGGATATTGCTACAGATCCCAAATTGAAGCCCCAATTCAAGAAGGGGATTCCGCCACGAGTAGCAAAAATCTTTAATGAAAGTTATCTGAACTCACCAGATGAGGCGCGAAATCCGTTGGTTTCCCCCATTTTTGCAGAATCACTACATAATCTCCCTCCTGCTCTGATCATAACCGCGGAGTTGGACTCCTTGGCTGACGAAGCCGAGTTGTATGCCAAACGGCTGATTGAAGCAGATGTCCCCGTGAAGTATAAAAAATACATGGGTGCCGCACATGCCTTTACTCATAGCGGCGATCTCGCTGTAGCTGAAAACGCCTGGCACCTGATGAGCGATCAGTTGAAATTGGCATTTGAATTCCGCATCGGAGATGTCCTGGCAGAACTGAAGAAATAAAAATAAGCCTCCTGCTTCCACTGCCATTATGCAGTCGGGCTCAGGAGGCTTATTATTTATCATTACAAACTGTTAAAAGCGTCAGTCAATACAGGCACAATTTGCGATTTGCGCGATACAACGCCTTTTAGAACAGCCTTGTTGTCATCCAACTGAACATTATAGGCTTTCTCAACCGCTTGTGCTTGGCTTCCCAGGGCAATACCAATGGAATCACTGTTCACAATGTCTGTTACAACGAACAGGAACAGATCGAGATTTTTGGCCTCAATGGTTTGGGATAATGCAGCTTCTAGGTCAGCTTGACGAGATAACACATCGTTGACGTCTACTGCGTTCACTTGAGCAATTTCCACTTTGCGACCATTCATCTGGAATTCTTTGGCATCCAGACTTACTAACTGTTCAATGGTGTGACCACTCAAATCAGCTCCTGCTTTAAGCAAGTCAAATCCGTAACGATCTGCATCCACACCAGCAATTTCAGCCAGTTCACGAGCAGCAGCTACGTCTTGATCCGTGCAGGTTGGGGATTTGAACAACAGGGAATCGGAAATAATCGCGGACAACATTAGACCTGCGATTTCTTTCGGAATCGCTACACCATTTTCCTTGTAGAGCTTGTTCAAAATGGTGGCTGTGCAACCCACTGGCTCAGCGCGGAAGTATAGCGGCTGGCTTGTTTCAAAGTTAGCGATCCGGTGATGGTCGATGACTTCAGTTACACGTACCTTGTCAATATCAGCAGCGCTTTGCTGGCGTTCATTATGATCGACCAGAATGACGTTGTCCGTTTCTGCAGCAACCTGCTCAACCAGACGTGGCGCGCTCACTTTGAAATAATCCAGTGCATACTGCGTTTCCCCGTTCACCTCGCCCAGACGAACCGGCTCTACGTCCGCGCCCAGTTTTGTTTTTAAGTCTGCATAAGCAATAGCTGAGCAAATGGTATCCGTATCCGGATTTTTATGCCCGAAAATCAATGTTTTTGCCAACATAATCGACTCCTTTGCCTTAGGCATTTTACATAATTGTGAAACCTCAACAATTCCAATGCAGATTATATCATTAAATCTCGCATTCTCCCATTCCCCTTCGATTGTTTTCAAAAATAATCTAGTAAATTCATAACATTTCCATGGAATCTATATGTGATGTTACCCTTATTTTTTCTAAAAATATAAAAAACATATAGTAATATATCCCACCAATATGGTAAGATATGCCTCAAAACTGGCAAGTTAGTCACCAGTGGTCAATTCTATTATTTTAGATATTAAGGGAGGCGTGAGAACAACGGCAGTGGCTTCAAATCCTAGTATGTAGAGATATCATATTTTGATTGAAAAGAGGGGAATCTTTGAAAAAGCCTATCATTTTGCAAAAAATACCTGTCGTATCACTCGCTCTTGCCTTGACGGTAAGCTTATCTCTGCCGTCTTTCAGTTCTGCCGCTACTGCAGATCTGCAAATCAATTCATTTTTAAAAGCTCAGGAAGCATTAACTATTGAGGAGGCTCCGGCCTTTATCTCACCTGAGCTGAGTACAGACTCCTCCCGTCAGGTCAGAGTCATCGTACAGCTTGATGGTGAGCCCCTAGCTGTGGACAAATATGCCGCACGTTCAAGCGCCAAAGCTTTCACTTCTCAATCCGAGCAAAAAGCCGAATCTGCGATTGCCACTGAGCAAACTACGTTCGTGGACCAAGCCGCTGAGCATGGTATTTCTCTCCAGGTGAATTACCAGTACAACACGGTGCTTAACGGCTTGGAGGTCACACTGCCGGCCAATAAGATTCCGGAACTGGCTAAACTGCCAGGCGTAAAATCCATTCATGAAAACAAAACGTATTATTCCATCCCCGTACAGGACCCGCCAACACTTACAGCCAGTGAAGCCACTTATGATAACGCACCGCTGGACCAGATTGGTGTTCCTGAAGCCTGGGCCAAAGGATTGAATGGCGAGGGAATCAAGGTCGGGGTTATTGATACCGGTATCGATTATGAGCATCCGGATTTGAAGGAAGCCTATAAAGGCGGATATGACTCTTTTGAACAGGACAACGACCCTTACGAGGAACCGTTCCTTGAAAAAGAAAATGACCCATACGGTACAGGTTTTAGCGGAACGACACATGGTACTCACGTCTCCGGCACGATTGCTGGTAAAGCCGCCAATAAATCCTCGGATATTGTACAAAAGGGTATTGCCTATAAATCGGACTTATACGTGTATAAAGTGCTTGGACGCAATACCAAGACGGGTCGCTCCTCCGGCTCCTCCGCACAGGTCATTGATGGCATTGAACGCGCTGTCAAAGATGGTATGAACGTCATTAACCTGTCGCTGGGCTCGGATTCCGAAAAGGACCCGAACTCCCCGGATTCCATTGCTATTAATAATGCTGTACTTTCTGGCGTAGTCGCGGTCATAGCGAATGGTAATGCGGCACAGGAAGGCCCCTATTTTTATTCCATGGGTTCTCCCGCAACATCGCAGTTGGCGATTTCCGTCGGTGCAGCCACTTCGCCGAGCAAAAGCTTCTCGGGTACAGCTTCAGTCACCCGTGACTCCTATTGGGAGGCTAACGGTGAATTGAAAAAGACCGTAACTGATGATGCTTATGCACATTATGATTTTAATTTGATGGGCTGGGAGACAGGCAGAGAAGACTTTGCCTCCATTTTGGGAACTGCCCCTTATGAGCTCGTATATGCTAATCTGGGACAACCTGATGATTTTGAAGGGAAAGACGTAGCAGGAAAAATCGTCCTCGTTTCACGCGGCAACTTGGCATTCGTGGATAAAATCGCAAATGCGAAGGAAAACGGTGCGAAGGCCGTGATCGTTTTTAATGGGAATACGAAAGCGGGCGACATCACCAAAGCTGATTTAGGGGAAAGTATTTCAGATCGCGATGACTACGTAAATTCCAATTTGGGTGACAGCTTTGACTTTATTCCGACCTTTGACATGAAAGGCAAGGAAGGTCGCGCGCTGGCTAAACAGATCGTGGACAACGCTGGAGAGAAGTTCTCCGTTTCCTTTGGAGCAGATTATATTCGTACAGATAATGCAGGCAATACGATGGCCGGATTTAGCTCCCGTGGACCGAACGGAGATGAACTGCTTAGCATCAAGCCGGATGTGAGCGCACCGGGTGTTGGCATTTTATCAACCTACCCTGCCTTCGCCAAGTTCTATCCGGATGCTTCTTATGAGCAAGCCTACAAACGTAGTAACGGAACAAGTATGGCCTCTCCGCATGTGGCTGGACTTGCTGTTCTGCTGAAGCAGCAGCATCCAAACTGGACACCGTTTGATATCCGTGCTGCTCTGGCAAACACTTCAGTTACACTCTTTGATGAGGATAAAATCCAATATGATGTGTATTCCCAAGGTGCAGGCCTTGTAAACATCGCTAATGTGATTCAGACGCCGGCCCTGCTGGAAACCGTCGAAAAGATTACAATTCTCGATAAAAACTTTAATCGGCAGGAGGTTGTCAATTACAATCCTTCCGCCAGCTTCGGAGTGTTACGACCTGGTAGTGATGCGAAGCAGATTCAGCTTCAACTCAAAAATTTGTCGGCTAACACTGTGCAATATGAAGCCAGCACCGTTTTACATGATAATGTAACCTCTGATCCAACTAAGCCGATTGCTACACCTGACGTGAGCAACATTGCCGTTCAGTTGCAAGGTGTCGGCGCGAATGGAGCAATCTCGGCAGAACCGGGTAAATCGCAGCCGTTCTTCCTGTCTGTACAACCAAATTCGGGTGCAGCCACAGGTGTATATGAAGGGGAAGTTATTCTGAAAAGCGCGGGACTGCCAACACTTCATCTGCCGTTCGTCGTTCATGTCGGCAAAGAAAATCCTACAACTGGCTTCGGCTTGCAGGACTTGAGTGTCACCAACCCGATTATTTATCCGAGTCGTACAGGTGCTCAGCGCTCAACAGATTTGGCTTTCCGCCTGACCACAGATAAAACCAACCAGATCGCGCTTTATGTATACGGCGTTGATGATAAATTAATTGGTCTTATTGACGGCATTACGACTTCAAAAGAACAAGGAGCCAACGCTCGCCTCAAACAAGGCGCATATTCCTTTAAGGGGATTGACGGAAGTTACGTTGGATTAGATGACAATGGCAAGCCTGTGCTGGATGCTAATGGTCAACCCGTTATTCAACACTTGAAAGATGGCGTGTACAAGCTGGAAGTCAGTTCTCCGGAACTGAATGAAAAGGGCGAAGTTGAACGCAATACCGATGGTCCTAAACTGTTCACCGCCACTAAAGCTATTCGTGTGAATAATAGCGCCGCATCGGGCGGTAGTGGTGGAGGCGGTGGTGGAGGTGGCGGCAGAAGCAATACTACACCTTCTGCTGCAACGAACACATCCACCCCTGTTCCTACATCTGCTCCTTCACTTCAAAGCGTAGTGAAGCAAGGACAGGCTGTTAAAACTGTCACTACAGCCGTTGCGCTGAACAATAATGTACAGTCGCTGACAGTAGCCGATGCAGATTTGCAGGCTGCCGTGACAGCAGCAGGTTCCAGCCCGACAGCTATTGTACTGTCGGCTACTAGCCAAACAGGCCAAACGACGAAAGCATCACTCACTTCGTCACAACTGGCAACGTTGGGCAAAGCCGCAGCAGGAAGCAGCTTGATTGTAAGTAATACAGGTTCTTCTATGGCTTTGCCAGTATCCACTCTGAAAAACGTTCCTACGGGTGCAGGCATTGAAGTAGTCATCAGCAGCCAGACAGAGGCGAGCAGCACTTTTACAAGTAAGCTGAAAGGCTCTAATGTGATCGGTACCCCGGTAGGGTTCGAAGCTAACGTTGTCACTGGTGGCAAGAGTCAGTCGCTCAAAGTTGCTCCAGGACAGTTCATTAGCAGATCCTTTACCGTACCTGGTCAAATTGAATCCAATACAGCCGGTGTACTCTATACGGCAAACGGAAATGTCTATCCCGTTCCATCCGTCTTCACCAAGCAGGCTGATGGATCTACCGTCGTCAAGGTAAGCCGTCCGGGCTTCTCGACGTATGCAGCGGCGACACGTCCCGTTAGCTTTGAAGATATTTCATCGTCGTATGCCCAATCCGAAATTCAATCGCTGGCGAACAAGTTGCTGATCAATGGCACGACCCACACGACTTTCTCACCGAAGAAGAACGTGACACGTGCAGAATTTGCAACCCTGGTAACCCGGGCACTCGGCCTGACACCAGGTACTGCTGCACCATTCAGTGATATCCCGGCAGGTAGCTGGTACTCCGGCGATGTAGCAGCCGCTTATGAAGCTGGATTGATTACGGGCCGCAGCAGCGATAAATTTGATCCGAATGCTAATATCAGTCGTCAAGAAATTGCTGTCGTGCTGGGTAAAGCTGTAGATCTGCTTCAAATCAAAGCAACAGCCGATGGCCCTACACGTACACCGTACCATGATGCTTCATCCTTTGCAGGCTATGCCAAGGACAGTATTGAAAAAGTAAGTGCAGCAGGTATCATCAACGGAGAAGCGATTAAAGGCTCCTCCTACTTCCAGCCGAATGCACCTACAACGCGTGAGGCATCTGCCAAGGTACTGCACGGGCTTTTACAAAAAGCTTCGCTGATTAACTAACAATAGAAAAGCCTCCCGAGCCGTATTATAACCAAAGCTACGGTTCGGGGGGCTATTTTTATGTTACGCCATAATCTGCAATACTATACTGTTCCCGCTAAAGGTAGCGTTACTTTGAATACACTCCCTGTTCCCGGTGTGCTTTCGACCATAATGTTCCCGCCGTGTGCTTCCACGATAGACTGTGTAATGGCCAGACCAAGGCCCGCCCCGCCTGAGCTACGTGTACGCGATTCATCTCCACGATAAAAACGCTCAAATATCCGCTCCAGCTGTTCTTTACTCATGCCTGGTCCGTTATCACGAATTTGGATATCCACCAACTTCTTACCTGCAGACAGGTTTACCTGGATCACACCTCTTTCCATATCGGTATGCTGAACCGCATTGTGAAACAGGTTGAGCACGACCTGCTTGATCTTATCCCCCTCTGCCAATACCCGTATACCTGCCGTCATATCAAAAACCACTTTACGTGTACCTGCCAGCATAAGGAGCTGCGGTTTCATTTCCAGCAGCAACGCATCTAGTGGTATGTCTTCCAGCTTCAACTCCGGTGTTCGATCCAGCTTAGCCAACAATAGTAAATCAGAGACAAGTTTATTCATCCGCTTGGACTCACCATACATACTTTCTAGTGCCGATTGAAGCTGCTTCGGATTAGATGCTGCCCCACGAAGCAGCACTTCCAAGAAGCCGTGAATAGACGTGAGCGGGGTGCGCAGTTCATGGGAAGCATCCGCAATAAATCGTCTCATCTGCATCTGCAATTCCCGCTCGGCAGCAAAAGAATGCTCCAGCCGTTCCAGCATCCCGTTAAATGAAACCGCCAAACGATCCACCTCATACTGCCCCTGCTCTGCATCAAAGCGCTCGGCCAGATTGCCGGCATCAATACGTTTGACTGCCTCGACCATCCTGGAAAGGGGCACCAACGTGCGGCGCAGCACAGGCAACATAAGCGCTAACCCAATCGCAAGCGCAATCAGTGACAATAAAATAAAGGTGCGAAGCTGGTTAATCAACTGCTCTTGCATAGAAATCGTGGATACGCCCATTTGAAGTAAACCGGACGAACGGCCAGGTGGACCGAGCGGACGGAATACAACCAGTTGCTCTTTACCCTGAGCATCCGTGATTAATTGATAGCCGTGACGCATGCGTTTGCTCTGCTGCATCGCTTGATATTGCTCAGTGGTGAGATGTGGCGGCTTAAGTCCGTTTTCGTTGGACAAGCTGTGGAAGGTGCCGTCTGTATCTATAGAAGCGAGCGACATATCCGGCCAGAACAAAAACGGCCCCGGTCGATTATTCCTCCGATTGGTTTGTTCTTGGGGAGCGGTTACCCCACTCTGCTCCTGCGAACTCTTAATCAATAAATCGGCAGGAATTGAATTCAGCTGCGTATCCATAGCTTCTGCCCGACTACGATACAGAAAATCTTTCATCAGAAAATATTGTAGAAAACCAATCAATACGAGCAGCAAAGCCAAAATGAGTAACGTTCTGGCTAAAAGCTGGGACCGGAGAGAACGGAGCGCATATTTTCTCCGACTTTTCCCGCCCGCTTTCATAGCAGATCCACCCGGTATCCCACACCGCGCAGCGTACGAATGACCCGGTGCTCCTTGTCTTTGAGTTTTTCACGTAAGGAGCGAATGTACACCTCAACAATATTATCCTCGCCCCCAAAATCGTACCCCCATACCCGGTCCAGAATACGACTTTTACTCAGCACAATTCCGTGATTAAGCACCAGAAACTTCAATAGTTCATATTCAGTAGGCGACAGCTCCAGCACCTGACTCTGATAACGAATTTCCTTGCGTCGATCATCCACTTGAAAGGGGCCGTGAACCACTTCCCCCAGCAGATCAGGGAACTGATTGCGCAAGCGCGCTTCAATGCGAGCCAGCAGCTCATTAAAACTGAAGGGCTTTACGACATAATCATCCGCGCCGAGTTTTAATCCCTTTACCCGATCGTCTACATCATCCTTGGCAGTCAGCATAATGACCGCGATGTTATCCTCCGTCTCCTTGAGACTTTGGCACACCTCAAAACCGTTCATTTCCGGCATCATCACATCCAGCACCGCTACATGCGGACGAAACTCTCTTGCCAAATCGAGCGCTGCACTCCCGTTCTCGGCGGTTCTGACTTCATATCCTTCATTAATCAGTCCAAGCTCTAAAAATTGCAAAATATGAGGCTCATCATCTGCCAGCATAATTTTAACTCCGTGTATTGGATTCATTGTTAATCTTCCCTTTCATGTTGCCACATTTTTCTCATAAAAAAGTCAGTTCATTTATTACCTGTATCTAATATAACTGAATCCTGTCGTAAAAAAAGCACCTCTGCTCAGCTTTCAGCTAACGTTCAGGGAGCGCTCAGAGCCCATTAAGGTACGTATGGCATGATAATAGCAAGCCGGTAGTTCACCGGGCCAAGATCAGAGGCGACTGGTCATTCCGCAGTCCTGAAGATAGCGGCTAGAACAACGGAATAAATACAAAGAATTTTCACAGGGAGTGGAATGAACATGATTAAGAAATGGTTTAAGACCAGGGCGGACATCCCCCTGATCATCATTATGCTGATATCCGCATTTTTGAACGGATACAACATCTGGCAAGACAAATATGTAAACACCTACTATACGACGGCCGTAGCAAGCATGCTACAGAGCTTTCACAACTTCTTTTTCGCCTCACTTGATTCTGCCGGATCGGTAACGGTAGACAAACCGCCTGTGGTGTTCTGGATTCAGACACTGAGCGCCTATATATTCGGGCTTCACGGATGGAGCGTTATCTTGCCACAGGCGCTGGCTCAGGTCGGATCGGTCTTGCTCGTTTACTTACTCGTCAAACCGAGCTTCGGTACGATGGCCGCACGTTTGGCCGCTTTCGCAATGGCAACGACACCGATAGCCGTAGCGGTTAGCCGCACGAATAACATCGACGCTATGTTGGTTTTCACACTGTTGCTCGCAACATGGCTATTGTTCAGAGGCATTAGAAATAGCAAAACCGGGCTGATCCTTGCTGCTTTCGCAGTCGTAGGCATCGCCTTTAACGAAAAAATGTTGCAAGCCTATATGATCGTTCCCGCATTGGGTCTGTTCTATCTGCTAGCCTCCAAGTTTAACTGGAAGCGAAAAGCAGTAACACTGGTAGGTTCGGCAGTTGTCCTCCTGATCGTATCGCTCTCTTGGGCAGTCGTAGTGGACTCCACTCCGGCAGATGAACGTCCTTATATGGGGAGTAGCGGTACCAACTCTGTACTGAATTTGGCCTTTGGTTATAACGGCCTGTCTCGTCTGACAGGTGATCGGGGTACAGGTGGCAATCGTGGCGGTGAACGCACAGATCGGGACAATATCGCTACAACGAATAGCAGCAATCCGAACACAGATCAAGCTCAGACGACTACATCATCGGACAGCACTACCACTACGGATGACTCTGGTGTCAACAACATGGCAACAGGCGGATTCGGTGCAGGTGGTCAAATGCCACCGGGTGGATTTGGCGGCAACGGACAAAGTGGTCCTGGAGATGGGCAAGGTGGCCAGGGTGGACCAGGCGGTGGAGCGGGAGGGAATTCCGGTGGCGGCATGTTCGGCACTGGCGAGAAAGGACCTTTGCGGTTGTTCCAATCTTCCCTGTCAGGTCAAGCCAGCTGGCTGCTTCCATTCGCATTGATTGCTTCCATCGGTCTGCTTGCAAGCATTCGACGTCGTAATATCACACAAAAACACAAAGAGGTCATCTTCTGGCTGGCCTGGTTGATTCCCGTAGCTGCATTTTTCAGCGTAGCAGGATTCTTTCATCATTATTACCTGATTATGCTCGCGCCACCAATTGCTGCGCTCTTTGGAGCAGGATTCGTAGAATTGTGGCAGCAGTATCGTGAGCGTTCCAACTGGCTCTCCTGGCTGTTACCCGCAGCAGTATTGGCAACCTCGGTATTTAGCTGGTTTGTTTTGCAAAATTACAACGATACCATTGGTAGCGGCTGGTCCATCGCGGTATTGATCCTAGGGATCATCGGCACGGTGCTACTGGTAGTAGCACGAATGAAATCTGAGAAGTTCACAAGATTCGCCATCATTGCAAGTGTGCTCGCTATGTTTATCGGCCCCGTGTACTGGGCATTGACACCGATCATCTACGGGGGGAACAGCATGATTCCACAAGCTGGACCGACTCAATCTGGTTTTGGTGGTGGTGGCGGAATGCCGGGCGGCAATGATCGCAATAGAGGTCAGAGCGCCAATGGACAACAAGCCGAAGGAACTCAAACGAGTAACCAGACCAATAATGCAGAGAATTCCAGTCCTGATGGAAATACTTCAAGCACACAAACAAGTACAGACACGGAGCAAAAATCTTCTACCCGTTCCAGAGGAATGGGGGGACCAAATGGTAGCCAAAGTTTAGATCAAAAAACGTTGAGCTATTTGCAAAAAAATAACACAGGTGAAACCTACCTTTTCGCAGCAAGTAATTATTCAACGGCTGCTCCTTACCTGGTCGAAGCCGGACAAAAAGTAATTATTATGAACGGTTTTGTATCTTCCGATCCAGTCTATACCGTCGATAAAATCAAGGCGTTGGTCGAAAGCGGCCAAGTGAAGTACTTCATGATTTCTGGTGGAGGCGGCGGACCGGACGGCGGTAACTCCGAAGTCACTGCATGGATCAAAGAACACGGTAAAGTGATCCCTACAGATGAATGGAAAACAACAACAGGCGAAACAAGTACAGACGTTAAGGCAACCGGGAGCGGAAGCGACACCACGAACAGCAATGCAAACGCCCAGGATGGTCAAGGTAGCCCTGGCGGAGACGAACGTGGCGGAAGCGGTACTTTATACGAAATCACATTATAAATGAGGAGGAACTACGAATGAGTGAACCTATCCGTTATTCCATAGTTATTCCGATGTACAACGAGGAAGCCGTTATTACGGAAACCTACCGGAGGCTGAAACAAGTCATGGGTTCAATGGGTGAGCCCTACGAGCTGATCTTCGTAAATGATGGAAGTTCGGACCGCAGCGTCCAATTGATCAAGGAATTCAGTCTCAGAGATGACACCATTGTATTGATTGATTTTTCTCGCAATTTTGGTCATCAGCTAGCGATTACCGCCGGGATGGATTATGCGGTGGGAGAGGCGGTCGTCGTCATTGACGCCGACCTCCAGGACCCGCCGGAACTGATTGTTGAGATGGCTAACAAGTGGAAGGAAGGCTATGAGGTGGTCTACGCCAAACGGCTCAAACGCAATGGCGAAACTCGCTTCAAGAAATGGTCTGCCAGCCTCTTCTATCGTGTACTCAAAGCATCAACGGATATTAATATCCCGGTCGATACCGGAGATTTCCGCTTAATGGATCGCAAGGTTATAGATGAATTGAAACGGCTGCCGGAAAATAACCGATTCGTTCGTGGACTGGTCAGCTGGATCGGGTTCAAACAAACTGCTGTAGAATATGAGCGCGACGAGCGGCTCGCAGGCGAAACCAAGTATCCGTTGAAACGAATGATTAAGCTCAGTCTGGACGGGATCACATCCTTTTCGATTAAACCGCTCAAGCTGGCAGGGTATATCGGCGCACTTCTATCCATGTCCGGCTTTCTATATCTGATGTACGTACTGTTTCTCAACTTTTTCACCGATTCCTATGTGATGAAGGGCTGGTCGTCTATGATTAGCATCAGCCTGATCTTTGACGGGGTGATCCTGATCATTCTCGGTATTATGGGTGAATATGTTGGACGGATTTATGACGAAACCAAAGCACGCCCGCTTTACATTGTTCGTGAGCATCTCGGTGGACAATACGAAAACGGTCCGACACATGCTATGAAAGTCCCTGAACCACGTGACTCCCTGTACATGCAAGGAGCCCGTGAAAGCCTGATTTCGGCAGGACGCACAGTGCGCGGCAACAGTGCAGTATATACCGGACCCAAATCCGGTCATGGAGCCTAACCCATGAAAAGTCGCATGGCCCAGCTGCTTCCTATGATCCGATTTGGCATCGTAGGTCTGGTGAATACGGGCGTAGATTATATCATTTTTATGCTGCTAGCTTGGGTCGGGGTACCGGTCATTGTGGCACAGATCATTTCGTACAGCTGCGGCACAGCCAACAGTTATATTTTGAACAGCAAATGGACATTCAACAAACAACTATCAAACGACACTAATAAGCATCAATTACCTAAATTTATCGTCATCAACCTCATCGTATTGGGGGTAACCTCCTTATTACTGCAGGTGCTTCACACTGGAACCGAGTCGCCACTTGCTTTAGGCAAGCTGATCGCCACCGCAGCCGGAATGATCATCAATTATATCGGGAGCCGATACTGGGTATTCGGTTCCCCATCCCGAAAGGAAAGTGAGTTTCTATGAGAAAAATTACAAAAGCTGTTATTCCAGCCGCCGGATTAGGGACCCGTTTTCTACCAGCTACGAAAGCTTTACCGAAAGAGATGCTTCCCATCGTAGACAAGCCAGCTATTCAATATATCGTAGAAGAAGCCATCAAGTCCGGAATTGAGAGCATCATTATCGTAACGGGGCGTAATAAAAAAGCCATCGAGGATCATTTTGACAAGTCTGTGGAGTTGGAGCAGGTACTGGAGAGCAAAGGTAAATACGATCTCCTACGTGAAGTTCAAAGCATCGGGGGCAAAGCAGTCATTCACTATATTCGTCAAAAAGAACCCCTCGGCCTGGGACATGCGGTCAGCTGCGCTTGTCAGTTCATTGGCGATGAGCCCTTCGCCGTGCTGCTGGGCGATGATATTATGAATTCCTCCACCCCGGCGATTCGTCAAATGATGGATGTTTACGAAGCGACTGGCAAGCAAGTGGTCGGCGTGCGCACAGTGGAAGAACAGGATGTGAGTAAATACGGCATTATTGACTCCACTCACCAGAACGGTCTCATTCACGAAGTCGGTGGACTTGTTGAAAAACCTTCTCCGGCAGAGGCCCCCTCGCGGCAGGCAGTCATTGGTCGGTATGTATTGGAGCCTTCCATTTTCTCTATATTGGAAAACCTGTCCACTGGAGCGGGCGGTGAATACCAATTGACAGATGCCCTTCATCAAGTAGCAATGCAGAACCAACTGCTCGCATTAGAACTGGAAGGCACACGTTATGATATTGGAGATAAAGCTGGATATCTGGAAGCCGTGCTCCACATGGGTATGCAACGCGAAGATTTGCGTCCAATGCTTGACTCCATGATGCGCGAGTGGGCGCTTGCTTCAATGATAAAATAGGGGAATTTCCTTCCTCCGAAATCCAACGGGTGCTGTGAAATCACGAGAGTAGATGGATGAACATGTAAACTTGTACAATATACGAGTACAGCAGCATTTGAATCTGCACGGCCGCCCGGTCGAAACTAAGGAGGAAAAGGACCTATGATACCTGAGGGAAATCTGCAAAGTAATGTGGATCGTTTCAACGGTTTTGCCGACAACTACGATCAGCACCGCCCGGAAGCGCCGTCACTCGTCGTGGAAATCATCAGCCGTTATCTGGAGCGAAACGTAGAGCTAGTTGCCGATATTGGCTGCGGTACAGGACTTTCAACTTTCATATGGGAGAACGCCGCTCGGCAAATCGTCGGTATCGAGCCTAACCCGGATATGAGAGGAAAAGCACAGCACAAGCTGGAGACAGCAGGAACGACAATAGCAGAAACCATTTCCTTCAAAAGCGGGTTCTCCAACAACCTGCCCTTTGAGGACGGAACTGTAGACGTCATTACCTGCTCTCAATCCTTTCACTGGATGGACCCCGAGAGCACGCTTCAGGAAGCGGGCAGGATCTTGGCTCAGGGCGGCGTGTTCGCAGCCTTTGACTGTGACTGGCCTCCGGTGCTGCAATGGCAGATAGAGCAAGCTTATACAGAGCTTATCACCAAAGCGGATACCCTTTTGGAACAGGAAGCCCCAGTAGAGCAGCAAGCTCATAAATGGAGCAAGGACCAGCATTTAGCTAATCTGCACCGTAGCGGACAATTCCGATATACCCGGGAGATTGTCTTTCACAACCGTGAGCAGTGTGACGCAACTCGTTATACAGGGCTTGCTCTCAGCCAAGGGGGTATTCAAAGTCTCTTCAAACTTGGTAATCGAGCGCTTGACGACGATATAGCCCGCTTCGTGAAGCTGGTAGAGAATCATTTTCAGGGCAGAACACTAGACATTCTGTTCAGCTATCGCATGCGTCTCGGCATCAAGTAAAAAGGAATCAAGGCCAAAAAAGACTCTCCCTCGCCTCGTAAAAACGAGTTCGTACAGGAGAGTCTTTTTTGCTTCAATAAATAGTCATAGTCATATCCATGCAAACCTAAGTCGCAGTTCCGCTGTGTCTTCGACTTAGGAAGAGCGAACATCCAATAAGTGTGCCAACCGATCAGGATAATCCGTGATGATGCCGTTCACCCCTGCCTCCAGCAGACGCTTCATTTCTTCCGGTTCATTCACCGTCCATGGATGGTAGACGACGCCTAATGCCAAAGCCTCTGATACAGCTTCTGGTGTAACAACTTGTTTGTAGGCATGAAGTGCTGTAACCCCGAATTGGGTGGCATACTCCGATGGACGAACCATAATTTCGATATACAGCGCCCCCGTCTTGATTTCAGGAGCAAGCTGCGCACAGAGCGCCAGCGATTCGTGATTGAAGCTGGATATGATTACCCGCTGTTCCAACCCAAAACGCTTCACGGCAGCAATGACCTCTTCCTCCATTCCCGGATAGAGATAAATGCTATTTTTCAACTCTAAATTAATAATTGTATTCGAGGACAGGGCTAGTTCCAGTAGCTCATCCAGCATCGGGACCCGCTCACCTCGGAATTTCTCATCAAACCAACCGCCCGCATCCAGTTTATTTAATTCTTCCAGCGTAATATCCCTTACATCCAGTAAGCAACCTGTCGTACGCTCCAGCGACTCATCGTGAATCAGCACCAGATGCCCATCTTGGGTACGCTGCACATCCGTTTCTATACCTGTTGCTCCCAGTTCCAAGGCGTGGCGGAATGCCGCCATCGTATTCTCAGGACATACACCTGAAGCTCCGCGGTGTGCGAAATTAATCACCTTTTCGGTTACAGTCACAACATAACCCCTCCTGTCATTTCACAGGAACATTATACCTGCTCATTGTTTGGGCTGTATAAAGTATTCGTCACAGCTACCACTTCTTCTATGCCGTTTGAACAATTTTCCCGATCCAATCGGAATAAAACGTATTCCCGTTCCGTCGATCAAAATCAGCCGCCGCTGACTCTGCCAGTGGCCTAAAATACGCAATGATTTCTGTCAATGTGCGATCCTCTTTACCCCATTCCAAGGAAGCCGGCAACCGGATCAACCGTTTTTCTCCCGCAGTATCCAACTTTTGCAGCAGACTCACCATCGTCGCGTAAAAATACATCTGCTCCAGCCCGCTCTCATAGTCTAGCGCCATATGTAGATGACGCTCTACCACATCGATTCCTTGAATCGGATCGGCAATCGCCAAATATTCGATATGCTCCGCTATCGTTTTCAGAAAGTCGCGGTCATCCCGAATCAGGCGGTAGCCTTTGCGATGATTGTCCTTCGCCTGAGCTACTTCCCCTTGACGATAGAGCGGCAATAATACCTGAGAAAGCGTCACATGCGGTACTTCTGCACATTTCATCCGTCCCGACAAAATCGGTTTTGCCACGGCAAGCGCCTGCTCATCTTCTCCGGTCAAGTAGTAGAAACGCACCATCTGGCTTTGCTCGCAGGCCTCACAATCACTCATACTGTCCCGCTCGACCAAGCGGAAGGTATCCAGATATCGCCGTGCTTCATCCAGTTCACCCATGTCCATCGCGATACGGAACTTATAATAGTAATATGGACGCTCATTATACCCATATTCGGCATAACGTCTGCGCATATCCTCCGCCAGATCTTCTATTTGAGTCTTCGATATATTGGAAAAGCTGCACACCTTACCGAGTATCCATTTGTAATTCCACAACAGCTCATCTGCGTCGTATTCCTCTGGATTTTGATCAAATTGGCCCAACTGCCACGAAAAAGCAATCAGCGACTTCAATGGATATCCGTTAAAAATAGCGCAGTCTACAATCTCTCCCCGGATTTCATAAGCGAGTTCCTTCAATCCGGAAGTATCTGCCAAGCGGACTGCTTCTTCCAGAAGCGCCAGCTTTGCCGCCCCTCCGGGCAGATCCTGCGCCTGCTCCATCAAATCATATATCGTATCTTCCATTTGGCTCCCCCTATAATTACGCAATTACGAATTTTGTTTGTTCCCTAATCCCCAATTGATAAAATGCAGTACACTCCGATTCATCAGTCCCAACTCACTGCGGTTCATCGGGTAGTGCCCCATCATAAGCGCATTCACATACATCATTTCTGTAGCAGCCGTGACCATCTGCGTATCGGTAGCTTCAAGAATCCGCGCCACCACCGGGTTGTTCAGATTAAAGTATAAGGTGGAATAACCCGAATTCTGCTGGACACCTGCTTTCAGACTATCAAGCACATTGGAAAAAAGTGAGGTTGTCTCCTCAACCGTGTTTTCCATGGAGCGCAAGGTCAGTGCATCCTGAGAAATGGTATACAACACTGGCAAACTCGCAGGCTCAAAACGCTTCAACTCAGCGCGGCAACGCATCGGCTGCAAAGCAGCATCCATGACACGTAGCACACCGTAATAATTCTCGCGCTCTTCCTGTGTTAGCCCGGTAAATGAAAGAGATACTTCCTCAGGGCTAAGACGCTCTGTTTGCAGGTTAGGGTCAATCCAATGCAGCCTTTCCAAAATGTCTGAATCATAAATATAGCCGCCATTGATCACCAACATGGATTGCGCCGCCGCCACATGCGTAATCTGACGATACTCATCTACTGTCGATGTGTAATGCAGTGGAAGTCCGTCCGCCTCTTGGATTAGTTCTTTCAGCTCACGCCGCCCAAATGTACTTTCGAAGGAAAACCAACGGTACATTATCCGCAAAAATTCATCATCCTCCACGGCGAGCGCCTTCATGGACAGCTCATGCAAACGAATCCAGTGCTGCAAGCGGTCTGGCTCATACTGCGCCATGCGTAGCAGTTCTTCCCGAATACAGGTCCCCAGTTCAGAACGAACATCGTCAAGTTGCTCATTCTCATAAAAATACTCACGTGATGCCGTTGGTTGCAATTCATCTGTCCAAATCAGACTTTTAATAAAGAATGCCCATTCCGGCAAAACATTTTCCGCCTTGTCCGACACCAGCATATGCTTCAGGTACACCCGATGCAGCCGCTTGCTGTTCAGATTAACACTGCGAGGCAAAATGAATGCAATCCCGCCTGTTCTGCCCGATGCCGTCCGCAACGGTATAAAATCACTGAAGCGCTCGCCCATCAAGCGATAGCCTAAATCCAGTACCTCACTACGGCGACTCCGTAATTGTTCTGGGTCCTGCATCCAGCTCGTCGATGGAAGATTGACGCGCTTGGTCTCCCCATCTACAGACAGCATAACCGGATACGGCAGCAACGCCCCATAATAGAATAAAGACTCCTCTACGTGCGCTGGCTCATAATAAAACTCGCTTCCCGGCTTGCAACGCAAATAAATTTGTGTTCCTACAGGCAGTTCGGTATCCAATCGACGAATCGTATACGTCCCATCCGGCTTCCCTCTCCATTCCATGGAGATGCCTTCCTTCACCGAGCGGGTCAGCACTACAATTTCATCGCTCACCATAAAGCAGGATAGCAATCCAATCCCAAAGCGTCCGATAAACGAAGTCTCAGAAGCTAGCAAATCGGCTCCCTTCTTGGAAGACTGACCGATGATCGACAAAAAACGGTGAATGTCTTCTTCTGACAATCCAATGCCGTTATCCTGAATCATCAATACCTGATTCTCCCCGGAACCAGATAACTCTACGATGACTTTACCTTCATAGTCGTTACTCTCAGAAGCTGTATCTTCAAGGGTCTTGTCTTCTTGTAATACATTACTTTCAGCAGCAGCCTTCCGCAGCTCCTTGCGAGCCGTGATCGCATCTGTTGCATTTTGCAAAACCTCACGTATAAACACTCGCGGACTGCTATATAAATGATTGGCTAAAATATCAATCATACCGCCCAAGTTCACTTGAAAACGATATTGGTCTGTCTGACTCATACAGATCATTCCTTTCTCGAAATGCTACAACCATCATCTGGTTTTAAATAGACTGTCTCTTAAAGTATAACGTGGATTTAAGTCGGATTGCACACCCTGCATTTCAGATATCAGTACGTTGACAACGATATAATAGGGTCTTTTTTCACCTGGGAAGTCTGGCACTGGGTCTAATTAACTTCATAAAAATGTAGGGAGTATGAGCACTTAGTGAATAAGGATCATCTTTGTCTAGTTAAATTTAGTAATAAACATAATATTTATTTAAAATCCACCCTTCTCTTAGAACCCTATATCTATGGAGGGACAAATGGCTCATTTTACGCGAAAAGCTCGCATTGCCGCTCTTGTAATACTCTTACAAGAGAGAATGCGAGCTTATTTAGGTACAGTCGAAGCTGTACCCCTTTTACAGAAGAGAATTAATGAGACTTGGCAAGACGGATAACGTTCCACGATGCTTTGCCCAAATGAGCTTTTATAATTCCGTCTTCAAGCTTGGCGTTGCCACCGTTGTGAGGCGTAACTTTTTCACCGGCTGGACTGTTGGTTGCTTTGAGATCATCATGTTCCAATACAGTATGTTCGACAATGCGGTAGCCTTCAAAACTACGTACATCTACTGTCAGCTCCAGCGATTCAGACAAATGACGGTTCACTGCAAAGACAGTCAGTGCGTCTCCCTCTTCATCATAAACTACAGCGCTGTCCAGATAAGGAATGTCTGTGAAGTCCTTGGAATCGTATTTTTCTGAATCCACGACAGGCATCAACGATATCCCACGACCATAACGGGAGGCATGCAGATACGGATAGAAGATCGTTTGTTTCCACGCCTTTCCGTTATTCTCGGTCATGATTGGCGCAATAACGTTGACTAGTTGGGCGAGACAAGCCATTTTCACACGATCCGCGTGGCGCAGGAACGTAATCAACATGCTGCCTACCAACAATGCGTCCTCAAAGTTATAGATATCCTCAAGTTGCGGTGGAGCCACAGACCACGGATCAATTTTTTTGTCCGCATCATTGGAGTGGTACCATACGTTCCATTCATCAAAGCTGAGCATCATTTTTTTCTTGCTGCGTTTCTTTGCTTTGATATAGTCACAAGTCGAAATGACCGTATGGATAAAATGATCCATATCCATAGAGCGTGCCAGATAATTAGCTGTATCATTGTCATGATTGCCGTAGTATTGGTGCAAGGAAATATAGTCCGCTACCTCATAGGTATGATCCAGTGTGGTTGCTTCCCATTCGGGGAACGTTGGCATCGTAGAACTGGAGCTGCCACAGGATACAAGCTCAATGTCAGGATCAATCAGCTTCATAGCTTTTGCAGATTCAACAGCCAGACGACCATATTCTTCTGCTGTCTTGTGACCAATCTGCCATGGGCCATCCATCTCGTTACCAAGACACCAAGTTTTAATCTTATGTGGTTGCTCAACCCCGTGACTACGACGTAGATCACTCCAATAGGAGCCGCCTGTGTGGTTGCAATATTCCACCAGATTACGCGCAGCATCAATACCGCGTGTACCCAGATTAACCGCCATCATGACTTCGGAACCTACATCCTTGGCCCACTTGAAAAATTCATTCGTACCCACTTCATTCGGCTCGACCGTTCTCCACGCCAGCTCCAACTGTCTAGGTCTGGACGCGACAGGACCGACACCGTCCTCCCAATTGTAACCGGATACAAAGTTGCCTCCCGGATAGCGTATAATTGGAACATCAAGCTGTTTTACCAACTCTTTAACATCATTCCGGAAACCGCTTTCATCACTAGTTGAATGAGTAGGCTCGTAAATACCGCCATATACGGCACGCCCGAGGTGCTCTACAAAAGAGCCATAAATGCGTTTATCGACTTCAGCAATACGAAAAGATTTGTCTACAATCATCTTTGCTTTTACAGCTGCTGCCACCTAAACCATCCTCTCTGAATGCGAAAATAAAATCCGTTCCACCACCAAGATTAAGAAGCCGTTTTATTTACGGTTTTAATATAACACACCCTATTTATTATAGTCAATATTATCATTAAATACTTAATATATTTATTAACATTTGTGATAAACGATAAGCAATTGGTTACGTATTTCTAAATATTTGTTTTATAAACAAACTTATTGAGTGAATAACCACTTTAATAAATAGTAATAACGGATTACAGGTGCGTTCAAAAGAGTGCTACTGCCGTATCTTGCAGTCTGTTTTAAATAGTGAATATCAGTCTACCAACAGTTGTTCTAAATATGTATAAATACCACCTATATCGCCCGCGTTTAAGTTTGAGAGGACCCCTTCTTTCAAATATCCCTGCTCTGTCCGTATAGATATGTAAATACCTTCAGTTTCCGCTTTCACCAGCAAAGAAAGCTCAATATCTACGCCTAATAAAACTCGTTCTTTAGTGTAATCCTTAGTATTCGCAGCCTCTACACACAAAATAGCAATATCCGTATAAGCGTTATATGCCATTGTACCCGCATTATATAACAGTTCCTGTAGTCCATTGCTTGCATCCGAAGGGAGCGTATACTCCATATCATGCAACACTGCCGCGGACTGGTCCACCGCGATCCAGCTTTGGTATTCATCCCGGGCAAAGGCCCCTCTCAACTCATGCAAAAAATAAATAATGTCAATGCCCTTGTCATAATAAATACAAATATGCGGTATGCGTGAATCCTCTATTGGGATAGTCTCCTCCTGCGTCATAAAAAGCCCCTCCTCTTGCTGCCACCAGCGCAAATAGCAAGATGAAAAATTCAGTGATGGGGTGTGTCGTTGATTTTTAGAGATATAGACGACATGTTTTCCATAACGTGAAGCCAATTGCTCCACTTCCTGCAAACTCACTGGCTCCATTTCCCCTAGCAAGACAATCGTATCTGTAAGGTCGTATACCCGTTGTCCACCTTCGAGCGCTGTGTCCTGTTGTTCTCGCTCCTGCAGGATGGCTTGTTCGAAGATCGCGGCAACTTTGTCGCCAGGGAGTTGAGCTTCACATTGGGTCTGAAAATAATAGGGTGCTTTCGAACTAATTGCACAATCCTCTATAAACACATAGGCGCGCCGGATCCAATCTGGATGTCCGTAACGCATTACGGGTAATTTAGTATCCTGTATCGGAAGATAGCTATACTTATGTAACATATGTTTTAGCTGTTCTATGGAAGGAACAGATTTGGACTGCTGCAAAACTTTACATATGCGTGCTGTAATCAATGGAGTGGCATAGCTATTGCTGTTGGGACATTGTACAGCCTCTCCAGCTGCACCTACTAGTTCATGCTTGGCATAAGCGGTAAAATCGATACCGCTTGAGAATGCTTTCTCAGCATCATATGTATATTGTCCTGCTGTGAGTATACCGCTATGATCGCAGCGTACACCAATCACATTGGCAAAGGAGGCCGGATAAGTAAGAAGTCCTCCGTTTTGTGCAGCACATACTATAATTAATCCCGCCATAGCTGCATCATTTACAGCTGTCCGCAGCATGCTTCGATCTCGATAATTTATACTCCCCAGGCTGATATTGGCTACATGTACACCATGTTTTACACACCAATCCAGCGCAGCACAAAGCTGAGTTGCATTTCCTTTTCTATGGCTCATTATTTTTACACTGCTAATGATCGCATCTGGAAAATACGTTTGTACAATAGCTGCACATAGCGTACCGTGATTTAAGGTATGTCCATCTTCTACGTCTCCATGAACTATTTCGACGTTATATAATAATTGGGTGTTTAAAAAGCCATTATTAACTCCGTCGTCAATAATGGCTACATGAATCTTGCCATTCATTTTTTCTCCCCCTGTCTCTTCGGATTGTGGAATGAATCTCACCACTCTGTTCCGTTCCATTAGAGTAAGCGGAGGGTGCCTCTGCGAACGATAGCGTTCGCCTGAAAGCACCCTCCTAATTTAGCAAACCATGTACATAATAGCTGGATCAGACTGCAATATTTACCTTCGTGCCTGCAGTCTTCGCCCCGTCTTTAGCCGAGTCCAGATAGGCATTGAGCTCTTGTTCAGTCCACACCCTGCCTGCCTCTGGATTTGCCTCCTGCTCACCCTTAGGT
The DNA here is from genome assembly GCF_058895805.1 of Paenibacillus sp. NMA1017. Taxonomy (NCBI): domain Bacteria; kingdom Bacillati; phylum Bacillota; class Bacilli; order Caryophanales; family Paenibacillaceae; genus Paenibacillus; species Paenibacillus sp. NMA1017. The sequence goes on along the minus strand of NZ_JBZXYR010000012.1, from coordinate 108,955 downwards.
TCAACCCGATCTGTAATCATCGGTTCGTTATTCACTGCTTCACTGATACGCTCATTAATATTCGCAGCGATTTCCATGATCTTTCCATTAAGTCCCTCTACCTTTTCACGCAAAGCCGCTGATTTTGCAGGGTTGGCGTTTTCCCACCCCTTAGCCTCGCTTCCCAATGTGATTTGTGCCGTTTTGGCTACTTTGGCACTCTTCAGCTCATTGTTTGCAGATACAACACTATGCATTGTATAGGTGATCAATCTTTGCTGCTGCTCCTCAGCAGTCTTAGGCGTATATTCTTCCTTTTTGCCTTTTTGAGCTTCTTTTTTACTCTCCTCATCCATGCCTAAAGCCTTTTTTTGCTCTTCCAGTGACTGCTTTTGAATGTTCTCGTCAATTTGCTGAATCTGCTTATCTATCTCTTCCATTTCAGCTTTTACAGCTTCTGGACCGAGACCACGCTTGAGCGCATTACTTAAATAGTCCGAACGCCTCTCCATCAAATTTTGCTTTTGTTCTGTCAATTGTTGAATAACCTTGTTTTGTGGCTTGCCTATACCCTTCTTTTCAGCCTGAGCGGAAAGGGGATGCCGTAGTTCAAGTCGGTTGTTATCTGCGGTGCGGAACGGCGATTGGTGAGATGATGTAAATGATACATTCATCCTAAAACCTCCAATTCTCTTCTAAATGAGGATTTTTTCAAAAATCGAGTAAGCGACTGAAATCGAATTTTGCAAAATCCTGAAATAAGTGATTCTAGAGGTATATCGGATTTTTTTGTATGTTTTTGTATGTTTTATCATCATTTTCACAAATCCTTCATTCCTTTTCCACTGTTAAGCAGTCCTTTATCGTCTCATACAAGCTGTTATATGTAAGCAACCCCCCTCCCACTATACGCTCTTCCGGAATTAGGATAGCAAAGCTTTTTTCCACTTCAAATAATAGATATACCAGATCTCTGGGAAACAACCCCATATCAGGACCCAGTAATGTAGCCTCTTTATTGATCTCGCCCGCTTTTATTTTAAAAAGCTTCCAAAATATATTTTCCAGTGTCATTCCTGTTCCCGTTACATCCTGAGTAAAGTTCATATTCTTCCCTCCATTACAACTGAACTACATGATGATCAACCGAAAAATAATGTAAAATATCCTCCGTCAGCCTATTCATATCTTCATCGTTGGACAGATGGAGTACAGGCACGGAATAATTGGAAAACTCCTGTTTTTTCTCTTCCACGAAACGATGATCAACAGATGCATATTGCATATTGACCGTGGAAGAAGAGTAACTGTCGAATACATTGTTACATATGGCGTATCCCAATAATGAAGAGGAAAAACGGTTTTCCATGTACTGTTTCACATGCTCCAAATATTTCAAATTGTATTCATCATAGTGAAGACAACAGATCAGGCCATCCGGTCTGACAGCACGGGATGCCAAAAAAGAGGTTACTCCAAAATAATTCGTGAACGTATTGTTAAAGGGAACAATCCCACCCGGAATGCCCACGAGTATTAGATCAGGCTTTTCGCTCTGCTCTATTTTTTTCAAATACCGATTAAACATGATAATCTTCTGGGTTTCCGTCATACCGCTCTCAAACATAAACTGTGGAAAAGAATGTGCACCCATCAGCTCTCCGCATCCATTAGATGTGATTTGCGACACGCGATATCCTTGTGCTTCAAGCTTCTGCCGAAGGTTAAACTGTAAATTAAGCTTATGCGTTCGCTCGTTCAGCCCTAATACAAATAGAACCGGTGTGAAAAAATCATGAATAACAGAGCCCGGGTCAGGCGGTGAAATATCTTTCGTGCGTACATCAAATGCATTTTTTAAAATCAGCTTGTCATCATGCTCCTCACAAGGTTCAATGAATTCCATACATGAGTCTGGCAAAGTGAAATTACACATGACTTTTTTGCCAAGTTGTCCAGCCTTCTTGATCACGGGAAGATACACCTCAGCTACATCCAGCTTGAAATTGGATTTCACCAGTAATATAGCATCACAACGCTCTATTTCTTGCTCCAAACAAGACTCTGGCTTCACGATGAAGCCTGTCACTTCCCCCTTGTCCGTTACACAGGCATCTTTTCCGATCATACCCGACCCTTGAAAAGAAATAAGTACAACTTCCTCATAACTTCCTAATAGATTCAAGTTCCTAACCAAGGCTATCGTTTCATAATCAAACGGAAAAATGATTAATTTATTGGTCATGGAGACACCCCTCATGCTTTTTCAAAATCGAGAATCGTATCCTCGGAGAAATCATAGCCCAGCTCATTCATCATGCAATAATCAAGTAAGGTGTGCCGAATATCATTTTTGACTACCGAACAATGACTCAGCTTCTTTTCTTTGGACAAGGTATGCAAATCATCTGCTACAGCAACACACAACGTACAAAAACGGAAATTCCAACAGTTCTTACATGCATCCTCCGTGATTGTCCCTACATTCAAAATTCGGCTGATTTTATCCACTTCAAAGCCCATGTCCACCGTTCCAATCTGCACCACCTCCGACTGCTCACTGACCCGTTCACATGGATACAGATTTCCATGCACATCCGCAAACAAACGCTGTACACCAGGCACACAGGGTCCGCCATGATGCGCTTCTATCGGCATCCCCGCAGAAGGCTTTCTATAATGAAACATTCGGAAATATATCTGGATATAATAGTCCTTAATCAGCTTCGAGACATGGCTTTCATCTACTCTCCCAAATTTGGAAAGCATCATTTTAACTACCTCATAGCCCCTCTGCTCAATAAATTCATTCCTGTACAAAATTTCATCCTTCACATAAGCATCGTTAATGTAGGACGACCTTACACTGTACAGACTTTCGAAGGTTTCATAATTCGTATAAAAGTCATTAATACAACCAAAATCATTACGGGTATCCAGCACCACATTAAAATTAATCCATTCAAAGAGGTCCGGGTAATTTCTCTTAATTTTATCCACATTGGCAATGATCGTATCGAAGGAGCCCCGTCCGTTAACAGCAAATCGTCTGTTTCTGTCATGATTCTCTTGGTCTCCGTCCAGACTGATCGTAAGCACAAAACGATGTTCATCCAGAAAGTCCAGAATATCGTCATTAAGCAGCGTACCATTGGTCGTCAAATGAAAGCCTACATCTCTATACGCTACCTGCTCCTTGATATATTCCACACACTTCTTGACCAACGGAAAATTAATGAGTGGCTCTCCCCCATAAAAGCCAAAATCCAAACGGTCACTGTCTACTGAACGATCAATGACAAAATCAATACACTTGCGCGCTGTCTCAAAATCCATCATCAGACTTGTATGACCTCGATTGTCATATCCTCCTGAATAAACGCAGTAAGAGCATCTAAGATTACAATTTTGAGTTACCTGTAAGGTGAGGGTTTTCAGCTGATGCTGAAGCATATGCTCCAGGTGCTTTGTCTTGGGATGATTCATAATCTGCGGACGCTGTGAAGATAAAAATCCGTTATCCAACAAGTCACGGATATACTGCTGCAATTCCGGTGTAGCCTCCATCTGATCCAGATCGAAGCTGGAATGCGAATTCAGAAAATGATAAGCCTCCTCTTTAATCCGCAAAATTAAATTAGTATTTACATCATATACATAATGGTGGAGTCTCGTTTGAAATGTGTATATAAAGGGTTGGCACACGTTCATGATTCACACCTACTCTGTTTTGATGTGGATAGAAGCCTGGAATGTCCAGGCTCCTCCATACAGGTACAAGCTTAATAATTACCAATTCCAGTTCCATTATCTCTGCGATAAGAACCGTCACTTTCTCGCGATGTATTGGAGCTTCGAGTCAGACTGCCTGCGCAATAACAGGAGCAAGGACAGTAACAGGAACAACCACAGCCAAATGCCTCAATCGTGTCGCCTACATTCGCGCTTCTTTTCACAAGCTTACGCATGTTAAACTACTCCTCCCATTCATGATATGATTTAAAAAGGTGTTCACCTATACTAATTCCGTACATGGTGTTAAATCACATTATGAAAGCGTTTGTTTTTTTCATCATTTTATGGGTACCTCTTCTTTCTCTAATACCCATCCTCTGTATTCCGCATGACAGGCCATAAAATGGGAGTGTGATCCTATTTGGGCTGGTTCGCCGTTCTCCAACAAAATAACTCTATCGACATGCGCTAATATCTCGCTGCGATGTGTAACGATGATTACGGTCTTATCACGCAACCGGGTCTTCAACAATTGCTGAACATTTAGCCTAGCTGCTGTGTCCAGATTGGAGGTCACCTCGTCGAGAATAAACAATGACGCTTCCCTGATCAATGCCCGGGCCATAGCAATTTTCTGTCTTTGCCCACCCGACAATCTGGAGCCGTTCGAGCCTATGGGGAAGTCATCTGCCGAGTTCTGAACCAATTCTTCCAGGCCAACCTCAGCGATAATGCCCTCTATTGCATCATTAGTGACTTCTGTGCCTATGCGGATGTTGCCAAAAATAGTAGTATCAAATAAGTACACCTGCTGACTGACCAAAGCTATTTGACTTCGATACTCATCTATTTCATAGCTTTGGATGTCAATGCCGTCATAGGTGATTATCCCCTGATCAGGCTGGCTGAATCTCATCATCAAATCCAGCAGCGTAGACTTCCCTGCCCCATTTGCTCCAATGATAGCTACCTTTTCCCCTCGGGCAATCCTAAAGTTCACGTCGGATAGGACGGGTTCATCCTTGGTATAAGAAAAAGAAACATGATGAAATGCAATGTGATCTTCGAATGGCGGCTCAGTTAGTATAGACGCTGGGGTGACTGAATTAGATGTCTCTTCCTCTGCCCAGTCCAAGAACTGATAAAATCGAATGGCGGAGGGAACGACTTCAGCCAGCATGTAGCCAATGTTTAAAATAGCGAAAACAGGAGTGGTAACATAAGCACTGTAAGAAACAAAGGCAAAAATCCCCCCTACAGTGAGCTGTAAACGAAAGATAAGATTAGCACCCACAACGTACACGAGCATCATTAGAAGCTGAATTAATATAGATTCCGAAGCGATATTCCAGGCGTCCAGAAGTGACAATTTCCGTTCTGAATCTACAATTCGACGCTGCTTGGTTGAGAACTGCTGATGCTTATGTGGAATAAGACCAAACATTCGCTGCTCCTTCATGCCCCCGACAGATTCCCCAAACCACTGGGCAAAATCACTACTGCCTTCAATTAAATCCCCTACCAGTTTTTTTCTACGCTTCACAAAATACTTCACCACAACATATTTGATGGGTAAAAAGAGCAGCACGATTACAGTCATTTTCCAGTTAATGAGCAGCAAACCACATAAACCACCAATCATGCTGAATGCCTGCATAATAACAAAAAACACTCCACTATCTGTGATCCTTGATACATTGCCTACATCCGTGCCAATTTGGTTCAGCAGCTCCGCTTCATTGGTTCGGTTAAAATAGCTCATTCGGACTCTTGTCAGATGCAGATACGCCTTTTCAAATAAAGAAAAGGTAACCTGTGCACTTAAGCCTGCCCGAAAGGTTTCTTTACACACATGCAGCAGCTTGTCCAAGCAAACGATTAAAAACGCAGCAGAAGTGTACAGGATTACAGTCTGCATATTCCCTTTCAGAAGACCTTGGTCCACAATAATCTTGCTTGTTAAAGGCAATAATATATTCAAGCCCGCTGATAGGATGAGACATATCAAAATGATCGTGACCGTCTTCAGATGAGGTCTAAATGTTGCCACCAGACGTTTATATACTATGGATTCTTTCATCCTTTTCCCCCTTTCACCTGATGCACCCTCTCCCCCTATTAACTAATTCCGTATCAGAATCAAAATCACCTTAAAATATCTTTTAATTGTTCTAGTAATTCCACATTTACGAGATTAAATATGATTAATGTCATTCTTGAAAATTGGAATTAATGTATATGATTGGAACATACAAAAACATTTATTTTTTTATCCGTCCAAAGGGGGCTTGAACAAATGCCGACCACGATGGTTATCGACTGTTGCAAAGAGGATCAGTGCAGAGGTAGTTCCAGATGCTTTTACAGAAAAATTTGTGAACTTTATCTGAGCGAGGTATATCATTTCTGTATGCATTTAATCAAGAATCAGTCTTGCTTTAAATTTATGGCAGAAGAATGTACACAAGATACTTTTGTAGCGGCAAGACAGCAATTGGTCAAGCTCAAACATCACCCCAATGTAAAGGGTTGGCTGTACCTTACGGCTAAGAATCTCATATATAAATCATTTAGGTGCTACTATACACAAAAAAAGCATGAAACTACGTTTGATTGTGAGAAGATATGTGGTTTCTCAAATTCGGTAGATGAAGAGTGGGAGAATCGAAGGCTGGGAGATGTGGATACGGTTATTGTTAACATACTGATGCAGCTTTCAAAAAATGAATATACGCTCTATCAGGACTACTTTTGTCGACAACTGGCTGTGCCCTTACTTGCTACCAAATATAATATTTCGGTTACGGCTACAACGACTCGAATCTACAGACTAAAAAGAAAACTTCGTACATTGTCCCATCAATATTGTCTAACTCATATATAAATTTATCCATGAAAGCAAAAACAGCGGAGCTCTTCTCCCAAAGAGAAGCTCCGCTGTTCGTTCTTGTGACTATGACTTGTATTCACACTACACTATTACTTAATCCCCGAAATCGTATAGTTCTCAATAATATACTTTTGGAAAACAATGAAGATAATCATGATCGGAACGACCATGAAGGTTGAGCCAGCCATTTGAAGGGCAAATTGACTTTCGTTCTGCCCCTTGAGCAGTGACAGTCCGACGGACAAGGTGTACAGCTTCTCATCATTCGCAATAATGAGCGGCCACAGAAAGCTGTTCCATCCGCCGATGAAGGTCAGGATGGCCTGTACCGCGATAATTGGTGTCGAGATAGGTAATACAATTTGTAGAAAAGTGCGGAACTCCCCTGCTCCATCAAGACGTGTCGCCTCAAGCAGTTCTTCCGGGATATCGGACATAAACTGCCGGAACAGGAAGATCGCGAACGCGCCTACCAATCCAGGCAGGACAATCCCCAGCATGGAATTGGTCAATCCCATCTGGTTCAGGATCAAATAGACGGGAATCATCGTCACTTGACCTGGAATCATCATCGTTGCCAGTACCAGGTAGAATAGAAACCCTTTTCCTTTAAATTGGAATTTGGCAAAGCCATAACCCGCCATGGCATTCAGGAATAATCCGAAGAAGGAAGCTAACACAATGATCAGCGTATTCGTCAGATAGGTTCCAAAAGCCATGCTATCGAATAGTAATTTAAAATTATCCAGTGTAAAATGCTGCGGCCAGATGGTCGGAGGAATTTTGGTTACCTCACCCTCTGTCTTAAAGGAGGATAAAATCATCCACGCAAAAGGCAGCACCATCAACAGACCTCCCACGGTCAGGAGAATCGCCACGAACCATTGAAATGTTTTTTCACCACTGCGCGAGTTGGCGCGGGCTTGCTGAACAGCTGTTTTCACGCTCATCACCTCTCTCTATCAGGACTCCGCTTTATTTTGCAAACGGAACTGAATCAGCGTCACCGCGATGATCGCGAAGAACAGAATGAACGATCCCGCCGCGGCATATCCGAATTTACTAAATTGGAAGCCGTTATTGTAAATGAACAGGGATGCCGTCAGTGTGCCATCGAGCGGTTTCCCTTTGGTCATGACAAACGGTTCCTCGAAAAATTGCAGCCAGCCAATCATCGTCGTGATGGACACGAAGAAAATAGCGTAACGAAGCTGCGGAAGCGTAATATAACGAATTTGCTGCCATGTATTGGCACCGTCAAGCTGAGCCGCTTCATAATAAGAACCCGGAATCCCTTTAATAGCCGCAATAAAGATAATCATGTTTAAGCCGATGCCCCGCCAAACTGCCAACACAATCAACGAAACTTTCGCTACTGTTGGATCGGTCAACCATGGGACGGGACCTAAATTCATCAAACCAAGTACATAGTTGAATAATCCAAGCGTCGGATTATACAGGTAGCTCCAAACGACCGCGACCGCAACCACATTCGTTACGGACGGTAGATAGAATACGACGCGGAATACTTTGAAGGCACGTGACTTACCCATGTTAATCAAAATCGCGATGCTAAGCGAAAATATCAGCACCAATGGAACACCGATGATGACGAAGAACAGGGTATTACCAAGGGACTTTATAAAGGAAGGGTCCAATAGTACGTTTGTATAATTTTCCAGACCTATAAAGCGAATACTATCATAATTAACGAGTCCTGACAGATCCATATCCGTGAAGCTGATTACGAGCGCCAGTAGAATCGGCAACAGCGAAAACAGCGTCAACAGGATGATGGAGGGACCGATAAACAAGTATGGCGCAAGCTTCTGCGAGCTTCCTTTCATGCCTTCACTCCCTTTGACAATGGCGGATATGGATCATTACTTTTTCATAATACTTGCAGCCTGCTGGTTAAAGTCATCCATTTCCTTCTGTACATCGGCATGACCGCGGTAAATACGCTCGAAGCTCTTGATGAATTGTTGAGAAACCTCTTCCCATGCGGCCAGTTGCGGCAATGCTGCGGAATGATCCAGCTGTTTGCGAATCGTCCGAAGCATCGGATCACTCTTCAGTTTGGCATCTTCCCACGATTTAGTAGTCGCAGGCAAGTTACTGGACAGTTCCATCCATTTCAGTTGCGTTTCTGGTTTGCTCATGTAAGCCATGAATTTGGCCGACTCCTCTGGGTGCTTGCTGAATTGCATAATTGAAAGGTTCGCTCCACCCAAAACGGACAGGTTGTTTACTTTGCCAGGAAGCTCCGCTATATTCCACTTACCTTCCAGCTCTGGTGCCTTGCTCTTGATTTCTTTAATCATAAAAGGACCGCTGATAAACATTGGAACAATACCTTCACCTTGCAAACCTTGAACGGAGTCAATTCCAATATCCACTGCGTTAGAGCCATTTTGGAAAAAGGTATTTACATACTTCACAGCATCTACAAACGGCGGTTGGTTGAACAGCGGATTGCCCTGCTCGTCAACCAGTTTGGAACCGTTCTGGAGAGCAAACATAAAGCCCATAGACTGCTCCTTTGCACTAAAGGAGATGCCATATTTGCCTTTGCCCCGAGCCGCCAGCTTTTGGGCAGCATCGGAAAGCTCTTCCCACGTTTTAGGTGCTTCATTATATCCGACTTGTTTCAGCAGGTCAGAACGATAGAACAAAACTCTCGTTTCAGTGTACCAAGGTACACCGACCGGTTTTCCTTCAAATTTTGTCGTACCTACAGCACCCTCGAAGAAATTCTTCGATTCCAGCTCAGGATATTTGCTGATATAAGGTGTGATGTCTGTCAATGCACCCGCAGACGCAAGCTCTGGTACCCATGACGTGCCCAATTGGACCACATCCGGACCAGACTTCGAGGCAACAGCCGTTAGCAATTTATCGTGAGCGTTATCCCAAGGCAACGCCTGTACATCAACGTGAATATTTGGGTTTTCTTTCTCAAAATCTTTCACAATTTCAGGCAGCAACTTTCCTTCCGCTCCCATACCCCACATGGTGATGGTCGTCTTGCCGTTTGCATCTTTGCCAGACGAATCATCCTTGGACGAGCAGCCTGCCAGCGCGCCTCCTAGTAATAAGGTACTTGCCAAAATGATCCCCAACGTTCTTTTCATCATACGAATTCCTCCCGAGATGACCGGTTTACCGATCATGCAATATGATAACGGATTCAAATACGAGGACTTTGCAAAAATTCAATAATTGATTGGAATCGAATTTTGTAAAATCCTGATGCATGTAAATACCTAGCGATTAAAGCATACCGCTATAACACTTATGTTCAAAGCACAAGGACCATACCCATCAATAGAAACGTTTCGATAGTCATTATAGAACAAATTGAAACCGTATTCAATAGGGATATTATTTTTTGTTTGCACAAATTCCCGACTTTTTTTCGTATATATCATCTTTATTACGTTATTTAGCCTATAAAAACCCCCTGAATTGGATTTGACTCTGTATTTGAAAGCGTATATAATCCAACTGAGTTCAACAATAGAAACGTTTCGATTAATAATACGACAGAATATTATGCTTCTATACTAGCTATTAGCCTGTTCAGCACTTTTTTGAATCATCTTTATCCAAAAAATCTCATGAATCTGTAGAAAGAGAGCTGTCTACCAACAATACAGCTTATGGAGGATTATGATGGAACAACACCTGAATTCCTATTTAGAAAACATGACGCTTGAAGAAAAAGTCGACCAGCTGCTACAGCTTGTGGGTGCCTTCTTTGAAGAAGCGGGAACAGATAGCCAAATTACCGGCCCTATGGCTTCTCTCGGCATTACAGAAAAAAATGTCCACAACGTCGGTTCCGTGCTTGGCCTCGCAGGGGCTAAGGAAGCGATTCGTGTTCAGCAGGCTCATTTGAGTAAAAACCGTCTGGGTATTCCGCTTTTAATTATGGCAGATATTGTACACGGCTTCAAAACGATTTTCCCTATACCGCTAGCTATTGGTTGCTCATGGGATATGCGACTGGCAGAAGAGAGCGCTACTATTGCTGCTCGAGAAGCAGCTGTATCCGGTGTTCACGTCACATTCGCCCCTATGGTCGATCTGGTGCGTGACCCGCGCTGGGGCCGTGTGATGGAATCTACAGGGGAAGACCCTTACCTCAACAGCGAATTTGCCCGTGCGTTTGTGCGCGGGTTTCAGGGTAAAGACCTGACGAACGATACCGACCGGGTAGCCGCATGCGTGAAGCATTTTGCCGCATATGGAGCTGGCGAAGGCGGACGGGATTACAATACTGTAGATGTATCCGCATGGCAGCTGCGAGAGTATTATCTCCCCTCCTACAAAGCTGCTTTGGATGAAGGCTGTGAAATGGTGATGACATCCTTCAATACCGTCGAAGGCGTAGCCGCAACGGGCAATAAGCGCCTGATGCGTGAAATTCTTCGTGATGAATGGGGCTTTGATGGTGTACTCATCTCGGATTGGGCCGCCATCAAGGAGCTTATCCCTCACGGCATCGCCGAGGATGAGCGCGAGGCAGCGAAGAAAGCACTGCTGGCTGGCGTAGATATTGAAATGATGACCTCTTGCTATAACGGGCATCTGCCTGAGCTGGTTCGCAGCGGACAGTTGGATGAAGCGCTCATTGATGAAGCAGTGATGCGTATATTGAAGCTTAAGCAAAAGCTGGGCTTGTTCCAAAATCCGCTACGCGGCGCAGACCCTGAGCGTGAACGTGAAGTTGTGTTCTGCGAAGCTCACCGTACGGTTGCCAGAGAATTAGCTATTAAATCTTGCGTGTTGCTCAAAAATGATTCCATTCTTCCATTGAATCGCAATCAGCATATTGCGTTGATCGGGCCTTTTGCAGAGAGCGGTGATATCCTGGGCTCTTGGTCGTGGAGCGGTTCGCAAGAGGAAGCTATTCGCGTTGTTGACGGGTTCCAATCGAAAATATCCTCCTCGCTGCTCACGGTTGCAACAGGTTGCTCTATCGACGATATCACTGAGGAACAATATGCAGAAGCTCTGCAAGCTGCCAGCCAAGCAGAGGTTATCGTGTTGGCGCTTGGAGAGCGCTCGGATATGAGTGGTGAAGCAGGCAGCCGTTCCAATATTCGCCTGCCACAAGCCCAGTTGGAATTGGTAAAGCGCCTGAAGACGCTGAACAAGCCTATGGTAGCCGTATTATTTAATGGTCGTCCGTTGGATCTGCATGGTGTTATTGAAGAAGCAGACGCCGTACTGGAAGCCTGGTTCCCTGGTGGCGAAGGCGGCGCGGCGATTGCCGATTTATTGTACGGTGATGCCGAACCTACGGGTCGCCTGACCATGTCATTCCCGCAATCGGTCGGACAGGTGCCCGTGTACTACAATCATTTTAATACGGGACGCCCGCAACTAGATCCGAATACAAAAGAACGCTATGTGTCTCAATATCTAGACGTACCGAACGAACCTTTATTCCCGTTCGGCTATGGACTGAGTTACACCAATGTCGCTTATGACAGCGTACAGCTTTCCGGCGATACCCTTATACCTGGTCAGGAACTGACCGTGAAAGTGCAGGTAACGAACACAGGAACACGTCCGGTCGAGGAAACCGTCCAGTTCTATGTTCGTGATATCAGCGGTGATACGGTTCGCCCAATGAAAGAACTGAAAGATTTCTGCAAAGTCCTTCTTGCCCCAGGCGAAAGCCGGGAAGTGGAATTTGCATTGACCGAGCCTCAGCTGCGCTATCATCATGCAGATTTGAGCTTCGACAGTGACAGCGGTGAATTTGCCGTCTTTACAGGACCTAACAGCCGAGATACTAGCGAAAGCCGTTTTCGGTTAATGAAATAAACAGGAAAGTGAGGCGTTCCCTTTGATGAATACAAGTCTGGATCAAAATATTTTGCTGCGGGCCGGCGACCTGTCTTTTACCTTCTTGAGCAGCGGTGATGTGTATAAGATCGCCCACGGCTCAACGATGATCAACCAACTGTTGACCAATTCAGTCGACGGTTCCTTGAACAATCTGTACTTGAGATTGTACCGTCCGTCTGGTGTAAGTATCACTCCCCTGCTTGGAGTTCGCTCACCGGGAGTCATCCGACAAACGGATCAGCAGATTATTTGGGAAGGTTTCACCGCTGGTGTAGGCTATCAGGTGACCTTCACGCTAAGCCGCCTGGGAGTATGGTTCTGGGATGTAACCCTACAGGGCGATGACGTGGAAGCAGATGTCGTGTACGGTCAGGATATCGGCATTGCCGATACCGCTGCTGTGCGCAGTAATGAGGCTTATTTGTCTCAATATATTGACCACACTGTCTACCACGATGAACAAAGAGGCTATACCGTTTGCTCACGTCAAAACCAGCCTCAAAGTCAGGCATTCCCCTACATTCAACAAGGCTCGTTAACCCGCACTGTTGGTTACTCGACAGACGGATTTCAGTTCTTTGGACTTTCGTACAAAGAAATGAATGAGCCGGGAGCACTCCGTCGCGACTCGCTCGCCAATGAAGTGTACCAATACGAATTCGCCTATACCGCGTTGCAATCTGAGCGGGTGACACTCGCCGGGGAAGCTCGCTTTACGTTTTACGGACTGTTCCAGCCCAATCATCCAGCCGCAGTGACAAAGCTGGAGTATCAAGAGCTGGTGACAAAAGCACGCGACGAAGTAGCTGCCGTTCTAGCAGACGCTTCTGAGACCAGCATACCGACACACGCGGCAAGTGATCTTCAGGCAGGGCGTGTGGCCCCAGCTCAAACCATTGGTGAGCCGCTGCGTACGCTGGACTTCACCGATGCCGAAGTGAATCAACTTTTCCCCAAACGGCAGGAAGAAGAACGGGATGGCGATGAACTACTTTCCTTTTTCACGGACAGCTATGAGCATGTCGTACTCAAATCCAAAGAGCTTCGTGTAGAGCGTCCTCATGGGCACATTTTGATGGGCGGGCACTACTCAGGAGGTAAGGAAGAAACCATTACAACCACCTCCTATATGTACGGGGTGTTCAATTCTCAGCTCGTGATCGGCAATACGAATTTCAATAAAATGATTACCAACGCGCGTAATGCGCTCAATATCCCCAAGACATCCGGTCAGCGTATTTATGTCGGAATCCAAGGGAAATACCGCCTGCTCACGATGCCTTCCCTGTTCGAGATTGGCTTTAATTATGTGCGCTGGTATTACAAAACGGCTGACGATACATTCATTATTACAAACTATACGAATGCCGATAGCCCAGAAGTACGGCTTCATATGCGTGCGGCAAGCGGCAAAACCTATCCGTTCCTCATCACTCAGCAAATGTCTATGCATGTGAACGAATATGAGCTTCCGTTTCATATGGAACGTGAAGGTGACGCCCTACTCTTCCGGGCAGACTCCGCTTCTCTGAGCGCCGAGGCCTATCCAGACCTGTTGTACCGCTTGCACATAGAGGGCGCTCCATTGCAGCATGTGAGCGACGCTCACGCACTGCTACAGGGTAATGCTTCCCCTGATGCGTCCCTAGTCGTGCTGGAGCTGGGTGACAGCAGCGAATGGACCTGCACCGTGCAGGGTTGGCTGAATGGGATTTCAGCCGGGCAAGAATCAGCGCACAAAGAGCGTCACGCTTCCTTTGAAGATGAGCGCGAGCACTATCGGGCATATTTTGCCGAGCTTATGAACGGTTTCCATCTGTCGCTGGGTCAACACGAAACGAGCGAGCTATTCCGTGTGAACGCAGTCGCCTGGTGGTACACCCACAATATGCTCGTTCACTATTCCGTGCCTCACGGTCTGGAGCAATACGGCGGTGCAGCCTGGGGAACACGCGATGTGTGTCAGGGGCCTGTGGAATATTTCTCAGCTGTGCAAAAGTTCGATGAGGTTCGTTCCATTCTGCTGACTGTTTTCAGCCATCAGTACGAGGACAGCGGAAACTGGCCGCAATGGTTTATGTTTGACAACTATACTCACGTGCAGCAAGAAGAAAGCCATGGGGATATTATCGTCTGGCCTCTCAAGGTACTGGGCGATTATTTGACCGCTACCCGTGATTACAGTATTCTGGAAGAAAATGTACCTTACACCCATCGACATACTTTCGATTATACCAAGCAGACCGCGACTCTCATGGAACATGCCCTGAAGGAAATCGAATATATTCGAGAGAATTTCCTGCATGATACGTATTTGTCGGCCTATGGCGACGGCGATTGGGATGATACCCTCCAGCCAGCCAATGCACAGCTGAAGCAATACATGGCGAGCAGCTGGACGGTTGCACTCACCTACCAAGTTATCAGTAACTTTGCCGCTGCTTTGGAGCAGGCCCCCGCGGGTGTAGTAAGCGAAGCCGACAAGATTGCACAAGATCTACATCAAATGGCTAATGGCATCCGTAAAGACTTCAACCGCTACATGCTGGAGAGCGGAATTATTCCGGGCTTCGTGTATATGGAAGAGCCCGGTCAACCCAAGCTGATGCTCCATCCGTCCGACACCGAGACGGGAATTCACTACCGCTTGCTGCCGATGACACGCAGCATGATTAGCCAGCTGCTCACGCCTGAGCAAGCATTGGCTCATGAGCAGCTCATCCGTGAGCAGTTCCTCTGCCCGGATGGCGTGCGTCTGATGAACCGCCCTGCACAGTATGATGGCGGTGTGAGCTCGCACTTCAAGCGCGCAGAGCAAGCGGCCAACTTCGGACGTGAGGTCGGGCTGCAATATGTGCATGCCCATATCCGCTTTGCGGAAGCGATGGCCAAGTTGGGACGCAAGGATGACGCTTGGCACAGCCTGAAGCTCATCAATCCGGTCGGCATCCGTGCGTCCGTACCGAATGCCGAATGGCGCCAAAGCAACGCCTATTTCAGCAGCTCGGATGGTAAATTTAATACTCGCTATGAAGCACAGGAACGATTTGGTGAACTGCGTGAAGGAGCCGTACCCGTCAAAGGCGGTTGGAGAATCTATTCCAGCGGTCCGGGAATCTATATGAATCAGCTCATATCGAATGTCCTTGGTGTTCGTCAGTCTGGCGAAGATCTGATCCTGGACCCTGTGCTGCCAGACGATCTCGACGGATTGGAATTTAAGTTTTCCTTTGCAGGAAAACCGATTACCTTTGTCTACCGTATGTCGCAAGAGCATACTGGCGGTGAGCAAGGCCGTGCAGTATTGAATGGAACACCACTGGAAAGCGAGCCAGCCGACGATAACCGCTACCGCTCCGGTGCCTTGCGCATCAAACGCGAGATTTTCGAGCAAGCCTTGGCAGAACATGACGGTGTACACCGTCTGGAAATTATTTTATAAAGAGTTTGTAATGCTAAATCTGGTATAGGCGACAAAGGGATGGCGATCTTGCGGGATCGCCCTTTGCTGCTTAGGTGTAGGACTAAGACATTTGGAATAGATATGTGGTTAATAATGAATATACAATAGCAATGATAAGACGGACGACAAGGAGGTGACGATGTGGTCAGCATTAAAGATATCGCCAAACAGGCGGGCGTTTCCATATCTACCGTTTCATATGCCTTGAATGGTAGCGATAAGGTAACAGAAGAAACTTGCGCACGTATTTTAGCCATTGCCAAAGAGCTTAACTATGTGCCCAATGCCGCCGCACGTAATCTCAAGAAAAGGCAGACCAAAATTATTGGCGTTTTCCTAACTGATTTTCGCGGAGACGTTTATGGAGATTTACTGTACGGCATCAAGGAAATTTTGAACCGCAAGGGCTATGATCTCATCGTATGCAGCGGTAAGCAGTCTCACCGAATGCTGCCGGAACGCATGATCGACGGCGCCATTGTGCTGGATCAGACGTTTGATAGTCAGGAGCTACTGAACTACGCCGAGCGAGGACATAAAATTGTCGTGTTGGACCGTGAACTGAATCATCCCAATATTAACCAAGTGCTGCTGGATAACAAAGCGGGCGCCGCTCTCGCCATAGAACATTTATTGGAATTGGGACACCGTAAGCTATATGTGGTTACCGGACCAGAAGGTTCTTACGATTCATGGCAACGGATGCAGGCGGTTAAGCAGACCATTGAGCGTAGCGGCGTCGCTGAAATGATCGAAATTGACGGCGATTTTGAGAAATCGGGCGGCGAACAGGCGGCTGAAATCATTTTGCAGCGACAAGTTGGTCCGGGTTCGGAACCTGTAGCCGTATTTTGTCTCAATGATGAAATGGCAGTGGGCTTTTACAATCGAATGGCTCAGTCAGAGCTGACGATTGGCAAGGATATTCATATCGTCGGCTTTGATAATATCGAGCTGGCGCAATATATTCAGCCCCGTCTGACAACGATTGACTACTCCAAGCGTAAATGGGGCGCTGTAGCTGCCGAACAAGTTCTCAAAATCATTGCTGGGGAAGACGTGGAGCATGAACGTTTATACGTTACGCTTGTCCAAAGAGAATCGGCAGGCGCAGCATTCATCATCCAAGATCAACAGAATCTGTGATGAACAACGCAGAAGTAACCTGCTCGCCAGCCTCCTCCAAAAAAAAGAACTTCCACAGGCCCAGAACACGGGGTGGAAGTTCTTTTGGTTATATTTATTTAACTTAACAAATCCTCAATTGAATTCGACAACGACCGTAAGGGATTACCAATCGTTTGCCCCGTCTCCAGCTCCACCTGTAACGCAGCATCAACCATAGACAACTGTGCTACAGCCAGTCCTCTGCTTGGATCAGCCTCCCTTAGCTCATACAGCGAACGAACCAGTAATTCCTTATACTCGTCTTCACGTCCCTGCATAATCAGTTCAAAAGCGTCCTCCACCACTTTAACCTCTATCCAAGAAGAGATATCCGGTTTGCCTAACAGAGCAGCCGTATGATAAAGACGCTTCATCGTTCCCTCTACAGTAGCCGGATTCGTGAATACCAAGGTCCGTGGCAGCAAATCATCGCATATCTCATGAAAAAAGGGCTCATCCAGCGCAATTACTGGTGTAGACAGGGTCAATTGAGCCTTTTCCGCCAAAACGATATAATTCGTGCACGTTATCAAAATAACGTCTATGTCGCTTTGAGCAATCCACCTCAGTTGCTCTTCTACCTTGCGACTCGCATCGTCCGCAGAAAAATGCGGATCTGACGAGATCCGGCGTATAAGCCCTGGGTCCACAAAATGTACCAGCTCCACCTCATAAGAAGCAAAAGCCCGATCCATATAGGCTATATTCGAGTGATGCGCGTGCAGGCAGCCCACACGTTTCTTCAAGCCTTCCATCGTCCAACCTCCTGTTATAAGTTTGCATCATTTTAACAGGAACAGGACGATTAGGAAAGCATGCCAATCACGCCATACCACAAATGCACTTTCTTAAAACTTGCCGTTTGTATTTTTCCACTCTGTTTTAGCTGGAACCTCCTGAACTACGTCCCAATGTTCCGCTACCTTGCCGTTCTCTACCCGGAACAGATCATAGACAGCGGCTGAAGTTCCCTTAGACGATGTCAATTCACTCACAACCAGCACAAAGTTGCCTTCTCCAATGACCATGTGAACCTGATCATATCCAAAAGAAGCTCCTTGGCTTCCCGCTGCGGAAAATGCTTGTTTCAAATTGGATACACCGTCACCAAAAAGAGGATTATGTTGAATGTAATGGTCACCGTTATAGTAGCTTTCCAATGCAGCACGATTTTTGCCAACCAGGACATCATCCACAAACTTGCGGATTAGCGCTTTGTTGGTCTCGGTTTGGTTGAGATCCGTAATTTGTGTTGTTCCATCAATCATGGTGTGTCCACTTGGATTGGCTGGAGCCGAGTCCTGCATGTTGTCCCAATGCTCAACAATTTTACCATTGCTATCGAAGCGGAAAATATCAAAAACAATGCTCGTTTTCCCTGCAATGGACTCTTTATAATGAACCGCTACAACATTGCCATCCTGAATTACACGTTGGATTTCAACCTGTACATTGGCTCCCTTAGCCTGGCTAATCCCTTGCAGCAACGCATCTCTTCCGCTAGCAAAGCTCAGATTGTGCTGAATGTACTGATCCTTGCTGATCCAAGTCTCAGCCGCTTTCGTGTCTCCGGTTTCAAAGCTTTTCACGATTTCAATGACCTTATCCTTATTACTCACCCCGATTTGCACCGTTTGGCTGGCCGGGTCCCAAATCACTTGCTTGCCCCACGCTTCTTTGACGACATCAACCGGCACATAAGTTACCCCTTGCTTGGTCAAGATGGTCGAAGTGGACAGTGGCACTTTAATCCCGTTGATTTGCGCTTCCGGACTGCCAGACACCAGTACAACCGTCGCCTGATCATATCGGATGGTCGTGCTTTGTCGCGCCGTATTGAATGTAATATGCTTGGCATCCAACGGAATTCCCAAACTGGAGGCCAATTGTCTCAGGGGAATTAAGACCTGCTTATTTCTCACGATAGGTGCAATTTTGTAAGCCTCCTTCTTGCCATCTACCCAAACCTGAATACCCGTAGTAGGTTTTACCTCGGCCGCTAAAGCCGGTACAGCAGAAGACAGAACAAGCAAACCAGCGAGTGCAGCAGTAACCGTATGTTTTTTCATGAATGTAAGCCCCTCTCAACCTGTAAAATAAAATATGAATACAATTCCTTTTTATGTAACTAATAAAGTTACACCTAATCGCAATAAGCAACTTTTCCCCGCCTATCTAACTTTAAACCCCATTTAAATCTTTTGAAACCTCAATAACCCTCCTTTCAAAAATTTATACTTGTACGGCTACAATGCAAGCCACAAACCTTAGAATAAAGGATATGGGGAGCAATAACAATGTGTGATAACTTGCTAATGCCGAAACTCAAAAAAAGCGGCTCCTACCAGCAAGCGAATGAACGCTTTTTGAATAGTAAGCCGCTGTTAACCCTATTGCTATTGTTATACGGATAACGTTCTCCGAAACTTGATAAAGCTCCCAATTCGCCAAATTGAGATATACACCAGCGCCATCGTAATCGCCAGCATGCTAATTTCCGTCGCACCCAAGCTACTGAGATACTGGGTCAAAACAACGCGAATCAAGATAATGGCGATAATAATATACTTAAAATATTGGTTCGACTTGGGATAAATAAGACCATCCTCCCGTCTTTCATACGCCGTATGCAGCAAAATAATATAGCCAAACAGAGCCCCTAATAGCCCGGCAACCAACAGTTCCCAAAAGGCGGGAGGCGCGTACGTTTGGCCGGGAATATGCATTAATTGGTACACAGACATCATCATAAGCGGGAAAGCGATAAACAAGGGGAGCAGAATCCGGATTCCGTTTCCTTTTACCGGCCCCCTTCGTCTCTTGGTTCTTAGCCAGATCATCAGCCCCACCAGAACAGCCACCAATACATATATAAATATCGTCGTCATGGTGAAACTCCTTCCTCATAGATCATGTAGATACGCTAGCCTAAATCGACAGTTTTTTATCCAGCAAATAAGCGTTCAAGCGGATTAATACATATGCAGCAACCCAACTGATCAACACCGCAACTGGGAAATGCCAGGTAAACGGAAACCACTGCCCGTTCTGAACACGATCAAACTGCTCATAAATCCGCTGATCGCCTGACCAATAAAAGACACTTCCTCCACCCATCAAAAGAATCCACAGTATCGGGTTAAGCGGCCGCAAGGTGCTGTATTTGGTACTGGCCGTCAATAGACCCAGCGCAATGACCAACGGCGTGAAAGCGATAATCATCACAAACCAGTTCAATCCGGCTATAATAAAAGACGCTGCATCCGCAAACGTATAAGGCTGTATGGTTGATGAGATGAACAACGCGTACAGAGAACCCACCACAAACAGCAACAATATCACAACTATGGCTTGTAAAATGGCAGCAATCCATTTGGCGCTAATCAGCCACATGCGTGGATAGGGAAGGGTCAGCCACCATCCGTAGGTGTCATTTTCCCATTCTCTTCTCAAGCTTCCCACACCCATGAAAATGATCATGTACGGCAAGCCCAGGGTGACATACCACAGCCTTGTCAATTCAAGTTGGTTGTGAAGCGCGAAGTACAAGGAAATAGCGAACGCCGCAATTGGAAATAGTGAGAAATATACAAGTCTCCACGATCTGGGTAGTCGATTGCGGCTTTGTTTTCTCCAACTTCCTTTATTTCGAAATTCATGGCGTATTAAATCTTTGAACAGCCCTGATGAATTCACGCCTTCCACTCCTTTTTGTACAAATTGCGGAACACCTGATTCAGCGAGCCATGCTCTGCACGCAAATCATCCGAATCACCAGACCATATGACCTGTCCGCGGTCCATCATGACTGTGTAGTCAAACAAGCCTTCCACTTCCTGAATATCATGTGTGCTAATGAGTATGGATTGCTGCCGGCCCTCCAAATAATCAATAATCCCAGCTACGATCGCTTCTCTAGAGAGAATATCAATGCCCGCAAAAGGTTCATCCAGGATCATAAGCGGAACCTCACGCGCCAGACATAAAATCAGTAGCACACGTGCCTCCTGTCCGCGACTCAACCCGGCCATTTTCAACTCCAGCTCCACGTCCATATGATCAGCAAGTTTATAGGCATCTTTTATTTTGAAGCCAGGCAAAAAAGACTTCCCCCATTCCAGCGTCTGCTGAACTGTATGATTGGGGTACCAGCGTGCCCGGTCAGGAAGATAGGATATATCCCGGTTGGTTTCCCAACCAGGCTGTCGACCCAACACCTGAAGCTCGCCCCCATCTGGCTGAATCAATCCAGTGATCGCTCGAAAGAAGCTGGACTTCCCACAGCCATTGGGTCCAAGCACGCCTACAATACGTCCTGCCGGAATGACGACATCTAATTGATCCAGTGCTTTTTTACTGCCGTATTGCTTCACCAGATGATTCGCAACCACAACAGACTCCGTCATGCCTTATCGCCTCCTTCCTTGTCATTTCCGTCCTGTTTGCTTCGTATATACTGCTGTACATCTTCCCACGATAACCCCAGGCTACTCATCTGTCCGAGAAACTGATCTATATACGTTATAGCCAATTGTTCCCGAAAGCTGGCAATCCGTTCACTGGACGAAGTAACATAAGTCCCTAACCCGCGCCGCTTCTCAGTCAATCCGTCCCGCTCCAGCTCTTGATATGCCCGCATTACGGTATTCGGATTCATGCGTAATTCCTGTGCCAGATCACGAACAGATGGCATTTTGCTTCCCATTTCGATCTCCCCTTTAGCAATGGAGCTTCGTACTTGATTTAATATTTGTTCATATAATGGCTGGCTAAAGTCAATTAAAAATCGGAACGAGCCAACCCGTTGTTCTTCCATGGGTGTTTCCCCCTAATCGGCTGCATCTATCGTGCCTGTAGTGTATTATATCACTTAATACACGTAATACAAGTACCATTTTACTAAAATGTTAGTCTCGTTCTCCAAATTTCATTCAGTAAATGCTCAGCTTGCGCTCAGATAGCATTCAAGTTGATCCCTTATGATGTATCACGTACCAAACAAACCATAACCGAAAGGTGGAAAATGAAGATGAAGAGCACCAAGAAAGCAATTTGGGCTGGAACGATGGCCTTGGCATTTTTAGGAGGCGGGGCACTGTACTCCACAAGCGCAGCCCATGCTGCTTCAACTACACCTGAGAAAGCACCCATTGCAGACAAAGCACAGGCACCTAAGGGTAACCCCGGCGATGCTAACGGCCCTAAAATCGCAGGAGGAAACTATGCTGAGAACAAAGCTCTCCTGAAATTATTGAAATTGTCCTCCAGTCAGTTGGATACACAGTTGAAAGCAAGTAAATCCCTTGCTACAATCGCCAAAGCACAAGGCGTAAGTGTAAATTCCGTTATTGATGTGATGGTTTCGGATATGAAAGCGAAACTGGCTACGGAAAAACAAAACGGCAAGATAACGGCAACTGAATATAACCAACGTGTCTCTAATCTAAAGAAAATGATGACAGATATGGTGAATGGCGTGAAACATCCAAACCACCAGTAGATGGCGGTAAAGCGGATGCAGGTAAAGCTCCTGCTCAAGGAGATGCAGCCAAGGCTCCTGCTAAAACCAATGCAGCTAAAGCCTCCGCTAAGCAGAAATAGCTACAGCTCCCGTTTTGGCACATCCACTCCTGTATGATAATTCTCCGTCCGGCTTCCCTGTACGGATAAAGAAATAAGCCTGTCCCCTGCTGCGATACAACAGAAGGAGACAGGCTTATTTGTCATGTAAACAAGAAAATATGTGGTAGACTAACATGATTCAGAGGTCATTTTTCACTCTAATTCATAAAAAGGAGAATGTAATGAAAATAAATCAACAGGAATTTGAGGTGCAAGGAATGCGTTATACGATCAGATCTGCCATGATTCAAGACGCGAAGAATTTGTCTGAAATCCGTTTGCTGATTGATGGGGAGACTGAAAATTTAGACAGAGAGAAGGGAGAAGCGTTTATAAGTACATCCGGTTTTGAACAGCTCATTGAATCAGATACAGAGGATAACAGAAACCTATTTTTAGTTGTAGTAGTTCATGATAAAATCGTCGGATTTTCAAGATGTGAGGGCCATGTTCTGAGCAGATTCTCTCATAAAGTTGAATTTGGCGTATGTGTACTAAAGGACTTTTGGGGTTACGGGATCGGGACAAATCTTTTAAAAGAGTCTATTTCCTGGGCTGACTCCAATGGCATCAAGAAAATGACTCTACAAGTTTTGGAAACGAATGATAAAGCCGTTGAGCTCTATAAAAAACATGGATTTGAAATCGAGGGGTTATTAAAAAACGATAAGATTCTTTCAGATGGCAAATACTACAACACCATTATCATGGGGAGATTTCATAAATAAAAAAAGACCCTGTTCAACAGGATCTTTCATCTTCGTATCAGTCACTTACCCTAGTAGCGATAATCATCATAAGGATTGCGATTGCGATACTGATCACGCGGCTGCTGAGCTGCGGTAATCATCAAAAATATGCCTGAGAGCAAATGCATCAACCAGCCCACAATCGGAATCCATCCAATAACAGAGGTCACGATCCCTAAAATAGATCCATAATAAGACTCTCTATTCGTCACCGATAGTACCAACGTAACAATGTGGAAAATCAGCATAAAGAACAATATAGTATACGCGGAATTTACGACGAGCAGCCCGCCCAAAACGGGAATAGCTAAAAACAGCTCCAATCCGCCTGTAATCCATTTTAATGTTTTTGATGGTGTCATTGTTCCACTCTCCCGATGCTGTTTCATTCCATAATTATATCCTATCCCTATACAGGATGACATACATTTTTTACCATACTATATGCTTATATCGTGACAGTCTCATCCCTTTCTCGAATGAGCTAAGCCCTGGCTACATATATGTGAGAGAGAACGAAATTTCGTGATTTCTAAAGGGGTGAACACGATGGGATATTATATTGAGGTGGAGCGCGGCGTGAAGCTGTATGTCGAGGATATTGGAGAAGGCATCCCTGTTCTGATGGTGCACGGCTGGCCGCTGGATCACCGAATGTACGAATACCAGTCCGCCTTGTTGCCTGCTTACGGGTATCGCTGTATTCAGGTTGACCTTAGGGGGTTCGGCAAATCTGATCGACCATGGCATGGATACAATTATGATCGATTGGCAGACGATCTGCTGGCTGTGATGCAGGCACTTCAGTTAAACCAGGTACGGCTGATCGGTTTTTCCATGGGGGGAGCTGTGGTTACACGCTACATGAGCAGGCACCGGGGATTTGGCGTCAATCAGTTGATCTTGATCGGAGCAGCTACGCCTCGATTCACCCCAACCAGCGACTTTCCTTATGGTACTCCTGTCACAGAGGTAGATAAACTCATCAAACAAGCCTATACAGATCGTCCACAACTGGTAACTTCTTTTGGCGAAATGTTGTTTGCTAATCCCGTCAGCCAGAGTTTACGCGACTGGTTACGTGACCAGGGCTTTGCGGCAACAGTTCATAGCATGGCTTGTACTTTGTACTCACTACGTGACTCTGATTTGCGCCCTGATTTGCCATGTATACACGTGCCCACCTGGATTCTACACGGCAAGCTGGATCGGGTCTGTCCTTTCCCCCTGGCTGTCCAAACTCAAAAAGGAATCGCCGGATCAAGACTTATTCCTTTCGAACGAAGCGGCCACGGTGTGTTTTACGAAGCGCTACCCGAATTTAACTCTATCTTACTGAGCATACTAGCCCCACCCTCCACACATAATTGAAAACCTGTTCATCCTTATGTATAATTTATATTTATAAAAAACAAAAAAGACGCCTCAGCGCCGTTAATGGCTATGGGGCATCTTTCACTACAAACATTTATCCGCTTAGGATTGTTTGGTATGGTTGAAGCTCGTATTATTTAACACAGCCAGCTTTTTCTCGCCCTTCACCATGGCAGAACCGCAAATGGGGCATGTCGGCTCGACAGAAAAAGCGAAGTTATCCCGCATCCAGCCGTTACATGTATCGCTGGCGCAATTCCAGACAGTAGTAATTTCCTCAGGAATCTCATCCATTGGCTTTTTCCGTGAATTGTACATAAACATCCCTCTTTCTTCATGATTTATAAAGCGATAAGATGTAATCAGTTCAAAAACGGTCTTATGAACAGATAAAAACAAATGCCCCAAACGCTATGTTCGGGGCATCTGAAGTAGGCTGTAATTTAAAATTACAGTTTTACAACGTTCTCAGCTTGTGGTCCACGGTTTCCTTCAACTACGTTGAATTCTACGCGTTGGCCTTCGTCCAAAGATTTGAAACCTTCGCCTTGGATTGCGGAGAAATGTACGAATACGTCGCTTCCACCTTCAACCTCGATGAAACCGAAACCTTTTTCTGCGTTAAACCATTTAACTGTACCTGTTTGCATGGAATTACCTCCAAAATGTATTTATATGACCTTTATTTTTTACAAATAAAAATTCACATATTGCACAAGGTTATTTCAACCTAAAACAATAGCCCTCTACAATATGCGAATCTCAGGTCACAATCTCAATATACTCATATTACCATAAGTGTATTGAAAACGCAAGCACTGGTGAATTTAATTTATGCAGAGTGCTCATGTTCTCTATTGCTGCTTCAAAGCTGTGTTCATTCGGCGGAAGTGAGTCATTAACGCCTACTTAAAACATTATATCCGCAGTTGCTTCCTATTATACCAGCAATCAAGAAATAAATATACAAAACATTGCGCAGGAGACGAACTTCTTAATAAAAGCCCATCTCCTGCGTTTATTTGCTTATTTTGAACTACAATTCTGCCAGTGCTTTAATTTCCTCTGCTGTCAGCGCTTTGTTATACAATTGAACTTCATCCAGGCTGCCATTGAAGTAAGCATCGGCGGCAAAGCGGCTTTTGCCGAGATAAGCCTCGCTCGTCAGCAACTCATTGGGATTAAAGGTAATACCGTCATTAACAGCTACTTCCTCACCATTTACATACAATTTCCCTGTATTCCCTTCGAGTGTAACCGCTACATGCGTCCACTGGTTTAGCGGTAATGATGATTTGGAAAGCAAGCTTTGATCCGTACCCTCATGGATTGTAAACTGGAGTACACCGCTACCTTGGGAAGGGGTAAGAAACATATGCCGGGCTTGGCCGTTGCCGAAGTCAAAAATCCGTTGCCAAGCTGCACCGCCCTTCCAGTTCACCCAAGCGGAAAAGGTAAAATCCTTCGCATCTGTTACTGTATTTGGTAGTTGCGCGTAACCATCCTTACCGTTTAGGACAAGCGCACCGCCAAGCTTCCCGTCTTTATCCCACGCAGCACCACCATAGGTCTTACCATCAAATTGATTGTATGTGCTGTCGACAACCGTAGTTCCTTGATCCTCACTCCACGAATAGCGTGCGAGCTGAGGACCTTGGGCCTGCCCGGGAACAATAGCTGTAAAGCTTTTCTTAGCGGTGGCTTTGTCCTTTTTGATAGTTGCCGTCAATGTAACTGTTACAGGCTGAGAACCGGCTTCTGGACGGTATACTTCACCTGTCACAGAAATATTCTCCGGGTGGGTGGACTCCCATGAAATAGTGGTATCTTGTGCTGCTTGAGTAGGTAGCGTCAGATTATAAAGAACATTGCTCGTATCGCCCAGGCTCAGATCCTTCTGCACAGCAGCTACAATCTTGCTGGCCTTCAGATCAGGCTTTAGCGAACCCCATACCGCAACACCCTTGGAGGACAACGCGGTAAAAGCAAGTGTCTTGGCACCTGTGTCTGGATCACGGTGCCGCAGGAATACACCTTTGTACTTCGTGCCCTCTGCTGTAATTTCCAGCTGATTGTCTGCCCCCAACTTCCAAGTACCGTTCACTCCACCAGACAGTTTGCCCCCGCTATCCAGACTGACATTAACGGCTTGCTTAATATTTGCCGAAATTTCCTTCCCGTGATTTACATACGAATATTGACCGAGGGCATCCTTTTCTGACAGCTTTTTCAGTGAATCCTCATCTCCCGAATAACGGTAAGGAGCAACCACAGGCCAACCGTCAGCGTTCATGAACATTTCATGTACCCGTACTTCAAACTGTTCGCCTCTCCCCGGGAAACGGGAATGGAAAATGACAAAATGCTTTTTCGTCTTAGGATCATAATAAGCCGAGTTGTGTCCGGGCGACACATAGCCTGCACCCAGTCCAGTACCCGGATCACCAATTTCTCTTGGAATCAGGTAATTACCTATCAGTTTGACACCGTATGGTTCAATGGAAGCGTCATCAAAAAGTGGTTTGTCCGGATTCGCCTTGACCTTGATCATATCATTGCCTTCAGCATCATAGAAAGGACCATCTGGTGTTTTGGACCGAGCCACCCGCAGGTTGTATCCGCCGTCCGCTGACAATCCACCATAGGACAGGAACAAGTAATAGTAGTCCGTTTGCGGACTGTATTGTATGTACGGCCCTTCCATACGAGCATGGTTACCGCCTGTCAGCTTTTTCCCGTAGCCTTGACCAGGGAGCGGCTTCCCTGTTTTTTCATCCATCTGCATAATGAAGATGCCTCCTGAGTAGGAGCCATATACCATCCACAGCTTGCCGTTCTTATCATAAAAGGTGTCCGGGTCCACGGCATTCGGATGCTTGGTTGCGTCATAGATCGTTCCATCCTCACTCGGTTGGTCCCACATGCCCGATTTTAGAAAAATTCCTTTATTCTTATAAGGCCCTTCAATTTTATCCGCAACTGCTAGGCCCATTGCGGAACGCGGTGAGTCACCCTTGCAAGCGTTATAATACATATAGAACTTGCCATCTGCCAGTTGAATGACATCAGCTGCCCACAGCGTGTCCGTCTGCGCCCAATCCAGTGCTTCCTTTAATTCTTCTTTGACGTTAGGAATCAATGCATTACCATTCGCCACTCCTGTAGCAATCGTATCCCAATTCATGAGGTCTTTGGACTTGGCAGCCGCCAGATGTGAGCCAAAAATGTAAAATGTGTCTTTCACTTTCAAGATGGATGGATCATGTACCGAAGTCTCCTTGAAAGAGACAGCCTTTTTACTTTGAATTGAAAAGTTTTCTAGGTCTTGAGTTTGTAGGGAAATTTGCCCTGCGTTTTGAATTCCATCTGTATCTGAATTAAGTGTTTGCTCGGCGCCTACCAAAGAAGCAGGCAACAACAGCGCACCTGCGAGTGAAGCTGCCGTTACTTTACGAACGAATGTTTGCTTCATAAATCAATCTCCTCTCGTTTTGAACATCCTGATAACATAAAACAATATTGAGAAAGCAGTCAGGATTATGTTTGTATTAACTTCTTCAGCCTCGAGTTTAATGTTGCTCATCCCTCCCATTCATAACTAAAGCGCTTTCAATTGATTTGAAAAATAAAATCACCTTCTGTTAAGAAGGCCGATTCAAACCTGACGGTTGACCGTACCTCTATATTATTCAATAGATATGGAAAATTCAATATTCAATTTTATATTTTTATAAATTATTCATCGAATTATTAACATTAATAAATGTGTTGCTTAAATTCCTAGTTTAAAGTTATAATTTTACAAGTTAAATTTTATGTGTTATCTGCCGATATACCTAAAAAGAATGATTTTACGATTACTGTAAAACAAACCTTTAAATTTTATGGGGAGGTGAAAATATATGCAATGGTATTTAAATGCATTAAAAAACTATGTAGGATTTCAAGGTAGAGCAAGACGTACAGAGTATTGGATGTTTATCCTATTTAGTGTAATCGTTAGCTTTGTAATCAGTCTGATCGATAGTCTCTTCGGCCTAACTCCGATATTGACTTACATTTATTCTTTGGCTGTCCTGCTGCCATCCTTGGCCGTCCTGGCCCGTAGACTGCATGATACAGGCAGAAGCGGATGGTGGATTCTAATCGCTCTGATTCCTCTGGTAGGGTCAATTATTTTGATTGTATTCACATGCCAAGACAGTCAGCCTAACGACAATAAATATGGGAAAAACCCTAAACTGTAATGGTTGTAGTTGTCTAAAAACCTCCTTCACTTTTGTGAAGGAGGTTTTTTCATATCCGCTACTCCCCGTCGAAATTCCAGCAATAAGTTTATCTGGAGACCCCTGCGTCCATACTGGAATAAAAAGTATCCTCAAGGAGAGGGAGAACGTTCATGCGTTTTCGGAAAAGAACCCCCCTTAACAAATTTAAAAAGATGCCCATCCAGCACAGCGAGAGTAAACCTGAACCTACCGGAGAACAGCTCAGTGCAAATATCGGAACCAATCTTCAGCAGATCAGACAAGCACTCGGCAACAGCACCGACATCGTCATAAGAGAAATTCGTATCGGCAAGGATGGTGACCAGATCATTGCGATCCTCTATACCGACGGTTTAGTGGACAAAAACATAGTCTCCGACTTCATCATGGAGTCGATGATGCTGGATAGCAGCTTGTCCAGGAAAGTGGAGTGCAGAATCCAGAACTCCTCTAGTGTCATGCAAATATTAAAAGATTACGCTCTAACCATCGGAGGCATTAGGGAGATTACCGATTTTGAAAACTTATATCAAGCGCTCTTGTCCGGGGATGCCATCATTTTGATTGACGGAGAGACGCTGGGTATAGCCGCCAGCGCACGTGGATGGAAGGATCGCGGGGTCACGGAGCCTGCCTCGGAAAATGTCGTCCGTGGGCCGCAGGAAGGATTTTCTGAGACACTGCGCACAAACACGGCCTTAATTCGGCGTAAGATTAAAGATCCGAATTTATGGCTGGAGACCCAACAAATCGGTCGTGTGACCCAGACCGACGTCGCTGTTATGTATATCAAGGGGATTGCGAACCCTAAATTGGTCGAGGAAGTGCATGAACGATTAAATCGCATTGATGTGGACGGCATTCTCGAAAGCGGGTATATCGAGGAATTAATCCAAGACGAAACTTTTACCCCTTTTCCGACAGTATACAACTCTGAACGTCCAGACGTCATCGCCGCCGAGCTGTTGGAAGGGAAAATCGCGATCCTGGTGGATGGAACCCCGTTTGTGCTTGTCGTGCCTGCGCTGTTTGTTTCCTTCCTGCACGCGGCGGAGGATTATTATCAGCGTGCAGACATTAGCAGCTTCATTCGGGTCCTTCGTTACACCGGAGTTTTTATCTCCCTGCTCGGTCCGTCCTTATATGTTGCCATCACTACGTTTCATCAGGAAATGCTCCCGACCTCACTACTGATCGGTCTGGCAGCACAGCGGGAGGCCGTTCCCTTCCCCGCCTTTATTGAAGCACTCATGATGGAACTGACTTTTGAAATATTGCGAGAAGCTGGCGTTCGTATGCCGAAGTACATCGGGGCAGCCGTCTCTATCGTGGGCACACTCGTCATCGGACAAGCCGCCGTCGAGGCGGGCATCATATCGGCTGCGATGGTTATTGTCGTATCAATTACCGCGATTTCCAGCTTTGTACTTCCTGCCTATAATATGTCCATCGCTTTTCGTATGCTGCGGTTCCCCTTGATGGGACTTGCCGCTTCCTTTGGGCTGTTCGGGATTATCGTTGGAGGCATTGCCCTGATCCTGCATATGTGCAGCCTTCGTTCGTTTGGCGTTCCCTATATGACTCCTTTTGCACCTCTAATACCGACGGACACCAAAGATACGATATTTCGACTCCCTCACTGGATGATGATTTCACGTCCCCGGTTAGTCGATCAGAAGAATGTCAAACGTCGAAACAGCACTCCGCCTCGAAAATCACGGGAATAGAAGAAAAGAGAAACAGTCGGAAAGGAGTGGATAATCATGAAGCGGAAGAAAGCGATTCTGTTCCTGATTCTTGCACTCGTTTTACTTCTGACGGGCTGTTGGAATCGCAGGGAGTTGAATGAGCTTGCCATCGCCGTTGGTATGGGGATTGATAAACAAGGAGATCAATACCGGGTCTCTCTCCAAGTGGTGGACCCTGGAAAAGCATCGGCCAAAAAAGGAGCAGGCGGCGGTGCTCCAGCCACCTTGTATACAGAAGAAGCGGATACCATATTTGAAGCGATCCGAAAAATAACAACGATTAGCCCCCGGAGAATGTATTTTTCTCATCTGCGTATATGTGTAATCGGTGAGTCGATGGCCACCGAAGGAATGGCGAAAGCTTTAGATTTACTCTCCCGATATCATCAGTTCCGAACCGATTTTTATATTGTAGTGTCCAAGGGTACTAGTGCGGAGGATACATTGAAAATTATGACACCTTTAGATCCGATTCCCGCAAATGACCTTTTCTCCTCTCTGGAAACATCACAGAAAAACTGGTCGCCCACTACGACAGTAACTTTAGATGAATTGGTATCAGCACTCACCAGTGAAGGAATGCAGCCTGTCTTGACAGGACTCCGGATCGTTGGCAATAAAGAAATGGGAGAAACCAGCGGCAATGTGCAAGAGATCGCCCCACCCGCCCGATTACAGTATTCCGGACTTGCTGTATTTAGAAAAGACCGATTAATCGGTTGGTTAAATGAAACTGAAAGTAGAGGCTACAACTTCATCCTCGGCAAAGTGAAGAGCTCTGTCGGCTTTGTGGCTTGCCCCGGAGGTGGCAAAGTTGTCTCGGAAATCATTCGAACCCAAACTGCTATAAAAGGGAACGTTTATAGGGGGGAGCCTCAAATCAATATTAAAATGCAGGTTGAGGCCAACGTGGGAGAAGTTGAATGTTATGACCTGGATCTGACCCAGGTGGGGACGATTTATGACCTTGAGAACAAAGAGGAAGAAAAGATAGAAGAGATTATGAACTTGGCTGTCAGAAAAGCTCAAAAATCATACAAAGCTGATATTTTCGGATTCGGTGAAGCCATTCACCGTGCTGACCCGAGAACCTGGAAATCCATTAAAAAAAATTGGGATTATGAATACTTTACAGAATTACCTGTACATATCAAGGTGGATTTCAAGATTCGGCGCTTAGGTACGATTGGCAGCTCATTTTTGAATGATATTAAGGAGTAAAATCCCTTACCCTACAAAAGAAGGTGTTTTCCAAGATGCTGTCTCATATGGTGAACGTTTTGGGTATATTACTGATCGCTGCTGCAATCAGCTTGGTCGAGGTCCCCTACATGTGGAAAAAGGGCTTAAAAAAAGAACTTTGGTTATTTTCCATCCTTCTCTTTGTTGCGGTTGGAATCAGCTGCGCCAAGGCATTACACTGGCTTATTCCCACTCCTCTGGATTGGATAACAGCCGTATATAGGCCATTTAGCGATTTCCTGACCTATATGGGTCTAATCAGATAAGACGAGGTGAACATTGGTGCCCGGACAGATTAAAATTTCAGCACGCCAAATTATGATATTAACAACTTTATTTACGATCGGGAGTGCAATCCTCATCGTCCCTTCAGGCATGGCATCGGTAGCCAAACAAGATGCGTGGATTGCCGCGCTCGTTGGAGTTGGGGCAGGGCTCCTAATCCTGTATTTGTACAGCAAGATTGCAGCTCTGTATCCAGAGATGACCCTGATTGGGATTATGGAAACCCTGTTCGGAAAATGGTTAGGCAAAGCCGCCGGTCTTCTGTTTTTCATCACACTATTCATCAATGCCCCTGCACCCGTTTTATTTTATATAGGGAATTTTATGACTACTCAAATGATACCAGAAACACCGATTCTAGCGGTAAATATTCTCTTTGCGCTTATTGTAGTTTTGGCTGCTCGACTAGGTCTCGAAGTGCTGGTCCGTTCGGCTGAACTGCTATTTCCGTTATTTACTCTGCTTTATATTTCTTTTGTAGGTTTAGTGGTGTCCGATATTAAGCTGGAAAATGCTCAACCTGTATTGGAGGCGGGAGTTGGACCTATTTGGCCTGCTGCCCTGTCCTTTTGTAGCACTGTGTTTATACCTCATATTATTTTGCTCATGATCTTCCCGGCTTCTATAAATCGTTCCGATCAAACCCGTAAAGCTTTTTTCATAGGCAGCGTGATTGGCGGATTGATGTTGGTCGTAGTGGTTGCATTGGCAATTTTGGTATTAGGTCCTGACTTAACGGCAAGAAATCTATATCCTAGCTATGCGTTAGCCAAAAAAATTAGCATTGGCAATTTTCTACAGCGCATCGAAGCAATCATGGCTACTATGTGGTTTATTTCGCTCTTTTTTAGAATTACGCTGTATATGCACACCACGGTGACAGCAATAGCCCAAATCTTCCGTTTGAAAAAAGACCGGCAATTGGTGCTTCCTCTCGGGATGATTTTAGTCATCCTGTCCATCATCGTGTATCCCAATGTCCCTTACCAACAAACCTATGATACAAAGACGTGGGTTCCTTATGCACTATCCATCGGGTTGTTGTTCCCCTTACTGTTGCTCTGTATTCATGGAATACGAACAATGTGGTCAAAGAAAAGGGCAGAATCCAAAGAGTAGATCACATCCATTATTCGTCACCCGTGAATTTTTTTTGGCGTTACCTGTTTACATTCTCCTCTTTTAGTTTATTTTAAACGAGTATTAAGCTGGCGCTAAGATTGGGTGTGTATGATGTATATTAGAATCTGGTAACTACATAAGCCGGATCGGCTAAAGGCATAAACATTACTCCCGTTGGATATCCATATAAGGCTCCACTCTGTCAGAAATTGAATGAAACACAAAGGAGATTTTACACTTATGAACCGAAAACGAATGTTGGTCATCTGTACACTGTTGCTAGCGTTGTCTATTGGGCAGTCTTCTACTTGGGGAAGTCGGGCTAATGCTGCTACACTGGCTCCAGAGAGAGCCCCTCAGGTACAGGATAATGAAGCATCCAAGGATGATGAGCTGCTGGATACATTGGGCATATCCTCGGATGAGCAATTGTATGATGCGTTATATAACGGTCAAACCTTGGCAGATATTGCACAATCCAATAAACAGGACGCACAGGCTGTCGTTGATTTACAGGTAGCTCAGTTAACAGAGCAGTTGGATCAACGACTGGCCAATAAGAGCATTACGCCTGAGCAATACCAAGCCCATAAGGCAGAATTGACACAGGTCGTTGCTAAAAGTGTGTTCGGGCTGTAAGTCAGTGATACACGTGGCCCGCTATACGCCGTAGTCCATGACACCCTCAGAGGTGCTTCCGAATTCACGTCAAAAAGGCGCTCCCCGATGGGATGAGCGCCTTTTTGCTGTCTATATTTTGTTTTAACTTACACTTGATATACTCGGATCAAGTTCGTAGTGCCCGCCTCAGCGACTGGAACACCTGCCGACAGGACTACAGTGTCCCCTTTATGGATATATCCTGCATTCAGGGCGTTACGAATGGAGGATTCGAACATTTCATCCGTTGTTGCTACTTTATCCCCTTTGACCGGAAATACACCGGACAACAGACATATTTTAGCGAATACCGTATTATTCGGAGTAACCGCAATAATAGGTGCCTTCGGACGATATTTGGATACCATACGTGCCGTGAATCCGCTGGCAGTCGACGTAATAATCGCTTTGGCATCCAGCTCCAGGGACGAACTTACCGCACCCTGACTAATCACTTCGGTAATGTTGGTGCTTTGACGCGCTCTGCGCTTATCGAACTGCTCCTGATAATCGAATTGCGATTCCGCTCTGGCAGCTACAGCGGCCATGGTCCGTACGGACTCGACAGGATATTTACCTGCAGCAGATTCGCCCGACAGCATAACAACGTCTGCTCCTTGCATAACGGCATTAAACACGTCACTAACTTCGGCTCTCGTCGGACGCGGGTTCACCTGCATGGATTCCAGCATGTGGGTAGCTACAATAACAGGCTTGCCGACCAGATTACACTTGTCGATCATTTCTTTTTGCATCACAGGCACATCTTGAATCGGCACTTCGACGCCCAGATCGCCACGGGCTACCATAATGCCATCGGAAGCTTCGATAATATCATCCAAGTTTTCCATGCCTTCAGCATTTTCAATTTTGGAATAAATTTGTACATGCTCAGCATGATGTCCCTTCAAAATTTCACGGATTTCACGGATATCGTCGCCTTTACGCACAAAAGAAGCCGCAATAAGCTCAACGCGCTGCTCTACCCCAAATTGGATGTGCCTCACATCTCGCTCCGTCACGCCTGGAAGGGTTGTATGAATCCCTGGCAGGTTTACACCTTTTCTCGGCTTCAAAATACCGCCGCTTACAATATTACAAATCATTTCTGTACCTTCGATGGAGGTTACAGTCAGATCAACTAAACCGTCGTCAATGAGAATGCGGTCGCCTGGTTTGATGTCCTTTGGCATATCCGGGTAATTCACTGAAATACGATGCTCGTCCCCTAGAATCTCTTCTGTGGTCAGAATGAGCTGGCTACCTGGTTTCAGCAGACAAGATGCCTCTCTCAGCTTGCCAATCCGTATTTCCGGTCCTTTAATATCCATCATGACAGGTATAAAGGTATTCATTTCCTTCGCAGCCTGACGCACATTTTCAATACGTTTAACGTGATCTTCCAGCTCACCGTGAGCCATATTCAAGCGGGCTACAGTCATACCAGCCTGGATCATTTCTTTTAACAAATGAATGGAGTCACAGGCAGGTCCCATAGTACAAATAATTTTCGTTTTAAGCATAGTAATGTCATCCTCCTGAATGTCTTTACTGTATGGTTTCTATTCCATTTTGCTTCTCTATCTACATTAAACTTATATAGCTCTATTCTACCTGTCCCCGTGCACCAAGACTATGAACTATAGTATGATGAATGTACTACAGTATAATGAATGTTGAAGACATCGGGGAGTGAGTTTCGTGATTACATTGATGGATATACGGCAGGACAACGGTGTGGACTGGTATGAAAAGGCTAGTGCAAATAGCGACAACGATGACTTACTGTTCATTTTGGTCACCTTTGGCAAATGTGTATATTGGGTGAACGATTGTAAATTCATTCTCGGTAAGGGTGAAACACTGCTTTTACCCGGTCATCTGGATTACTATGGCAAGAGCATTCCTACGCTTTTTCATACCAAGTATGTGATACATTGCCGCAAAACATGTACGAACAGCACACTTCCCATACTGAATACAAACAAGCCGTTGTTGATCAAACCTGGATGCTACGA
Source organism: Paenibacillus sp. NMA1017 (assembly GCF_058895805.1). NCBI lineage: Bacteria > Bacillati > Bacillota > Bacilli > Caryophanales > Paenibacillaceae > Paenibacillus > Paenibacillus sp. NMA1017. The sequence goes on along the minus strand of NZ_JBZXYR010000012.1, from coordinate 72,771 downwards.
CATGCTGCACGAACGGATCAAATCGATGTACTATCAATGGACTGAACACCCAAGCTACTACACCATGATGGCTGACTGTCTGCTGACCGAGGCCATGATCTATATGAATCAGGAATGGGACAAAGGCGCCATTTCTTGCGATCGAGAGCGACATGTGGAACATATGAAACAGTATATCCAGAACCACTATCGGGAAAAGGTAACCAAGGAGGAGCTTGGCGACGCCATCCGTAAAACCCCCAATTATGCCGCGACGCTGCTGCGTGAGGTAACACGCCAAACGATCAGCGAGCATGTACATACGCAACGTATTAAAACCGCCATCTACATGCTGACCGAGTCCCGGCTAACGATTCGTGAAATTTCGGAGTATGTGGGATATAGTGATGTGTCCTATTTCCATCGAATCTTCAAACGTTTGACAGGCTGCTCGCCGTCCGAATTTCTGGATGAACGTTCCTCCATCGTTTAGTTTGATGATCTGGAGCGGAATTTTATAGTTCGGGATTTTGCAAAATCCTTAGTTAATAAAAACGGTCTCCCCACCTGGAAGCTTCTCTAGCATCCCTTTTCAACAAGGGCCAAGAGCGCTCCAAAGTAGGGCGACCGTTATAGTTCATTCATATGCGTATCCGTGCTTATTCCGAAATCATATTAAGTTGAAGAACCCGCTGTTTTGACCTCTTCCAACATTTTATCGTTATAGCCAAACATCCAAGTCAGGACAAAAGCTACAACCATAGCAGCCAAGTTCGCCAAAATGTAAAGCGGAAGCTGATGATTCATGTAGAGCAACGTACCTGGAATGACCGTAACCGCCATACCTGTAGCTGCCAAATGGAAGACTGAAGCGATAAAACCGCCAACCGCACCACCGATGAGGCCCATGACAAAAGGCTTCATGTATCTCAGGTTGACCCCGAAAATAGCCGGCTCCGTGATCCCCAGAAAAGCAGACAACGAGGAAGGAAGTGCTAACGCTTTCAGCTTGCTATTCTTCGTTTTCAGTCCAACCGCCAGACAGGCAGCACCTTGAGCAGCCATAGCGCAGGTAATGATGGCGTTAAAGGCGTTTACGCCGTTCTTTTCAAGCAGTTGAATCTCCAAGAAATTAAATATATGATGCACACCTGTAACAACGATAATCTGATGCAAGAAACCGATGACAATCCCTGCAATACCGAAAGGCAAATCCAGCACAAACGTTGTTCCGTGTAGCACCCATTCTTCGAGTGAATGGAAAATCGGACCGATAGCAAACAATCCCAAGGTGATCATGATCAACAGTGTTAAAAACGGTGTAAGAATCAGATCTAGCGCTTCAGGCACCCGTTTGCGCAGCGCCCGCTCCAGCTTGGCTCCAATCAAGCCCACGAAGAAAGCTGGCAATACCGAGCCTTGATAGCCCACCACAGGAATGAATCCGAACATCGTCAACGGGTGAGCTGAGCCGTCCGCAACACTATAAGCGTTGGGCAAGGCCGGGTTTACCAGCATCAGACCGAGAACGATACCCAGCACTGGACTGCCGCCGAATACTCTAAAGGCTGACCATGCGACTAACGCTGGCAGAAAAGCAAAGGCTGTATCCGTTAATACTTGTGTGTATAATAGAAAATTGGGTGAAATGTCCTGTGGCGTCATGCCGAGTAGAGCGAGAATTTGCGGCTGAGTGAGCAAGCCACGTAGCCCCATGAACAGCCCCGTAGCAACCAGTACAGGAATAATTGGTACAAACACATCGCCAAAGGTACGAATGGAGCGTTGGAAGACGTTGCCTTCCTTTTTCGCCTGACTCTTCACCTCTTCTTTAGATGAACCGGTCACGCCAAGCTTTTCGACCTCTTCAAAAATTCGATTTACCGTACCTGTACCAAAAATAATCTGATATTGCCCGGAATTGAAGAAAGCACCCTTGACCTTGTCGATCTCCTCAACTTTTTTCTGATCAATCTTCTCCTTGTCATGCACCATAATCCGCAAGCGCGTCGCACAATGAGCAAAAGATGCAATATTTTCTTGCCCACCGATTGCCTGGATCACTTCTTTAGCTATTTCTCTGTTTTCCGCCATGATGTTCATCCTCTCGTTCATTCCGTTATGTTTGATGATTAACGAACCACTTGATGTTTTAGCCTACTCATGTAAAATCCCATTTTACCGCCTGGAAGAGAGCCTCTCCCTTGTCGGCAAAAAAGCGTATTTCGTCACTCTCTGGATGCGGAAAAATACGACTGGTGAACACCTCTTCCCCATCATTGACGAAAATCTCAACTGAAGACGCATCTACAAACAAATGTAGTTTGATATGATCTTTATCCCATGGACACTGCCGTACCTCACCATACGAAGTGGCTACAGGCTCACCCGATTGCGAACGGTCCAATACAAGTTTGCGACTGACGGCATTATATTTAATCACCGTCTTCTCAGTCTCACTCGCACGGAATTCAATACCAAACACCTTTGCGCTCAAAAGATCTACCTCACAGATCAGCTCATAGGCCGTACCTGTAAATCCTTCATAGGTTTTGCTCTCTGAGAATAACGTGTCAGCTACCCGATCCTCACGATTTCTACGCAGCGTAGTCAGCTCAGGGATCGGCCGCTGCAAGAGTTTGCCCTCATGAAGCGTAAGCTCCCTTGGTAATGTCAGACAATGAGCCCATCCGTTCGGATCTGTAGGATAGTCGATATCCGGCAGGCCCATCCATGCCACCATAATACGCCGCCCCTGGGGGTCAATCATCGTCTGTGGCGCATAGAAGTCAAACCCTCTATCAAGCTCGTGGAATGGGCCGTGCTCCAGTCTTCTTGTACCGGTATCCAGCGGCTTGCCGATTACGTAGCCCGATTGATAAATATTGTGATTTTCATCCCCTGAAGGCTCCAAGCCCTGAGGAGAAAAGATCAAGACACCCGCTTCGTTCAGTTCAAAATAATCCGGACATTCCCACATATAACCAAACGACTCCAGCCCTGTGCGTAATTCTCCCTCAAACTCCCATGAATGCAGGTCGGTTGATCGGTAGAGGACGGCGCAGCCTGTTAAATTCGTTCTCTGGGCACCAATCACACAGTAAAAGCTATCGCCGTCTTTCCATAGCTTGGGATCACGAAAATGGTCTGTATACCCTTCTGGCACATTGGAAATAACGGGGTGTTCCCATTTAGTAATGTGACCATTCTCGTCCATAACAGCCATGCATTGATAAGGATGTCTGATCCAGTCTTCATCTCGTGCATTTCCCGTATACAGCATATATAATTTGCCCTCATGCTCCAGCGCGCTGCCCGAGTAAGCCCCATGCGAATCAAAATAATCCCCAGGTGCGATACCAATGCCCGCACTATTCCATGTGGCCAAATCTTTGGATTTCAGGTGATACCAGTATTTCATCCCATGATCCGTTCCGAGCGGAAACCACTGATAAAACAAGTGGTATTCACCTTGGTAATATGAAAAGCCATTGGGGTCATTGAGCAAACCTGTCGGTGGCTGGATATGAAACGCCTGCCGCCAGTGGCATTGCTCCACTTTCTTCTCCAAGCTGGCTATTTCACCGGGCTCTGCCTGCTCGATCATTCGATACTTTTGTTCTCTTGTCATTTTCATAGGTGTACCTCATTTTTATTAAAACTTTCGCTTCAGGAACCGGTTCCAAATCAATGAAAAAAAATATATTGGAACCGGTTCCCATACGATTAAAAAAAATACTCATCCATGGATTTGCAACCGATTCCATTTGTGCCCGAATGCTATGGAACCGGTTTCGAAGAAATTATAATCCACTTGTTCAGCGTTTGTCAACGCTTTCTCTTTCGATAAGGGAATAATTCATGACCGTCACTTTTTCTACCGATTTATGTTCTACCAGCCGCATAATATTTTGCGCTGCTACACGTCCAGCCTTCATATACGGATATTGAACGGTTGTCAGCGCAGGGTGAATGACCTCCGTAATATCGTATCCCCCAAAGCCAGTTACCGACAAATCTGACGGAATGACAATCCCTCTGGAATAAGCCGCATTGATTACACCCAGCGCGATATTATCCGTAGCACACACCATTAACGACGGCTTAAAATTGTCCAAAATGGCGGATGCAGCAATCCGTGCATCCGACATTTTAAATCCGGTCTCATAGTATCTGATATCATACCCTGCCGCTCGCATTGCATCATCCGTACGAGACTCAGCAGGCAATGCATCGCGAACAGCCTGCCTAAAGCCCTCCTTGCGCTGCACACCGACGGCAACATCCTTTTCAGTAACACCAACGTAGGCAATCTCGCGGTGTCCCTGTGACAAAACGTACGTGCCGATATCATATCCTGCACGATAGTCATCATGGATAAGGCTATGAAGTTGCTCGTGCTGCTGGCCCACCAGCAACACCGGAATACCAATGTCACGAATCGCGGTCAGATGGTCGTCTGTAATTTGAGCAGCCAGCAAAATGATACCCGAAATCTTTTGTCGGCCCAGCTCATAAATGGCTTCGATTTCACGCTGTACATCCTGGCTCGTATTAGAGATCAACATCTGATAATGCTGAGAGCGCAGCTCCTCATCAATACCCATCAGCGTATGGGATGTCGCAAAAGAGTCCAGACGCGGCACAACGGTGCCGATGATGTTGGTCCGCTTCGCCTTAAGACTCTGGGCAAAGGCATTGGGCACATAGCCCGTGGCTTTAACCACTTTTTCAATTTTACGTTTCGTATCCACGCTGACAGACCCGCCGTTCAAAAAACGGGATACCGTGCTCTTGGATACGCCAGCCATTTGGGCTATATCTGCAATCGTCTTATTCATGAAGTCCCCCGGAGATTTTTCGTATTCACAAGCTTCCACAACGTCTCTTTTCATATAACCCTATAATACCATATGGAGGGATTGGATGGCTGTAGCTCCAGACCCATCATGCACAAACAAAACGCCGTCCCTTCAGTGAAGAAGGAAACGGCGTCTCATGATGAACGTAATTTTAAAAATCAAAGTTATCCGGATCTGGACCTACCCGAAGATCGGCATTTAACGCCTGAATTCGTTCCATATCCTCGCGCGTCAGTTCGAAGTCAAAAATGTCGGCATTTTCGACGATCCGATGCGCCTTGGTAGACTTGGGAATGGTGACAACTCCCTGCTGCACATCCCAGCGTAAAATCACTTGCGCCACCGATTTTCCATACTTGGTCGCTATGTCTTGCAGTACCGGATGGTCGAGCAATTGGCCTTGCATTAACGGGGACCAGGCTTCCATTTGAATGTCGTTCTTTTGACAGAATTGCAATAGCTCGGCTTGGGTTAATTGTGGATGGAACTCCACCTGATTGATCATTGGCTTGATTTCAGCATCCTTCATGAGATCTTCCAAATGATGAATCTGGAAGTTGCTGACTCCAATTGCCTTAATCCGTCCTTCTTTATACAAGGATTCCAACGCTCTCCAAGCTTCTTTATACTTTCCCTGAACTGGCCAATGAATCAGATATAGATCCAGGTATTCCAGACCCAGCTTATCCAGACTGGCTTCATAAGCTGCTCGTGTCTCTTCATAGCCTAAATCTGCATTCCACACTTTGGACGTGACGAACAGATCTTCTCTGGACAGATTATTTTCCTGAAGGGCTTCCTGAATAGCCTGCCCTACACTGCTTTCGTTCGCATAGATTGCAGCTGTATCTATACTGCGGTAGCCATGCTTTACAGCAGCCTTTATAGCATCAACCAGCTCCAAACCTTCTTCCACTTTAAATACCCCGATACCAAACCAAGGCATGTGAACTCCGTTGTTTAACAATGTTGTGCTTTGTAAGTTTTGTGTCATTTTGTATCTTCCTCTCTATTTTTTAAAAGCTTTAACCTGTAATGGTGGTTATATCCCTTTTTTCGAGCATACGACTCCAGCCTGTGAGCAGAACCGCAACGAAAACCATAATGCTCCCGATCCACGTCGTATGAATGAGACCGAGTGAATCCGTTACAATCCCGCCTACATAAGCTCCGATTGCTATCCCTGCATTGAAAGCTGCAATATTAACAGCAGAGGCAACATCGACGGCTTTGGGTGCAAACCGTTCGGCTAACATGACTACATATACCTGTAGGCCGGGCACGTTCATAAACGCAAGCAACCCCATAAAGAAGATTGTAATCAGTCCTGCCGTTTTAAAAGGTGCCGTGAACAACAGGAGAAAAAGGATCACTGCTTGAATCAGAAACATGTAAAACAAAGCTGAAAGCGGCTTGCGGTTTGCTGCTTTTCCACCAATAACATTCCCGATAGCAATCGCAATTCCATACAGCAAAAGTATAAACGTCACCGTACTTTGCTGAAATCCGGTTATGTCGTGAAGTAATGGAGATAAATAAGTAAACACCACAAATGTGCCTCCATACCCCAAAGCTGTAATGATAAATGCGAGTAGCAAGCGACCATTGGTAACCAGTTTGACCTGCTCGCGGAATGGAGTCTTGTTCCCTTTGCGCAGCGTAGATGGAAGCAGAATCAGATTGGCGATGAGTGCCACTACACCGACGACCACAATCGCCATAAATGCAACCCGCCAACCCCATTGCTGCCCAATGTAGGTACCCAAAGGTACACCTGTTACTGTGGCTACGGTCAACCCAGAGAACATAATGGAAATCGCACTGGCTCGCCGATCATCTGGCACAAGATCAGCCGCGATAGTGGAACCGATGGACATGAATACCCCATGGGCGAACGCCGAGATCACACGTGCAATCAGCAGCAAGGCTATTCCGCTAGAGACCGCAGCGAGGCTGTTACCTGCAATAAATATAATCATGATCCACAGCAGCAACGTTTTACGGGGAACACTTGATGTTAATGAGGTCAAGACAGGTGCCCCGATGGTAACCCCTAATGCATACAGCGTTACAGTTAGTGCAGACATCGTCACAGATATGTGCAAGTCTTCAGCAATCAGGGGAAGCAGCCCCACGCTGATGAACTCAGTTGTCCCAATCGCAAAGGCGCTTACGGCTAGAGCCAGTAATGGCCATATGCTTCGTTTTGATTCTGGTGACATATTTTTTCACTCCTATCTATAGAAATCTTCGACCAGCAGATGTTATTATGAGTTATTCAAGCAAATATGAACAGTACGTACTTTTTAGTGATATAGGTACTAAAAAGTACCCTAAATAAAGTTCTTTTTGATCAAAACAGGCTGTTAAGGTATGTATAACAGAAGTGATACACATGGGGGGATCGGCATTGGGGAAGAAAAAATACAATATCTCTGTTGAGGCGACGTTAGAGGTGATCGGGGGGAAATGGAAATGCGTGATTCTGTGTCATTTGACACATGGAAAAATGCGGACAAGCGAATTAAAACGGATAATGCCTTCCATAACACAAAAAATGCTGACTCAGCAGCTTCGTGAATTAGAGGAAGACGGCATTGTCAATCGGATTAGCTATAATCAGGTTCCACCCAAAGTGGAGTACGAGCTTAGTGAATATGGATGTAGTCTGAAAGGCATTTTAGACTCTCTTTGTGCTTGGGGAGAAAGACATATTATTAAAGAATACGGGGATAAATCTGCGGTTTTGGAAGATAACATTCTGAATAAGCTGTAAAACCAAAAAGAGCGCCTGCAATACATCAGCAGGCGCTTTCTCTCTCCGAATTCCAAGGGTTACGAATTTGACACATTTTAATTTGTGAAATCAATGACCATGCGTCCTTGGATTTTGCCCTGCTCCATCTCCTCGAAGATCTCATTAATGTCTTCGATCGGACGTTTTTGTACAAGAGGGACGACTTTACCTTCTGCAGCGAACTGGAACGCTTCTTTAAGGTCTTCACGAGTGCCGACCAAGGAGCCAATAACTTGGATGCCGTCCAGAACCAGACGTGGAATGTCCAGATCCATCTTATCGGTTGGAAGACCTACAGCTACGACACGCGCGCCAGCCTTTACAACGTCGATGGCCTGGTTGAAAGGTGTTTTGGCAACAGCAGTAACCACGGTTGCATCCAGACCAGCACCGTTTGTTAACTCCTTGGCTCGAGCGACCGGATCTTCCTTCATGCTGTTAACGATATAGTCAGCACCAATTTGTTTGGCCAGTTCTAGTTTTTCATCACTAATGTCAAAGGCTACAACTTTAGCATTGAATACATTTTTGGCATATTGCACAGCCAAATTACCCAAGCCGCCAATGCCGAAGATACCGATCCATTGTCCTGGTTTGATTTCACTTACTTTAACTGCTTTATATGTTGTAACCCCTGCGCAAGTTACACTACTTGCAGCCGCTGGGTCAAGACTATCTGGTACTTTGACCGCGTAGTCAGCAGTGACAATACATTGCTCTGCCATTGCACCGTCTACCGTGTATCCGGCATTTTTAACTTCACGGCACAGCGTTTCCCGCCCGGTTAGGCAATATTCGCAATGACCACAGCTTTCGAACATCCAGGCAATACTTACGCGATCGCCAATCTTAAGACTGGTTACTCCTTCACCTAATTCAATGACTTTTCCAATACCTTCATGCCCCAGAACTCTGCCTGTGACATCACCGAAATCTGCATTTTTTACATGTAAATCTGTGTGGCAAACTCCGCAGTATTCAACTTGGACTAACGCTTCTCCATGCTTCAAGGAACGCAAAGGTCTCTCTTCTATACTGACTTTCTTGTCTTTTGTAACAATTGCTGCTTTCATGTAGATCTCTCCTTTAATTAGATATGGAATTATTTTGTAATGCACACTTCATTATTATAGTAATTTCTGCCCAAAAAGGACAAATATAAATCTAACTTAAACTATTTAATCGAAAACGCTCCTTTCTAAGTCCTTGGACCCTTGTAGGAACTTTGTACAATAATTTACAATGTAAAAAGTTTCACATACTCTATTTGGAAGAAGGATACAGAACCATGAAAAAACACTGGAAAGGTTGCCTGTTCAGCATATTTGCCATTATTTTGGTTGTGTCGGTAACAGGATGCAATTCACAGCCCGCCATTTCTAGTACCACCAGCACTTCATCCTCATCAGCTAACAACGCTCATGCAGTCGTTCAGAAAGGCCCGCACTGGTCCTATGAAGGAGATCAGGGACCGGAACATTGGGGAGAGCTGGAAAAAGATTTTGTTGCTTGTGGTAACGGCCACGAACAATCTCCTGTTAATATAGAGCATACCCATCTGGAAGCATCGCAAACACAGCAACCGCTGCAAGTTCATTACACCCATACGAAAGCATCCATTTTGAATAATGGACACACTGTGCAAATCAATGTTGCCGATGCCAGCAATAGCATCATGCTGGACGGTACTAAATTCACTTTAAAACAGTTTCATTTTCATCACCCGAGCGAACACCAAATTGATGGTAAAAATGCTGAAATGGAGCTTCATTTTGTCCATCAAAGCGACAACGGAAGCACAGCTGTCTTAGGGGTCCTTATCCAAAGTGGCAAAGAAAACAAGGCTTTCAACCGCATTTGGTCCAAACTGCCGAAGGATATTTCCCAAGAAGCAGCTCTGGATGAAGAAATAAATCTCGCTGCGCTGCTGCCAAAAGACCTGCACTCCGTTCGCTACAACGGATCGCTGACTACCCCGCCATGCACAGAACATGTAAATTGGACAGTGCTGGAGCAGCCTATTGAAATGTCCGCAGACCAAATCAACCAGTTTGCTGCCATTTTCCCCGATAACCATCGTCCTGTACAACAACTGGGAACCCGGGAGCTGACTGCCGATAAATAATAAAATAAAGCGCCGTTAGATATAAGGTGCATTTATGTATAAATACAACCCAAAAGCCCCCTCTATTCATCTAGTTAGAGGGGGCTTTTGGGTATTAAATTTACTGCCCTTTACAAGCGCACCAGTTCCTCCACCTTCACTGGCTGACCTGTACGCATAGAGCGGTTGGCAGCGATGCCTGTTAAAATGGACCATGCACCATCGATATGTGAGGCCGCACGATGAAACCGATCCTCTGCCGGCTTATCAAAAATATCACGCAGCATAACTGGATCTCCTCCGCCATGACCACCTACGCCTTCTTCTACCTCGACCTCATAAGGTGCTGCAAAGTGGGGATAGATGGTGATGGTCTTCTCTTTTAACGCACCCTCATCTGCCTTGCTCCCACCGGAATTAACATAGGATTGCTCGGATACCCGAACCTCCATCCGTCCTTTCGTGCCGTTAAATACGATGATAAAGCCCTCCCAAGGCATGTAGGCATTCAGCGAATAGTTCATCACCGTCTTGTTCTGATACTTCACCATGACACTCAGCGTATCTTCAATGCTGATATTGTCGCCAAATACGCTTTGATCCCGCACATAGCCGTCCTCATGCTCAGCATCCAGATACATGCTTTTTAGATGTTCGTTACGGTCCAGATGTAGCGCAAAGGGGTCATTTTCCGCTGCCTTGCTGCCGTAAGCCCGTTGATAAAACTCCGTCACGCCACGCTGCTCCGCATTTTCTCGGCCGTAAAATTTCAGATCCCCCATCGCATACACCGTCTCCGGTTTCGAGCCAAGCCAGAAGTTCATCAGATCAAAATGATGCGTCGATTTGTGCACCAGCAGACCGCCGCTATTGCGCTTATCCCGGTGCCACCGACGGAAATAATCCGCGCCATGCTGTGTATTCAGCAGCCATTCGAAATTGACTGACAGCACCTCTCCGAGCGTTCCGTCCATGATCAGCTCACGGATTTTCGTATTATGCGGCGCATAGCGGTAGTTAAAGGTGACACGCAGCTTCCGTCCCGTGCGGTCTATGGCATCCAAAATGTCTTGGCATTTGTCCTCATCCACCGTCATCGGCTTCTCGGAAATGACATCACAGCCCAGCTCCATCGCCCGGATAATATACCGATGATGCACCCGGTCAATGGTCGTGACAATGACGATATCCGGCTTCGTCTCCGCGATCATCCGATCAAACTCGTGTGCTTTATAGGTCGCAATCGGCTCATGCTCGTATTTCTCCTGTAACAGCTGATTGGCATAATCCATTCTCGTCTGATTGACGTCACAGAACGCGATCAGCTCCGAGGTATCTTTGAAAACGGTAACAACTTCACCGTAAAAAAATTCGGCTCTTCCTCCGGTACCCACAAGTGCATATTTGATTTTAGCCAATTGGTTCACACCCTTTACATGAATTGCTTTTATTTTATAGTATAAGAAAGAGCGAAATCTTCGCTTTTATTATGGTTTTTCCCATAAAGTATACATATATTATCCTTATGTATTTTTTCATAAAAGGAGACTATCGATATGATTGCTACACCCCGTTTTGCCATCGAGCAAACGCTACGGACGGTGCCATTCAGCATGTCCGCCGACCATGTCCACCAAGCGCACGAAATCTATTATTTGCTGGCAGGAGAACGCTACTATTACATTAATCAGCGGGTATACGCGCTTCAGAAGGGCGATCTGATTTGGATCAGCAAGCATGATTTTCACCGTACGAGTAACAAGGGTAGCGGTAGCCATGAACGGATTTTGATTAACTTTGATGAAGAATTTGCAGCCTCGTCAATGACTGTCCCTCCCTCCAGCGATCAGAACCAGCTTCTTCTGCCAGAAAAAAGCTTTCTGCTTCGCCCCTCCGCGGAAGAACAATGCGAGCTGGAGCATCTATTCCAGCAAATGCTGGATGAATACCACCAAGAACATGCCTACCGCCAACTATATCTCCAAAGCTTGCTACTCCAGCTCCTTATCCGCATCCGGCGCATACAATCGGCCACTGCCGATACCATTGCACCGGAACGTAGCGAAAAGCAGCAGCGCGTGTACTCGGTCATTGCATACCTGCATGCTCATTATGCCGAGAGCCTGTCGCTAGATCAGCTGGCTGAGCATTTTTATATTAGCAGCACGTATTTGTGCCGTATTTTTAAGCAGACAACAGGTTTTACCTTAGTAGAATATCTTCAGGATGTGCGGGTCCAGCAGGCTCGTGCGTATTTGAGAGAAACAAACTGGAAAGTGACTTCCATTGCTGAGAAAACGGGTTTTGACAGCATCGCTCACTTTGGTCGTGTATTCAAGCATCTTACCGGGCACACCCCGCTACAGTACCGAAAAAAATACAAAAAGGAGTAGAGAATGATGTAGATATTTAATTAGAAATTTTTTGTAGCTTGTAAGCGAGTAGGTGCGGCCACCATCTGAAGTATAATAATAATTGAATGGACTTAAAAACTCACAAACCTGGAATGTGTCCAAATCGGCATCCCCTGTTTCAAAGGTTCTCGGAGTTTTAAGACCCGAAGGGTCGGTGTAATCCAAAATGTGCGTTACATCTCCCTTTACATTACGATAATAGCTGTTACTATAGAGCCATGATTCCTTACTGATTTTAATCAGTAAGGGATTTGGAGCGGAATACCATTTGAGGTATACCATGTTTATGATCTTCCCATTGTTTGTTAAAGCCAGCATTGCCCAGGTCGTTGCTCAAGCTCTTTTTCCAGCTTATCCGGACTGGAGAGACGCTTTGAGCGCGACTTTTTTCAATGCGAGAAGTCCATGCGGCTCTTGTTTTATAAATTCAGTCCATTTAAAGCGGCTGGGAGGTATAAATATGCTAAAAACGATATTAGTTGTAGACGACGATGAAGAAATCGTAAAACTCATCACAAAGAGTTTAAGGTACGAGCAATTTGCAATACTTTCGGCATATTCCGGGAAAGAAGCCTTATCTGCATTGGAAGAAAATCACATTGATTTCGTCGTTCTTGATATAGTGATGCCTGATATGGATGGACTTGATGTCTGCAGAAGTATCCGAAATTCTTATAATGTTCCAATTCTGTTTTTAAGTGCGCGTGATAAGGACATTGATAAAATCGTCGGGCTCGAAATAGGAGCAGACGATTACATGACCAAACCTTTCAGTATTCAGGAGCTTGTCTCCAGGATAAAGGCTCACTTCAGAAAAGTGGACAGGCTTTTTAAAGAGTGGGATGAACTTAGTCCCAGTAACGAAAAGGCGGATTCTCCGCTCATTTTGAACGATAAGACGTTTGAAGCATTCCTGAATAGCAGGAAGCTCGACTTATCAACGAAGGAATTTCAGATTCTGTCTATCCTCATGCGCCACCCCAATAATGTATTGACTCGTGAGCAGATATATGAAAACGTCTGGGGAGACGAATACGGAGAAATAAATACCGTAACGGTTCATATAAAAAATATCCGTAAGAAACTTGGTCCTGAATATGACTTTATTAAAACAATATGGGGCATAGGATATAAATACACGGAAAGAGAGCAATAGTATGAAACTGAAAATAAAGCTTCCTCTTTTGTTCCTGCTGATGTTTATAATATTCATGTTTTCGATTGGAATGTACCTGAAGCTTGTCTTTGCAGTATATTCCCCTATACGCAGTTCATTGCTGGACTCGCGATATATAGCATTGCTCCTGCCCATATTTGCAATTGCCTGTTTCATTTTTATTATTCTGATTATCTATATTCATTTTTGCATAGAGAAACCCATTCAGCTTCTGAATACCAGGCTTGAAGAAGTAAATATTGTACATCCACTGCCTCCGCTAGCTCTGAGAAGTAATGACGAGATCGGAGAACTTTATAAACACTTCAATAAGATGGAGCATCGGCTTCAACTCGCGCACAAAGAGCAGATCGATATGATCGCGGCAATTGCCCACGACTTGAAAACACCCTTGACATCTATTAATGGTTTTACTGAACTGCTGGCTACGCACAAGGATTTACCAGAAACTGAAAAGCAGGAATATTATGATTTGATTCAAAAGAAGTCAGGATATATGGTCGAACTCATCAATGATTTCTCCAGCTTCACCAAAGAAAAACTGGAGTTGGAATCTATGGTAGCTAAACCTGTAAAAGCATCAAAATTATTTGAAAACATTGCCCTTGAATATGAGTATGAGTTGGCGGGACTTGACAACGAGCTTACTTGCCGCCATTCATTCACGGAAAATATATTGCTGATGGTCAATGAACCGATGATACGTCGGGTTTTCGGCAACCTCTTTAGCAATGCTGTAAGATATGGAGGGAAAAATAAGCTGAAAGTGTATATGACTGGATACCCGCTAGGACAGTATGCCTTTTTTCAAATCGAGGATAATGGAATTGGAGTGCCGGATAAGGATATATCTTCTCTGTTCCTCAAATTTTTCACTGTGGATAAATCGCGGCAAATCCAAAAGGGCGGACTGGGGCTGGGGCTTGCAAGCTGTAAATCCATTATTGAACATCATAGGGGCGAAATTGGCGCCTACCCTTCCGAATATGGCGGTTTGGGGATAAGATTCAGCCTTCCCTTGGCCGCACAACACTGATTTTATTTTTGCACATTTTCTTTTACTACAGGAGTTAAAGGCTGCTGCCAGCTGTGAACACCCAGGCAGCAGCCATTTTTATTTTTTCAGTGTTTTATAATTTTTTATATTCTCTTTACAAACATTTATTTTTCTTTTAAAGAAGCTTTATCTTTGTGTTGTAAAAATTACTTGTAGCAAAAAAACTACAATAACTAGAACTGGAAAAGGAGGATGCTACAATGTCAATTGAGTTCAGCCGTTGGCCCAATCACTACATGATGTCATACCAAGTCACCAAAGCTTTAGGTATGGCAAGCCTCGGTGCTACGGACGTCACCGAGATCTACGAGGCCTGCAAAAAAATCGACCCCGATGACAAGGACACGTGGCACAGGGAATGGCTCATAACGGCTCAGGCATTGGAAAGACACGGCAAGGAGGCCGAAACGGCTGGAAACTGGTATACAGCACGAAACTGCTACATTCGTGCCTGCAATTACTACAGAATTGCGGAATATTCGGTGATGGATGATGACACCGAGAAAATCCGTGTATTTAAGAAAGTAAATGAACTCTTCGAAGCTGCCGGAAAGTACTTCGATGTCCAACCGGAGAAGATCCAAGTCGATTACGAAGATGTCAAGCTGGATGGTTACTTCTTCTCCCCTTCCTGGATAAAAGGTCCGAAGCCGACCCTTTTTGCTCTCAACGGTGGCGACGAGTGGTCAATTGAAAACTATTTCTGGCTAGGCCCCGCTTTTATTTCGTGTGGATATAACTTTCTGGTCTATGACCAGCCTGGCACAGGCCTCTCGCTGTACGAAAAGGGAAAAGGAAGACGAGCGGACAGTGAGGCTTTTCATTCCCGAGCAATCGACTTTCTTCTAACGCGGCCGGAAGTCGATCCCGATAAGATTATCGTGCACGGTGAGAGTTTTGCGGCTTACGACTCTTTGCGATTCGCTTCGTTCGATCACAGGATTGCTGCCGTCATCTCCGACGGCGGTACGCACGCCTTTGATTGGGATGCAATGCTTAAATGGATGCCGCCGAGTCTGGCCGCACATGGCATGAGAATTCTGGGGGCAAAAAGCTTGGAGGACTTTGCGGGTAATCCGCGTTTTGCCTATGATCTTGAGGGCGTGCTCCACCAGATAGAATGTCCACTTCTTGTAATGCACGGAGCGGAAGAGATATTGGTTCAGCCAAATCCTCTGACACAAGCCTTGAAAAATTATGAGCAAGCGGGTTCGAAAAACAAGACGTTCTTCCCGATAGAGGATAGACGACTTGGCGGATTAGAACACTGTCAGGTAGACAACATCAACGTGCTGCATGAGGTAGCGCTGAATTGGCTCTGCTCAATTGGGCTTGGGCCAGCCGCACCTCGCCCTGAGTGATTGCCAAGGCGTCATAACGTAAAAGTCTATTTCACTCGCATTCTCCTTTCGTAGTTTTGAATATGAGTCAATCGTTTCTTCTGTTGTGTCTAGATTATCGAATAGTACAGAAGAAACTTCAATGGACTGACGTAGATAGTATGTTGATGACGTAAACAGCATGAAATACGAGTACATTTCCGTCCGGACAACTAAAAGAGGGTGTCGCAAATCAGCTGTAAATTAGCTGTTTCGCGGCACCCTCCATTCATTTGGGCATGCCTCTCTGATGATTCATAATATTCACTGCAATACATCATCTGAGTATACCTCAAGCAGGTTATTAATATAATTTCTGCTCACGGGAAGATTGGTAATCTCATGACCATTAAAAATATCGACGGAATATGGATAAGTTATTTTTACTCTGTAGATTTTAGATTTTGCAATCACATATGACCTATGTATCTGGTTTTTGCTTCACTACTCTATCCAAAAATAGCGAAAGTCGCTTCTCGTCAATACGGTCGGTGGCTACAGCCTGCGGTATTCTGGCGAATTGCTTGATATGTGATTCTATGACGGGGACGGGCAATTCATCTTCAGATTTTAGCAAAAGCATAACAGACCAAGAAGCTGGGGGCCAATAAAAAGGCAGCCCCACAGCGCTTGATGCTTTTTCTGCACATGGTCACCTTCCTCCCCGGTCACGGGTCATCCTGTGCCTACTTGACCGCCTTGGATATGATCTCATTCAACTTTTCAATGGTTGCCCCAGCATCCTGCTTGCCCAAGAACATCAGGTCGATGTTCTCCGTGATATCCGAGTTTAACCCCGGCACCTGAGCATCATAGGCCAATGCAGATCCATGAGCATGCCCTATGTTACGTCCCTCGGTCAAATAGCTTGAATGCTCAATGGTCGCCTTTTTCATAATGCTCTCATCTGCGGCAGCAAGCGTGCCCATAGCATTCCCACCTTCAACCAGCCGCGCCTCCTGCCCTTTCACAGAGACGTAGAATGCTGCCAGCTTCATGGCCTCTTGCACATGCGGACTATTTTTATTCACAGCTACATAGGCAACCGAAATGGCAACAGGCTCATTTTTGCCGGTATTGGATGGCCAGTAGATATAATCAAAGTCGAGGCTTTTATTTTGACTAAACAAGGGCTCCAGCCATCTTCCCGCCGCCAGCATACCGACTTGATTGGACATGAACATCACGTCAGCCCCTTGCCCTTTGGGAAGTGAACCGAGATATACGGCATTTCCCTTTTTCACCATATCGTACATAAAACCGAAGGCTTCCTTGCCCTTTTCATTGTGGTCCAGCACATATTTGCCTTGTTCATCAAAAATCTGACCGCCATTCGACCACACCCATGAATACCAGTGAGCCCACCAGTTTTCCGCAATATAACCCTGCTTTCCGGCTGCCTTCAGCTTGGATGTAACCTCCTCAAAGGCATCCCAGTTCCACTTGCCTTCGTCATAGTATTCTTGCGGCGTCTTCACGCCTGCTTCCTTAAATACCTTTTTGTTGTAATACATGACCATCGGGTTTGAGTCGAGAGTGACCCCATAGATTTCCCCATCACGCTTTGCCGGTCTCCACAATCTTTCTGGAAAATCCTCAGCCTTCACATCACTCGCATCACTTTTTAAAAACTCACCCAAAGGCTGTACCTGCTTCGCCCCGATCAAACGCGCAATCGTCGGTTCATACGAATAAAACACATCCGGTCCGCGACTTCCCTGAAGCTGTGTCAACAGCTTTTGCTCATATTGGTCTCCCGGTACAGGCACCAGCTTAACCTCGATATTCGGGTTTTCCTTTTCAAATGCATCCAGTGCCCGCTGATACACCTTTACCTCCGCAGGATTACCCCAAGCCTGCATCGTAAGCCGCACTTTTTGTCCGTCTGTGTTCTCTATTTTGGGAGAGGTACTGCATGCCGCTGCAAGTAAAAACAGAACGATGAGGAAAAATCCAATCTTTATCCAGCTCATGTAATCGTCCACTTTAACCGCCTCCTGTAGCTTCACTTGGTTGTATGCCTTCCTATTTTGAAACGCTTACAAAACTTTCCCTATCATCATATGTAGAAGGGGGAGACACGATATTCCCATTTTCATTTTTATATAAATTTTTTCTTTTGGAGGGCTCTGATATGGCAGCGACCAAGAGAAAGTAAAGGGCTAAACAGCAAAAAAAGAAGAATGCAGATCCCACCTGCTTCCTTCTTTCGTATTCCTTCAGTATGATTCAGTTTTCTATGACTTTATTAGCATCTTTTCAAAAGTATTATAGCCGTTCGTTTCGCCTATATAAGTATAGCCGCATTGTTTGTAAAACTCGCTAAGCTTGTCGTTGCCCGCAATACAATCTAGACGGATTCGATCCTTGCCTGCGAAGCGGATGCCTTGCTCAATCCACTGCATGAGCTCACTGCCCAGTCCCTTCCCAGTGTTATCGCGATTCACAACCAAACGATGCAGATATACGGAGGTTCCTCCTTCAGAATCCGTTTCGTCTAATTCCCACAACTTACGGTCCCATGCACTGGGCTGCTGCTGCAAGATCACTGCGCCAGCCAAGCCATGATCCTCTGATGCTCGGAAAATAATCACTTCTCCGCGTGCAATAGCGCCGCCTAGGTTGTGATCATCTTTTCCTTTTAGTAAGCGTCCCCATTGTGTGGAGCCTTTGCTGTGCAGCCATCTGGCCGTCTCTAAAATTAACTCCTGAACCTCAGCCTGATCTTCAGTGCTTGCCTGAAAAGCCATTAATCCTGGTTTGACGGATGATTCGACAATAGTCATTGATGTCATGCTGCACCTCAACTCTGTAATTTTCCTTATGTATAAAATATAGCATAAAAAATGAGCGTCTGATGATCTGGCAAATGTTGTTCAGAATCTACTGCTTTCAAGCAGAGAGCTTCTTTTCCATTCTCTCCACACCATAAAGATCAAAAAGGGTATGCCGATGCAGGCCAGCACTGGGGTTACGGGATACCCAACCGGCTCGTTGATTTTAGCGGAAATGACTTTGGCCAGCATCAACAGACCTCCCCCCCAAAAGACAGAGCCCAAAAGGAGAAGCCTTGGACGGTTTCCTATCATACAACGCATGAAATAAGGCACAATAAGTCCTATATATCCGATGGTACCACATGCCCACACAGTAACGCCGGTCAACACAATCGCGAAGGGAATGTATAACGGACTAAGCTGTTTGGGGAATGCAAAGACAGATACCACAACGAGGATTGTCAGCAATGCAAGCCAAAACGTGAACGATCCTTCTCTTATTCCCCAACCTCCTTGAGAGATTGCCCACTCTTGCTGATATTCTCCATATTCTCCAAGTAACATAATGAATCCGGATGTTGAACGAAGGAAAACATCAATAATGAAACCAATCATAAATAAATGAACTCCCGCAGACCGTCCTCGAATGAAACGGATTTTATTCAATGTAAATACAATGAATCCCCCTAACACCGCTCCTGCAATACAAAGAGCCATACTAACAGAGGAATCTATGTCCATCCCAAGCAAAAGAACAACACATAGACCTACCATTGCCCCAGGCATAAGTCCGGTTAAGGTTGGTGATGCAAATCGATTAGCCGTTCGTAATTGTAAAAGAGTGCCTGAAACAGCCAGACATCCACCAAGCAACAACATATCCAATGCAAATGGCATACGAGTGTGATATACAACGTCCACATGTATGGGATTGGGATTTGAAGAAAACAACACTTCCCATACCTCTGCACAGCTGATAGGAAATATACCTGTGATTAGCGACAGAAACAAACCAAGGATCAATAAAGCAAATCCTGCAACCAAGGTCAAAACAATTCTTAATGGACGTGGTGCGTGCGGTTCAGCGGCAATCGTTCCACCTCCACGTTCACCCACATGTATTTCTTGTTCACTCATTAGATTTAAAAGGTCTCCTTTCCTCTTTTACCATAAAATACGAATATCACTATACTCTTATCGGTCATTTATGGTGAAAAATGTAACCTTTCTAATCATTTCAACCGATGATATCCGTATGAGAAAGATGGAAAGGTTGTGAATGAGGTGCCAAGCCGTAATCCATATCTCCTCAAAAAGATATTTGGCATTAACAAAGAACGTATACTCATCTTCGCGCTGCTGCTGATCCCGGCTATCGCCGCCTTTATTGGAACACGGCCTATGCCTGCACAGTATATTTTGCAAGGAGAAATGCATCCGGTCAAAGATCTTGGCGTTCAGGGAAGCGTGTTTTTTGCGTCTGTTCAAACGGGTATTGCTAACAATCTCCTGGAGCGTTGGAATGTATATTCCAGTGAAAATGTATCCGGGGGTGTGATTAAATTTGAACCCATTGCCCCTGATGAAGTGGACTCTTATTTGAAGGACCTTTCAGAGACGGACACGCTAAAATATTCTGCTATGCAAGCTGTACATGCAGCGACGGAATTAAGTGTAGACAGCGAAACAGGTGGTGATTCAACAACTTTCTCGAATCTTAGCAAATTGGAGGATGCTCGCTATGCGGAGCTATTGACTCATTTGCAGGATCTTGCGGGAAATTCCTTGGGTCTGATGACAGGCATCGGACTGTATGAGGAAGCCAATAACATCGACTTTTCAGATGGCGGACGTCACAAAATTGCAGGCTCTGGCACGATGGAAGAATACGGAGATGTCGGATCGGTCGGTGGGCTGGAGCAAAAGCTGCTGGGAGCCGAGGCGGCAAAGGTTGATCTATTTTTCGTACCGGCAGATTATGAATGGTATGGGGAGGAAGGCAACGAAGCAGAAGCTGCCCGAGTCCAAAAGGAGCATGGACTCAAGCTGCGCATTATCCCCGTAGAAACACTGGAGGATGCTATCGTGTATTTGAAGCAACTAGACTGGGAGGAAGTACATCTTGAATGATTCAGATTCCAAAGCATTCCCATCCAAGACAGCTGGCAGCGTACATCAAGCCTTGCTAGCAGTGGGCACTATGGGCGAATTTCTCATCCTTATTTTTACGTTAGTGTATATTTACGCAAATGATTTTTATTACGATCATCTATACGAGCTAGAACAAAAATTTACAGTTTTTAGCTTTGTTCTGTACTACATGTGTTTTGTAACCTATCTGATCTGGCTAGTTCAAGTACATAAAGCCATCCGACAAAAGCATTCCGATTATCCGATTCGTACCGTGGGAGCCATTGCTCGCATGATTCCTTTTATTAACTTGTGGGGATTCTCCAATACATTCACCCATATTTATAGGTACTTTGCGCTCCACCCCGAATTGGAGCGTAAAGCTCGTTATATTCAAAAGATGATTGTTCCGCTATATTTTGTCTGGTTTGGCGAAGGAATTATTAACCGGATTCTTATCCGACACTTTTCCGATATGGAATCGATGTCCATGTTGTTGGGAGCCATTATGCAAACCACCAGAATGGCCTTCTTTTACTGCATGACACGGATCATTCACAATAGTCTGGTTATGCTGAATAAAAAAGATGAAGAAGGATTGCATTAAAAAACGAGCTGGCCTTCACGGTCAGCTCGTTTCAATTTCTGGTAAAGTATATTACTTCATCCCCAGGATTTAATTCGTCTGTGAAGCAGGCACAATGCGGTATAATCCTGAAGTCTCGCCAGCCGTGGGACGTACTTCCTGGATGAACCATCCTAACGACAGCACCCGCCCCAGCCGATCATACTCAGCCTTCGTCAGTTCGGATGTAACGGCTTCGCCGCCTTCCTCCAGTGAAAGCTCAGGCTCCCGCCCGAACGCAACGGCAATCCACGAACGAATGCCCCGGATCGTATTGTACTTGATCTGGTATCCGTCCGTTACCGCGCTGACAAACACCTCCGGCTCTTTGGTCGCCAGCCCGGTGGCGAGCTCCGCATAATCAAAATCGGATGGTCCGTCCGTTGGCAGCTCATTTTGCTGCACCCGACGGATTAATTCCTCTTGGGACCAGCCTAAAGAGCGTAATGATTCCAGCAAGAGCGCGTCCCATTGGGAAATACGTACTCTTTTCGTCGATTCAGTCATCGTTTTTTGCCTCCTTTGGGGAATGCACCTCGTACAACCGATCTTAACCCTAACGGTTAACCGGGTACGCTACATAATGGCCGGGACTGATTTCTCTCAGCTCGGTTGCACTGCTGTTATCCTTGTCCCATACCAATGAACCATCTGGTTGAGCCAATCCTTTTCCCAGACCATTCCGCTCTCCGACCGCTCTCGGATCAGGCACAGGGATGGAGGATAGCAGCGCCTGCGTGTAGGGGTGAGCGGGCTGCTCATACAACTCATCTGCATCGGCTACTTCTACCAGTCGCCCATGGTACATCACACCGATTCGGTCTGAAATATGCCGAACCATCGACAAGTCATGGGCGATGAACAGATACGTCAGTCCGAACTCCTGCTGGAGATCCTCCAGCGTGTTAATGACCTGCGCCTGGATGGACACATCGAGTGCCGAAATCGGCTCGTCACAGACGATAAACTCGGGATTCACGGATAAAGCACGAGCGATGGAAATCCGCTGGCGCTGCCCGCCGCTGAACTCGTGCGAGTAGCGATACAGATGCTCCCGCTTCAGCCCTACTTTTTCAAGCAAAGCCACTACAGCATCCTTTCGCTCACTCCCCTGATGCAATCTGTGAATATCCATCGGCTCACCGATCAGGTCAAGCACGTTCATACCCGGATTAAGAGAGGAATATGGGTCCTGAAAAATGCTCTGAATGCGCCTACGCAGCGGCTTGAGCTGTTTGTCATTCAGCTTGGAAATATCCTGACCGTCAAAGCGTACCGTACCTTCAGTATAATCGTATAACCGCGTCAGACAGCGTCCAACCGTTGATTTCCCACTACCCGACTCACCGACCAGTCCAAACGTCTCGCCACGCTTGATTTGAAAGCTCACACCATCCACCGCCTTGAGCACCTCAGAGCTACGCCCTAACAAATCTTTTGCGGTCACAAAATGCTTCTTAAGCTGATGTACCTCTACCAAGGGCTGATGCTCGCCCAATCCATTATGTGCTTCACTCACCGTTATTCCCCCCTTCCGCATGGCCCGCTTCGGGCGTCTCGTAGACTCCAGCAGGCCCTGCTTCCGGCTCGTTCAACCAGCAGGCCGCTCGCTGATCCGGGCGCAACTCCACCATCGGCGGCCGCTCCACACAGCGGGCAAACGCATGCGGGCACCGTTCCATGAACGGACAGCCCGATGGCGGGTTCAGCAGGTCCGGCGGCGTGCCCTCAATCGGCACCAGCCGCTCACGGAAGCCGTTCGTGCGCTGGGGCACAGAACGCAGCAGGCCCTGCGTATATGGGTGCCCCGGACGATAGAAGATATCGTCCACGCGTCCCTCCTCCATCACCATGCCGCCGTACATGACGATGACACGGCTGCACACTTGGGCGACGACGCCCAGATCATGGGTGATTAGAGCAATCGACATGTCGGATTGCTGCTTCAAAGACTTGAGCAGTTCCAAGATTTGCGCCTGAATCGTCACGTCCAGCGCTGTAGTCGGCTCATCTGCAATCAGCAGCTCCGGGCTGCACGAGAGCGCCATAGCAATCATCACCCGCTGGCGCATCCCGCCGCTGAATTGATGCGGGTATTGGTTCATTCGGCGCTCCGGCTCGGTAATGCCTACTTGTCGCAGCAGCTCCACAGCTGCTTGCGTAGCCGCTTCCTTGCTCAGTCCTCGATGTCTGCGAATCACCTCGACCAGGTGATAGCCGACCTTTTTGACCGGATTAAGTGAGGTCATCGGGTCCTGAAAGACCATCGCAATCTGGTTTCCGCGTATTTTGCGCCATTGCTTTTCCGTCAGAGCGGTCAGACTTTGCCCCCGATAACGGATATCGCCGTTCAGCCGCTTGCCCGGTGGGGCAATCATCGACATGATCGCTTTCGCCGTAACACTTTTACCGCTCCCGGATTCTCCTACGATTCCTACCGTTTCTCCAGCATCAATATGAAAACTAACCCCTCGAACTGCCTGATTTTCCCCTTCACGAGTGAAAAACGAGACCTCCAGCTGTTCGACGGACAGTAGATGTTCTGTCATTGTGTTTTCGCTCCTTCCTGTCGCTCCTGGAGCCATTTGTAATGGGCCTGTACTATGAATCTATGAAACTATAAATCATCGTTTTACTAATTTGGGTTCAAAGCCTACACGCAGCACATCCCCCAAAACATTAAAGCTCAACACGGTTAGTAAAATAAGCAGACCCGGGAATAATGCCATATATGGGGCCTGTGCTATATATCCTTGGGCATTATTCAGCATACTGCCCCACGTAGCGTTCGGCAGCTGAACACCAAAGCCGAGGAAGCTCAGTGACGATTCCATCATAATCGCTGAAGCGATATTGTTCGTCGCCCCTACGATAATTACCGGAATCAGATTCGGTACAATATGCTTCATAATAATACCAAACGTGCTTTGTCCCGAAGCTTTGGCGTATAGTACATACTCCCGTTCGCGCAACGTCATTGTCTCTGCACGGACCACCCGGGCAATGTTCATCCACATGAGCAGAGCGATAATGACAATGATATTGCCGACACCCGGCTTCAAAAACACACTCAGCAGCAAAATAACCAAGAAAGACGGAATCGACATGATCAGCTCCAAAACCCGCATAAGCAGATTATCGATCCATCCTCCAAAATATCCGCTCACAATACCTACCACTGCACCGATACTGGTCGCAATAATCATGGACGCGAAGCCTACCAGCAATGATACACGTCCACCGTACAGTGCTCTTGTAAAATAGTCCCGCCCATAATCATCCGTCCCAAACCAGTGCGCTACTCCCGGTGGTTGGAGACGCTCCAGCACGTTCAACTTATTCGGGTCCTGCGGCGATAAAAATGCGAAAATCGCCCCCAGCGAGAATACGATCAATAGTATGAGGGCGACGGCGCCCATTTTGCTCGTCATCAGCTCGATCCCGATGTTGCGCCATTTGCTCCGATTCATGAATTCACCTCGTTGATTTAATTCTCGGGTCCGCAATGCTGTACAAGATATCCGCAAGCAGATTACCCAGGATCAGCAGCAAAGCGGAAAATAAAGTAATCCCCATGATGACGGGATAATCCATTCCTTTTACCGCCGTCATGCCCAGCGAGCCAATGCCCGGCCAGGAAAATACCGTCTCCGTCACAATGGCTCCAGCCACCAGGTCCGCAACCGACATTCCGAGCAGCGTAATGATGGGCAGCAGCACATGCTTGAGCACATGTCGAAACAAAACCAGTCTTTTTCCAGACCCGAACGCGTATTGAATCTGCACGTACTCTTCCTTGAGCTGCGTAATTGTGCTGGAACGGATGTACCTCACATACACAGACAGAAAACCGAAGGCCAGTACAAAACATGGTAAAATTCCATGCTTGATCACATCCAGCACCGAGTCCGTACCGATGGTACGCATCCCTGTACTCGGAAGCCAATGCAGATAAATCGCAAACAAATAAATAAGTAAAATACCGAGCCAAAACAGCGGAACAGAAATCCCGATGTACGACATCAGATTAATGAGCTTGTCGATCCAGCGATTCCGATTCGCCGCAGCCGTCAAACCGAGTGGAATGGCAATCAGCACAGCTAGTATGATGGATGCGCCCATTAACCCGGCTGTAGCCGGGAGACGATCGAGAATCTGATCCAGCACAGGCTGGTGATTAATTAGCGAGTAGCCGAGATCACCTGTTAGGCTCTTTTTAAGCCATAATATGTACTGCACATAAGCGGGCTGGTCCAGCCCCAAGCTATGCCTCATTCGTTCAATGTCTTCCAGATGCATATTCGGTGTAACAAAAGAGAGAACCGGATCACCTGGAGCCAGCTTGATCAAGCCGAAGCAGACGATGGACACAAAAAATAGCATCGGTATAACTTGCAGCAACCTTCTGGCGATGAGTTGTCTCATACATTTCCCTTCCCCTTGCTGTTTTCGAAAAAAATAAGCTGGTTAGCCCAGCTTATTTTTGAAAACCCTGTCTTATTTGTGATAAATTTTGGACAAATCCTCGAAAATCACGACCGGCTTCAACACAGCTTGATCAATACCGCCATACTGCTTGTCGAAAGCTACAATAGTCTTGGTGTAAGCAATCGGGTAGATGACAGCATCCTCAGCCAGCAGTTCCTGTACCTTTTTATAAATTTCTCCACGTTTAGTCGTATCCGACTCACCCGCGCCCTCTTCCAGCAGCTTATCCACTTCTTTATTTGAATAATGCGAATAGTTGGAGGACGATCCGGTGCTATACAAAATACGATACGCGTCAGGGTCATACCCCATGATATAGCCGCTGATCGCCAAATCGAAGTCCTTGGCATTCGTATCGACAAACTTTTGCGACCATGCCGAGGAATCCATGCTGTTCACGTCCAGCTGAACGCCTATGTCCTTGAACTTCTGCTGGATATAGAGTGCTTGCGCTTCCTGTACCTTGTTGCCGCCCGGAATGATGATGCGCAGCTTCAGTCCTTCAGCGCCAGCTGATTTCAGCAGCTCTTTTGCCTTGTTCACATCATTATTAAAAAATGCAACGTCGTTCGTGTGATACAGTACGTCCTGTGTCAAAGCAGATTTCGCAGTGTCTGCATAATCCTTGGAGCCATAGGATACCTGAATCAATTCATCCTGATTCAGTGCATAAGAAAGCGCCTGACGTACTTCTTTTTTGTTCAACTGCTTCGTATCACTGTTTTCATTAAACATCAGGTAAGCCAAGCGACCTTCGCTGTAAGGGAAAATGTCAAACTTATCTGTTGCTTTAATGGTCTCCACATTTTGTGGATCGAGATAGTTTACATTGATCTCACCATTTTGAAGGGCCAAATTCGCAGCATTTGAATCTTTAACAATCCGGTATGTTACTGAATCCAGATGCGGCTTTCCGCCAACATAGTTATCGAACCGTTCGAGTGTAACGTACTCACCGGTTTTGTATTCTTTAAACTTGAAAGGACCTGATCCAATTGGAGAGTTGTTTTTCGTGCTTTTCTCAATATCCGCTTCATTCTCGAAAATGTGCTTCGGAATCGGGGATACCTGTACCAGTGCCGCCTCAAAAGCAGGAGCTGGCTGAGGAAGCTTGAAATCCACCGTGGTATCATCAACCTTGCTCGCCTGAACCGGTTTGCCATTAACCATAAAATTACTTCTCAAAAAGCTGTGCTGCTTCTCGTCTAAAATTTTGTTAATGGTAAAAACAACATCGTCAGCTGTCAGCTTCTCGCCATCATGCCAAGTCAGATTTTTCTTCAGTTTTAGTGTATACGTCAGCTTGTCTGCTGAAGGGGTCAGACTGTCCGCCAAATAAAATGTCTTTTTGCCATTGTTCACCTGAAACAATGGTGCGAATATCGCCTGGTCTATCGTCAGACTTACCCGATCACCCGCATAGTTCGGATTCAGCACCACCGGATCAGCTTGTACGCCAATGATCAGGCTGCCACCATCTTTAGGCTGTCCGTTATCAGCTGTTGTGGTAGCTGTGCCGGGCGTATTCCCATTCGTCTCAGACGTAGATCCAGAATTCCCGCCGGAGCATGCACTTACAACCAACATCAATACAATGAATACCAATACACCAGTCAAATTACGACGCATCGCTCTAGCCCCCGTGTCCTCTTAGTATGTAATGAATTTATTATAAATCGGAATAGTCGGATTTACAATCGGTCAAAAACTGTTTATTCCCCTTGTCATTAGCATTCCAGACATTATGTGATCGAATCTAGAAAAAAGACACCCGGTAAGGGTGTCCTCAGAGTACCCACAAACTGATCAGTGCCAGAATGGCAGGCAGGCCTTGCTTTAATAAAATAGACTTATTGGCAGTTAATGCACCATACACCGCAGCCACTACCACACAAATGACAAAGAATAGTTGGATTTGTCGCCCGATCACATTATCCGGATAGAACAAACCCCACACTAATCCGGCTGCCAAAAATCCGTTGTACAGCCCCTGATTTGCAGCCAAGGATTTGCTTGCTTCCGCCAGCTCCTTCGAAGTACCGAACGTACGCATCGCCCGCGGAGTCGTCCACAGAAACATTTCCAATATTAGAATGTACACATGCTCCAGAGCTACAATTCCGACCAATATTGAACTAAGTAAGCTCAAGTATATTCCTCTTTTCCACATAAAGTTACTATGAGGTGATTTTTATATCTATCCTCGAAAAGTATAGTTCATCTTCCAAAAACAGTAAAGAGACCGAACCTAAGGCCCGGCCTCATTTCTACATGAAGCCTTACATTGTTCTCGCAAAATCCAACAAAGCTTTGGACATGCTGTTGATCTCGTCCGTAGATGCATTCACTTGCTGCGTTAGCGCGGCTTGTGTCTGTGTCAGCGTAGACATATTACCGATATTGTGCAGAATACGCTCGATGAGTGTCTTCATTTCGTCCAGACTGGTCTCAATATTTCCGGTCGCATCAGCACTGTGAATAGCGAGTTTTCTCACTTCATCTGCGACTACCGCAAAACCCCGCCCCTGCTCGCCCGCACGCGATGCCTCAATGGCAGCATTCAGACCCAGCAGATTCGTTTGATTCGCAATCTCTTTAATGAAGTTGGAAATGTTTTGTGTCTCTTCTGCACTGACTTTGGCTTGATTCGCTGCCTCTGTCGATTGCTCCTGAGCCGTAGCCAGCTCCTGCGCCTGGTTACTAACCGAGTTAACACCGTTCACCATTTCCGTAATGGAATCGGAGAGATGCTGGATTTTGAGCGTGAGTTCATCCGCAACAGCCTGCTTCTCCTTTTCCACAGTTATATCACGGATTGTCCCGGCAATACGAATAGGTACTCCCTTACTATCGCGTATGCTTCTTCCACTATTTTGATACCAGCGATATTCACCATTTTTACTTTGCAAGCGACACTCCATATCATATGGCGTACGATCTGAATAATCATTTAAATGATCAACTACAGCCTTAAACGCATGCTCGGCATCGTCAGGATGTATACGCGAGCTCCAACTGCTCAGTACACTTGGGAAG
The DNA here is from genome assembly GCF_058895805.1 of Paenibacillus sp. NMA1017. Classification (NCBI taxonomy): domain Bacteria; kingdom Bacillati; phylum Bacillota; class Bacilli; order Caryophanales; family Paenibacillaceae; genus Paenibacillus; species Paenibacillus sp. NMA1017. The sequence goes on along the minus strand of NZ_JBZXYR010000012.1, from coordinate 43,946 downwards.
TCCTGCTCATTCGTGAAACCCAAAGTGTGGCGGAATTGCTGGGACCACCAAAATATATTATCTGGGTTTTCAATGTCTCCATCAGCCAGAATGACGTCATATGGAGCCTCCACCAAAACACGATTAATGAGATCGTATCTTGTAACCAATGCCTGAAGCTCCTCGGACTTAATCTTCTGATCATGCACATCCAACAGAGCGCCTGCAATCCGAAGCGGCACTCCCTGCTGGTCGCGGATCGTTGTTCCGGTAGCCCGGAACCAGCGGTATTCCCCATGCTTCAGCTTCAAACGATATTGTACGTCATAAGGCGTTTTTCCCGTATAGTCCAGTAAATGATTGGACAAATCCGCCAACGCTGAGTCATGATCTTCGGGATGCAGTCGGGATGACCAACTGTCCAATACATTGGGGAATTCCTTTTCGTTCTGATACCCCAGCATAGAACGGAATTCTTCTGACCATGTGAACGTATTACTTGGATTGACGGGATCACCCGCAATCACCTCCATGTCCCATAAGCCAATCTCTATCGCCTTGGTGACAAGCTTCAAACGGATGTCGACGTGCCGAGCCTCATTTTTCATGGACTCGATCGTTTGATTTACATTGTTTGCGATTTCTTGAACCTCGGAAGATGCTGAGGAAATCTGTATTGAAGCAGAATAATCCTTTTGCTGTATTCTTTGTGAGAGTTTGCGGCTTTCTTCTACTAAAGGAGCAAGTGAGTGGGTCTCATTTTTCTTAAAAAACATATATGATCTTCCCTTCTAAGCCCAATATATAAAATGATATAGTTTAATATCGGAATTTTATTAAGAATCATTATAAATAAATCTATAATTATGTAGGTAATAAGAATCATTTTTATGTCCATATACCTATATATTCATACAATAAACATCGAAAAATGTCGAAAAAGGAAGGATTCTAACAAGTCTGGAAACAGAAAGAACACCTTTGCATTACTGCGCAAAAGTGCTCTTTCTGTCAACTATTTAGTTCGTTATATCTTATTTAATTGAAGCAACGTATTCCTCGCCTTTTTCTTTATCATATTGGCCTTCCCATTTGGACATGACCACGGCGGCAAGCGAGTTACCTAATACATTAACTACCGTACGCGCCATATCCAGAATGCGATCAATACCAGCGATAAAAGCTAAACCCTCCAGCGGGAGGTTCACTGCTCCAAGTGTAGCGAGCAATACGACAAAGGAAGCACCCGGCACCCCTGCAATACCTTTGGAGGAAATAATCAAAACTAGCACCAGCGTGATTTGTGTCGTGATTGGCAGGTCAATGCCATACATTTGGGCAATGAAAATTGCAGCCAGTGCCTGATACAGAGTGGAACCGTCCAGATTAAAAGAATACCCAATCGGAATGACAAAGGACGTAATTCCTTTAGGACATCCGAACTTCTCCATCTTCTCCATGATCTTAGGCAGAACACTTTCCGAACTGGCTGTCGAATATGCAAGCAACAGCTCACTTTTCAAAATTTTAACCATAGTCCAGAGACGGGTACCGCAAAGCTTGGCGATAATTCCAAAAACAATCACAATGAACAGCACCATAGAGCCGTACACTGACAAAACAAGCTTCAATAACGGCCATAACGAGGCCAACCCAAACTTGGCCACTGTCGTTCCAATCAGGGCAAATACTCCGAACGGAGCCAGGCGCATGACCTGATTGGTTACCCAGAACATGGCATCGGCTACGCCTTCAAAGAAATTCAGCACAGGCTTGCCTTTGTCACCAATCGCCGCTACCCCTAGTCCAAACAGTACGGAGAAGAATATAATAGCCAGCATATCTCCCTCGCCCAGAGCTTGAATAACATTGGTAGGAACAATATGCACAATCGTATCTATAAAGCTATGGCCTGACTTCTCTGCAGTCTCCACATAGGAATGGATATCACTCTTCGCCAGGTGGGACATGTCCACGCCGTCACCAGGTCGAACCAGATTGGCAACAAGTAGTCCGAAAAGGATGGCGATTGTCGTTACAATCTCAAAGTACAGAATAGACTTCCCGCCTAGTTTACCTAGTTTTTTCATATCGCCCACGCCGGCAACGCCGATAATGAGCGTTGAGATCACAATAGGCACGACAATCATCTTGATCAAGCGGATGAAAATATCGCCGATTGGCTTTAAGTAGACTTCCACCCCTGAATTGCCGTAAAATAAGGCACCAATAATAATACCTAAAGCCAGACCGATAAAGATTTGCATCGTCAAATTAATCTTTTTCACTTCGTGTCCCCCCCTGGCTGATTTGTATATTTTTGCAGTATGCTGTTCTTAATATTCAAATGATGTTATTTATACTACAATCTGATCTATAAAAACCGACAATTATCTACAGCTGCATTTATTTTTTTCTATAAATTCACAAACTTTAACGGCGAGCCTGTGAATTTAGCTCACATTGCCTTTCTGACTGAATACCCAGGAGGTGAATATGGATGAAGTTGAATACGCTCCTTTTCCTGCTCATGCTTGTATTTGTACCGCTCGCAGGTGAGCTGAATATTCACCCGTTCGCTAATACATTCCGTCTCAGCTTTGGTACGCCTGTATTTTTTTTCTTTCTGTTATCTATTCGTCATATTCCGCCTGCATTATCGGGAGTGCTTACAGGGATAGCGGTAGTCGCCTTTCGCATCTTACTCAATCATTACACTCAGCCCGGCTCTTCCTTTGAAGAGTTGCTGATCCTGCATGGCCCTACCTTTTTTTATTACATGGTCTACGGTCTGCTCTTCCAGCTCCTTAACATTAATGCTGAGCCTTACCGCGCACTCCGTGTGGGCATCCTCTCTGTAGGGATTGAGGTTGCCGCAAGTGTGTCGGAACTTAGCGTCCGGTGGAGCATTGATGGAGACTTCTGGGACATCATTAAGATCAGCAAAGTAGCTTTCATGGCTATGATCCGCAGCTTCTTCGTGCTTGGGTTTTATAATATGATTCGGTTAAATCAATCGATCCAGCATGAAGAGGCACAAAGGCAGCAGACGGAGCGAATTTTACTCCTTGTATCGGACTTGTATGAGGAGTCGGTCCAGTTAGGCAAAACGCTATCACATGCAGAACAAATCACTCGTGAAAGCTACGAGCTGTACCGTGAGCTGCAACAGGATGAATCTTTGAGGGACCGAGATCATTACGCCAGACAGGCACTTCGTATTTCCGGACAGGTTCACGAGATTAAAAAAGACAGCCAGCGGATTTTTGCTGGTTTGTCCAAGCTGATTGATGCCGAAAGCGGAGTGCATTACATGGCTTCTCAAGAACTTGGGGAGCTAATCATCCGAACGAACAGCAAGTACGCCCAATCACTGGACAAGTCTATTCGTTTTACCCTAGATGTCGATCCTTTGTTGCCCAAGCTACATGTTTATACCGTTTTGACACTTATTAATAACCTGACAGCCAATGCGGTTGAAGCAATGAGGGACGACGGAAGGATTGACGTTTCTATTCGCTGTCTTCCGGGAAAAGAGGATATAGCTTCCTTTAGTGTTACCGACAACGGTCCGGGTATTCCTCAGCGGAAACGGGAAATGGTCTTCACACCAGGGTATACGACCAAGTATGATGAGGAAGGACAGCCGTCGACCGGTATGGGATTGTTTTATGTGCGTGAGGTCGCGGAGAGCCTTGAAGGAACGATTGAACTGCAACAGGATGGAGAAGAGAATACAGATAGATTACAGACTACTTTTAGAATTACATTGCCTTTACGGAAACTGACGGAGAAAGGAAGATAGCCCGGATGCGTTTTTATATTGTGGATGACGATCAGGGAATTCGTTCTATGCTGGCAGACATTATTGAAGACGAAGGTCTAGGGGAAGTCATTGGGGAAGCAGAGGATGGTACCTACGTGAATAGCGGCCTTCTGGAGTTGAACCGGATTGATGTATTGCTAATTGACTTGCTAATGCCGCTTCGTGACGGCATTCAGACCGTGCGTGCACTTGGCGATCAATTCAGCGGCAAAATCATTATGATTTCTCGCATCGAATCCAAAAACATGATCGGCGAGGCGTACTCGCTCGGCATTGAATATTATGTGGCCAAGCCTTTGAATCGACTGGAGATTATTGCAGTTATTCATAAGGTGGCTGAGCGTCTGCGCATGCAGCAGTCGATTACGGATATCCAGCGGACGCTCCAAGGGTTGTCGATGTTCACATCGAATAATCCAACGGCAACGATTGAACCGACCCGAAACATCGTAACTTCCGGGCAGTTTCTGCTTTCCGAAATGGGAATGATCGGCGAAGCCGGGAGTATGGATTTACTGGACATGTTGGAATTTCTGGACCAGTATGAAGAGGAAACAGGCAATCTATCTCCCTATCTATTCCCGCCGTTGAAGGATATATTTGCTAATGTAGCGTCCAAACGCTTAGGGGCTTCAGCCTCAGCAGTAGAGCTGAGTAAGGAAATCAAAGCATCGGAGCAGCGTGTCCGCCGCGCTATTTTCCAGACGCTAAGCCATATAGTATCGCTCGGGTTGACTGACTATACCCATCCTAAATTTGAAAATTATGCATCCAAATTTTTTGACTTTACAGAAATTCGCAAAAAAATGCTGGAGCTGCAAAACAATGTGGAGCCTTCACTGTCCCAAGCCCGCATTAATACGAAAAAGTTCGTACAGGTGCTTTATATGGAAGCAAAACGGTTATTACATTAAGCATTTTGCATAAATCCCAAGAGTATTCACAAATCAGCAATATATAGATCGGAACGGGTTAGTCCGTCTATATATTGTACCTTCGAGCGTTGGGAATCGAATTATGCAAAAATGCTGACATTAAAAGAAAAAGCACCTGCATATCCCCATGTATCTATTACTTGGAGATAAAACAGGTGCCCATCGTTGTTGATTAGATATCCCATTAGTCCAGACTCTTATCCTGCCACTCCATAGCTTCCAAGAGATCTACACCATCGGACAGCAGACGTTTCAAGACATTCAGTTCTTCCGAGCTGTAACGATTTAAAAATTGAAATAACTGCTGCTGTACCTTAACATGCAGCCGCTCATGTACAAGAAAGAGTTTTTTCCCCAACGGGGTTAACCGAAAATAAATTTCTTTCTTGTTGTCGTTAAGCTGGGTTCTGCGAATCCAGCCTTCCTTGAGCAGCTTGGTGCTGACTTTCGAAACGGTACCCTTGCTCAGCTCAATTCGATCCGCTAATGTCGTAACATTAATCGGCTCATGCTTCCCAATACAGTCAATGACGTGCACATCCGTCATATTGAGCGAAGTCATTCCATCAAAATGCTCGCGGATTTCTTCGAGAAAGGTCATGCTCTCTCTCTGCTGATGCTGCTCCCACTGATGATTCATCTTAATAAGCAAATCATAGACATGCTGAACCGATGTCGCCTTTTCCATACGAACAAGTAGTCACTCCTTTGGCATACTCCTCCTTTCATTATAGCCCACATTTGTTTCACAAGAAACAATATGGTCATGTTATGAACATACCCTTTCCCCTTTATACCAATGTGGCAATGCCATCCTTAATCACACTCAATATATCCGTTTGTTTCATAGAAATGGCCCAAGCAATATACCCATCCGGACGGATGAGAACCGTATGCACATCTCTCCATCCCACGGGCAATTCTTCAGCTACGGCCTCCACATATGAAATATGTGAAAGTGAGCTATGGCGAAACTCATTCAATACCTCATTATCCTGTGCAAGATGGAGAAGTACAAAGCGGCCTTCATGAAGAAGATCGTAAGCATACGATGTCATTCCGTCAGGCAAATGCAACTCAAAATCAGCAAACCGTTTCCCATTCAGTGGATGCTGCGGTATATTGCCAGCCGCTGGATAACATACGTCCAGTGCACTAATCTGCTCTGCCATAGATTGATTAATTTCCGGATGGCGGAACCATTCCTCATGTAATTGGCGGTGTGCCAATACAGCAGGCGTAAAGCCCAATAAGCGGGTCTGAACCTCGGTATTCCGTAAGAACTGCGTATTAACCGGATAACGTTCGTCATGATAGCTACTCAGCAGCGTGTCTGGAGCCCAGCCACGAATCACTCCGGCCAGCTTCCATCCCAGATTTGCCGCCTCTTGCAAGCCAACATTCATTCCCTGTCCACCTGCTGGGAAGTGGATATGCGCAGCATCACCCGCTAGCAGGATTCTCCCTTTACGATAGGTCTGCGCCTGCCGCGTTGCATTCCCAAATCGAGATAGCCAACGAGGATTGGATGCTCCAAGATCTGTACCGAGAAGATAGTGCAGTTCTGTCTGCACTTCTTCCAGTGTCACAGGTACGTCCTTCGGAATCTCCATCATTCGCGGTGTAGTCAAAATAACCCGATAAATATCTGGATACACGGGGGCAATCATCACCCCACCTCGTTCACTATATTCGGAATGTACGCCACTTTCAGGCGGATTGGCTAACTCTACATCCGCCAATACAGCGGTCAGAGTCGTATCCGTGCCCGGAAAAGCAATCCCGGCTTGTTTACGCACGATACTCCCAGCACCATCCGCTCCTACGACATAAGCAGCAGTCATCACCGATACATTGGCTTGTGGTCCAGATGTGCATACACTCACCACCTCTACGCCCTGCTCCTGCTCTCGCACAGATACCACTTCCATGCCACGATGGACGACAACTCCCAACTTAAGCGCATGCTCCTCGATCACTTGCTCTGTAATCACCTGTGGAATAAACAACGTATAATTAGAAGAACTATCAAGCACAGAAAAATCCAAGCGGGTATCCAGCATTGAAAAGTGACCCGTACGTATAGGTCTGCCGCGCTTCATAAACCGCTCCTTCAATCCGCGCATATCAAACATCTCAAGCGTCCGTGGATGTAGCGTAAGCGCACGCGACTGGCCACTAGGCTCCTCTAAACGTTCAATTACACATACGCTTACGCTTGCTAATGCCAACTCAGCAGCTAACCACATTCCAACAGGTCCGCCGCCTACTACAATCACCTCGTAATCCATGTTTACACCCCTATCTAAAATCTTTATTTCCACCACCTAATTGTTTCGCATGAAACAATATATACATACAGAAAGCTCCCCTTAACATTTCCGTATATATTAAACAACATATACAGCCATTGTTTATTGTTTCTATCGAAACAATATTATTGTAATTTAATTGATAACAATTATCAACCACTTTATTAAAAACATTTCTACCCTTTACTTTAAACCATGCATCCATTTCCATTTTGGAAAATATAATTGTATAATTGCTAAATGAGAATAAGCTAAAAACAAGTTCTACATAGAAGGGATGATGATATATGTCGGATGCCAACCAATTATTCGGTCAAGCACTGGTTAAATCACTGGTCGGGGAACGTGGGCATATTCGCGTGGCTCGGGCTTTGCCAGACATTGACGCCGAGCTGGCAGGAAAGAAAAACGCAGAAATGCCCTACAGCATTTATCAACTGCTGAAACATATGATTTACTGGCAGCAATTTATGCTGGAACATTTGGAAGGACGGAAGCCTCAGCTTCCAGGCAATGTCATGGAAAGCTGGCCCGAAGAGACTGGACCGCAAAGCGATGAGGCTTGGCAGGCTGTCATTAACGAATTTTTACAGGGCGTAGATCAGGCTGTGCAGATTGCCGAAACCGCGCAACTGGATGATTCACTAGCTCATTTCCCAGGTGAAACGAAAGCAGGACTGCTGCGGAATATCGCTTCCCACAATTCATATCATTTGGGTGAAATCGTACTGCTACGCCGGATCTATGGAGCTTGGCCACCACCAGGAGGCGGCTTTCCAGCTTAAAGGGTGCATAATTTAGGCACCGCGAGGAACTCGCTCGCGTACCCTATATGGGAACCCGCTAACTCGACCTGAAGCCATTCATCCGTAATCAGGTGCAATCCGAATAACGGTTCCCATGATGCAAGATCAAAGAGAGGTTTCGAGGTTATGGTGAGACACTTATATTTAAATCGTAATATCGCCTGTATGATTGTGATCAGCCTTATTGCTAACATGAGTGGGAGTATGATCCTTCCACTCTTTGCTATTTATGTAGAGCAATTCGGGATATCTACACTCGGCATGAGCCTTTTATTTTCTCTGTTTTATGTAGGGAGATTTCTTGGTGGAGGCATTGCAGGACGAATTTATGAAAAGATTGGCGCAAAACGCTTGGGGTTGAGCTTACTCATTGCTGAAATCGCTTGTATGCTCCTGTTTCCGATTGCAACAAGCTTCATCATTTTATCCATACTGAGACTCCTTCAGGGCTTGGTAGCTATAGGGCTAACCGTCTTTGTAAGAGTCACGATCAACCATATGAGCACCGCAGAGAATCGAGGCACGCTCAATGGGTACATCAGTAGCAGTGAAGGTGCCGGTATGATTTTAGGGCCTCTTATGAGTGGAGCTATTGTTTCTTATTTTTCTTTATCCGTTCCATTCTATTTCGTTGCTTTTTTTTCCTGTATATCCTTCGTTGCCGTTTCAAGAATGACTTTCCTCCGTTCTCCTTTAAGGCCACAAGAACAGCATTCGCCCCCTCTGAAACCCAAAGAAAAAACCATGTTAACGAAACAGTTACTAGTCTATTCTACCGTTCATTTTCTTGAAATGAGTGCATTCGCTATATTTTTAACGTACTTCTCCATATATGCAACCTACAAGCTTCATTGGAGCCCCGCAGAAATTAGCTTAGCTTTTACAATTATCGGCATATCGACCTTCATATCAGCACCCTTTATTGGCAAAATATCTGATCTACTTAAGGATCGCTTGATGCTTTGTATCCTGGGTCTATTGTTGATCATGGTGGAAATCATCTTATTTCTTTGGTTCACAGAACCATGGATCGTATACTTAGCGATGTTCATTGGAGGTATAGGAGGAGCCAGCTATCTGGATTCCTTTTACTCGCAACTAGGGGATGTTATTCCTGAGGAAAATAGAAGCTCATTTATCGGCAACGTCGTATCTTTGTCCGAATTGGGGGCGATTGTATCTCCGATCATCGCAGGCGCACTTATGGAACGGTTTAGCATAAATGCCCCTTTTTATTACAATATAATATTGGTGCTTATGGCTATCGTTATCCAATACTTCATTCGGTTAAAGTCGAAATTTATAAGAAAAAGGCCAATTGCATAGCAAGTGGCCTCCTTTCTTTTCATCACAGCTCCAACTCAACCGCAACCCCAAAATGATCCGATACAACCGGTCCTGTTTTCCCATCCAGTACAACGGTTGAGGATTGAACCTGTGCAGCCTTATTGGAAAAGATAAAGTCAATACGAAGCGGCTCCGCATTACTTTCCCAGCCAGCAATAGCTTTAATCACCGTGTGGCCTTCATCACGTACTACTGCATCCGGATAGGTATCCGACCAGCCGGATTGCAGTACATAGTCATATCCTTCTCCGCGCACTTCAGCCGCGTTGTTGAAATCACCCATCATGAACACAGGAGTCGGAGCAAAAGAATTTAGCACTTTGGTTGTACGATCCCATAGTCCACGGAAGGATTCTTCATCATTCCACCAGTTAAAATGTCCACTTACAAACCAGGCCTGCACTCCGTCCACCACCGTTTGAATGCCGACAATTTTACGTGAGCGGTAGTTGTCATAATCCTGTAGCGAGGAAACATATTTGTTCTCCGTAGCTGTAATCGGAGTTTTGGACAGAATCGCCAAACCCTCGTCATATTTGGCAAAACCAACATGCGCGGGAGCCCACGTCCAGTGATAGGCATCGGACAATAGCCCGTTCAGCACATAAGCATAGTTATCACGCTTAATGACAACTTCAGGATCTGCGCTATGGTAAGCGCCCAAATCGTCCAGCGACAAAGGAATCTCTTCCATGGACTGGTTCACTTCCTGCAAAGCAATGACATCAAACTGCTGTTCATCAATAAAAGCAGCCAGTTGCTTTAGCTTATCGTACTGGTTTTCTTCCATCCAAGCATGTGCATTTAAGGTTAACAACTTCAAAGTAATCACCTGTTGAGTATGTCTTGTATATCTGATTTAAGCACATCGGCCTTCGGTCCGTAAACTGCCTGCACCCCATTATCTACTTTTATCAAGCCCAAGGCACCCAGCGCTTTCCACGTCTTTTCGTCCCCAACGGCATCTGTATCCTTCACCGTCACACGCAGACGAGTCATGCAAGCGTCCACCTCGACAATGTTCTGCTCACCCCCAAGTGTCTTGATGATATCCGTAGCCAGTTGATTTTGAGTGGAAACAGCTGCCACACCCTCTGTCTTCGTACTCCCAGCCACGGAAGTCCCTTGAGGCTCCTCATCCGTATAGTTCCCCAGTCTTCCCGGCGTAGCCATTTTGAATTTACCGATCATAAAATACGCGATAAAGTAGGTTGCTACCGCAAACACCACACAAGTCAGCACGAAGTTAATAATATCCTGCACCAAACCCGCATTTATAGACAACGGCATTCGGGTCAGCAGTTCAATCATACCAAACGAATGTAAACGCAAATGTATGATGTCGGCCATTCCGAACGCAATCCCGGTAAGAATAGCATAAACCACATACAGCACAGGCGCCACGAACATAAACATGAATTCGAGTGGCTCTGTTACCCCTGTTAGAAAGACAGCTGCGGCTGCCGAAAAAATCATTGACTTGTATTTGCTGCGTTTATCTTTGTCTACACGGCGATACATAGCCACCGCTAGTCCCATAAGGATCCCTGCTCCACCGATCATTTGTCCTACCTTGAAGCGGGCAGGCGTCACGCCTTCCAACAAGCTATTGTAGGCTGTCGGATCGGTACCTCGAAGCGCACTCAGGTCACTTGCCCAAGCCAGCCACAGCGGGTCTTGCCCAGCAACGACGCTTCCTGCCCCGGAACCCGTAAGTGTCGTGTAAACGCCACCAAGTTGAGTATAGTTAATAGGAACGGTCAGCATATGGTGAAGTCCAAAAGGAATCAGCAGTCTTTCCAGTGTACCATAGACAAATGGCGCTACAAAAGGAGCCGACTCTCCCGAAGTCGCCAACCAAACGCCGAACTGATTAATCCCCCCCTGAACAAATGGCCAGATGGCAGACATGATCAAGCTAACGATGACAGACCATAAAATCACGACAAAAGGAACAAAACGTTTACCGTTAAAAAAGGCTAAAGCGTCTGGCAGCTTGCGGTAATTGTAGTACTTGTTAAATACCACGGCCCCGACAAAGCCGGAAATGATACCGACAAACACACCCATATTAAGTGCAGGTGCCCCTAAGACAGAGGTAAAATAGCCACTAACCGGAATGGATGCACCAAAAAGAGTGTGGGTGGTGGCACCCTCCTGGGTTAGCATTTTCGAGGACACACCCAAAATCGTTCCTGTTGAAATATTAATGAGAATAAAGGCAATTAAGGCCGCAAAAGCCCCTCCCGCCCGTTCCTTAGCCCAGGAACCACCAATCGCCACGGCAAACAGTATGTGTAAATTATTGATAATACCCCAACCCAAATTCTCCATAACCCCGCCGACGGTCAACCAGAAATGGATATCACCAGCCAACATCGCCACTACTTTACCAAGCGAAATCATAATCCCGGCTGCCGGCATAACAGCAACAACCACTAGCAGTGCTTTCCCTAGCTTTTGCCAAAAATCAAATGATAGAAGTTTTTTCATGCTCCTTCAATCCCCATCCCTTATAGTATGTACAGCGTTGTTTGTACCCTATAAACATTATGCAATCGGTTGCACAATTATTATAATGATATCGCTTTCTATTGGCAATACCCTACTTGTAAATATCTTGGTTAATGATGATAGAAATACTCGAAAAAGCCGCGAATTTGTTGATTTTCGAGCAATATCGTATGATAGAACATAATATTTCCTGCTTGAGATAGCAAAAGGAGACGAAGACGATGGCAGTAACCATCAAAGATGTCGCAAAACGTGCTAATGTTGCTACTTCCACCGTATCCCGTGTCATTCAAGACAGCCCCAAAATCAGTGAAGCGACCAAGGCACGTGTCCGTAAAGAAATGAAGGCGCTTGGCTATGAACCCAACTATTCAGCTCAGAGTCTGGCTAACCGTGTCACACAGTCAATTGGCATTATTATGCCTGAATCAGATGTGGCAATCTTTCAAAATCCGTTCTTTCCGGAAAGCCTTCGCGGGATCAGCGAATGGGTAAATGAGCACAACTATACACTGTCCATTGTCACAGGAAAAACGAGCGATGAATTGCTATCCCGCGTGAAGCTGATGACCCGGACCGGACGCGTTGACGGCTATATTGTTCTGTACTCCAAGCAAAAAGATAGCATTGTGGAGTATCTTCATAAAGAAAAAATACCTTACACCGTAATCGGTAAGCCTCAGCAATTTGTCAGTGAAACCACCCATGTAGACAACGATAACTACCAGGCTGCCAAGGATGTGGTCACTTATTTAACTGGGCTGAATCATCAGCGCATTGCTTATGTTGGCGGTGATCATGAACACATCGTGAATATTGAAAGACTCCGAGGCTACCAGGATGCGCTGCGAGAGGCGGACTTGCCTCTACCCAAGGAATACGTGGTCAGGGAGCCATTTAATCTGGAGGACATGCGCACATTATTGCAGGCCACCCCGCCGCCTACCGCGATGATCGTTAGCGACGACCTTGTAGCCATGGCAGTACAGAAAATGCTTTCTCAGCTTGGCGTGTCCATGCCAGAGCAGTTATCCATGGTGAGCTTTAATAATCTAATGCTGGCTGAGCTGATGAATCCCCCTCTGACTTCCGTGGATATTGATATCTTCACTCTAGGTTATCAGGCTGCCAAAAGTCTGATCGAGAAAATCGAAGACCCCAAAGAGTTGACCAAACACATCATTGTGCCCCACCGAATCGTGGAGCGCAAATCCAGCCAAGTACTATGATTCTTAGCGGAATGAACAAGAACTGATTTTGTGGATATCCATAAAATCAGTTTTTTTTGCGTTGACAGGGCAAACGGTTGCACTATATACTGAACTCGCTCATATACTGGTTTCGTTAAAACAACGATCTCATTTTCCGAGAGGGGTACACAATCATGGTTTACAACCGATTATTTGACGTAGATAGCTGGAAGCTGACAACACACACTCTACATAGCACACACATGCGATTACAGGAAAGCATAACGTCCATAGGCAACGGTTATATGGGCATGCGCGGCAATTTTGAAGAAGCTTATTCGGGTGATCATCATCAGGGAACTTATATCTCCGGTGTATGGTTCCCCGACAAAACAAAGGTCGGCTGGTGGAAAAACGGCTATCCTGAATATTTTGGCAAGGTCATCAATGCCATGAACTTCATCGGCATCCGTCTGATCGTAAATCAAGAGGAAGTAGACTTATTTACGGCACACATCAGCGACTTTGTGCAGGAGCTCGACATGAAACAGGGTATCCTTCGGCGCACCTGTACCGTGAACGAGCAGGTTCGTATCACTACGGAGCGTTTTCTCAGCATCACCACTCGTGAGCTATGCCTGATTGATTACCAAGCAACGAATATAAGCGAGCAACCTTTAACCATAGAGCTTGTCCCCTATTTGGACGGCAATACGAAGAATGAAGACACGAACTATGATGAGGTTTTTTGGTTGGAGGAGGCCCGAGAGGTTCAAGAACAATTCATCAGCCTGTCCACAACAACTATTGATAATCCCTTCGGTATTCCGCGCTTTACCGTAAACGCTACCATGGGTATTGTGACCGAGGGACAGGATCAGCAGACGACGGAAGAGAGCTTTTTGTATGCTGCACGCCACTATCAATACAGCGTCGCTCCGGGCGACAGTATCCAGCTGCAAAAAATTGTGGCGGTTACCACCTCACGGGATATGGAAAAGGATGCACTGATTCCGCAAGCTGAACGCATCGCTGTGGAAGCTGTGAACAAAGGCTACAGCGCTCTTAAGCAAGAGCATACCGCCGCTTGGGCCAGACGCTGGGACAAAGCAGATATTGAGATTGAGGGAGATACCGAAGCTCAGCAGGGAATACGCTTCAACATTTTCCAGCTATTCTCTACCTACTACGGTGAAGATGCCCGTCTGAACATTGGTCCCAAGGGCTTTACAGGTGAAAAATATGGCGGTGCCACCTATTGGGATACAGAAGCATATGCCGTACCTATGTACCTGGCGCTCGCAGACCCGGATGTAACCCGAAATCTGCTGCTGTACCGTCACCAACAACTGGAGGGTGCCAAGCATAACGCAGCCCAGCAAGGGCTTCGAGGGGCACTGTATCCTATGGTCACTTTTACAGGCGTGGAATGCCATAACGAATGGGAAATTACCTTCGAGGAAATTCACCGTAACGGGGCGATTGCCTATGCCATTTACAATTACACCAATTATACAGGGGACTTGACCTATCTGCATGACTACGGCGTAGATGTACTGGTCGAAATTAGCCGCTTCTGGGCCGACCGGGTTCATTTTTCCAAAAGCCAGCAGCAGTATATGATCCACGGGGTTACCGGGCCGAACGAATACGAAAATAACGTCAATAACAACTGGTATACCAACACGCTGGCTGCATGGGTTTTGAAATATACATTATCGGTCTTGCCTCAAATTTCGACTGAGAAAGCGCAGCGCCTGGCAGTTACGGCTGATGAGCTTGCACATTGGCAGGATATCGTCACTCACATGTATTATCCCTATGATGAGGAGCGGGAAGTCTTCGTACAGCACGATACCTTTATGGATAAGGATTTGCAGCCTGTATCCGCCCTTGATCCCAGCAACCTTCCATTAAATCAGAAATGGTCATGGGATAAAATCCTGCGTTCCTGCTTCATTAAGCAGGCAGATGTGCTGCAAGGGCTGTATTTCTTTGGAGACCAGTTCACGCTGGAGGAAAAAGCACGCAATTTTGCATTTTACGAGCCCATGACCGTTCATGAATCCAGTCTGTCCCCATCCATTCACGCCGTGCTGGCTGCCGAACTCAAAATGGAGGAAAAAGCAGTCGAGATGTATAAGCGGACGGCCCGTCTGGATCTGGATAACTATAATAACGATACCGAAGACGGCCTTCATATCACTTCCATGACGGGAAGCTGGCTGGCGATTGTACAGGGATTTGCCGGGATGAGAACCTATAATGAAACATTAAGCTTCTCCCCCTTCTTGCCTCAAGACTGGACCAAATATACGTTTAAAATCAACTATCGCGGTCGCTTGCTAAGTATTCTCGTACAGGAAAATGAAGTGATCATTACCCTGTTGGATGGAGAACCGCTGACGCTAGAGCTGTATGGACAGCCAACGCACATTACCAGTGGGCAGCCGTTAATGACGAACAGCGTTTCATAAATCGGGCAGACAGGGGGAAACCAAATGAAGGCAGTCATTTTTGATCTGGACGGAGTCATTACAGATACCGCCGAATATCATTTTCAGGCATGGGGCAGCTTGGCGGCAGCGTTGAACATCCCTTTTGATCGGGAATTTAATGAACAGTTAAAAGGAATCAGCCGTACGGAATCGCTCGACAAAATACTGGCGCGCGGTAACCTGTCCAATACGTTTTCAGAAGAAGGCAAGCAAGAACTGGCCACACGGAAAAATACGGAGTATCAGCGGCTCATCTCAGCTGTAACTCCCTCGGACATTCTTCCAGGCATTAAAGCGCTTCTGACAGAACTTCGTGAAGCCCGAATCGGCATCGCGCTGGCCTCTGCAAGCAAAAATGCAGCATTTATCCTGGAGCGACTGGAGCTAGCATACTATTTTGACAGTGTGGTGGATGTTACCGCCATTCGGCATGGCAAACCTGACCCGGAAATTTTCCTCACCGGAGCCGCAAATCTGGGCGTTCAGCCTGCTGACTGTATCGGTATAGAGGACGCACAGGCTGGCATACAGGCGATCAAGGATGCCGGGATGTTTGCGGTCGGTGTAGGAACACCTTCACAAATGCAAGGTGCAGATATCGTGGTAGCCACGACTGCCGAGCTTTCTCTGAGCATGTTGGAGGCGCATTTCTACGAGTTCAAAAAGTGACTTCCACTTGGAGAAGTAAGTTTATATAGCGTTATCTCGGGGATAGAGTACCCTCACCTCATATGTATGACCAACGACGGACACCACTGGTGTTCGTTTTTGTTTACATATACTCAAAAAAACCTCTGTCTCTCGCGTCTTCAGCTCCTCCATCGTCAGACACAATAGATTACCATTACATGAATATTTATTACTATTTTACACATATTACATGCATATCTTTTGAAGGAGGACGAGTCATGGCAAGATCACTCGAGGCGAAATTGGACCATCTACAAAAGACCCTGGGTCATCTTCCTGATGTCGTCTTCAAGAAAATGAATGTGGGCCAAACGGGGATTCATGTAATTATGATCTATCTCTCCGGTATTGCGGATACGAGCATCATTAACGAACAAATCGTCAAGCCGCTCATTTTAACTGGAATCCGTGAAAGCCACTCCCAAGTTAATCCTGAGAAAATAAAGGAGGAGCTGATACAGCAGACAGCATTTACGATCGATATGGAAGAAGAGACAGACCTTGAGACGTGTGTACACGAAGTGTTATCGGGAAATACCTGTCTGCTGATCGAAGGAACCGATGATGTTTTTTTTGCTTCTACGGGCCAGTTTCCGTCGCGAAGTGTCGATGAACCAAGCACCGAAACTTTGGTTAGAGGACCGAGAGAAGGTTTTATTGAAGATTTGGAAAGCAACCTGGCAATGGTAAGGCGGCATATCAAAGATCTAAGTTTCAAAATAGATAAAATGACCATAGGAAGAAGATCTTCACGGAAGTTAGCGATTTTGTACATATCAGATATCGCAAATCCGGGGCTAGTTCAGGAAGTTAAACGAAGAGTCGAAACGATTGATGTGGACGATGCTTCCGATACCGGGATTATTGAGCAATGGATTGAGGAACATTCATGGTCTCCGTTCCCACAGATTCAAGCTTCTGAACGCTCGGATAAAGCTATAAATGCTTTAATGTCCGGAAGAGTTGTCATTATGCTTGATGGCACTCCTTTTGTCCTGATTGCTCCCATGACCTTCTGGATGCTGGCTCAATCCCCAGAGGATTATTACGAGCGTTTTCCTTTAGGAACATTTTTTCGTATGCTTCGTTTAATGGCTCTGTTCATTGCAACATTCCTGCCTTCGCTGTACGTTGCACTTATTTCTTTCCATCCTGGATTAATCCCGCCTGAGCTGGTGATGTCTATCGTTGCCTCAAGGGAAGGAATTCCTTTTCCAGTTTTTGTGGAAGCTCTAATTATGGAGTTAGCATTGGAAATACTGCGCGAGGCAAGTCTGCGGCTACCTAAAGGCATAGGACAAGTCATCGGGATTGTAGGCGGTCTTGTTATTGGACAAGCCGCTGTCGAGGCGGCGATCGTAAGTGCTTTTCTGATTATTGTCGTTGGTCTTACTGCCATAGCGTCCTTTGCAAGCCCGCAGTACAGCGGCAGTATTGGAATCCGGCTTCTTCGTTTCCCCATTATGATGATCGCAGGGATTTATGGGCTGTATGGAGTAATTTTAGCCTTTATTTGTTTAGGCGTACACATGGTCCAGATCAAAAGCTTTGGAGTTCCTTACTTGTCGCCTCTAGCCCCAATTCGGCTAAGAGATCAACAGGATACTTTGGTTCGGGTTCCTTTTAAATATCTCAAAAAGCGCCCTATGATGCTAAAGACACAGGACGAAATACAATCTAACAGAAAAAGGAAGTAAACCTATGCTCTCTTACATCTTTCTGTTTCGTCGAACCCTATGGGCGCAAAAATGCTTTGCTGCATGGATTGCATGTGCTGCTCTCCTCACCGGTTGTTGGGATAGCAGAGAGATCGATAACTTGAGTATTATTCAAGGCGTCGCCATTGATACGGATCAGCAGGATATGCTGGAACTTACCTACCAGCACTTAATAGCGCAGAAATCCAGAAAAAATATGTATAGCAACGTAACAACCTTTGACAAAGACTCAATCCAGTCTGCTTCCAGGGAACAGGCCAAGCAGGTATCCCGTGCTCCTTTATATAGTTTTATTCGCTTGATTTTGATTAGTGACCAAGCTATACAAAAAACAAGAATCGACCAATTGTTAGATACGTTTACTCGCTCCTATAAACCGAGTCGAAAATCACTTGTTATGATTGTAAAAGGCAATGCGAAAGAAGCGCTCAATAAGATTGGCAAACATAAAGAGATACCTTCCATTGACCTTGAAGCATTGGCTAAAAATAGTGATTTCAACTCAAAAATACCTTATAGAATAACATTAGGGGAAATGTCTACACATATCTCACAAGGAGCTGACTTCCTCATTCAATGCCTAGAAAGCAATGACGGCAATCACTTCTCAGGAGCAGCTCTGGTCAGCGGCAAAACGAAGAAATTTGCTTATTGGCTGGACGAAGAGAATGTTATCGGGATCAACTGGATGCTGGGAAAAACGAAGGGTTCCATTATTAAAGCTGAGGACCCAAAGACGAAACAACACATGGTCTTTGAAGTTGAGGATGCCCATAGTAAACTTATTCCCCACCTCAATGGACAGGATCTCTCATTCACGGTTCGTATTAAAGCAGATATCAAATTAAACGAAAATTCGGTTAATTCTGAAGACTTCCTGAAGGAATCATTCATCCGAACCGCCAAAGAAGCGGCGCAAGATGAAATCAAACAGACCATATCCAAATCGCTAAACTCACTTCAAAAAGAGATGAGAGCAGATGTAGTCGGTTTTGGAACAAAAGTAAAAGTGAACTATCCCGCTTACTGGGATCGGGTAAAGGAAAATTGGCAAGATACATTCAGTCAAATACCAATCGACGTTCAGGCTGAAGTACAGATTGAACGAACAGGTGCTTATACAAAAGGAGAGGGAGAGTAATGTCCAACATACCTTCCATGAAACAGGAAAAAATCTCCACAATTCAAGCCTTACTTACAGTCACTTCGACCGTGTACGCTGTGGGAATTGTCAGTTTGCCAAGAACCATCGCGGAAAAGACACAAACGCCCGACGTGTGGCAGGGACTTTTGCTGGCAAGTCTGCTTGGGGTAGGCGTCGTTTTTATCCATGTTAAACTGTGCCGGAGATTTCCAGGGAAGACGTTCTATGAGCTCAATCCTGTGATCGCGGGTAAATTCATCGGCCTGCTCATTAATATTGCATTTATTGCACATTGCACGATGGTCTGCTCTTTTGTATGTAGAATGATGGCGGAATTCCTCAAAGGTCTTGCACTGGAGAGAACCCCAATAAGTATGATTCTCTTACCGTTTCTTCTGCTTATTGGGTATTTGACCTGGGGCGGTCTCCATGCAATGGTTCGATTGATCGAGCTTTTTTTCCCTTTAACCTTTATTGTCTTTTTATTGTTGGTCGTTCTTAATGTCAACCATTTTAATCTTGATAATTTGCGCCCTGTTTTCCATAAAGGATGGCGACCGATCTTTGAATCACTTAAAGTTATACCTTTCTCTACAATGGGTTTTGAATCCATCCTTATACTAACTAATGTGATGACCCACCCACAAAAAGCATGGAAGGCTGGGTCGATCGGCTACTCGATTGCAATGGGTTTGTATATTTTAATGGTAACGATGGTCGTCGGCTGTATGTCAGTTGAGGAAGTTTCCCGACTGCAATGGCCAGTCGTTTCTTTTGCACAGCAAATTGAATTCCCCGGCGCGTTCCTAGAACGATTTGAAATATTATTTATCATTTTGTGGACGATCAAAATTTTCATGACCGCCTCAAACTATTATTTCTATATTGTAACGGGGATCAGCCAGCTCACCCAAAAGTGGAACGGGTATATCTGTTATCTCCCGTTAATTATATTATTTTGCCTGAGCATGTATCCCCAAAATTTTGTTGAAATAGGTAACTTCGATAAAATAATAGGTTATTTTGGAATTGCTGTATGCGCAGTAGTCCCCTTGGTGCTTCTTGTTATCTCTATGGTCTTCCATCGAACAGAGAATCCGGATGGGAAACAATAGAGAATGCCTCCCCATTCTTGCTGATGACTCAAGCCTTCTTATGCCACAGCGTAAGAGGGCTTTTTACTGTACTTGGCGGTTATACTTCGGAATTTTCCAACTGCTCCCTCCACTCAATTTATATTCGTGAACTGATATAATGGAAGAGTTAAGCTATACCAGATCAATATTCTCTCTTAGGAGACTAAGCATATGAAACCAACCTATCTTATGGATGATATACAGTGGCAACAGCTTATTCAAAACGTGGCTGACCATTTTAATGACGTGACGATCAAACGAGGTTTCCAGTATTTTAAGCAAGGAAAGGTAAAAGAATTCGTAATGCCTGATGCCGACCATATTGCAGCTGTCGTGGATGGAAGCGAGCTATACGAGGTGGATCTCCACTTGAGCGCTTTTGCTGCCAGCAGATGTACATGCCCTGTCCACACCAACTGCAAGCATATGATCGCCGTACTACTGAATTACGCAAATGAACATGAACGTTCCGTACATGCTTTAGTGAACGCACATTCGGCGGGATTCACTCGATTGACGGCAAAAGCTGACACGCGTACCACACTTCCTTCCCGGTCGAATTTTTCACCTGATCACAAGGAAACAACACGAAATACTCTCAGTCAAACTGCAAGCCAAATACCGGACATGCCCATTTCAGAGTGGCATAATCTGTTCGATCAGTGTATCGCCCTTAACCATGTAAACACACAAAATTCTCAATTTGTCCAAAGCGCTTTAGCCTCGATCTATGCTGTGAAGCCGCCGCTTTCACCCGTCATGCAACAGCTATACGGACTGCATGCTCATCTACGTGTGCTGGAAAAGCTGGTACCTCAGTCTCCCATGTCGGGCTATCCCTCTCATACCTATATGGGGTATTACACGCAGATCGCGGCCGATGAGCTTAAAGAAGCGATCGAGCGTGATTTTGAGAGTCCACTGGAGCTGACCGGTGAACCGATGCAAGAAGCCCGTATGGCAGAAACCTTAGCCTATTTACGCCGAAAAATGCTGACAGAATCGCGTAACGGTACTTATTTTTCAGACGCGTATTATCAGTTTTGGCTGTACTGGGTGCATCCTGCAAGGCAGGACTTCAGCATATATACGGAGGAATTACAGCATTTACAGGCGGCTGAGGAGGATCTCGGCCCAACTTTAGCACGGCTTCCGTGGATGCTGGCTCGCAGTTGGATGCGTATTTTTCAATCGCACGATAATGAGGCTTGGGCACTGCTTCAGGAGGCGGAACGAGCTTTTCCACTAAAAATTTCTTCCAGTCAATTACTTTTGTTCTTACAGGCGTTGCGTAAAGCCGAGGCTTGGGCACGTCTCAAGGACGGACTGCGATATATCGGCCCCCTGCTTCACAGTCATCGGGATGACCATTTACAGGATTATATACATGATTGGGATCTGGTTTTGCAGCACCTTCCAGAAGCGGAGCAGGACATGTGGGACACGCTGGTGGGTATGCTTCCATTTGCCGGGGGAATGTATGAAGAGGCGCTGCTTGCTCACGAAAAATGGCGGTCATGGATCGACTATCAGCTAAGCATACGCAGTGAACCATTGAGTTTTCGAGTGAGTGTGTTACAGCCCATTGAAAAGAACGCTCCTGAGTTACTACTCCCCTTTTACCATCAGGCGGTAGAACGTTATGTGTTGGAAAAAAACAGGGCCAGCTATAAAGCAGCAGTCAAGCTGTTAAAGCGACTGTTCAAGCTGTACAAGAAAATGAAGCAAGAATCACGCTGGGAGCTGTTCTTCACGACCTTCACCAGCCGTCATAGCCGCCTGCGGGCGCTACAGGAGGAATTGCGGAAAGGGAAATTGTTATCATGAGTCAATATACCGAAACGATTACCGTGCATATCCAATTAACTACCTATGGAGACGCGCTGATCTATGGCGATTCTTCCATGAACTATAGCATTTCCGGCCAAATTCTGAAGCAGCGTTTGTTTGCTTGGCATGAGGCTTCGTTTTATGGCACCGAGTTGGAGATTCAACATGTTCAAGACACGGATATTATCCTTCTGCCTTCGGAGCAGGTGATTCCTTTTCTGGCAGAGCGCGAGCTCCTGAAGCATATCGAATGGATCTGGGACGAGGCCCATGCCCCGTGGCTTCAGCTGATCCCTTTGCTTGCTCACTGTATTGAAGCGAAAGCATATGTGCCCAGCTTCACGGCGTTCCAGACGGGGAAGCTGCAATGGAAGTGGGATGCGGAAGCACTGGAAAACATCCAACCGGCAGAGCTTGTTTTGCTCGACGGCTTGGAGAAGGACGAGCAGGAAGGGCTGATAGCGGCGTTCTCGGCTGCCGTATTTCAGCGCTGGTACGGCACCGAAGCGGAAGCCGCCGATTTGCGAAGAGAATATCCGGTTCTCTTCGCCCCCAACCGCCCGGCTGCGGCGGGCCTGGACGCGCGGGCCTGGCTCATCGCCATCGGCTGGAAAGCCGATACCGCGCCATTTCGGCCGCTTCTGCAACTGCTGGAGCCAGAGCTGGAGGACGATGAACCGTCCTGGCAGCTCAAGCTTGTGTTGCAGGACAAGCAGGACCCGGCGTTGCTGGTGTCTGTACAGCTCGCCGATGATGGGTACGCATCCGGTTCATGGCCCGATGCGTGGACGGTGCATGTGCGTGAGCGCTCAGCCGGATGGCTGGAACGCTTGACCGCCATTTTGCCCGCAGGGCAGCGTGCCGGAAGCCGCGATGACATACTGAGCCGCCCGCTCTCCGACGAAGCAGCGTGGCAATTCCTGACGACCGACAGCCAGCGTCTGCTGGAAAGCGGTTGGCAGGTACTGCTCCCGGCTTGGTGGGAGGCAGCTACCCGCAAGAAGCCAAAGCTGCGGGCCAAGGTACGCCCGGGCGAAGGGGCGGGAGAGCGCACGAAGGGCAGCTCACTGTTTGGACTGGACTCGATTGTCCAGTTCGATTGGCGTGTTGCCATTGGCGATGCCGATCTGAGCGAGTCAGAATTCGCCGAGCTGGTCGCTCGCAACGAGCGCTTGGTGCGCTTCCGCGGGCAATGGATCGCGCTCGACCCCGCGTTGCTGGCGCAGATCCGCCGGGCCATGGCCGGGATCGACAGCGCTCAGGGATTGTCCTTTCAGGACATCCTGCAACTTCACCTGCTCGGCAACGCCGACGAGCCTGAAGGCGACGCCTCGGGCGAGCAGCCGGAGGATGCGGCACGCTTCCGACTGGAAGTCGAGCTGAATGCCCATCTGCTGAAGCTGATCAGCCAGCTTGGACGGCAGTCGGAATGGCCCGCACTGGACGTGCCGGACGGACTGCAAGCCGAGCTGCGGACGTATCAGCGGGACGGGTACGCTTGGCTTGCCTTTTTGCGGCGTTTTGGACTGGGTGCCTGTCTGGCCGATGACATGGGACTTGGTAAAACGGTGCAGTTTATTACTTATTTACTGCACCTACAGGATATTGCCGCCGAGGCGGGCGTCCGCTCCAGTTCGCTGCTAATTTGCCCGACTTCGGTGCTGGGCAACTGGCAGAAGGAACTCAGCCGCTTCGCCCCTTCATTGAAGGTGATGCTGCACTATGGAAGCAAGCGGGAGCAGGGAGACTTGTTCCGCGAAGAAGTCGAGCAGGCCGATGTCATCCTGACCTCCTTCGCTACGGCAACCCTGGATCAAGAGCTGTTACAAAGCATAACTTGGGACTCAGTCTGTCTGGATGAAGCGCAGAACATTAAAAATGCGCAAACCAAGCAATCCACAGCCGTGCGCAGCTTTCCTGCACGTCATCGGATTGCATTGACCGGGACACCTATTGAAAATCGGTTGTCCGAGCTATGGTCCATTTATGATTTTATCAATCCAGGTTATCTGGGCAGCTCACGCGCCTTTAGCAATCGCTTTATGAATGCTATTGAGAAGGAACATAACGAGCAGCGCACGTTAGATTTGCAAAAGCTGGTTCAGCCCTTCATGCTGCGGCGCAAGAAGAAGGACCCTGCTATACAGCTTGATTTGCCTGACAAGAATGAGATGAAAACCTACATTCATCTGACCTCTGAGCAGGGCGCGCTCTATGACCAGATTGTCAAAGAGTTGATGGAACGGATGCAGAAGCTGGAAGGGATTGAGCGGAAGGGAGCTATTTTATCCGCCCTTACCCAGTTGAAGCAGCTTTGTGATCATCCTGCTCTCTTAACCAAGGAGGCGCTCCCAGATACCGCGGCTTCCGGTTATAGTCCGTCCGATCTTGAGACGGTCATTAGCCGTTCATCCAAGCTGGAGCGCATTCTGGCTATGGTCAAGGAACTGCGGGATGAGGGCGAGCGCTGCCTTATTTTTACACAGTATATTGGTATGGGGCAGATGCTCCAGCGGGTACTCGCTCAGGAGCTGCAAGAGCCTGTGCTCTATCTGAACGGCAGCACATCCAAAACGGCACGTGACCGCATGATTGATCAATTCCAATCTCACACGCTCCCCCCTGCCGAACAGCCATCCGTGTTTATTTTGTCGCTCAAAGCCGGGGGAGTGGGTCTGAATCTGACGGCCGCCAACCACGTCTTTCACTTTGATCGCTGGTGGAACCCAGCTGTTGAAAATCAGGCCACAGACCGAGCCTATCGGATGGGACAAACGAAGGATGTACAGGTGCACAAATTTATCTCGCTGGGCACGCTTGAGGAACGCATTGATGAAATGCTGGAGAGCAAGCAGCAGCTTAGCGACCAAATCATAACCAGTACCGAGGGCTGGATTACTGAGCTGTCTACAGACGCGTTAAAAGACCTCTTTACACTACGACGCGATTGGGCATAATGAGCTCCCAAATCGAACGATAATATACATGGAGTGCCATTTCGAGTCCGATATATACCTATTTTTAAGAAGTCGTAGTTTATAACACAGTCCAAAACTCCTTTGTGTGCATTTACTATCTCATCACAACAAAGGAGTTGATTTGAAGTGGCCATTCGTCCTCCACAAACATTGAAATCTACGGGCAGAAAGGTTCCTGTTACGAGATATCGCAATGTGAGCCCTACACAAACTCTACGCCGATTTACAGTCATTTGGGCTAACAATGATGGTGTGCCTTTTAACACGTCTGGATTTTTTGCAACACTTCGGCGTCTAGATGGAAGCTTTGTGCAAGCTGCTGGCTTCGACCGCTTTGGTACTGCCCGATTCAGCAGAGTTCGCACACCTACGAACCAGCCTTATATTCTGCGTACTTTTAGAGATGATGGAGTATTATTCCGCGTTAGATCCGTACCTGCTGGCGTATCCTCGTTTGTCGTTATTGGTTAAGTTCGTACCGAACGCAGCCTTAACGTAGGTAACCAAAAAAGCACCCAGAAACAGAGCATATCTGTCCTGGCTGCTTTTTTATATGGCTACCTATTCGGCATCTTCTTCCACTATTGCATTTTTCGTAACGGACGTATTGTACACCGTTTTGAGCCAGTTTTCACTCGACCAGTTCAGCTTGCCTGCACCCGCTCCATCCTTGGCCTGCAATTGAGCAACCAGGTTAGCAGGGTCTTCGGCAGTATAGCTGTATGGCAACGTTGTGAATCCATTCCAAGAGAAGCTCTTGGCCTTCGCTGGATAAGGGGCTAACGGGCTATTCGCAGCGTCACTGCCTCCTCTGAATACGGTGCCGTTATCCGAGAAGATAACATCTTCGGCTTTGATTTTACCTGTGTAATCCGCTTTGTTAGGGTCTTTTTGATTATTACGTACTGGAGAAAATACATCAATTAAATACGATTTTTCTAGCAATACCGCGCCGTTTTCTGTTGAAATTGCACCATTACCCACGACATCAAAATGGTATCCTTTTGCGGCAATTGCTTTAGCCATGTCAGAAGTAATTCTTTTTTTGGCTCTGGCCAATCCGGCATCGTCCATAACGATGTTATATGCATGAGCATTACCAGCACGCAGACGAGGCATACGATCCTGAATATCCTGGTAGTAATTATGATGCAGCGTCACTTCCAGGTCTGCATTATCGGAAGCCATTTCCGTTGCACCGATCAGATGCGCCTTCTTTTGTCCTGCTGCAATATCAATGATATCTTCTTTACTCATGCCAACTGCACTGCTTCTTAGATAAGAGTACATAGGATAGGAAGACTTGTCTGCTTCCATCGCGTTGACTTGTTGGGTTACCCAGCTGTTGGAGCTGCGGTCATCTCCTTTGAATAAAGACCAGGAAATCGTAACTCCGTTACTACCTTTTTTCACATCTACCAGACCATCATAGGCTTTGTTAAATGTGCAATGGTCGATCCATACCTTGGAGCTTGCACCTTCGACAGTAATATAGTCCCAGTCATTCTTATCATAGTTCCCTTTGGTTGCTTCATCCCACTCCCAAAGCTCATCAAATTCGAGGTTACGGAAAATCAAATTGGAGCTTCTTTTGATGACAAAGCCAGCATGTTTGATTTTCGCACCATTGGCAGAGAAAATCGTAACCCCATTCATATTTTCGATATAGACTTTGCTCACCCCTGTCTTTTTCAGAACAGGATGCGTCTGTACAGGATTGTTGGCACTAAAAGGCATTACTTTGGCAGCACTAGGAATTTCGTTCCAACCGAGATCAAGATCGTTCATAATCTCAATCACTTTGACTTTGCTACCTTTCTTCAGTGCTTCGTTGAGATCTACAGCGTTGTAAACCTTTTTGTAGTTGGCATCTGTATCCGCAATGTTGCCACCACCTGTATTACCATACGAAAAACCAGTCAAATTATAGTTATTTTTGGAGGTTACATTAGGATCGACTCCAGGAGTCGGTTTTTCTGTGCCTGGGGTTGGGTTCACAGGCGGTGTGCCTGGATCTACCTCAGAAGAAACACCGGACACAATCACATTATCGAATTGGGCAGCTGCTTTGGAGGTTACCAAACCAATGGCTCCAGCAGTCAGGCTGGTGTCTGTTGCGGACAGCTCCAGTTGATCATTGACATACATTTTGATTTCCGAACCGGATAGTTCCAGCTTGACTCTGTACCATGTATTCGTGTCTAATTTGTATTTTTTATTGGTAGCCAGCGTCTTCATAGAGCCTTTGACTTTTTTTCGAATCTCAAGAGCTCCGTCTTTCTTGTTGTACAACGATGCTGCATAGAAGTTGTTGGAATCTGTGTATCTACCTGCAACGTAGACTCGATTAGAGCCATTAAAATCATTTACATATACATCTGCTTGCACGCTATAGTTCGTCCATGAGGCATTACCTTTAACGGAATGGCTTTCGCTTCGACTAGATTGTTGGTATGTAGAGCCATTCCCCTCCTTGACCACAGACCAGTTCCCCGAACCTGCGGTCCAGCCTTGAGCTTCTCCTTGTTCGAAATCATCACTTATCTGTAAATTCCCCTCTGCATGTGCATGACCTAGCAACGGTAATGATAAAGACAGTACCAACGTACTGCTTAACATTACACTTGCACATTTTTTTAACAAACTCGATTTCATATAACAATCCCCTTCTTGGTTAGATTCATGAATACTAAAGCAAAGGTTGCACCGTTCATCGGACATGACCTGCCCCAACGGTATATAACGTACTGATGGAGGGATAATATCCCAACACCAATGAGGGCCCTTAAGCGCTATACTCCAATAATTATAGACATTTAAATATATATTAAAATATGTCTAAATACTTATCTTTTGTCTTAATTTTTCTATTAATTTTGCATCCTGTTTCGTGAACACGCCAAATGCTGTTTCATAAAATCACAAAAAACGATTTTTTTTATTTTTAAATAAGACATACAGTTGTCATATTGGGAATGGTACATATAAAGGGGTGAGTATCATCCATATCATTTAAAGGAGCGATTAGATGTCCAGTTACGACTACGCCTCTAAATCAGAGTTAAAGGAAGCCATTCATGCCTCCTACTTACGATTTGACGGTGAGTTCCAGGAGATCGACGAGAGCCAAAAGGATATTCGTATCCCCGAAGTAGATAAAACACCCGCAGAAATGATTGCCTACCAGCTCGGATGGCTTCATCTTGTCATGACATGGGACAGGGACGAACGGGAAGGAAAAACCGTCATCATGCCCGCCCTCAATTATAAATGGAATAGACTAGGCGAACTATATCAATCATTTTACAAGACCTATTCCCACCAATCTTTACGTGAATTACGCGATATGTTCAAGTTGACTGAGCAAAAGTGGCTGGATTGGATCGACACACTTAGCCATGAAGAGCTCTTCACTCAAGGCGTTCACAACTGGACGGGTACTAATCCGAACTGGCCCATGGCAAGATGGATTCACATCAACTCGGTGGCACCGTTTAAAACATTCAGAGCCAAGATACGGAAATGGAAGAAATACAACGTGCAACAGTGATGAAAAAAAGTGTGCATTGTGCTACAATACTTGAGTTGTATCGGGATACATTTAGGGAAGGGTAAGTGAAACGCCATGCTTATTATTGGTATTGCCGGCGGTACAGGTTCCGGTAAATCGACGGTAGCACGCGCCGTCGTTGAGCGTCTGGGATCTAATAAAGTGACTTTCATATCTCAGGATAACTATTATAAAGACCATTCACATCTGAGTTATGATGAACGTGCTTTGGTCAATTATGATCATCCGTTTGCCTTTGACAACGAATTGCTCATTGAGCATCTCCAATGTCTGAAAAAGGGACAAGCGACACAAGCGCCCGTGTATGACTTTACGGTTCATGCCCGCTCCACGAACGAGACGGTAGAGCTTCTGCCGAATCATATCGTTATGTTGGAGGGCCTGCATGTACTGTCAGACGAAAAGCTCCGCAGCCTGCTTGACATCAAAGTATTTGTGGATACGGACCCTGATGTGCGTATTCTTCGTCGGGTTCTTCGTGATATTGAGGAACGCGGCCGCACCATCCATTCGATCCACGATCACTATTTGACTACGGTTAAGCCGATGCATGAGGCATTTATTGAGCCTTCCAAGAAATACGCTGACCTAATCCTTCCTGAGGGAGGACACAATGAGGTTGGCATTCAACTGCTGTCTATTTTGACTGAAAAATATTTAGCAGGAGATCGCACATGGGGTACTGTATAAGGTAATCCCCGTTTCTTAGGCTGTCGAGATTTTCTCGGCTGCCTTTTTTGTTGTTTTATATGCCATTTGGACTAAATTTTTTTGGAATCCTCGTGTGCTTTATGTTAGCATGTAAAGATTAAATGCTTTAGATTTAAGCTAAGTTGGAAGCGTTATCAAATATGGGCCTCAGATGATATGACGTCCACGTGATGGAGGTCTTTTTTGAATCAGGATTTTTGCAAAATCCTCGAATAGGTATAATTACGGAGAGTGCTGCCATGAATGAGCTATGCAACATTTTGATTGTGGATGATGAGATATTGGTACGGCAAGGGATTAAACACCATTTATCGTGGGAACAGTATGGATTTCGAATTGTAGGTGAGGCTTCTAACGGGAAAGAAGCATTGGAGCTGATTGAAGCCTTGCGCCCTCATATTGTCATTACAGATATCGTAATGCCGATTATGGATGGCGAGGAGCTGACGCGCATAGTCAGACAGAACTATCCAGATATCGAAGTCATTGTACTTAGCAGTTACGGTGAATTTAATTACGTACGGTCCACCTTTCAGCAAGGGGTTGCTGACTATATATTAAAGCCCAAGCTGGACACGGATGAGTTGCTCCAAGTCCTCCAGAGAACCGCTCGCAAAATTCCATCCATTCAATATCAGGCGGATGCTGGGAATAGTCAAATTACGATAGATCATGTGATCGAAAAGCTGATCTCCGGGTATAGCATGGACTATGACGCCGAGTTGCTGAAGCAAGCATTTCCTCATACTCGTTTTGCGCTCATAGGCGTGGAACAGTCAGCACCTCAGAATAAAGGACGCTCTATCTCTGCCTCGGACCTATTTTCCAAGCTTACAGATCAAGTGTCCTCTGCCTGTGAGCACATCGTACTGCGACAACTGCCGTCTGATGTCTATGCAGCTGTGTTTTTAGCCAATCTTGAACCACGGGAAGTAGATGCCTGGATGGCTGCGGTTAGGGAAGTTGCTCAGGAGACAAAGCGGGTCGATCCACAGACAGGCTGGGCAGTCAGCCATCTATTTGATGACTTTAATCAGATTAGTGACGTCTATCAGGATGAACTGCCAAAACTGCTGAGTTACCGCTTTTATTTCCCAGGAACAGCGCTGCTAATAGAAGATGAACTCCCTCAGCCTGTACAGGTGAACAGCCCGTTCAACTTAAAACAGTTTACAGAAGAGATGAAGCGTGAGCATTTTGATACAGCTTTTCAGGATTTGAGATCCTATGTAGCCGCCATGTCCGGTAACTATACTTCTACCGCTTTTGAATTTAAATCGCTTCTCGGAAATATCGTGTTCAATATTACGATTTTGCTCGGGAATCAGGGGTATGATATGAAGGAGCTGGATGCGGCGAAATATTCCTATTTCAAAACCATTAATGATGCCCCTCATGTACATGAAGCTGTGCGCCTGCTGGAGACTTTTTTGGAGGAAGCGAACCGACAGATCATGGCTAAAACACAGCAAGGAAGTAGCGCAAGCATGAAAAAACTGCTGGCGTATATTGAGGAGCATCATGCTGAAACACTCAATTTGACGACACTTGGGCAATATTTTCACTTTAACCCTTCCTACTTGTCCAGTTATTTTACGGCACACCATACAGAAGGTTTTAGCGAGTATCTGAACAAAATTCGGGTTGAAAAAGCCGCGGAGTTACTACGGTCGGGCACGATGTCCATTTCGGATATTAGCAGCACGGTAGGCTATTCGGACCCCAGCTATTTTACCAAAGTATTCAAAAAAGTGAAGGGTTACTCGCCTAGTCAGTACCGCCGGGAGCATCTCTATTAGAGAGAAGCCACATCTGCCAGCAGAAAAGAGATTGAATATGAAAAGATATATCCATAAGATCAAATATCAAGGTCTGTTCTTCAAAATCTTTATTGTTATGGTGGTCAGCATCACTGCGGTGTCCTTGCTGACCTCTTTGGTGACGATTCGGATGTCTGAACGACTTTTTGCTGAGACATTCAGTATTACAAATGCCAAGGTACTCAGCCAGATTCAATCCAGCTTCGAATCCTTCAATGATTCTATCGTGAATGCCGTAACCCATGCTTCGGAAAATGGAACGGTCAAGAACTATCTGACTGGCGGTCAATCTGACTCGATTAACTCGGCGAGGATTTACTTCGGAATGGCACAGCAAATGAAGCAAATTAAATCGAACGTCGATGCCTATGATGTCGGTGTCGCTGTAACAGGTCTGAACGGCCGGAGCTTTTACTCCGACTCGTCCTATTGGCCTGTAACTGCGGAAGAGCTTAAAAGCAGTGCGATTACAGCCCGAAGTGTAGCACGACCGGCACAGCTTATGTATCAATTGGATACTGAATTATTTCAGCAACAAATGAATAACACCGCGCAGAAGCCAACACCCTATATTATCGCCTCCAAACCATTTATGGAGCGGACCAGCGGCACCCTGTACGGCATGATCTACATCGCTATCCGAGAGCCTGAATTTCGCCGTTTCTACAACAATTTCACAAGCAATGGCAATGATGTGCTTATTTTGGACAAGTCGGGAATGATTGTATCGAGCAACCGCCAGGATCTGATCGGACAACGCTCCAGTGAGCTGCTAGGCTATGCCACAAAAATCAATGAACAGGGATTGAACTACATTAATGCGGATGTGATGAATAAGGAGAGTATCCTCCTTTCCAACTATATCCCTTCATTTGATTTTTATCTGGTGAACATGATTGACAGACAAGCCGCGATTGGGCAGATTATTGACGTTAAATCCGTTGTATGGATCTGCATTGCCATCGTACTGATTGCTTTGGTGATCGTTTTTCTGATATCCCGTCGACTGATTCGTTCGCTGACTCGACTGGTGAAGCAAATGTCGACCATACGCGAGAAAAATTTTGATAATTATATCCCGGTAACGGGCAGCTATGAGGTTAGACAATTAAGCCATGCTTACAACTACATGCTGGATGAACTAAATGACTATATTCATAAGCTTTTAGAGACGCAAAAGGGTCAACGGAACGCAGAACTTGCTGCACTACAACGGCAGATCAATCCGCATTTTCTGTACAATACACTGGCTTCGATCAAAATGCTGGTGCTCAAAGGAAACAAGGAAACAGCCGCCGAGACGATTAATGCACTCATTTCCTTACTGCAAAATACAATCAGCAATGTGAGTGAAACGATCACCATTGAGCAGGAAATGGCCAACATGCAAAATTATGTGTTCATTAACCATGTGCGTTACGGGCAGCGGGTACAAGTGAATTATTTTGTATCACCCGATTGTCTGGAGTACCATGTGCCCAAGCTCATCATTCAGCCTTTTATCGAAAACTCTTTTTTCCATGCGTTTAATGAAAAAAATGTAGGGCACATCTATATATTGGTGTCCAAAACGGAGGATACACTGATCTGTGAGGTGGTCGATGATGGAGACGGTATGGATTTGGACGGGCATACGGCGCAAGACGGACTGCCGAATCCCAAGAGCAAGCGCCAACTGTTCACAGGCATCGGCATCCAGAATGTACACAACCGCATTACCCTTTTATATGGAGAAGAATACGGCGTGACCATCTCCAGTAAAAAAGGAGAGGGCACCAAAGTAAGAATGACCCTGCCACTGATCGTGAGATCAAACGACTCCAAATAGATGTACACGAAGCGCCACTACGCGGTCGGATGGTGCTTCCCATCGCTGTTGTACCCAGATTTCTTTAGTCAAGTTATAAAGGTTGAAATCCGGGTACAAAGGCGACCGCTACGCTTGTACAGCACCATTCCGCCCACTCCGTTCTTGTTCCACCTTCTTTGTCTTTAGTTCATGATCATAAAAAAATACCTAAATCAAAAGAAAATACAAATGTAAGCGGTACCTTTTTTTGATAATCATAATAATAAGACCAATCCGTATAAAGATATTCCTAACACCGACAAAGTATGGATGGTACACTAGATTTATAAATAAGGTAACCGCTTTCATTTAAGAGGTTTAGAACTTGCAAGCAACATATAAAAAAAGAGTAGGGGTTGAACAAAATGAAAAAAATGACTTTCCTTCTGCTGATTGCAAGCTTGATCTTGCTATCCGCATGCTCCAGCAATTCCGAGAAAGCAGCTACTACAACAGAGTCAGGCAAAAAAGAAATTACAGTCTGGGCTTGGGACCCGAACTTTAATATCGCAGCCCTGAAGCTGGCAAAAGATCGCTATGTTGCCAAACATCCAGATGTAACCGTAAACATTGTTGAATATGCTCAAAACGATATCGTACAAAAAATGAATGCCGGTCTTAACTCCGGTTCTACCAAAGGATTGCCAAACGTGGTTCTGATCGAGGATTATCGGGCACAAAACTTCCTGCAAGCCTATCCCGATTCTTTCCATGATATGAGCAGCACGATCAAAGCATCCGACTTCGCTGATTATAAAATCGGACCGACTAGCTACAACGGCAAGCAGTACGGTGTTCCATTCGACTCCGGTGTTATGGGACTGTATGTAAGAACGGATTATCTGGAACAAGCCGGCTACAAAGTAGCGGACCTGACTAATATTGATTGGGACAAATTTATTGAAATTGGTAAAGCCGTAAAACAAAAAACAGGCAAAGAAATGCTGACTCAAGATCCGAATGACCTCGGTCTGATCCGTGGTATGATCCAAACTGCAGGTTCATGGTACCTGAAAGAAGACGGTAAAACACCAAACCTGGCTGGCAATCCAGCTCTGAAAGAAGCGCTCTTGACGTACAAATCCTTGTTCGACGCAAATATTGTTAAAATGAATGCCGACTGGAGTCAGTTCTTGGCCGCATTCAACAGCGGTGCAGTTGCTTCCGTACCTACAGGTAACTGGATTACGCCTTCGATCAAAGCAGAAGCTTCGCAATCCGGTAAATGGGCTGTTGTTCCTTTCCCTAAGCTGAAAAATATACCTGAATCCGTGAATGCTTCCAGCCTCGGCGGCAGCTCCTGGTATGTCCTTAACTCGGACGGTCAAGATACCGCTGCTGATTTCCTGAAAGAAACATTCGGAACAGATACAGAACTGTATCAAGATATGCTGAGCAAAATCGGAATTGTCGGTTCATTGAATGCAGCTTCCAGCGGTAAAGCTTATGACGTGGAAGATCCGTACTTCGGAGGCGACAAAGTATACAAGAAATTTGCAGAATGGACTAAACAAGTTCCAAAAGTCAATTATGGCCTGCACACGTATGCCATTGAGGATATCATGACCGTTGAAATTCAAAACTATCTGAACGGAAAAGATGTAGACGCAGTTCTGAAAGATGCTCAAGGACAGGCGGAAGCACAGCTTAAATAAGACAGTCCATCTAGCCAAGGCTAAACAATAAAACGATAAGCACTTAAAACCTTGGGCTTGCGAGTTCAAGGTTTTATTGCTGCATAGGGAGTTGACATGGTATGAAGACAGCCGCGCCCAAAATAACTACAACACGTCTCAAAGCAGGTATGACAGGATGGTTGTTCATATCCATCGCAGTGATCATGATTGCCGCTTTTTATTTCTATCCGATGATTCAGGCGCTTATCTTGTCCTTTAAGACAGGTACAGGGTCTAATCTGAGCTTTAACGGCATTGATAACTACAAGCGACTGTTCACTGATAAAATGTTTATAACCGCCGTGAAGAATACGTTTATCTATTTGATTTTCCAGGTACCTTTGATGGTCATTCTGGCTCTGTTCATTTCGGTATTGTTGAATGATAAAAACCTGAAATTCAAGGGCTTTTTCCGCACAGCCATCTTCTTGCCGTGTATCACATCCCTTGTAGCATACTCGGTTGTCTTCAAGTACCTGTTCTCGTCCGACGGTCTGGTAAACTCCTTATTGCTGAATCTGCACGTGATTGGCACGCCCATCCAATGGATTACAGATCCTTTCTGGGCCAAGGTTACGATTATTATCGCGATCACATGGCGCTGGACTGGTTATAATATGATCTTTTACCTGTCCGGTCTTCAGAACATTGACAGTTCCATCTACGAAGCGGCCCGTATTGACGGAGCTTCCCCGATCCGACAGTTTTTCAGCATTACAGTTCCACTGCTTAAGCCGATTATCCTGTTCACTTCGATTACATCAACGATTGGTACACTCCAACTCTTCGATGAAATTATGAATATTACCAAAGGTGGGCCAGGGAACGCGACATCTTCAATTTCGCAATATATTTACAATCTGTCCTTCAAGTATTCATCCGACTTTGGTTATGCGGCGACCGTATCTTATTCCATCGTCATTATGATCATTATCTTGTCGATTATCCAGTTCAAAGTGGCAGGTGAGAAAAAATGATGAAAACAAAAAGAGCATTTACGTACGCCTTTCTGATCCTTGTGTCGTTCGTCTCGATTTTTCCGTTCCTCTGGATGCTATCCAGCTCTACGAACCTATCAGTCGATGTGACCAAAGGCAAGCTTCTGCCTGGCTCCCATCTGATGGATAACATGCACAATCTGCTCGAAAAAGTAGACATCGTTACCGCACTAAGTAACTCTGCAAAAGTCTCCATCTCAACTACGCTGCTGGCTATGCTAATCGCATCACTGGCCGGTTATGGCTTTGAAATTTACAGAAGTAAAGCGAAAGACGTTGTCTTCAATATCCTGCTGATGTCTATGATGATTCCGTTTGCGGCGATCATGATCCCGCTTTACCGGATGTTCGGCAGCATTTCTAATGTCATACCGTGGATCGGTATTGATACGCTCTCTTCCGTTGTCATTCCGACCGTAACTACGGCGTTCCTGATCTTCTTTTTCCGTCAAAGCACCAAGATGTTTCCCAAGGATCTGCTTGAAGCGGGTCGTATGGATGGATTATCCGAGCTGGGTCTGTTCTTCCGGGTATACATGCCTACGATGAAAACAACCTATGCTGCTGCCGCGATTATTACGTTCATGTCCAGCTGGAACAACTACCTCTGGCCTCTGATTGTGCTGCAAACGCCGGAGAATCAAACGATTCCGCTGTTGATCTCGAACCTCGGCTCCAGCTATGCACCGGATTACGGTGTCATCATGATCGCCATTGTCCTGTCCACACTGCCGACTGCACTGGTATTCTTCCTGATGCAGAAACACTTTGTAGCGGGCATGGTGGGTTCGGTAAAATAACAGATTTCTGTGTACGTTCTTCATTTCATTTTAAAAATAAGGAGTGTTCGCCTTGACCATCCATACCCCTAGTCTGGACTGGCTGACCGACGTAACCAAATTTGCTGTACATCGGCTGCCCGCCTATTCCGATCACAAATATTACGCTACGCTTCAGGAAGCGGAGCAGCAAGCTGATATGGCTTGGCGTCATAGCCTGAATGGGAGCTGGAAGTTTAACTATGCAACGAATCCAGCCAGCCGTCCGGTAGAGTTCTATGCCCCTGGCTTTGAGTATGGCGGCTGGAGCGATATTCAGGTGCCGGGTCACATTCAGACGCAAGGCTTTGGCCAAATGCAGTACGTGAATACGATGTATCCGTGGGACGGACATTCGGACGTTCGCCCACCCCATATTCCGGAGGATCACAACCCGGTCGGAAGCTATATCAAAAGCTTTGTTTTGCCGGAAAATATGGCTTCCGACGCGCAGCCTGTATTCATTTCTTTCCAAGGCGTCGAGTCGGCTTTCTATGTATGGCTGAACGGACAATTTGTCGGTTATAGCGAGGACAGCTTTACACCGTCTGATTTTGAACTGACACCGTTCCTGCAAGCAGGCGAAAACAAACTGGCGGTAGAGGTATATCAAAGAAGTACGGGGGCGTGGCTGGAGGATCAGGACTTTTGGCGTTTTTCCGGTATTT
The DNA here is from genome assembly GCF_058895805.1 of Paenibacillus sp. NMA1017. Taxonomy (NCBI): domain Bacteria; kingdom Bacillati; phylum Bacillota; class Bacilli; order Caryophanales; family Paenibacillaceae; genus Paenibacillus; species Paenibacillus sp. NMA1017. The sequence goes on along the minus strand of NZ_JBZXYR010000012.1, from coordinate 6,932 downwards.
TCAGAGATGTGTACCTCTATACCATCCCTACGGTTCACGTTCGTGACCTGCATGCCAAGGCGGATCTGGATGCTTCCTACACGCAGGGCCTTCTGGAACTGAAATTGACCTTGGAAAAGCCGGCAACGGCCTATGCAACTGTCGATGTGAAAGATGCTAGCGGTCATGTTATAGCTTCTTTGAAAGCTGACTTTACTGATGGCTCAGCTTCGCTGTCAGCCACCTTGGAGCAAGTGCAGCGCTGGAGCGCGGAGAAACCTTATTTGTACACGTTGTTCATACAAATTTATGATGCCAGTGGATCGCTCGTGGAAGTCATTCCACAAAAAATCGGCTTCCGTAAATTTGAGCTGATAAACAAGGTCATGCATTTGAACGGCAAACGTATCGTCTTTAAAGGTGTGAACCGCCATGAATTTAACGCTCGCACCGGACGTGCGATTTCCCGTGAAGATATGCTGTGGGATATTCGGACGCTCAAGCAGAACAATATGAACGCTGTTCGCACCTCCCATTATCCAAACCAGACTCTGTGGTATGAGCTATGCGATGAGTACGGGGTCTATGTAATTGATGAAATGAACTTGGAAACACACGGTTCCTGGCAAAAACTCGGCGCCGTCGAGCCATCGTGGAATATTCCCGCCAATCTGCCTGAGTGGCAGGATATCGTCATGGATCGCGCCATTTCGATGCTGGAACGGGACAAAAACCATGCGTCCATTCTGATCTGGTCCTGCGGCAATGAGTCGTATGCAGGCGAAGTCCTGCGCAATGTAGCCAACTATTTCCGGTCCACCGACCCGAGCCGTTTGGTGCACTACGAAGGCGTGTTTCACAACCGTACGTACGATGATACCAGCGATATGGAAAGCCGGATGTACGCCAAACCCGCAGATATCGAGCAATACTTGAACGACAATCCGCAAAAGCCGTATATCAGTTGCGAATACATGCATGCGATGGGCAATTCCGTAGGCGGCATGCACAAGTATACCGAGCTGGAGAACAAATACGAGCTGTATCAGGGCGGTTTTATTTGGGATTATATCGATCAGGCGGTTATGAAAAAAGATCGCTACGGGCGCGAGTACCTCGCGATCGGCGGCGACTTTGACGACCGTGCTACAGACTATGGTTTCTGTACGGACGGAATTGTCTATGCGGACCGGAAAGTTTCACCCAAGATGCAGGAGGTCAAATTCCTGTATCAAAATCTGAAGCTCACCCCGGATCGCAGCGGTGTAACCCTGCGCAATGAAAACCTGTTCGAGGGAACAGGCGACTATGAGCTAGTATACAGCCTACTGCATGAAGGCCAAGAAATCGCACGTAATGCCATTCATGTAGATGTGGCAGCTCAGACCGAGGCGTATATTCCTCTGACGTTCCCTAATACGGACGGAAAGCCCGGTGAGTACGTCATTCACATCGCTCTGGTTTTGAAAGAAGCCACGCTCTGGGCTGAGGCTGGACACGAAGTGGCCTTCGGACAGCATATTTTCATCGTGGAGGATCCAAATCCACTGAAAATCCCTTCGGGCGGCGCCTTACGAGTGGTGCATGGCGATGTTAACATTGGCGTTCACGGTGCAGATTTCAGTATGATGTTCTCCAAAGGAGCAGGTAGCCTGACTTCACTTCGCTACGCGGGACGTGAGATGATCGCCATCCCTCCTGCCCCATTGTTCTGGCGGGCGACTACAGACAATGATCGGGGAACCGCACTGGGCTTTGAAGCCGGTGGCTGGTTCGCTGCAAGTCTGACACGTAAATGTGTGGGCATCGAGGTCACGGAAGAGCAGACAGACCGTGTAACCGTTACGTTCAGCTACACGCTGAGCATCCATGCAGACGTACAGGTAACGGTAGTCTACACCGTCTTCGCCGACGGTAGCCTGAACGTAAAATCGACTTATGAAGGCGTCTCAGGACTGCCTAACCTGCCAATCTTTGCCCTTTCGTTCAAGGTTCCGGCGGACTATCGCCATCTGGACTGGTATGCGATGGGACCGGAGGAGAATTACATCGACCGTGCCTTTGGTGCGAGACTAGGCGTATTCCGCAACGAAGCTGCGGATAACGTGTCCGGGTATGTTGTACCGCAGGAATCCGGCAACCGTACAGGCGTGCGCCGTGTCGATATTACTGATGATTCCCAGCGGGGCATTCGCATTACCGCACCTGTCACCGCACCGGTGGAATGCAATATTTCACCGTATACAGCGTTTGAGCTGGAAAGTGCCTACCATCTGTATGAGCTGCCGAACGTGTATTACACCGTTGTCACCGTAGCTGGCAAGCAAATGGGTGTAGGCGGCGACGACAGCTGGGGAGCTCCCGTACATGAAGAATACCAAATCGCAGCCGATCAAAAGCTGGAATTCGAATTTACCGTGCAGCGGATATAAATATGTTCTCCGTATAGGCAAGTATATATAACAAAAGCACTTCCGCTGCTTCCCTGATGGAAAGCCGGAAGTGCTTTTGTATTTACGTATCTGCAGAATAGGCAGCGATGGCCATATCTATTTCAATATAACTTCAATATCACGTCCAGGATCGCTGTACTTGTAGATGCCAGGATTTAGTTCCAATTTTCCATCTAATTCAATGTTTTTGTAACGGTCAACATTAACTCCTGTGGATACCATACCCTTCGCAATGATCTCAGGCACTACTTCTTTTCCGTTAATTCGCATCGTTGTTTGGTTGACGCCTTTGAAGCCAGGGGAACCGGATTTCGATTCGACAATCAAATCTTTTCCCTCTCTATAGTATGTGAAATCAATTTGATAACCGTCCGCATTAAGCTCAGCGAACTGTTTTTCTTCTTTAGGTTTATGAAGAGTGATCCAATTCTTAGACGTATCACGTTTCTCGATGACAGCATCTTTCAATATAAGTTTCATTGGAACATCAGACCAGTCCTTATACCACTCTGGAGATTCAAATTGATATAAGTGTTGATAATTTTCAGGACCAGCTCCTTTAATATTCCACCCTCCGTTAATTTTTTTATCACCTATAACCAGCTGAGCTGTTTTATAATGAACATTTCCTTTTTTAAGTGAATCACGCTCTGTTACTAGAATTTCAATATCCAAGGGGGTAACAACCAGTTGGTCTAAGGTAGTACCCGTATTTTCTTGGAATTCAGTGCTGCTATGCAGCTTCTTGGAATAAATCGCTTCACTTGCTTTTTTTCCATCCGCTTCAAATTCGAATTTCCAAGTACCTTCAATTCTTTTTGCTTCCTCAATGTAACAAAAATGAAGGTTTGCCTTTTTCCAATCTTGTGTAGTCATGTTGAATACCTGCTCAATATGCAAGTCAGGGCTATCGCTAGGTAGAATGGTTGGGATTGCGTCTATCTCTTTGTCGCCCACTTTCATTACCAAATGCGGGTTCCCACGTCCTAAATCGGATGGAGCTGCAGCAACTCTAAAGCGGACAACAGTCTTATTGTTGGTTTGTCGAACGGATTCTATATAAATGTTAGGATACTGCTTGGTCCCGGTAACGAGGGTATCCCCGGCTTGATGATCCGTCTTTAAAGGAATATCCTGCTTACGATAAAAAATTAGATTCTGTGCCTCAAGTGTGTAATCTTTTTTACGATCCTTTAAAGTATCAATAGTTTCATAAATGCCAAGGAGTTTCTGACTTTTAGGATCGTAATTTAAATAACCGTGTGCTTGTTCCTTGGTATCAGAATTGCTAGTTACCATCGTTTTCTCTATAGCAAACCCAATATAACTGGTTGGATCGGTTCCTGGACCCAGAGAGATAAGCATTTTCATTTTTTCGCCATCCGTTACAACACCATTCAAATTCATCGTAATGCCTGCATTGGATGCTTTTAGATCATACCGTTGTCCAATACCATTATTTAGCGCATTGGTTACACTACGTCCGCCTATTCTATCCCAATTGATGGTCACACTAGCGAATACAGGGATGGCAACGAGCAGAAAACATGAGAATACGACACTTGCTGGAACAATTTTTGCTCTATGCATAGGTGCTTCCTGTGACTGTTGCAGAGTTGCTTTTCGTTTGGTTGCTTCCTGTTCTATATTTACCCACATTGCATCATATTCAGGTTGAGGAATGTTCTGTTCTTTTTCAAAATACCGACTCACTGCTACTCATCTCCTTTACTTGGGATATCACCATTTTTTTTAGCAGTTTAAGCCCCCGATTTAATCTAGATTTAGCTGTTCCTTCGGGTATATTTATAACTCTAGAGATCTCCGGCACAGTCAATTCGTTTACATAACGAAGGACCACGACCATTCGAATTTTATCTGGAAGCTTGTTATAAAGCTTCTGTAGCTCTGTCTTAGTTTCTTGATGATATAAGCTCTCTTCCACCGGATTAAATGAATGAGGGCGTGACAATAAAAAAGTTCGTATTTCCTTCATCAGTCCAGTTTTCCGCCTTCTAAGCACATTGCTGCACTCATTAGAAGCAATTCGTAAAATCCATGATTTGAGATCTTGTACTTTGGACCTGTCGGCCAAAAGTGCTTTGACAAACACTTCCTGGCAAACATCTTCTGCATCTGCTTGATTTTGCATCAAATAATAACAAAAATAATATATCTGCTCCTTATATAGCTCAAACAGCTCCCGATCAGTCATATACGTGTGCACCTCCCTTGTTGTGTTCTCATCTATTAAGACTAATAACGGAGTACAATCGTTCATTTACATCGAAAAAAGGCGGCCCTATATAGGACCACCTATTATTGATCGTTCGATTCCCGACACTCGGGCAAAACAAACCTACTGTGCCACATGCTCAATTCACTGCTTTTATCAATCAAAAAACCGCCCTGCTCTAACCGCCATCATTTGCCCTAAATCAGCATGAGTCTGCCGCACCGGGCTAGCTCGTAGCAAGATTGACATATGTGTTCGAGAAATCAATGTTCTTCAAGTCTCTTTGATCTATAAAAAACTCCAAATACCCCGCGTCCCACCAGCACATACCGACCTCATTCAAGGATGATACAGAGAGCAGAACATGCCAATTTTCCGAAGCTTGATCGTGCTTTTCCCGATTCGTCTGATATTCTTGCAGCTGAGGCAGCACTTCGGATCGTAAATGCTCCGCATAATCCGTACTTCCCCTATGCATAGCTTGCTCGATTTCCTTATGAATCTGACTCTCACTCTTATGCCAGTTAAACAGAAGACCCTCTAGCCCGTTTCGGCGTAGATAAGCATCCCGCAGGGTGTTCCCGGCAAAAGATTGATGCTGACCCCACACCGTGTCACTTTGTTCACAAACAAGCTCATACAGCTCTTCATACTGATCTACAAGAACATCTCCTAGCTCACCCTCCGACCGCAGGGTAACAATCGGCTGAAAAGAAATTGCATAAGATGTGAAACCCCTGTTCTCAGCACATACTTCAACCTTCCCGGTCGGTGGCAAGGTTTTCTTCAAAGTGCTGCTGTCACCGTTATAGTAAAAGATTTTATGGTCAATATCATAGGCGGGCTCATCCAGCCCAAGAAAAAAGTAAAGTATGCCCTGATGAGGCAACCCCTCGTATGGGGAAAAAGGCATTTCACCCAAATTGATTTGAGCAATAAACGTATAATATTCTCCGTCTGAATCACACGGCCACTCTATCGTGGGTGGCAGATCCGGGTAGCCGGCGATCCGACTATTTCCAATGTGTTCGTAATTTTCCTCATGCTCCACATGGAATTGTATAGCAGCTTGAGCTTCCTGATGAATCTCTTCTTTTAATTCTTCATCCAGTGAATGCCCTTCCAGTATTCGAGTCAGTTCATCCTTTAATGGTGGTTGTAGCATACCACTCGCCCCTTTTTAATGAAGTGAGCATTTTGCATAAATCTCAAGAGCGTTTTCAAATCAGCAATATATAGATCGAAACGCTTTATTTCGTCTATATATTGTACTTACGAGCGTTGGGAATCGAATTATGCAAAATGCTGAAGTAATAAAATAGCCTACAACAATTAAAACCTTACCTCAGATTACCAAATTACAGTCTGACAAGCTATTTCTCTAGCAGATATAAGTTGAATTAAAAAGTATATGTTTATATACCCTGAAACCATGTATAATTGTTATAACAGTTGAATAGTATAATAAGGAGGATAAAGAGATGGGTAAGGTGATTGGAATGGAACGTAAAATTACTAAATTCGGAAATAGCTTAGGGATTACTATGACAGAAGCCATTAAGCAGCTCGGACTGGGCCAAGGAGATACAGTTCAGGTTGAAGTAGATCACCAGAGCGGACAAATCATTATACAAAAATCGAACAAAATAACTCTGCCTTCAGGGTTAAGTGATGATTTTCTTGAAAATCTTTCTCAAGTAATGGATGCATATGACGAAACCCTTAAAGGACTTAAGGATAGATGAGCAGCATTCGTTTCTTAACCATTCAAGAGGTTATAGCTATTAATGTCGCTATGATTAAAAGATACAGTAAAGGCGAACAAATCGGCGTCAAAGATACCAGTCTACTTGAGTCTGCTGTTCTACGTCCTCAATCATCAGCTTTTAGTGAAGATGCGTACCCCACAATATTCAGCAAAGCCGCTGCATTATTCGAATCCCTGGGACAAAACCATCCTTTTCATAATGCAAACAAGCGAACAGCTTTTACTGCATTACTCATTTTTTTGCGCTACAATGGCTTTCAATTTAAAATGGATCAGAAAGCAGCCGAAGACTTTACTGTAGATATGGTTAATCATAAATTTTCGTTGGGTCAGCTCGCTTTATTAATCGAGCTCCATGCATCCAAACTACATGTGTGAACCAAAAAAAGAGATCACGAATGATCTCTCAGGCTGTCGAGAAAGTCTCGACAGCTATTTTTATGTTGATTTTGTTTAAGACGACAGCGCGTTAATGTTGTATAATATAGGTAACTAT
>NZ_JBZXYR010000011.1:0-161263 GCF_058895805.1 Paenibacillus sp. NMA1017 | reverse complement strand
CCCCCCCCCCCCGTATGTCCCGTCTTTGCGTGATTGATAATCGTTAGTAGATCCATACGGATTTGGGCAGCTTTAATTTTCAGCTCACGAATGTCCATTTTGTCCTCCTCGGAAAAAATAATATTAAGTTCTGTGAATCTCGCAAATTCTTTAAGCTAAACGAGAATATTAGAGCGTGACGGACGGACAAGATCAGAGCCTCTTAACCATCTTTGAATTTCCTGCTCAGTGGGATCAACCGGATCAGGCGTCAGGCCGGGAATATAATTACAAGCTTCATAAATAGCCGGAATCACATTGGCGTGTATGCCGACGGAATGGTGGACATAAGGACCCTTTACCAGCTTTTCCTCCCACAGCGGCCAGTCATTAACTTCGACCCATACGTAGGAGCCGCGGGTATACGGACCTTCAATGCCGCGGGCACGGCCGAGGAACATGGAATATTCACCGTGATCACCGTCGAAGCGGGCAATCGTCATATCACCGCCTCTAATCTGGCCTTCGTGGGTTCCCGGCGCATGGTCATCAAACAGGAAATGCTTGTTAAGCTGCGGCTTCTGTTCCACCGAGAGGGAGACCGGGAAGTTTCCGCAATGGAAGAGCAGCTCCCCGTTATCATTCTCAGGATGGCGTACAGTAATATCGGCAAAAAAGGTCGGATGCTGATTCATCGAAGCAGCCTGAACCATAATGGAAGTAATCGCTCCGTGAAAATCCGTTTCACAGGTAACCGGAATTTGTTCATCGGTGAGGATTGCATTCGCCAGACAAGGCATGATGGACAACGCGTCCTGCAGCGAAGACCAGCATTGAATGGCGATCGCACTGCTCCCGGTCTCCCGGGCGAAAGATTTCATTGCTACCTTCAATGCTGCAATCCGTCTTACATCCTCTTCTGTCACAAGGGTGTAATCGAGTTTTTCTTTGATATAATCAATGCACTCTAACAGCTCTGCACTGTTACTGGAGGCAATCTTCTTCGTGCGCAGCTGGATATCTACCAGCGTAATCGGATGGATCTCAATCCCGAACCGCTCCAGTAGTTCACCTTCATTACACATCATGGTCCAGAAAGAAGCCGGGCGTGGCCCAATCTGCAAAATACGTAAGCTCCTGAACTGACGTACTACATTGGCTGCTGCCACAAAGTTGGTGAACCCGCGCTCGAATACCGGGTCTGTTACCCAGCTGTTGGTGACATAGGTGAATGGAACATTGAACCGACGGAGAACCTTTCCTGTTGCAAAAATACCGCACTGCGTATCACGTAAGCGCATGCCGTCAGCCAGTGGCGCTTCATCGCGCGGACCCCAGAGCAGTGTTGGCTTGCCCAATTCCTTAGCCACCCTTGCTACCGTATCCTCCGTGCCGAAATTACAGTGCGGGAAGAAGACCGCGTCTACTTCCTCCTGCTTGAAGCGCTTCGTAATCAGATCTGCATTAATGTGGTCATCGTACAACAGACCTTCTTCGTTAAGCCCTTCCAGATCGACGATTTCAATGTCCATCCTGAAGCTTTCGATTTGTTTCCGTATTTCCACCTTATACTTGAAAGCGTCCTCAGCACTAAACGTAAAGCGACGTGTCGGCGCGTAACCGAGCTTCAATTTCTTCGTTAACAAAACTCTCCCATGAACTAAATTTTAAGCAATAATTACTTAAGTATTACTTAATAACATAAAAATCTCTTTCTTTGCTCAAATATTATCATCGAAAAGAAATTAGGTCAACAATATTTTTAGTTAATATAACTTAACAATTAACTAAACATAACTAAAATTCATTTTATAGACTTATTTCTCCTTATCTGACTTGATAAACTAACTTAATCAATATAAACTTAACGTATTATTCACCTTAACTTTTATTGGAATGGAGCATAAATAAATGAAAATGGAAGATATCGCCAGACTGGCTAATGTATCCAAAGCAGCTGTATCATTGGCCTTTAGCGGAAAACCTGGTATCGGGGCGGAGACTCGCGAACGTATTCTCCAGGTAGCCCGTGAATCGGGATATAAACCCAAGAACAGGGCGACCACGGCAAATTCCAAACCCTATAATTCTTTGCTGTTCCTTGTGTTTACGAACTCTGGAATTGTTCTGGAAGAATACTATCAGCAGCCATTCTTTAAGGAGCTGATCCACTTTGTCGGTGAGCGCTGCAAACAAAAGAATTACGAGCTTATTTTTTCCACCATAGATATGGATTACTTCGATGAGGGGATTCAGAATTTAGCGAGGGATAATCGCAGTGACGGTATAATTGTCCTTGGGACCAATCTGACTGCAGGGCAGATTTCAAGCATCAGCGGGAAGCTGACCAATGTAGTCGTGCTGGATACCTGTTTTGAAATACTGCCGGTTTCGTTCATTCAGATCAACAATGTAATGGGCGGGTATCATGCAGGTAAATATCTAATAGAGAAGGGTCATACCTCCATTGGATATATGGCTTCAAATGTGCGGATTCATAACTTTGACGAACGTGAACGGGGCTTCCTCACTGCATTAAGTGAACATGACCAATCCATTGCCGATGGATGCAGGCTCTCTGTAGCGCCTACTATCCTGAGCTCACAGGAATCCCTTAAAAAACAGCTTAGCACTTTCCTGGACAGCGGACTTCCATTGCCTACCGTCTGGTTCTGCGAGTGTGACTATATTGCGATCAGTGCCATGAAGACTATGTCCGAACTGGGCGTCCGGGTTCCACAGGACTGTTCCATTATCGGATTTGACAACATTACTGAATCGATAATTGTTACCCCCGAGCTGACAACTGTCCACGTGGAAAAAGAAAAGATCGCCACGCTTGCCGTTGATCTGCTGACAGAGAATGCTGAAAATAATGAACATCTCAAAATAAAGTTAACGGTGGACACCACCTTTATAGAACGCAATTCTTGTACCTCCATAAAGCTTAGTTAGGTAAATTGATATTATGTAAGAAAGGAGTGCCTTTCTATCTATGATGATATGTTTGAACTCCCTGCAAATGCTCGTGTTAGTTAATAAAAATCACCCTGTTAGCCTAAGCTAACAGGGTGATTTTGCCGGTTTATTAATGGAGCACTTTCACATTGCTAAGTTAACTACTATAGATTACTCAATCGCATTTTTCTCTGCAATATTCCCCAGCACTCTCGCATTTTCCTTCACGATGCGTTCCTGCGTAGTCCGGTCAACAGTAATCAAGCCGAATTGCATGCTATAGCCGGCATTCCACTCAAAATTATCAAAGGTGCTCCAGTGAAAATATCCCCTGACATCAATACCTTCCTCCAGGCAGTCATGCAATCTGCTAAGACTGGTGTGTAAAAATTCTACACGACGTTTATCCTGATCCGTTGCAATACCGTGCTCCGTAATCATATGTCTTTTTCTCTTGTATACTAAAAGGGGATAAAACCAAATTATTATTTTCCAAGTATTGCGTCATAAAACAAAGTAAACTGCTCGTCTCTCTTATGGAGTTCTTCAATGTCTAGATTACTCGCTGCATGTCGAGATTGCTCAATGCGGTATTTTGAGCCCATTTTTTTTAACTGGCTAACATCGAGGTCAAGCCAGACTTCAATTGACGGATTAGGAATTACTGAAATCCACTCATTAAATTCGAGGCCCTTAACCAACATCTCTGTTGTTCTTACTGGATCTCCGTCACCATCAGTTACTATTAACACCTTAGATTCAGAATAATACGTGTTCCAGAGAGCGTTTGCTACGCGAGGTATTGTGAATTTCCCCATAGCAACGATAATTTTAATGGATCGATTTGAGCCGGCATTACTTAGAATCCTCTCAGACAAAATAGCAATTACCTCGCGATCAGTGTCACCTTCGCACACAATTAACAAATCTGCAGTAGTCGCATCGACAGTGCGCGTTGCCAATACTCCGCCTGTTACAGGGTCGTAATGAAGATTGTCGATCTCTACAAGGCGCTTCTTTTCGGCGGTTATGATTTCGCCTTCAGAAGGGAAATATATAGCACCTTCCTCAGCTGCCTTACGAAGCTTGAGTTTGAGAATATTTGTGAATCCAATTTTACGAGTGATTGCAGCATCCAAGTCTCGTTGGTCGAGTAAAATTATGTTGAGCGTCTTGCCTAAAACGAGTGCATCAACGGCGTCCTCAGCATATCCGGACATGGAAATAAAAATTCCAATTGTACCTGCCAACTTACCTTCGACCTTGCCCTTGAACTGATAGAGGGTTGATGCTGGTAGAGGATTTGCATGCCATTTGGCCTCTAAGAGGTATATACGTCCATCGAGATAGATAGAGCCGTCAATCTGCTCACCCATCGGTCTGTAACCTGTACGTGGTTCAAGTTGTTCAAGGTTGAAAAGCTTATTAAGTAAGCGTTCGAATTCAAATCCCCGCCGCCTTTTCTCGGCCCCACCCGCGTTAGAATCTAGGTTAATGAGTTTCTCGTATTCTTCCTTTATGTAAAACCAATCTATCTCCATTTTCTCCCCCTAATTCCCTTAATCGAACCAATTTACCCATAATCTATCCTAACATGATTTACTATACTTAGATATATTGTGTCACAACCCATAAAATGGTTCACTACCTATGTCAAATTGGTAAATAAATTACTAGTATTTTATATATATACACAGGGGGGAGGCAATTTTATGTCATTCTCCAAGCTGGTGTGCAATAAAGGACAATTAACTGTAACTAATTTAGATTTGTTTTCGTATACGAATGAACAATTAAAAAATGATTTGACCTTTTAAATCCCTTCTCTCCAGGGTAGGAGGGAACTTTATGTCAAATTCCAGCCTGGTAGGGAACTTTATGTCATTCTACAAAAGTAAAGAGTGAGTATAGATTATCTAAGCAAATGTCGAGGGACAAGAACATGTTCCCATTGAAGTCGCTATTTTAGACCGTTTATTTATTTCATGATAAATAAAATTTAAAAAGAGCCCCACTTCAGACCTATTAAGAAGTTCCCTACCAAAACCCGTTAGTTGAACAAAAGCAGCCGATCAAGATGGTCAGCTGCTTCCTTGTTTATTGAGCTATCGTTTCCCGTTAGCGTAACGATGGCTCAATACTTTTCGAGTTCCTTCTCTAAATCATTTAGTAGCACTTGAATCTCAAGAACTGCAGAATCATTTCTGTTCCAAAAGATCGACGGCTTATGCTGATCCTCCACCATATTGGGTAACCAGTCACTAATGAACTCGTCTAATGAGATACACTGTGCTTTATAATTTGACCACTCTTCATAAGCACAGTACTCTGCAAACTCTTTCCTAGGCCAGAATGGAATAAGCAATCTCTCTTTATCATCTGAGGACATTGCCCAACCGTCATCATACAACCCCCAAATTTCTTCTGAATCAGCAACTTTCTTTATAAAATATTCATATCGAATATTCGCAGGGAGTTTAATAACTGCTTCAAACTCTTTCGAGGTTATCGAATTCATTTGCGGCCTCCTTGTTAGACCTTTTAATTAAATATACCACGCTAACCTGCCCGTTAGCTTAATGAATTAACAGGCGGAATAACGATTAGATATATGCCTAATCGGAAATAGGAACATGTTCTTGTCCCTCGACAACATGATCCAACATTAAATTATGAAGAGGAATTTAACCATGGCCATTCTTAGAAATATAAATGGAGTGAACGAACTGTGCAAAGCTTTAAATATCGACGTCTGAATTGAAATTATTAATTTCACGTAATTCAAGGTAGTCTAACAATACTTTAACGGTGGAAAGGATACAAAGTTACGTACTAATCCCTATAAACGAAGCGGCCATAGTCCATTGGCATTCTAGACTAAGGCCGATTCCCTTACATTTCCAATTCTATATTAGTGAGTATCAGATCACCTTTTGATCAATAAGCGCTCCATCCGAAATCCGCTGCAATCGTGACGCCATTTACATAGAAGGCTTCTTCGCTGGCCAAAAATAGTGCGATATTTGCAATCTCTTGCGTAGTACCCGGTCTAGGCATCAGATTTCCGCCTCTCGTTGCCACTTCCAAGCCGAAAGTGTCCACATTCGACATATTTAAAGTAAGCGGCGTAGGTATAAACGCAGGACCGATTGCGTTGCATCTAATATTTTTGGGCCCGTATTGCGATGCAACGTTCTTAGTCATGCCCACGACGGCATGCTTGGAAGCCGTGTATGCGAAGCCTCCACGACCACCGGTCAGGCCGGAGATTGACGCCATGTTAACAATCGTGCCATTCCCTTTCTCCAGGAAAATTGGAAGTACCTTGCGGATTCCGCGCATAACGCTAGTTACGTTAATATCCATAACGCGTTCCCATACTTCGTCCTCCACATTTTCAGCCGCTTGCATTCGATCGACCACCCCTGCGTTGTTGACTAGGATATCGACCGTGCCGAACGTTTTCAACGTTTCTCTGAACATAATCGTAATATCCTCTTCCTTAGCTACGTTGACTTGAACGCCCAGAGCCTCAACGCCTAGCTCTTTCAATTCGGCCACCGTCTGCTCCATGCCTTGCTTATCGTAATCGGCGATGACGACTTTTGCGCCCTCTTGTCCGTAAGTCAGCGCAATCGCTTTGCCTATCCCAGATCCGCTTCCCGTTATGATAGCCACTTTATTTTTTAGTCGTTCCATTGTCATAACCTCCTATTGGTTGTCTCAAAGCTTCTACGTTCTGAATCTCGGCGAATTTATTGGCCACTGCATCCGTCAGCTCTTGTGCCGTCTTCGGTACGAACGACTTCAGAATGGAATTGACCATCGGGCCCATCGCGCCCTTGGCGGTAATGTCGAGATGTCCGATCATGCATGTGCGGTTGTCGTCCAGCGCCTCCGCCTCGAAGTAGCCGCCTCCCGCAAAATTATCGGAAAGATCGGTCAGGTTGATGGTGACCTTCGTTGGCTCGATCCAGTTCGTTATATCGATTTTGAGCTTTACAGTTTTCTTCATGAAACCGAGGTCGTCCCTTGAACGACCAGGTCGATTCGCGCTCATTGATGATGTTGTGCTCAATGTAGCCCGGAACGAGTGGTGCCCATTTGTCCATGTTGCTGACAAACAACCAGATCCGCTCTATGGAAACGGGCAATTCTGCGGCATGATTTCCATTAGGCAATTAACGCCCGGCCCATTGTAACGATGTTGTTTTCCACGCGCTCTGCAATCTTATCGAAGTCTACTCCACCTGCAGCACCGCCTTCCTCCAGCGCAAGCGGCGGGAAAATCGGGTTTTGGCGAATTCTCTCACCCCATTCCCCAAGTTCCTTCAAATCGTAAGGCAGCAAATCTAGCGAACGTCCGCTCTTTGACCCATCAAGATAATGATAATAAGAAGGATAGGTGAGCAGTGGAGTAAATTTTAGCTGTGTATGCTCGTGCAAATAATCAATCATCTTGTGGCCGTTGTCGATAAACACCTCGAGTAAAGCTGGATCCGGCTCCCTCCCCCCGGTTAATCTGCGAATGTACGAAAGCGCTTCTTCGCGAGAATCCTCGATTCCGCCCTCCTTCATATAGCGGTTCATGGCAATCCATGGGATTCCTCCCGAGAAGGCCTTCGTTCCCCCGATTTGCGAGGTTTTCTCGAGTACAAGCACCTCGGCGCCTTGGTCCCGTGCGGCGATTGCTGAAACCAGGGCAGCTCAATCAAATGTGATTGAACTGCCCTTAATCGTTATATAGGATGACTGGTTAGTGTTTAGCGTGCGTCGATTCGAACAGACTGCGAAGTACAGCCTTCAGCAGTGACCGTCACGGTGATCGTTCCCACACCAGTTGGACGGACAACAGCTAATGCCTTACCGTCGAATGTGGTATGCTCATCATCAAAGAAATCTTCCTCCGAATCAGGTTTACCGCTGCCGAATCCTTGGAGCAGACCTGGACCCTCTACCTTGACCGTGACTTTACGGTCTTCGTTGTTATACAGATTCCCTTGCTCGTCTTCTAGGCTGATCATTACGAAAGCGAGATCAGTGTCCGATGCTGCAATCTCCGTCCGGTCAGCCTCTACATTCAATACAACAGCTCCACTTGCCGAAGAAAGTGTCATTCGGCCGGATTCTTGTCCACCGTTGTAAGCCACAGCCGTAACTTCTCCCGATTCATACACCGTGTCGAACTCCGCTTTGAAGCGATTTGCTTCGCCTGCCGCGGCTTTCCCAGCTGATTTGCCGTTCACCAACAGTTCGACTTCTTCGGCGTCAGCGTATACTTCCACTCTGATCGGTTGACTCTCGAAACCGTTCCATGACCAGCTTGAAACCGAATCGCTCCAGCCCCAATTCGATAGAGTCGCTTTTTTGGAATGATGCTCGGGACGCTGTACCGCGATATACGGCTCTTTGCGGAGACCAAACACAATTTCGCGGTAATACGATACCGGTCGCCGATGGCCGGTAATATCAATGTCACCGACCCAGGCTGTAATCCAAGGATACGTACTCTGAATATAGAATGACGGTCCATCCAGATCGTATTGGACTCTTCCGACACCGGCTTCCCCCAGATAGTCCCAACCCGTCCAGGCAAAGTCGCCGATCAGATGGCCATTCTCCTTCACAAGCTTCCAGTTCTTATCAATTTTACTCGCTACCGTCTCACTCCCGACAATAATCCGGTTGGGGAACAGGTCTTTATCCATCAGGTATCTGGATTCACCGTAATTGTAGCCCGCAATATCCACATAGGCGAAAGACTCTGCCGTTTTCGTCGTGCATCCATCGCTGGAAACGATCATCGCCATATAATCCCCTAAATCATTCATCATCGTATTAATACCGCCGGTATCGCCGCCCTCGGACTGCGCCGCCCCCATATACTTGGCTATATCACTCATGATGGCAAGCATAAAATTAACCGAGTTCGTGACGAACCGCGTAGAATCTAGTGATCGTACTTTTTCTGCCAGCTTACGCCCCCATATTGAACCGATCGGGCTTCCGGTTTCCGGAATTTCGTTGCCAATCGAGTACATGATTACGCTGGGGTGGTTATAATCCTTGTCGACCATCGCTTGGATATCTTTTTCCCACCAGAGAGGGAAATTAATTGCATAATCATTTTCAGATTTGGTCGTGGTCCACATATCAAAGCTCTCGTCCATAACCAGCATACCCAGACGATCGCACGCATCCAGCAGCGCTTTGCTCATCGGATGATGTGAGCTGCGAAGCGCGTTGAAACCTGCTTGTTTCAATATTTCAACTCGCCGTTCCTCGGCCCTGTCGATGGTAACTGCACCAATAACGCCATTGTCGTGATGAATACAAGAACCGCGCAGCTTGACAACCTGACCGTTAATGCACAATCCCTTTTCCGTATCCAACGTGAGTGATCGAATCCCGAAGGTCGTCGTTTCTTCGTCTAACCACTCTTCGCCGGCCATAATCACCGTTCTGCATGTATATAGATTAGGCTGCTCCACACTCCAGAGCTTCGGCGCTTTCACTAGCATACGCTGTGGTAATGTTGCCGACTCTCCCGCAAAGATCGTAACCGGCGCCTGATCGAAGGCGACCACTTTGCCATTGGCATCGATAATCTCGGTTAACACATGTGCGGTCACGGTGTTCAAATTTTCATTTTCGACCACGGTTGCGACGGTTACTACGGCACGGTCATCATGGATCTCAGGTGTGGTAATCTTCACGCCATCCAGTGCGATATGTGTGAGATTGCCTATAATTAGCTTGGTATTGCGATAGATGCCAGCCCCTGTGTACCAGCGCGAATCTTTGTGATTCATAGCGATGACCTTAATTTCATTCTCCTCCCCGTACTTGAGGAAGCGGTCTGCTTTCACATAAAAATTGCTGTATCCAAACGGGTGCTGGCAAGCAAAATCACCGTTAATGTATACCATCGCCTGATTGTACACACCTTCAAACTCGATCGTTACCCGCTTATTACGGTACTCGACGGGAACTAAGAAACTCTTCTTGTATTCATATTCGCCTTCCGGATAACAAGCGATATTGCTGTTACCCTCTTTCAATCTCTTCTTCTCCCACATGGCATCATGGGGCAGTGTAACTACTTTGGTAGGTGTCTTATCCATTGCAAGCTCTGCAAAATATGTCGATCTCGGACCAACTGTCCAGTCGGCATTAAAGGATGTTCTAATCATATTAATTCGTCACCGTCACTTTCACTAGATTTTATGGTCCGGCTGCATAGCTTGTCGGAAACTAATCGTCATCCAGCTCCCGCACCATCATGCCCAAGGCCTTAACTTCCTTCATAATCATGTCCATGCCATCCGAGCTGTGATGGAAGGTGGGCTTTACCAAGAAATCGCTTATACCATGGCCGATACGTTTATTCAAAAAAATCGAAGATACCCACGAGACGCAACGGATCTTTTTTTACATGAACAACTACTTATTTGATTTGACTGATCGTGTGCACAATCAGAAGCAAAATGAGCAGAGCAAAGCTGTATCCATCTGTAAATCTACATTTTTGAACATATTTCCACCCATTCGCTCGCTCTATCCGTCCGGCTGCATCCGGTATACCTTTCGCAGATATTCAAGAAAGAAACCGGACTCCCTCTTGGTCAATACATTCAGCGAGAAAAAATTTAAGAGGCTAAAAAAATGCTGATACAATCGGACCGGACAATCACTGAGATCTCTATGATGCTTCAATTTAACGACCAAAGCTATTTCACAAGCGTGTTCAAAAAATTCACCGGGGTGACCCCAAATGACTACCGCAAAAATCCACATGTTCCTTGACCATAAAACGATACCCGGATATATCGCAAAATAAATATGGGATAACGGGATTTCAGCTTACTCACACCCCCCCAACATGTTCAAGTTGGGGGGCTGGCAAGAAATAATCAGATTCTCTATTATTCAGTAATTGCTGTCATCGTTGTCTTAGAGGAAAACACCTTTCTTTCTACTATAAGTTTTTCTCCGATGATGTTAAATACACCTTGTAATCGGATATCCTGGGAGGATGCTCCAATAAACACTTCCATTTTCCCTGGTTCCACAACCTGCTCCATTTGCAGATCGTGGAATGCCAGTTGTCTCATATCCACTTCAAAATCAACCTTTTTGATTTCATCTACTCCCAAGGCTACTTTAGCAAATCCAACAAGCTGCTTAACAGGTCTTACGATACTGCTGATACAATCTCTTATATAAAGCTGAACAAGCTCCTCTCCTCGATATTGCCCTGAATTTTTAATTTTGAAGCTCACATTCAGTTTCCCATCCGGCTGAACTGTACTATCCATGCGCAAATCGCTATATTTAAATTGTGTAAAGCTCAGCCCATGTCCAAATGGGTAAAGCGGTGTATTCTTGTCATTGTCGATATATTCAGACCAGTCATTAATTTCCACGTAGAAAGGCAATCGGCTATTATGCATTGGAATTTGGCCCGTTTCTTTTACAATAGTTACCGGAAGCTTTCCACTTGGATTGTTTTTTCCCGAAAGGGTATTCACAATAGCTCTCCCCCCTGACTGGGCAGGAAGCCAAGAATATAAAACTGCGCTACTTTTTTCACTAATTAGGGGTGTTGCTAATGGTCTGCCATCTACAATAATGGAGATGACGGGTTTATTAAGTTTAAACACCTCTTCCATCATTTCTATTTGGGGTTTCTCAAGATTAATATTGATGTTATCCTTGTTTTCTCCACAAGTTGCTTCCGGGTCTATCATGCTTTCCTTGCCACCTAGAACTGCTATAACAATATCTGCTTGTTGCACAGCAGCTTTCACATCTTCGATGCCTCCATCAATTGAAGATTTAATATTACAGCCCTTTGCATGCAGAATATTTTCTTTTCCGTACTCTCCCTCTAGAACCTCCTTCACTGATTTACAGTTTGGATAGTATGTGTCAACGAATTCTTCAGAACTTCCATAGTTCTTGTCTGATCCAGATAAACTTTCCTTTAACATCGCTATAATAATTACTTTTTGTTCAGGCGTTGGCTGTTCATCAAAAATAATTCCATATTCTTTAAACGAATCTTTATATTCAGTGATTGCGCTGGCATAGGCCATTTTTAGAAAGTTATCTTCTTCCGACTTATCAAAGTCACTAGTTGTAGTACTGACTGAACCAACAGATGAGTAGCCGCCAAAGAAATTCGTTTTATTGTCTGAAGATGGCCCAATTACTGCTATCTTAAGCTTCTTTTTTAACGGCAGAATGTTCTTTTCATTTTTCACCATAACAATAGATTTCTCAGCAATTTCCTGAGACAATTCTTCGTACTCACTTCTGCTTATTTCTTCAAAAAAATCGCCTTCTGTATAAGGGTTCTCAAATATACCCAACTTAAATTTCGTTTCAAGAACCCGTCTTACAGAACGATCTATAAATGACTCTTCAATTTCTCCTGACTCCACTGCTTCTACTAAAAACTTAAAGCATGAATTATTAGGCTGCTCTACATCAATGCCAGCTTGAAGTGCCAAAATTGCAGTCTCTTTCTGGTCTTTTGCCACCCGATATCGAGC
Organism: Paenibacillus sp. NMA1017; assembly: GCF_058895805.1. Taxonomy (NCBI): domain Bacteria; kingdom Bacillati; phylum Bacillota; class Bacilli; order Caryophanales; family Paenibacillaceae; genus Paenibacillus; species Paenibacillus sp. NMA1017. Next base: position 148,769 of record NZ_JBZXYR010000011.1, on the reverse strand, counting down.
ATATGCATGGTTTATACTCCCATAATCCGCCACTACCAGTCCATTAAATCCTAATTTATTCCTTAGAAGATCTGTAAGGAGCCACTTCGATGTCGATACCGCCTGTTCATTCAAAATACCATAACTGTTCATCACACCCATTACCTTCGACTCATGAATCGCGGCTTCAAATGGGAAACAATAGGTATCCAACAGATTTCTCTCAGCTATTTGCTGTTCCCCGCCATTTCTTCCTCCTTCGGCATTTCCATAACCGACGAAGTGTTTAGCTGTAGCCATTAACTCATTATTGCCTTGTATCCCATTGACATAAGCCATACCCATTTGGGCGACTAAATAAGGATCTTCTCCGTAAGTTTCACCAATTCTTCCCCACCGTGGATCTCTCCCCAAGTCAAAAAGAGGTGAATGCACCGCTCTAAAGCCATAGGCCACTAATTGTTTTTTTACTGCTTCCCCCATTTTACGAGCCAATTCCGGCTCCCATGTCGAAGCAACATTAAGGGATTGCGGAAAAGTCGTCGCACCCGGTATTTGTGCCCCGGCTATTCCCTCATTATGAATGAGCACGGGAATACCTAATCTTGTTTCTTCCACAAGATATTTCTGTATCCTTTTCAAGGTATTCATATCTTTTATGTTGTCACCTGTTAAAGAACTATTTAAACAACTTAAAGTGCCGATTCCATCTTTCAGATTATCTTTTATATTGTTGAAGCTGTCATCGCCTCCTGCTACCGTTGCACAATATAACTGGGCGACTTTTTCTTTCAATGTCATTTTTCCAAGTAAATCTTCGACTCTTTCTTGAATAGACTTACTGGCATCCTTATAAATCATTCTAATGTCTCCTTACTAATTTCTTGGATTTTGATGTTTCATTTGTTGGGTTATTCATTCTATCAATAACATATTAAACGTTGTATAGGATGATTTCATGGACCGCCGAAGAATAGATTGTCATCCAGCATCCACACCTTCAGGCTCAAGGCCTTAGATCCACCATAATCATTTCCTTATATATATCACTATATAATTTAAGGAAGAAGCTCAAAACCAGCTTCCTTCACGTCGCGGCTATTCGTTCCAATGTAGACCTTGAAATCCCCTGGCTCTGCGCCATACTTCATTTCTGCATTCCAGTAAGCCAAATCTGCCTCGGTAATTTCAAAGCTGATATCTTTAGTTTCACCAGCAGCTAAGGTCACCTTATGAAACCCTTTGAGTTCCTTTACAGGACGGACCACACTGCCATAAAGGTCCTGGATATACATTTGGACGGTTTCTTCGCCCGATGCAGCGCCTGTATTGGTCACTGTCACGCTTGCAAAGATGGACTCCGAAGCAGACATCCGAGTTTGTGACAATCGAACTTCAGAGTATTCGAACGTTGTATAACTTAAACCATAACCAAAGGGATACAAAGGAGCATTATCACCATCAATATATTTGGATAAAAACTTTTGTTGCTTACTGCTCTCTGCTGTTACAGGTCTCCCTGTATTAAAGTAATTGTAGTATACGGGTACTTGTCCTACTTGAGCTGGAAAGCTCATCGTCAGCTTGCCGGAAGGATTATAATCACCGCAGAGGACATCGGCGATGGCATAACCGGCTTGAGATCCAAGGAACCATGTCTCTACAATCGCATCAACCTGATCTTCTATTCCTCCCAAAACAAGCGGCCGCCCATTTGTCAGAACCAGTACGGTTGGCTTACCTACACCAGCAATAGCTTCAGCTAGCTTCTGCTGAATCACCGGTAAAGTAATATCCATTCGGGATGCGGCCTCTCCAGACATTTCGCTGCTCTCACCGAGTGCGAGAATAACAATATCCGCTTTCTCCGCAGCCGCAACAGCCCGCTGCAGTCCCCCGTCTATATCCTCTTCTACTCGGCATCCTTCTTCGAAGAGGAGTTGCTCCGCCGAAATCCCTTGTGCCTCCAGTCCCTGTAGAAGGGTAACTGTTTCATTACTGTAACGGGAGAACTGCCATGGTCCGAGTAAATCCTTGTTATTGGCAAAAGGACCAATTACAGCTACCTTCTGATCTTTATTTTCGATAGGAAGAACACCATTATTTTTTAGCAGTACAATCGACTTCTGTGCAAGTTCCCGGCTTGCTTCCAAATGCGCTGGGTGGAAATTAAACTCTTTTTCCTTCTCCGGCCGGATATAACGGAATGGATCGTCCATTATTCCGATTTTGTATTTATATTTCAGAATTCTTCGCACGGCATCGTCTAGTTGTTTTTCTTCGACGAGACCTTCATGGATCATGTCCTGCAAGAGATCGTAGGAGCGGGTTACCATTTCGATATCCAATGTTGCATCAAGCGCTTTTTTTGCCGCTTCTTTAATATCCTTTGCATTCCCATGAACAACAATTTCGTCAATGGAGCCATAATCAGATATTACAATCCCCTCGAAGCCCAGTTCCCCCCGAAGCAAATCGTTAAGCAGAGATCGATTTCCAGCGACTGGAACTCCTTGATAGATATTAAACGAATTCATTACAGAGCCTGCTCCAGCTTCAATGCCCGCCTGGAATGGGGGCAAATAAACATTTCGCAAGGTGCCCTCCGAAATATCTACAGTATTATAATCCCGCCCGCCTTCAGGTGCACCATAAGCAATGAAATGCTTCAAGCAGGCGATGAGCGTTTCGCGGTTAAACAGACTTTCCCCTTGAAATCCCTGCACTTGAGCCTTGGCGATTTCACTTCCCAAGTAAGGATCCTCTCCCGCACCTTCGACGACCCGGCCCCATCTGGGGTCCCTTGTAACATCAACCATAGGTCCATGGTTATACGTTATCCCAGCAGCACTGGCTTCTTTGGCCGCAATAGCACATGCTTTCCTGATGGCCTCCATATCCCAACTGCAGGACCAGGCAAGCGGCACCGGAAATATCGTTTGGAATCCGTGTATAATGTCGCCATTAAACAGCAATGGAATGCCATGCGCGGACTGCTCTACGGCTATTTTTTGCAGTTCAAATACCCGATGGCTGTCAAAGGCCCCCAAGATTGACCCTGCACGGCCTTCTGCCACTAATTTCTCCGGCGGATCAGATGAGACATCATTTCCAAATGAGAAATTCGAAGCCAGACACTGACTCATCTGACCGATCTTTTCAGTAACGGACAACTTGCCTAGCAGTTCCTCGACAGCTTTATTTATCTCTTGATCATCCCACTGTTTCACATCCTGCTTCCGATATGGAGCAAGCTTTGTAATTAAGTAATCTTCAATAGAAGGTCCAGATCCGCGTGAACCCTTTACAATGAATGCTTCCTGATAAGGGAGTTTGATTCTGCCATCGAATGCTTCGTCCTCAAAAGTTAAGTCAATTTCAATAGGGTCAGTTGGTAAAAGCGGCGATGTTCCTCTGGCGCACAGGACATTGCCTTCCACGGTTAACGATGAAATGTCTATCGGAAGTGGAAAGGGCTCCACAACAATAGTCATTGTATAATCGTCTTTCTTATCAATGATAAACTGCATTTTCAGATTGATTTGGGAGGTTTGAAGCAGGAAATGCCATGTGCCGATCATATATACTCATCCTCTTTTCTATAAGTTGGAATCAATCTTCTCTGCGTTCTCTCACCTTCTTTTTTGAGACGATTTACATCATCATCGAGACCGCTCTGCACAAACACGGATTATTATTTTCTAACTATATAAACTTCACCTTCTGTGATTCCCTTTTCATTAAATGAATCAACCCTAACATACAGCGACTGACCTTTAATTAAAGCACCAATCTTGACCGTATTGTCACCAAAAACCATATAGCTGTGATATAGCTTATCAGGAGAGAATCCCCAAAGGACGTTGTATCCTACGACATCACTTTGATCCCATGTGACAATAAGGTCGAGATCACTGACTAACTCGGTCTGGATTCCAGACGCCTTCTCAGGGAGATCACCTTCACCTATTCCGAATACTCGAAGACCAGATATGCACGCCTTTTGGTGGTGAGGAAGTTCTTTTATCGTACACCGGATATACCGTGTTTTAATCCCGTCTTCCCTAACAATAAGATCGTGCGGTAAATCTGTAGACGCACTTGACTTGTCCTCGATTATGAAATACTCTTCCCCATCTAACGATCCTTCCAAAATCCATCTGGTATAGTGTTGTCGCTCATCGATGTATCGTCGCGTTATATTAACTTCTTGGTATTCTACTCCTTCAGGAAGAGGAACAGCTAGGGCATCATCTGCAAAATTCACTTGAATCGCTCGCACGTCGCACGGGTGCAAAAGATCAACTTGAAGCCATTCTCCAGATACATTATATGATGCTCTCCACCACGTACAGACGTTCTCATCGGTCGCCTTCGATGCTTCCTTACCTTCTTCATAAGAGGATGCGATGGCTGGTTTACTATAGGAAAGAAGCATCCAGTTCGGATTGCTCCATGGATTTATTTTTGCCTGTTCAATCTTCATTGGCCAGTCACCATAGCGTTGATTACAGAATAGTTCTCCTTCTGAGTCAAATCCGGCTGGCCAAATTCCCAAACGCCGTTCAAACTGATGATTGACACTAATAGCCATAGTGGAGGTGTGCCATAAATTTCCATGTCGATCCTCCATAGTCGATCCGTGCCCAGCACCTGAGATGAATCCCCCCGGTTTATAAGAGTATGGGTTGTTCTTAGCCAATTCAAAGGGTCCCAAAGGATTATCAGATACATAAACTCCGTCAGAGTATACATTATACTGCGTACCAGGACTGGAATACTGAAGATAGTATTTGCCGTTATGTTTATCCATCCATGCACCTTCGAGGAAAGGGGTATTACCGAATACAGTTCTTAAACTATTCAAAATCTCATCGGTCGCATTCGGGATTTGGCTCGCATATTCTTGAACCATATCTTCAATCTGTTCCAGTGTTCGCGGTTGGATATGGTTCTCGCCGCTTCTCTCGTACCCCTTAACGGAAGTATCACTAAAGATTAACTCTACCGTCTCCGATATCGTTCTCAAACTCTCAGGGTTTAACTCTACTCCGTAGATAGGTTTATCATTGGAGCATCCCCAATAAAAATATACTCTTCCGTCATCATCCTCAAATAAATTGGGATCCCAGAACGGGAAACTCCCTTCAATCTCCTCGAAAATTCCATTAATCGGATCTTTCGTCCGGTAGAAGGAACAGTTGAGTACCGCTTTCGAGGCGGAGAAGACCATGTATTCCCCAATTATCCGAACATCGGGAGCATAATCGTAGATGGGTAGATTTTTAAGCGAGTGAAACTCCCAATCTGCAAGATTGTCACTTGCGAGGAACCCTGCAGTCATAGAAGGGAAAATGTAGTAAATTCCCTTAAAATAAATCATCGACGGATCTGCAGCTTCCCGATTAACGCTCTGCTTGCCGTTTTCTTCAATAAATTGATACTTGTACTCCATGTTAATGGGATTGCAAATATATTTCATAACAAAACACTCCCTAATCTATTTTCGTATGTGCTGATGCTAGGATCGTTACGATCACTAAACATGTCAGTTTCACTATTCCTTCTCTTGGTTTCGAATACTAGCATTGTGCATACAATACGAATTACAAACTTATAAATTGGAATCAATCCCCGGGGTCTCCCCCCTTCTTTTTTGCAAATCATTCAGTATACCTATATACTGCTTTTCCAGAGAATAAAAATACAGTAGAACAGCAATCAATATATAAATAATCATAGGCAAATATATATTCATGGAAAGGATCATAAATTTCGCCGAAGCTCCTTGTGTTGCAGCACCTACCTGGTATTTCCCCCAAGCTAGCATCCATCCGATAAGTGCCGTTCCAAAAGCCGTTCCGACCTTAGCTCCGAAGGAATTTACACTATTTGTCAAACCTACTATACGTTGTCCGCTCTTCCATTCCCCGTATTCAATTGTATTTGTTAAGAGAGGGACCATAACAATCAGTAGAGGGACTGAGCCGATATTTTGTAAAGCAGACCCAATTAGTCCTATGACAACACTTGATGGATCGGTCAATCTGAATAGTGAACCCAATACTCCCACAATTAATCCCGCTATAGCCGTATTACGTTGGCCAAACCGTTTAATAACAGGGCCGATAATAGCAAAAACGAGCAACGTAGGGATAAAAACTATTGCACCCATGACTCCAATTAGATTGACATTACCCCAGATATATTTTGCATAATACGTACCTGCTGAACCTGTTAAAGCGAACAGTACGGCAGATAACGTATTTACAAAGAATATTATCAGCCAATATTTGTTTGTTAATAGTAGTTTGAAAGATGCCCCTAATTTCAATGTCTTTTTTAGTTCCCCGGACTCTTTCAGTGCCTCCGTACTATATTTCTCTTTTGTGCTGCGAAAAGCAATAAACATGCCTAGTGCTGATATTGCACCCATGATGCCAGCTAACAGGGTCCATTCTGACTGACCCCCTCCAATCGCATTTACAAGCGGGATAAAACCAATGGTTACAGCAGCACCGGTTATCATGCCAAATGATGATCGCAGAATAGACATTAATGAACGATCATCCTGACTTTTGGTTGTTAACGCCATCATACTTTGATAAGGAATTACGGACGGTGTTATTACACAAAAATAGAACAAGATATTCGTGATAACCGCATAAGTTATTTTTGCTCCATCAGACAGATCAGGCACAGAGAATGTAAGCATGGTCAATAGAAACATTGGAATGGTCACCCGCAACAACCATGGACGCGCCTGACCATGTTTGGAACGCGTTCGGTCTATAAGAACACCCATGCCAATATCAGCAGCTGCATCGAGTAGTTTAGTGCACAATAGAATCGTTCCTATTATTCCAGCATTTAGCCCCACAATGTCAGTGTAATAGTACAAACATAACCCCATCATACATTGGGCAATATTTATACTGGCCTGACCTGCTGCATCTCCAATTAATTGTTTGGTACTTAATTCGCGTGCCATATGAATTGTGTCCTTCCTAGGTACTGTTGTACGATTCAGGTAGATGAACAGATGCATTTAATCATTCTTTTGATTTCAGAGCTGACTCTTTTTGGTGTTTTTACAAATGAACGCTAATACCTTATATTGTTGTTTAACGATTATTTATCCGCTCTTTTTAGTATAACTTTCAAAAGATACCATACGTTCTTTTCTAATCTGCTGCGGTTAATTTTCCCTTCACTTACTCCCTCAATGATTGGCTTCACAAAAGTGTCATCATTTGTACCTGGTGTAATCCAACAGTTTCCTGCCTGGACAGCTTTCATGATATCGATGGTGTCATATGAGCCCCAGTCCGTCATTACAAATCCATCAAAGCCAAATTCTTCACGAAATACACCTTGAATCATTTCCTCGTGCTCAGCTGTGAAAATACCATTTATTGCGTTATAACCCGTCATGATGGAATCCGGCTGATGGACCTGTATGGCCACTTCAAAAGCTTTTAAATAAATTTCCCGAAGTGCCCGCTCTGTTACAACGCTGTTATTGCGTTTACGTACCGTTTCACAGTTATTCGCTGCAACGTGCTTTAGACAACTTGAGATACCGTGATCTTCAAGACCTTTACTGAAATAACCTGACATTATGCCCGTAAGAAATGGATCTTCAGAGAAATACTCGGGATGCCGTCCATTAAGCGGATTACGATGAATGTTCATGCCTGGAGCCAGAATCATTTGGAGCTCGTTCTCTTTGGCCTCTTCTGCAATGACTGTTGCAACTTTGTAGGACAACAACGTGTTCCAGGTGGAACAAACGACATTACTAGATGGCATACCTATATTAGGTTTTTTGACGTTCACCCCACTGTTACCATCTGCAACAACGAAAGGCGGGATTCTATATTTGTCCAACGAGAATACTCTTCCCGCCTCTCCTTTCTCATGCATGCCCCATCCGCTGGATCCGCAAACGGACAATCTTGCCAGTTCTTCAATCGATAGCTGCTTAACAAAACTGTTTAGTAGCTCTGGTTGATCAATAACCTCAGTAAATTCAATAAGCTTGTCTGGAGAATCTGCTTGGAGCGGTGAAATTTCACTGGCCTTAGGCTTATACTCTTTTCGATGAATCTTTTGTTCTTCTGTCTTCGGTACGCCAGAAAAGTCGCCTGTAGGCCATGTTTCTTCTGATTCGAATTTGGAAAGAGTGCGTATTCCAACATTCGGAACCATCCGGTTGACAACCTTTTTGATTAAAATATTTTCGACTATCTCAAATTTTCCGGCAGACTCCAAATTTTTTACGGAGTTGCCAAACCATAGTACATATTGCCCTTTCTCCATGATCCATGAAGCCACGCTTGAGTCATAGGAAGTATATCTGTCGTTTGTTACAACAAGTTCAATGATCTGCTTTTCCCCAGGTTCCAACATTTCGGATTTCGTGAATGCTACCAGTTTGCGAGCTGCCTTTTCCAGCTTTCCATCCGGTTCTTGGACATATATTTGAACGACTTCCTTGCCAGCAACTTTTCCGGTATTTTTAATTTGTAAAGTTATTTGTGTACCCTCGTCACCGTGATGGAATTCCTGTTTTGTTATAGAAAAGGTCGTGTAACTTAAACCAAACCCGAAAGGATAAGCCACCTCTTTATTGAACGTCTCAAAATAGCGATAGCCAACATATATATCCTCCTCATAGACCGTATTCATAAAAACAGGAGAGTTACCGTCGAGTAGCGGCTTTCCTTCAACTGCATTATAAAAGTTACAGCTTGCTGGATGATCATAGTAATCATAATTCCACGAATCTGACAGCTTGGCTGATGGATTGACACTTCCATTGAGAATTTCCACAAGAGCCTGTCCGCCCAGCATTCCTGGTAAACCGCAGTAAAGAACCCCCTTAATATTGAATTTCTTCATCCAAGTCATGTCTATCGGATAGCCTGTATTGAGAATGACGATAGTCTGTTCAAAAGAAACTGCAGAGCGCAGCTAACCTCACAAATTTTGTTAACGCTTTCATTAATGATTTTAAACGTTTCTCCGTAAAAAAAATAAAAGAATTTAAAGATTTTTATCAATATTTCAATAAAGTCATGTAAAATATCAATAAGGATACAATCAATTGGACAAAAGGCTGGTGGTGATCGAATGACTCCTCCCATGAATATTGAATATGTAACCAAACTCCTCTACGATGCCTACAAAGTCCCCGTAGCGTATGTGGATGCCTCGCAGGTAATCGTTGCAAAATATGGATTTCATGATCAGATTAATCCGGTTTACTCGACTGTCGAAGCCTTCATCTCCAAGCTATTTGACGAGAACAACCCAGCACTCCATTACCCAATATTAAAAGTAACCGAGTTCCTCGAGAACGTTCTTTTGCTTCATACAGGCGAAAATGGAAAGAGAACGGGGAGTCTGATTGTCGGTCCGACATTGGCGACTACTGTTTCCGAAGAAGTTATTCGGGGGCTTCTCCTCGATCACCGAATTTCGCTGAAAGTCCACACAACCTTGCGAGCTTACTATGATAAATTGACCCGGCTCAATCTGGCCGAATGGCTTAACATCGGACAACTTGCTGCCTATTTATTGTTCGAGAAAAAGGTTGAGGAGCTTGCTTTCGCCGACGGTACGAACCACTCTCGTGATCTGAACAACGTTATTGAAGAACATTTGCAGCAACGGAGGTTCGAAGTTGATTTTCACATGAACCACCAAGATGAACAGCAAATTTGGCAGTGCATTCAAGAGGGGAATCGAGACAAGTTGGCCGAGTTGTTCAAGTATATTAAGCTCGAAGGAGTGGGATTGCTCTCGAGAAACAGCCAGATGCGGCATCTCAAAAATCAGGCAATCGTTACAATCGCGCTCGCCATCCGGGCTGCGATGGCAGGCGGACTTTACCCAGAAATCGCTTATACGATGGCCGACACGATTATTCAAACAATCGAAGATACCCACGAGACGCAAAGGATCTATTATTACATGAATAAGTACTTGCTTGATTTGACCGATCGTGTGCACACCCAGAAGCAAAATGAGCAGAGCAAAGCCGTCTCCATTTGTAGGAACTACATTTTCAACCATATTTTCGAACCTATTTCCAACCATTCACTCGCTCAGACCGTCCGGCTGCATCCGGTTTACCTTTCGCAGATGTTCAAGAAAGAAACAGGTCTCCCTCTTGGTCTATACATTCAGAGAGAAAAAATTAATGAAGCCAAAAAAATGCTGGTACAATCGGACCGAACGATCACTGAGATCTCTATGATGCTTCAATTTAACGACCAAAGCTATTTCACAAGCGTGTTCAAAAAATTAACCGGGGTGACCCCGAACGAGTACCGCAAAAATCCTCATGTTCCTTGACAATATAGTTCATCATTTCGATTTGCGGTTTTTCAAGATTCATGTTCAGAGAATCAGTAATAATGGAGCCTTTCTGGTTGAAGATCCGAAACCGCGGCTGTTTAAGTCCGATATAGATTACTACTTAGGTCAGTGAGAAGCTGAATTGCCCGCGAAGTGCAGAAGTTAGCGAGGATAGTACTGGGATATTTTGTTTAAGAAGCGTGGAAACGACATTGCGAATTCTCGTGAATATAACTGCTCCAACTCTGCGACAAGAGATACATCCGTGAAGGGATTATAATGCTACATAGAAACTAGACAGCGAAAAAGGAGTATCTTAGTTGTATGAAACCTACAAGAAGGAAGTTCACTCCCGAAGAAAAAGCGCGTCTAGTGCTGGAAATTTTGAAAGAAGAAAAGTCCGTTTCGCAGCTCGCAGCTGAGCATGGCATCCATGCGAATGTCCTCACCAGATAGAAGACGGAAGCGATCCAGAACCTCTCACAGTTGTTCGTTAACGATCGAAAAGGCATCACGAAAATGAAACAGGATTACGAACCAGCAGATCAGCGAACTCTACGCCGAGGTTGGAAAGCTTTCCACTCAATTGTCGTAGATCAAAAAAAAATCTGGCCTCTAGTTGGTCGCGAGAAGATCGGATTGCACTTCTGGATTGGCATACCCCTGAACTGGCAAGTTCCGTTCAAGCCGAGCTTCTCGGCCTTAACCGCAGCATGCTGTACTACAAGCTGGTCCCTCCATCCTCGGGTGAAATCCGCCTCAAGCACCGAATCGACGAACTGTTCACCGGACTATTGTAATAGTGGATGTAGATTTCGTTGTACTTCAGGCTTCGCCAGGCCATGCTATGAAAACTTTGGAACTGTTGTATGATACCTGCATTATTAAATGCTACATCAATTTTTCTGTAAGTATTAATGGCTTGTTGGATTTAATTCTGTACATCATCTTCTTTGGAAACATCTGCTTGTACAAAAATGGCTTCGTCATCTTGCTCTTTTACTAGCTCCAGTGTCTCTTGTCCTGTTGTAGTATTGTAGTCGACCAGAAACAGCGTGGCTCCTCTGGCTGCCATCATGAACGGCGCTCGCTCTCCCTATTCACTGCCTGCACCTGTAATTAAAACGTTTCCAGCCTGCCTTCAATCTGGACATCTCCCGTAACTTCCTGATAAGCAAAAGTCGGTGAAAAATGATTGCTTCCGGCAGAGGTGATCGCTACCGGAACACCCGAATCATCCAGATCAACCTGTCCCTTGGCTTGGCCCAAATTTCGGATTTGGCAATCCGGTTCTTTGCCCTTCAGTCAATGGAATGTTACTTGATTAAGGCCCGGCTCTCGGGAGACCGTCAGGGCAACACTGGGCTGATCGATCAGCCTATAGCCGTCGAGCGCGGGAGCATTAACGGTTACCACCTGTCCCGGAGAAGCTGGAACGGACTCCACCTTAAGCACCTTGTCATTTGCGACAGAGGTGACGGTTACATCGTATACAGGTTCCTCTCGCATAATCTCAAGTACAACAGTCTGTCTCGGTTGAACCTGGACCACAATATCCTCTTGACCGGAAGCATTGTATACTTTTCCGCTGATCAGATCTTTCGCTTTCTTGATACCACGTGTATCTAAAAAGTACACTTTTCCTGTTTGCCCTGTGCTGGCATCATCTTTGGACTGATTCATTCCTACGGCATATTTGCCATAACGAACTTCGCTAAATCCGTCGGCACGGGTATGCGTGTAAGTTTTGCCTTCCGGATGGTTCTCCTCGTCTTCATAGGTATAGATTCCACCTTTACTACTTGCCGCAACATTGGCTAGTCGGTCTATTCGGTCTGTCGTAAAATGAATACGCGTAAAATTATTATATTGCCAATTTGCTCTTCGATAGTTGAAGGTAATATACACCTGATCTCCTTTATTCTTAAACACCACAGCTTGAGCATCCGGATCTGCCCACGCAAAATCGGGGTGTCCTTCCTCCATTGGAAGAAGCAACGATTCGCCCTTCTGCTGCATCTCCTGCTTGAGTTGTTCGGCTTGCTTGTAGTAGTTCAGAATCTCCTGTAACTCGATTACTCGTGTATACACATGGGGTGTTCGATCTCGTTCTATTTCCTGTTTTACCGTTTCGGCATAGGCGTGATTATCCTCCATGTATTTGAGCAGGATACGAAGTGCTCCTGTGCTGCCGCGTTTCAGAGCTGTATAGACTCCGATAGGATAGGCGATTTTTTGACCGTTGGCAGCATTGCGGGATCCGCCATACATTTCACTGATCAATACGTTAACCCCGTCCGCGGTGACGGAAGGACGAAGAAAATATTTTGCCGATTCGTAGGCTTTAAGAGATTGTTCTCCTAAGAGGTCCTCCACTTCCGTTGAACCGGCTGTACTCTCGGCATAGGCATTGATTACTTGAAGCAGCAGCAATCCATATTCTCCAGCCCAGCCTCCGTGGCTTGCACCACCTTCCAGACCTACACCCTGATCAGAGAAACATTTCTCGCCATCGACCATTTCACCGAGTTTGTATTTCAGTTGATGCAGGTAGGGGGCAGAATCCTTCGCGTGATATTGCTCCTGAACATCCGAAGGCTGACTGATATTGCTAAGTGACATGCTGTCGAAAATTAATTGTACGAGCCGGTTGGCGTCGTAGGCGAAACCAAAATCCTGATTCGCCGTCCCGGCGCGGGTACTTGGATCATAAAAGTCCCCTTTTACCGGGCTGTACTGATAGCCACGAAGCTTGGCAAACATTTCAATATACGCTGTACGCCGGGGCGTATCTGCTACACCGTCCAAATCGTAATCCTCTTTCTCATCCAAGAATGCGGCATATCGTTGTTTAATGATTTCATCATCGCTATTCATAATATAATGATCCAGCTGCAACAGCGTTTGCACCATGGCGTCAGTTCCAAGGGACAGAAGCGGCCAGGTCTCACCGGTTCCGCGTTTTCCACTGCCTTCAAGTGCTGTACCTATCCACTGATAGGCATTCTGTCCTGTCGTGGGTACACACCATGCTCCCTGACTGTCTTGTGCACGTGCCATGAAATCGTACAACTTGAAGATCCGATCCAGCATTTCCTCACTTTGAAAATATTCTCCTGACCACTGATTCATGTATGCGTTGGCGAATATTTCGGATGCCATCATCGGTGACCAATTTTGGAAATTGATTGCCTGACCGGTAACTTTCTTGGCCCATGCCTCTCTGGACGTTCCATTAAACTTCGCGAGTTCAGTAAGTGGTGTATACGTGACTACAGCGCCTTTAAGAAAATCATTCTTTTTTGTTTTGAACGCTTCATACCCTTGACCGTAGATCTGCCAGGACATAATGAGTTCAAGGAGCTCCTTGCTCTGAGTCTGCAAATGAGTATAGGCATCCGTGTCTACATCGGATTGGGCTGGAGCGCCTACAGGTATTTCACCTGTAAAGTCATCATCGGGTGTATAGAACGGATTCGTATGGGTGGCGGCAGAATAGATATATTTACTGTTCTCTTTCTGATGACCATACGTGTTATTTCCATATGCTGAAAATGTACCCGTGCTCATAATGCTCAGCCTGACGGTTCCACCCGCATGCACCATGTCTTTTGGAATTATATACGTATCATAATAATATCTCCCCAGAAAAGGGGCTCCAGCTTTATAGCCATTATCCAGTTCGGAGAATTCGTGCCCAAAATGCGGATTTAAAATGGAGTTGTCTCCATCTGGACCATATAACATTAAATTACCACGGCCTTGCTGTGAGCCGCTGAGGCGGATGGATAAATAGTTTTGTTTTGCTGGATCCGCTTTTAATGTGTATTCAAGCTTCCCATCCAACGATAGATTCGGATCTGGAGAAGGTTCAATGTAACGATATGTCAGCCCATGTCCCAGCCCCCCTCCAGTTAACTTACCGTTCGTGCCTGTATATTCGGCCTCGGCCTGATCATCCACACCGGATACACTTAATTTTTGTTCAAAATCATGCGCTTCCTCAGAGACGCTATCCCCAAAATGAATAATATCAAGGGCAATGCTTTTCATTTAGATATCCGTCTAATCGGAAATAGGATCATGTTCTTGTCCGTTTCGGCAATCGGTACAAGTTCTTGTCCTTGGCTCGGGACACGAACTTGTACCGATAACATAAAAAAGCCGCTAAAATAGCGACGTCAATGGGACTATGTTCTTGTCCCCCGACAGCCGTTCTTATTCTTGTTTGTCGTCGGAATTTACTTATTCTCCAGACTCGGATTATCAAATATTAACATTGCTACTTTCTGAGGTGTAAATGAACTCATCCGTTGCATCATTCTTTGCTATTGTCTAATTTATACGAGCATTCATCTGATATATCTATGCACCTGCAGATAAATGGAAATATTCAACAAAATAAAATGAACTATGTTCCCATTTATATCTGAACGCTATCTTAGGAAGCATTCAGTTCTCCTCACTTCTATTTCGCGAGAAGTATGTGAACTAGAACTTACATTCACGCAATCCCCCTGCCACGAAACTTTGGTCAAGGGGGATTTTAATGAGATATCCAAAAGCAGGTTTTCTTTGAGATGTTCACTGGTATACGCCGTTAAATAGACTCCCGTTGAATATCAATTAATGGTTCAAAACTTTTGTTAACTCCTTTTGGAGCAATGGCAAATAACTATTCGGTTAAATCTTCATCATCAAGCAACACATAATCCGCGCCAACTTGCTTAAGCTTCTTAATATTACCGATCCCACCGGATACTCCTGCGATCAGAACTGTCTTTCTTATTTTGAGCCCACCTTATTTTTATGTCAGAACACATAAGCAACATCACTTAAGTTGCTTATTATTTAGAAGGTCACAATCACTTTGCCCTGGGAGTGGCCTGTCGACACTTTAATCAGTGCCTTGTTAATGTCACCAAACGTATAAGTTGAATCTATAGAGGGCTTTATATTTTCTTTTTCAACAAGTTTAGTGATTTCTTGTAATTGACTTCCATTGGCTTGCACAAATAAAAAGCGATATTCATTTAGATTCTTACGTGCTAAAGAATCTAAGCGAGCACCCACTAGACCAAACAATGCTTTTTTCCACAACGGAAAATGATTGTCAACCGCAAAGCGATAATTAGGTCCGGCTTTCAATGATACCAATTTCCCTTGTGGTTTTAAAATGCCCAGTTCAGCTTTGATCTCTTTGGTACCCAAGGTGTCGATCACATAATCGATATCAGACAGTATGTTAGCATAATTCTCTGCCTTATAATTTATGAATTGATCAGCTCCGATCGACAGTGTACGTGATCTGCCTCTTTCACTTCCACTTGTAATAACATATAATCCCATTGATTTTGCAATAGGGATTGCCATAGCGCCAAATCCTCCGGTTCCTCCAGGAATGAATAGCTTTCTATTCGGCTGGGCACGGAGTATATCGTGCAATGCTTGATATGCAGTCAAGGCAGTAAGGGGTACCGCAGCAGCTTCAATAAAGGATAGATTTTCAGGCATGATGGATAAAGCATCTTCATCCACGGCCGCATATTCAGAAAA
Source organism: Paenibacillus sp. NMA1017 (assembly GCF_058895805.1). Classification (NCBI taxonomy): domain Bacteria; kingdom Bacillati; phylum Bacillota; class Bacilli; order Caryophanales; family Paenibacillaceae; genus Paenibacillus; species Paenibacillus sp. NMA1017. The sequence goes on along the minus strand of NZ_JBZXYR010000011.1, from coordinate 132,869 downwards.
AGCACCGATTTTATTAAGCGGCAACCTCGTATAAACAGGGTCACCCACCTTAAAATTCAAAACCTCATCACCAACGGCTTCAATAACGCCAGATAGTTCATTCCCTAAAGTTAATGGCAACTTATAGTCGGCAATCATCCGAACACTGCCATTCAGATTGAGAATATCCAGTGGATTTACACCTGCAGCCTTTACTTTGACAAGTACCTCATGGTTATTAATCTGTGGTATGTTAACATCATTTAATTCCACTTGGATTATTTTTGAATATTTCTGTATTTGTGCTGCTCTCATCACTCATCCTCTTCCTTTGCTAATTTGCGGATAGCATAACCATGAACGCAATCGAGTTTCTAGACTAAAAATATGGCGCACAATTTTCAGTTGCACGCCATATTTCACCGTTTATGCTATTGTAGTCCCTCTCGCGATTCTAATTCTTCCAGCGTAGGATAATCCGTGTAACCTTTACTTCCCAGACCAAAGTATGTTGTCGGATCCGCTTCATTTAGTTGCGCACCTTTTTGAAGTCGTTCCACTAAATCCGGATTGGCTAATGACCATACACCAACAGGCACCAAATCAGCAAGGCCACTTTCTATATCCAAGCTAAGATCCTCCAGAGCTCTTCCAGCCCGATTGACTAACAAAGGATTCGTCCAGATTAAACGAATGTCTTGGAGCAGCTTTTCATTTCCAAGATGCATGACATGAAGGTAAGCTAAATCCAATTGAGCTAATTCTTTTACAAGATAACGATAAAGTTCAGGACCTTGTTCACCATCTTGAATCCCACCAAGAGGTGTCCCCGGCGAGATACGGAAGCCTGTTCTTTCTGCTCCGATTTCTTCGACAATGGCTTTCGTTACTTCAATCGCGAAGCGAGCACGATTTTCTATAGAGCCCCCATATTCATCCGTCCGTGTATTCGAATTTTCTCCGATAAATTGATTAATCAGATAACCATTTGCTCCATGGATTTCAACGCCATCTGCACCTGCTTTAACAGCCGCAGCTGCTGCTTTTCGGAAATCTGCAATAGTCGTTTGAATATCCTCTTTACTTAACTCACGCGGAACAGGGATGTCCTGCATACCTTTAGCAGTAAACATTTCTACACCTGGCGCGATTGCAGATGGCGCAACAGGTTGACGATGATGTGGTGTATTGTCTGGGTGCGACATGCGACCAGCATGCATTAATTGGATATACATATATCCACCTGCTTCGTGCACTGCATCGGTAACCTTTTTCCACCCTTCAATATGTTTATCCGTATAGATCCCAGGTGTCCATAAGTACCCTTGGCCATCATCAGAAGGTTGTGTACCCTCTGTAATAATGAGTCCCATTGATGCACGCTGAGCATAATAAAGGAAAGTTAGCTCCCCCGGTGTACCATCTTCTTGCGTTCTACTACGTGTCATTGGTGCCATTGCTAAACGATGTAGCAACTCCATGGTTCCAATGTTCGTTTTACTCCACAACTTTTTCATTCGGATACTCTCCTCTTTCAATGTATTCAAGGATATATGAATTGAATTTAAGATTCTGAAATGATTAGAAAGATTTGGCCTCTCAGATTGAAATTATAGTTCTGGTCTACAATACCTACCACTTCGTTGTTATCATAAAGTTCCACCATGAATCCCGCCATTTGTTTGGCAGTGTGGTACTTAGGCATGTTTGCTTTGTAATCAAATTCTTCAGTATCTAATGATTTCTTCACGAATTCTGTTTCCGTTATAGCTGGTGCTAAAACCTTTGCTTTTAGTTTTGCACCTTTCATTTCTAGTTCTTTTGCAAGGCCTTCTGTGAAGGCACTAACGTAATATTTAGATGCAGAATAAGCAACACTCCCAACAGCAATGGCATATCCGAGTGCGGATGAGACGTTAATTAACTGAGTTCCTTCTACATCAGCATAATCTCGCACATATAGTGTAGAAAGGATCGTCAAGGATTCAATGTTAACATGTAGCATAGTTTCAACTTTATCTAAATTCTGTTCTGCTACAAAAGAAGCTTCACCGAGCCCCGCATTGTTAATCCAGGTCTCAATTTGGTATTCCTTTAAATTGTTATATAGTGTGTAGGCCTGATCTGTAACAGACAGGTCACTTGTACGAACAATAACATTTATAGTAGGATCCATATCCAGAATTGCTGATTGGAGTTCTTCTAATTTATCCAATCTTCTAGCTACCAAGATTAAGTTTTTGCCACGTGCAGCAAACGCCAATGCCGTTTCATATCCAATCCCTGAACTTGCTCCTGTAATAACTGTATACTTCATAATATTCTCTCCTTCATAACATGCAAATTAGTGTAAATGAGTTTTATAGACGATTTTAGAACGATCATTCTTATTAGGGTGAAAACAGTTAGATCTAACTTGCTATTAGCAAATCAATTTTAGAACGAACAGTAAATAATTTTTTTATGACTTTAATTTTGGAGCGGTATTCCTTGACTTGTTTGAGGCATAAGATACAAGTTCTTTCTTTCGTTAGAGGGACAAGAAAGAACTTGTATTACGGAAACAAACAGTCCTCCATTTAGGTGACTCCTTTTGCCTGTCATGCTGTAATTCCACTTTTAATCTAAAGCGGACAGTGTCATATCAATAATATTCTTTAATTTTTGCTGATCCGTCGTTGTCTTAACCAACGTACGTAGCCCCAACCACGCATTCATTAAATAATGAGAAATAACTACAGGATCAAAGTCAGCCTTGAACTCACCCGATTGTTGACCCTTCAGAACAAGGTTAGTCAAGAGTTCCTCAGTTCGCGAATAACTCTCATCAACTAAGGATGCAACTTCAGGATCCAACACGCCGAGCTCCACACCTGAATTCACAAGAAAACACCCTAGAGGTTCTCCTTCGTTTCTTACTGTCGCCTCAAACAACTCCCGAATTAATTCTTTGATCGGTTTTTGTTTTTCAATCAGAAACCTCATCTTACTGGTCTGCTTCGTTTCATATCGTTCAAGAGCTTTCATAAATAAGGCATGCTTATCCCCAAAGGTATCATAGATACTTCTTCGGTGAATACCCATAAATTCAACCAAATCTTGCATTGAAGTTTTCTCATATCCTTGTGCCCAAAACAGGTGTATTGCTTTATCTAATACTTCATTAACTTCAAATTCTTTTGATCTTGCCATCGTCATCACCTCGAATAATCATTATACAATTTAGTGAAGGATCGGCAAACTAGATTTAAAAAAAATGAATTCATGGCAGGTATGAGGTCTGTCTTATATATTTAACCTAGGATTCTTCGTTTGTCTGCTTGTAACCAATCAGGCGTCCAGCCTTTTTCCAGGGCATCCAGGGTTACTCCTGGCGGAACGATAGCATCTATCGCATCCAGGATATCAGTGCTTAATCGGATGTCGCTGCCTTTTAACGTTTCACGAAGTTGCTCAATTGTTCTTGCCCCTACTATAGCAGAAGTAACTGACGAATGAGCTTGTGTAAATGCCATAGCAAGATGTGGCAAAGTTAATCCTGCTTCATTTGCAAGGGTTTGGAGCTTACCAACGGCTTCGAACTTGATGCGATTTTCTTCTCGATTCGGGTCTACAACAATTGAAAGTTTCCCTAGAGAACTCGCCGCTCTTGAATCTGGAGCAACCGCTTCTCCCGAGCGGTATTTTCCCGTTAGTAGACCACCCGAAAGTGGGCTCCAAACCATTACGCCCATTCCATATTTTGCAGTTGCAGCAAGCAAATCGAATTCGATACTCCGATTCACAATGGAATATGGAGCTTGCTCGGATACAAAGCGTGCAGTATTTTTACGTTCGCTAGTCCACTGTGCTTCGGTTACCTGCCATGCCTGAAAATTGGATGTACCAATATAGCGAATCTTCCCTTCACGAACCAGGTCCGTAAGTGCGTCAAGACTCTCTTCAATATCGGTATGGAGATCCGGCTGATGTAGTTGATACAAATCGATATAGTCCGTTTGCAACCTTTTCAAGCTACCCTCTACTGCACGCTTAATCCAATATTTCGAGTTACCGGATTGATTAAGTCCACTGCCCATGGGCATTCCGCCTTTCGTGGCGAGAATAATATCCTGTCTGCGTCCTTTTAGGGTATGACCCAGAATTTCTTCGGATTGACCACTTGAATAGACATCCGCTGTATCGATCAGGTTAATGCCCCCAGCCAAAGCCTCATCCAACATAACTGCAGCTTCTTTCTCCGTGTTGTTCCCCCAAAAACCAAAAGTACCTGTACCTAATACAAAACTGCTTACTTTTAGACCTGTATTTCCTAATACACGATATTCCATGTTCAATCCATCCCTTCTCCATCTGTTTTAATAAGAATGATCATTCTAATATATGCAGAAGGACTCCACGGCAAGATATCACCCCACTTCTCAAAAATCATGTCTTCTTATTCATGTATTCCGCCCACGCCAACAATATAACATATCTAGAATGATCGGTAAAGAATGATTTTATGACTGTGCTAGAACGAGAAGACTCCAAAGCCATGGTCAAAACGGAGCTGGAGTCTTCTTTTTAATGGAAATGAATATTCAAAGCGGATGTAAAAAATCCAAAACCCGACTTTTCAAACATACTCTCCAGTCTTATAATTTTTGAATGCTGCGGAGCAGCATCAGGCTGACATTAGTTTACACATCTAACGTATATAAGGGCAGGTTTTCCCGTAAAGCCGCCGGGCGCTGACATGTGCTCTGCATCGTATAAAAGGTCTGCTGATCGGAGGAATCGTGGAACGCCCACATCGCCTCCAGCACATGGTAGGCCAGTTCGCCACTGGCACGGTGAGGCCGTCCGCTGCGGATAGCGTAGGCCATATCGGCAACACCGATGCCCCGTGTATTCTCCTGGTAGCCCGGTAGCAGCGGTACCTCTGTCCATTCTTGCTCGCCTAGCAGCCTATAGCGAACTGGCCCTCCGAACGTGTTCGGGTCAGGCACCTGCAATGTGCCATGAGTACCATATACCTCGATCGGTGGCAGAGTGCTTCCACCAAAGATGTCAAAGCTGGTAATCAGCGTACTGATAGCCCCCTGCTTGAAGCGCAGCAATCCGGCCACATGGGTCGGTATATCGACCGGAATGGTCTGGCCTCTCTTTTTCTCGCTCGTAATCGTTCGCTGATCCATCGCCTTGCTTGTCATGCCCGAAATGGCGGCAATCGGACCCAGCAATTGCACCAGAGCCGTCAAATAATAAGGACCCATATCAAACATCGGGCCGCCGCCGACTGCATAATAAAATTCAGGATCAGGATGCCAATGTTCATGTCCACGGCTCATCATGAAAGCCGTAGCGGCTACCGGACTCCCAATGACTCCGTCTTCAATCAGCTTCAATGATGTCTGTATACCGGAACCAAAGAAGGTCTCCGGTGCGCAGCCGACAAGCAGTCCCTTCTGACGAGCAAGATCCAAGACAGCCTGACCCTGCTCACGGGTGACGGCAAGTGGCTTCTCCACATAGACATGCTTGCCTGCCTCAAGAGCTCTTAGGCATACGTCGGCGTGAACGGCCGGAATGGTTAAATTAATAATGAGTTCGATCTCCGGATTAGCCAAAATCTCATCTACCGAATATACATTCGGAACGTTGAACGCTACCGCCTGCTCCTCTGCCCGACCTTGATCCAGATCAGCTACTGCGAACAGCTCCAGAAGGTCGAAATGATGGCAATTTTCCATGTAAATTCCGCTGATTTTACCACACCCGATAATGCCTACTTTCATTTTGTTCATGCCTGGACTCCCTTCTTCTTCAGAAAAAATGGATAATGTCAATCTTTTATTACATCATATACCATCCTATTCATGCTACCGCTATTGGTTGTCTGTCATGCCTGTATAAGCCTCTGCCAGAGAGCTGCCCCGGGTGGCCACCGCCTGTTTGCCTGCTGCTGCCCACAGAAACCCGCTGCGCATCATCTCGGTCACTTGAGGCATATCTATGATATCTGCGTGATGTCCCAGCGAATTGTAGAAGACGCGGCCGTTCCCCCAGCGCTTCGTCCATACAACGGGCATATCCACCGGCCCATTGGCTGAATGGGGGCCTGGTACGACCGGGAAGCGTGTGGTTGCCAGCACTTCAACTGCCGGGTCTACGTGGAGGTAGTACTGCTCGCTTTTGACCTGAAAATCCTCAATATGGTCTAGAAGTAGGCTCGAGCCACGCTTCATGTTCACCATGTACTCCACTCCGTCATTACCGGGATGTGCAACCCATTGCCCGCCTGTCATGAATTGCCAGTCCACGTTGTTCCGGAAGGCATCACACATGCCGCCATGGCAACCTGTGAGACCTACGCCGCTTTGAACGGCTGCTGAGACATTATTGACCAGTTCCTGCTCAATCTGTCCCATGGTCCACATTGGAACGATCAGGTCCAGACCAAGCAGTTTCTCTGCATCCTGGTAGGCTTCAAGGGTATCAGACACCTTCACCTCGAACTGCTCTTCCTTTAAAATGCGTTCAAAAATGGCCGCCACCTGCTCTGGCTCATGTCCATTCCATCCACCCCATACAATCAGTGCCTTGCGCATCTGTAATCCACTCACCTTTCGGAATGTATTGTTATACTACATTTCTTCAATGGATACCCAGCGGCGTTCCTCTACGGATCGTTCTACCGCTTCAAGCACAGCCTGACAAGCGACACCGTCGTGGAAGTTCGGTGAAGGTTGCCGTCCTTCGGAGATAGCATTCAACATCTCAAGCATCTCGTGGGTGAAAGTATGCTCGAATCCAATTGTATGTCCTGCAGGCCACCAGGCCTCAGAGTACTTATGTGCCGGATCGGTGGCGAGTACGCGGCGAAAACCCTGAACGTCCTCCTCATCCTGTGTGAAATACACTTCCAGTTCGTTCATTCGTTCAAAGTCAAACCGCACACTACCTAGGCTACCGTTAATCTCGAATGAATTGGTGCTCCGATGTCCGGCAGCAAAACGCGTGGCCTCGAAGCTGCCCAGCGCACCTCCGGCGAAGCGTGCCAGGAACAGCGTGGCATCATCGACTGTCACTTCTCCCATCGGAGCATTTGCTTCAGCGCTCCTTTTGGAGCTTAACCCGCTCATCTCCAAAGCCAACGGGCGCTGTTGGATGAATGTCTCACTCATGCCGATCACTTCATGGAACTCGCCGACCAAAAAGCGAGCGAGATCAATCAGATGGGCGCCAAGATCACCATGAGAGCCAGAACCGGCCACTTCTTTTTGCAGCCGCCATACCAGCGGGAAGGACGGGTCCATGATCCAGTCTTGAAGGAAGAAGGCACGGAAATGATAAATTTTGCCTAGGCGACCGCTCTCGACTAGCTGCTTTGCCAACTGGACAGCCGGAGAAAAGCGGTAGTTGAAGCCTACCATATGTCTGACCCCTGCTTCCTCTGCTACCTGCAGCATGTCACGGGAATCCGCCAGCGACAGCGCAAGCGGCTTCTCACAGAACAGATGCTTGCCATGGAGGGCAGCCTCAACGACAATTTCCTTATGGGCATTACTCGGGGCGTTGATGTCAATGAGATCAATATCGTTACGTTTCACTAGATCACGCCAATCCGTAACACTTTCGGTCCAGCCGAACTGGCGGGCAGCCGCCTGAACCCCTTGCGCGTTGCGTCCACAGATAACGGACATCTCTGGCTGCAGCGGGGCATCTGGGAAGAACATGGGTAGACTACGGTAAGCGTTGCTGTGAGCCTTGCCCATAAATTTGTAGCCAACCATTCCGATACGAAGACGATTAGACATGTCGTGATCCTCCTTATGGGACTGAGTTTCAACGAATTTTTGACGAATGGTGTTATGGACGAATGGATGACGCCCTGATAATCAGCTCTGTGGACAGGAGTTCTCTTATCGAGTCGCACCCGGTTAGTTCCAGGGCTGGAATAAGATTCAGAGAATCGGGTATAAGCTTCGAGGCTGCAAGCTCCCCCATCTCATAAAAAGGTACGCGGACACTGCTTAGCGGCGGAACAGCCATCTCAGCCGCATCCGAATCGTCATAGCCTACAAACGCCGGAAACTGATCAACTGACAGTCCGCGCTCACGGAGACCCTGCATTACCCCGAGGGCCATCCGGTCGTTCGCCGCAAATACGGCATCAATATCATTCAATTTGTCTGCGATTGTAGCCGACGCTTCGAGCCCGCTTCGACGGCTGTAGTTACCTTCCAGAAGCAGCTCGTGGTCATATTCGATACCGGCCTCCTGAAGCGCGGTACAGTAACCCTTCATTCGCTCAGTACTGTTGGAATACATATCCGGGCCGTTGAGAAAGGCAATCCGCTTGTATCCCTGCTCGATGAGGTGACTTACAGCCGCCCGGCTGCCTTCTACATGGTCTGCATCTACTTCACAGAATGATTGCCCTTCAAAATGGTGATTCATAACGCAAAACGGATGCCCTTCTTCCTGAAGTCTCTTTAGAGACTCCACCTCATCGTGGTCATCCCTGGCTCCAAGGATGATACAGGTATCGATCCTTTGCTGGCGGAAAAGACTACTGTAATCAATCCGTTCCCCCGGCTTCCGGAACAATAGAAGCAGATCGAGTCCGCTGTCTCTAGCCTTGTTTCCGATACCGCTCAGCATCTCAGAGAAAAAATAGGCTGAGAACAGGTGCGCCTTCGGGACATAAGGCATAACCACACCAAGATGGCCACTCTTCCTTCGGGCAAAGTTACGGGCCAGCGCACTGGGAACATATCCAAGCTGATTGGCTGCGTCTAGAACCCTTCTTCGCGTATCCTCTTTGATAGGACCTACCGCATTCAAGACCCGGGATACCGTCGCTTCAGACACGCCGGAAAGTTCTGCTACTTCCTTGCGCGAAACGATATTACTCACCTCCAAATCATTTTATGTACGCGCGTACATTTTCTCATGTAGCCATACCTCTGTCAATCCCAAAAAGCGTGCTTCAAAGATGGATAAGGTCATTTCATGACCTGAAGAATTAGATCAAAGACCGGTTCTTCTCTCCAGTTCCTCCGTATATCTGGCGCCCATCAAAGTGATCTGCGAGGCTGCGCTGTTAATATTGCGCACATCTTCGGATGTGAGCTCAATGTCCACTGCCCCCAGATTTTCTTCCAGACGGCTTAATTTCCGCGTGCCCGGGATCGGAACGATCCACGGCTTTTGGGCAAGTAGCCAGGCGAGTGCGATTTGGGCTGGCGTTGCTTTTAACTGCTCAGCCATCTCTTTAATTATGGAGTGGTGGTTTTTGAACGATAAACCTCTCCCTCCTGTCGAGATGGCAGAGCAAATAGGCATGCTGTTAGACCGGAAATTGTGAATCTAGAGCGAAAAGAGTAGCAGACTATATGTCTGCTACTCTTAAGTCAGCGAATCAGAAGCAACTCAGTAATTGAGCTGCTTCTTTATTTATCAGGGCCAAATACAAGATTGGCTGACTGCTTGGCTTTCTCAAGGACATTCATGACCTTCTCGCTGTGTTCAAGCATATCCGAGGCTTTTTCCAAATCTTTCTCCTCGATGATACGGTCAAACTCAACAAATTCGTCATACATTCGATGGGGATGATCTTTCTGATCCACCCGGATTGGCGTTTCCTTATTCGCAGTGTAATCAAAGCAGTCGCATATATTAGCTGAACTTGCCATGTGTATATAGCCCTTATTGCCTTGAATGTTGACGGCATTGGGGGCTGTACTGTCTTTTGAACCTATGCAGACACACTTAAAATCACCGTAATCAAGCAGCAGCATTCCTGAGGTATCAATTCCACGCTCCATGTTCGCCCAATACTCCACTTTTTTAGGGCTCCCGAAGAATCCAACAACCAAATGAATATTATATAAATTAATATCCATCAAGGCTCCACCAGACATTTCCGGATTAAACGCAGGCTGGATTATTCCCGCTTTGAAAGCTTCATACCGAGATGAATATTGAGAATAGTTGCATTCAACTATTTTGATCTCACCAAGCTTAGGAAGATACTCCTTCATTGACAAATAATTCTTCAAATATTGATTCGTTATGGCTTCCACCAATACCAGTTTTCTTTGCTGAGCAATTTCTTTTAGCTCAAGAAATTCTTGCAAATTGGAAGTAAACGGCTTCTCACAAATGACATGTTTACCATTCAATAAAGCTTCTTTGGCATATGAATAATGAAGATGATTAGGCAACCCGATATAAACTGTATCCACATCACGATTCATCAGCATATCGCTGTAATCTGAATAAATCTGAGATATTCCATATTTATTTTGCAAATCCAGTAATTTATCCTGGTGGCTAGGTCTAGAACAAATGCCCTTTAATAAAATGGCCGGGATTTCCTGAATAAAGCTTAATAGATCCCCTACGATCATCCCTGCTCCGACAATTCCCAACTTCATTTTAGTTGCACCCCTCTATACCTTTTTCAAGTATTTCCATACAAATTATCGTTTCTTCGTCTTTAATCACTTTTTCTTTACCAAGTACGATTGACTGATAAATATCGTCATACACTCGGGCATAATCTCCCTTTTCAGAAATGACTTTTTCTTCATGATACTCGCCTTTATCATCCAGATATGTTAAAATGCCGTAATGCTCGGGCTGGTCGATGCCAAAATCGGCGTGCCCCTTAGGCAGATAGTATAATTTCAGATGCTCCTCCTGACGATCCTTCGTTTGCTTTATAAAAACGCCCTTTTTGCCGTATACAACAAAACTCGGCCGCTCTTTTAAGCGAAAAAAGCTGGATTTGATGGATACCTTGAGCGAGGGATAATAAAAATCCAGATCAAAGTAATCATTCATTCTCCCAGCACCCAGCAATTGACGAACATCATAATGGATTGTGTCCGGCTTCCCAAAATAGGAAAGAACCTGGTCAATGGTATGAACGCCATGTCCATATAGGTAACTGTTATATTTAGAAAAATGAGAAGTGGAATTCGGGATCTCAGGACGATAATAATCGTAATGCATCTCCACTTCCAGCAAATCTCCAAGTTTTCCTGATTCAATAACCTTCTGGGTAGTGAGGAAATCCGAGTCGTAACGTCTATTCTGATAGCATTGTATAACCAGATTTTTCTCTTTAGCATATTGGAAGATCGACACGGATTCTTCTTTGGTTAACATAAAAGGTTTCTCAACAAGTACATTTTTCCCGTGGTCAAGCGCCATTTTCGCATAGTCGTAGTGGGATTCTACAGGTGTACAGATAACAATCAACTGAATCTCCTTATCGTTCATTAGAGATTCAATATTATCTGTATATAGCACGTCAGGGATTTTTCCCCACTCTCCTTTATCTGGATTACGTGCATATATCATCTTCACTTTCAAATCAGCTCTGTTCAATGAAAAAGGAAGATGATAACGGTTCGTGCTTTTCCCATTTCCAATATAACCGATGGTAAGCATATTATTTCCCCCTTAGGCTCTTTTTCATTTATTATAGAAGAAGAATGTTGATCGTAAAGGATTTGCCGCCAAAATGGTACATTCAACCGATTATTTGTCAACATGGCGGGTTGTTTTTAAACAAAATGTTTATTTTATATCCTTTATCAAACGTTATTTCAATTGAACCGGAGTGAACCTGTTGAAAATACTGATGCAATTATCCGAAATGCAAAACTTTACACCAAATGAAAAAAGCATTGCATCCTATATTTTGCTTCATAAGGAAAGTATCCTGCACTTAAATATTCAGGAGCTTGCAAAGGCAACGTATACTTCGCATTCCGCGATTAATCGATTAACACATAAACTAGGGCTATCCGGCTTCAAAGAGTTCATAATCAAACTTGCTCGGGAGTTTCAGCAGAATACCCAGAACATTTCCAATGTAGACCCCAACTATCCTTTCGGTTTTGATGAATCCCCACTTCAAGTAGCGAAAGAAATTGCAGAATTAATGAAAGAAACGATTGAAAAAAACTTTACATTCATGGATGATGATTTCTTGTCGCAGACAGCCCTATTGCTGGATCAAGCGAAAAGGATCTTTATATATGCGTTAGGAGATTCACAAATCCGTGCGAAAAGCTTTCAAAATAAATTAGTAAAAATAAACAAGTATGTGGTTATAGCTACTGAGCTGTCTGAATGGGCTTACCATACGGCTAATCTTACGACACAGGATTGCGCTGTTTTTTTAACTTACCACGGAAAGTCGCCGATTTTTTTAAAAGCAGCAAGGCATTTTGCACATGAAAATATACCTTTTATCACTATTACAGCAACTAATCAAAATGAGTTGGCCAAACTCAGTAATATCTGTATCCAGGTGCCTAATGACGAAGTAAAACATGCCAAGATTGGTACATTTTCGTCGCAAATTGCCTTTGACTATGTATTAAATGTGATCTACTCCTGTATCTATAAAATCGACTACTTGAAAAACATGCAAATCCTAACACAATCGTTGAAGAATTCGCACCTCAGTGACATGATGAATGACGTATAAAATGAATATAGCACTAAAACAAAAAGTCGCCATACTGGCGACTATTTCAGTATATATATTATTCTCCTCGGTCAAGGATCAACTTTCATCTATTGCTTTTCGAATATCATAATCATTGATATCGATATCTAAATCCATTCCAAGTGCCAACTTTGCCAGCTGATTTCCAATAAAGGGGCCCATGGTCAACCCGGATGCTCCAAGCCCATTTGCCGCTATAAGGCCATTCCAGCCAGGAACAGGTCCGATTACCGGTAGAAAACCGGGTGTAAAAGGACGGAAACCAACTCTTACCTCCTGAAAAGTGCTGTTTGCTAAATCAGGGGCCAATTCTAAACCTTTATTCAGAATTTCCTGCATCCCACCTGCTGTTACTCTCGTATCGTAACCTTCGATTTCATTTTCGTGAGTCGCCCCTATTACGATCTTATGTTTATCAAAAGCCAGCAGATATTGGTCAGAAGGCGGTATGACTACAGGCCAGGTGCCTGTGTCTTGCCTATTAGGAACCTGCAAATGCATAATTTGTGCTTTTTGATAACTAACCTTAAAATGAATGCCCAAAGGCAGCAGCAGTTGATTGGCCCATGCACCTGCACAAACAATGACTTCGTCAGATGAGAAGCTGTTTGCACCGACCGTTACTCCGGTTACATAGTCGGAATCATATTGAAGCGCAGCATCTCCATGGATAAGGGTTGCCCCATTTCTTTGTGCTGATCGGATCAACGCATCGCGCAGCGCACGACCATCTATACGAGCGGCACCGCTAATATGAACAGAATGATAGCGATTTACTAACAAAGGAAACCGTTCATGGGTTTCCTTTTCATTTAGTTGCGTAATTTCCCCGATTTCTGGTGCATCTGTATATCGTAAGTGTGCCCGTTCCTGCATTTTTTTAATTTTCTCCAACTCATCATGAATACTGAGAGCCCCAACTTGAGCATAGCCAGTTTCTGTTTCTCCCTCGCTTTTGAGTTCTTCAATCAACCCGGGGTAAAAACGTGCGCCCGCTTTGGCTAGCTGGTACCAAGCCTGATTACGTCGCTGTGATAGCCAGGGACAGATAATTCCAGCTGCGGCATCAGTAGCCTGTCCTTTATCTTTGCGGTCTACAATAATGACATTAGCACCCATTTTTGCTAACTGGTATGCTGTCGATGCCCCCAGAATTCCTGATCCAATTACGATGACCTTCTTCATGATTACATCCCTTTCCTAAATCACTGTATCCATTATAGCGAATAGTGCATGAATGCATAAAGTTTGAAATTAATATTTCAAATCCTTATAAAGTTCTTAGAATTGATCTTTAAAGTAGTTGTCAGAACGAATGAAAAGGATGAAATGATATGGATAACATTATTTTACAGACTAAAAACCTCTGCAAAACCTTCGGACGACAACAGGCGGTGAACAACGTCACATTATCTATTCAGGAGAATTCCGTGTACGGGCTGCTTGGCCCAAATGGGGCAGGAAAATCAACTACCTTAAAAAGGTTAACCGGTATGCTACGCCCGACATCCGGTGATATTTTATTTCAAGGAAAACCCTGGTCCCGAAAAGATCTTGCTCAGATTGGCGCACTGATCGAATCCCCTCCACTCTATGAGAATTTGACAGCTAGAGAGAACCTCAAAGTTCGTGCAACGTTGCTGGGATTGCCTGATTCGCAGATTGATGAAGTGCTGAACATTGTTGATTTGACCCATACCGGGAAAAAGCGCTCGGGCCAGTTCTCGATGGGTATGAAACAGCGGCTGGGCATTGCCATTGCTCTCCTCAATCATCACAAGCTATTGATCTTAGATGAGCCAACCAACGGACTAGACCCCATTGGTATTCAGGAGCAACGCGAGTTGATTCGCTCCTTCCCGAAGCAAGGAATTACCGTAATTCTTTCCAGTCATATTTTATCCGAAGTCGAACAAATCGTTGACCATGTCGGTATCATTGCCGGCGGCGTATTAGCTTATCAAGAGGCGGTCACTCCAGGGCAAAACCTGGAATCGTTGTTCATGCAGATTGCACAGGAATACCGAAAGGGAGTTCACTGATTCCTTTTTTTCCGCTCGCATCAGGCCTGTTAGCCGGTAAATATAAAAAGGATGATGTCTTTATTGATACCTCACGAATAAATAACCCTTTATTTCAAAAAGAAGCATTTCGCGCAAATTTGGAACGTGTTGATCGCTTCAAAGCATTCGCGCAAGACAAAGGTGCAGAGCCTGCACAGATTGCGCTTGCTTGGTTATTGACACGTCCAGCCGTTGATCTAATCATTCCAGGTGCAACCAAGCCTGATCAGATCGAAACTAATCTTCAAACGCTGAGTATTCAACTAACTGTAGAAGATCTTAAGCAGCTTGATATCCTTTTTAATCAAAATAACTTGTTTACAGAGTAGCTGATTGTCAATTTATAACTCTATTAGCGGGCGCTTATAAAGCGCCCCTTTTCGCATTTTACGTACACTTATTGGATAGTAGACAAAAAAGAGTTCTAAAGTTTTCACTTTAGAACCCTTTTTTGCAGAAGTATTTATTTTGTAATCGTAATTTGTTTGGATGCAGTATTATAGTTCACCTGATACCCCGAAAGCTCGCTAATCACTCGTAATGGAACCAGCGTGTAGCCGTTAACAATAACCGGAGCTGTGATGTTCGTCGAATAACTCCGGGAGTTGTTTAACTCATAAACGGCAAGGGTAGAATTCTTGACTTGAAGCACTACTTGTTTGCCGTCTGTAGGTCGAGTCAGAATGATCTTTTTGGTCGCTTTTTCATAATTTACCTCGTAACCTATCCGTTCACTGATAAAGCGCAGCGGGACCATCGTCGCCCCATTTATGATTCGGGGAGCCTGAGCCATCGTCGTAGCACGACCATCGACATAAGCTGATTTAGCTCCTGGTGTCAGGGTGAACGAAGTTGAATATGAGGAAACCGCATTGTTCGTGTAACTCGTCGTTGTACCGGAAGTGGTTGTAGTAGAACTCGTCCCGGACGATGAACTGCTGGTGCCTAATGCCCTATTGCGAATAGCCTCTAGTCGATCCAGGAGATCACTTTTACGTGAACCCGTTGGCAGATCACTAATCGCATCTCTAGCAGAACGCCAGTCGGAGGCATTCAGACTGTTTTCCGCAATTCGCATCAAATCTCTTGCTTTCTCATAGTTCGATGAACTAGATGAAGAAGAAGAGTAGTAACCATCTGAATCCGTGCGTTCTGATATCTTTACACCGCTAGATTCCCTTCCATTACTATTTACGGTTACGACTTTAATCTCATACCAGCGTCCTTCTCGCAAATCCGTAATTTTATAGGACTCAGAGCTTGTAGTCCCCTCATAATCACCATCCACATATATCTTCACCTTGTCGGCTCGACTTGGCATATCATAGGTGATTTTGATCCAGGTGTCGCTTTTGCTATCTACTTCAAGATTGGACACCTCTGACGAATTGGAGGACGTACTGTCCGTTGTAGCAGTCAACCTCACACCGGAGGACAATGTACCTGTGCTTCGCTTGGATCTTATCGTGAATGTGTAGGTCTGGCTTGCCGAAAGATTGTTGAAAGTATAGGATGTTCCTGTTGAATCGGTTACCAGTTGTCCGTCCTTATACAGACTGACCGTACTAATTCCACTAGGCCTTGTCCAGGAAACAGTAACACTATAGTTATTTACTGATGTCACTGAAGCACCTGTCACTTCGGGCACAGTATCGGCCGAGACTGCTGAAGTTGTAACTGGAATACTAACTCCTTGAGATATATTTCCGGATTTGTCTATCGTTTTGACCGTTACGGTATAGGCTGTAGCAGCATTCAAGACATTAAACGTGTAAGACGTGCCTGTGGTTCTCTGAATTTCTGTACCATTTAAATAGATAATCGCTTGGCTTAAGTCAGCATCCTTAGGCAATATGTAATTGATGGTAAATCCATTATATCCTACATTTGTCGCTGTCAATCCGCTTACTTCTCCTGGTGGTGTCTTATCCACAGGACCATCAACTGAAGCCGTTTTAGCCTGTATTGTTGTACCGAGAGATTCATTTCCACTCTTATTCACCGTTTTTACGCGAAAGGTATACGTCGTGTTCGGCTGTAAACCGCTCATCATATAAGAGTTACTTCGAATGTTATCTACATATACATCGTTAGTGACATTTACCACTTTTATGTGGTCAAAATTGATGTCCGTCGGATTGGCCCAGGACAAATTTACTTTTGTTGTTTCTGTAGGAACCGCTGTCAGATTGCTTACCTCTGCCGGCGCGATATTCGCAGTAACCATTTGGCTCGACATTACTTTTAGCATTTGGTTAAGATAGGTGTTCTGACCATAGCCTTTTGTTAACGTAGTCACTTTCGTGCCTGAAGTAACAGGCATATGACGGCCTTGAGCGGTTGCTAATTTGGTATGGAACTGTGCTGTATTCAGGCCTGTCAGATTTGAGTTATGCCTTTCAGTCGACAACGCGCTAGCCACTGCATCGGGTGCCAAAATGCCATATCCCGTATTCAAAATCAGTGTAGCCGTTGCGAACGGAGCCATCCATTGACGCAAACGTTTTTTATTCATAATCTATGCTCTCCTTGATACCAGTATGGAAATTTTATTTGTCAAAACTAATAAGTCAAGCTTACAAACCCTTCTGCTGCAATCCAGCTTTTAAAATTCACACTATAATGTACAGACATTCATTTAACTGTTATCGGAATTTCCATACAAAATGTTTAGGCTTCACACTAGCATTTTTACAGATAGGGGGCGCGCAAACAATATATGCTAAGCCTTTGAACTACACCAGCTTAGTGTTTTTTCTTACTCCAAGCCATCTTTCTAAGCCCAATTGTTTGTTTCAACAATTTAAACGAAATTACGATTATCATTTCCGGGGACGCTAAGCTATGGGACGTTGGAATCAGCGAAATGAGGTATTGGTGGGAGATACTTCAATCATGTGAAAGCTCTGACATAACCTTTGGATTCAGCTGTAAATATTCGATATATCGTAACTTTCTACCGTTTAATAACATTGCATTATAGGATATATTAAATTTTAAGCAATAGGAGAAGGAGGTTTATTATGTTCAAAAATGCCTTTAAGATGTTTGGTGTCATTGGTAATATTGAAGCGATTTCATATCTGCTGCTTGTGTGTATCGCTATGCCACTTAAATACGCAGCTGGAATGCCACAAATGGTAAGCTGGGTGGGTATGATCCATGGGATACTGTTCGTTGCTTATGTTGTAGCGACGGTAGTCATGCTGATTCTGCGAAAAATAACGCTACTACAAAGTCTTGCAGCCTTGATTGCATCGCTGTTGCCGTTTGGCCCCTTCATTTTTGATCGTAAGGTGCTAAAGAAAGCTGAAGCACGTGCCAGTCATACCGGCCCAATAAAAGCTACATAAGCATGTACAAGGGCAAGCGTTAATACAACAAAGTGGCTTTCTCTTCCCACTTATACAGCAGTAAATACAAAAACAACCGATGGCTCTAAACCACTCGGTTGTTTTTGTGTAGGCGAATTGTAAAATGTTACTTTCCCACAGCAGTAAGGGAGACTCTAACTTTGTCATTCTTTTCGTCCCTTTCTGCTATATTTATGTAATCACAACAACTAATCTCTGGGGTAATTTACACTCATAATATCCATAAAAGGAACTTTATCCGTTTCTCCATCACTCTCTACATGGACCTTTCCCGTTCTTGGGTCCATTTTAACTATCTGTCCACGGGTTGTTTCTTCACGTCCCCATACGGTCAATACAACTTCGGATTGCTCTCGTTGTGCTTCTACAAGCTGATTCCCGATTTCCTCCAGTACAAATTCATCCCGAGTAGGCCGTTTGGGTACCTTCGCTTTTGCCACTTGCTATCACCCTTCCTTTCGTGCAAAATCAAATTCATTCTATTTTACCATACTTTTCATCATTTGGTGCTGGTAATGTGAGTAAAATTACGTCTCAGATATACAAAAAAGCCGAGTTCTCAAAAACGAGAACATCGGCTCTCTAAAGATACTTGTTGGAATTCATAGGAGCGATTGAAGATCGAAGAGACAAGGTCATTTGACCAACTGTGGAATGTAATCCACGATATTATAAATAGGAGCACTGCTCTGTTGTGTAACGGCCAAAATTAATGCACCTTCGAGCATCGAAATGATAAGTACCGCCAGACTGTGCGCCTTTTCCTCTGTCCAGCCCGATTCCTGAAGGCGCTCCATATAGATGTGCTGCCAATCTGTAAACGTATTCACACAAGCATGACGTAGCGATTCGCTAATACAGGAAGTTTCCGCAGCAGCCCAGAAGCCAATCGGCATAAAGCTGTCAAAGCCGAGACGGTCTGCCTCCTCAGCTGTATTACGAATAAAATCCTGAATGGCTAGCACAGGATTATCATTTCCGTCCAGTGTCTGTTTTAATTTTTGCTTAATAAACTCATTCCCTCTTCTTATACACTCCAAAGCCAACTCTTCTTTACCACGCGGAAAATAATAATAAAGCGATCCCTTCGGTGATCCACTCTCTGCAAGAATCTGATTCAGCCCGGTCGCGTGATATCCTTGATGAAAAAAGAGCTTCGATGCGGTTTGTACAATATTCTCATATGATTCGGGTTTAGCAGCCATATACAGCATCCTTCATTATATAATATTTAAACTTTTACTTTGACAAAAAAATAACAACATGTTTATTATATATAGACCGATTGCTATAATTCAATACCCATTAATTTATTTGGAGGAACAAAAACAACATGAGTACAATGACTCAAACAAGTTCACCCTCTGAACCCAAAACGTTCAAGGTGCTACCTATTATGATTGCCCTGCTCCTTAGCGGCTTTATTGGGATGTTCAGTGAAACGGCACTTAACATTGCATTGAATGATTTGATGCAGATTTTGCATATTACAACTGCAACAGCCCAATGGCTGACTACCGCTTATCTGCTTACCCTCGGTATTTTAGTACCTGTATCGGGATTGCTGATTCAAACCTTTACCACAAGACAGCTGTTTGTTACATCGTTGCTGTTCTCAATAGCTGGTTGTCTCGTTGCTGCACTTGCACCTACTTTTTCAGTGTTATTGATCGCACGTATTCTTCAAGCCATTGGTACGGCGTTGTTATTGCCATTGATGTTTAACACTATCTTGATCATTTTCCCAGCTGAAAAGAGAGGCGCGGCTATGGGGATCATCGGATTGGTCATTATGTTCGCACCGGCAGTGGGCCCTACCATTGCAGGACTGGTACTGCAAAATCTGTCTTGGCACTGGATCTTCTGGATCTCCCTTCCGTTCTTGGTTCTCTCACTGATTTGCGGTATTTTATTTATGCAAAACGTTTCAAAAACGACCAAGCCCAAAATTGATTTTTTATCTATCCTGTTATCTTCCATTGGCTTCGGCGGTGTCGTGTTTGGTTTCAGTAAATCCGGAGAAGGTGGCGAAGGTTGGGCTAGCCCGGTTGTTTTACTTCCTGTGATCATCGGTCTGATATCGTTGATTCTGTTCTCTGTACGCCAGTTGAAAATGAAGCAGCCTATGTTGAATTTGCGTGTATTTAAATATCCTATGTTTGTTATTGGCGTTATCATGGTATTCCTATGTATGATGACAATTCTTTCTACGATGCTGATTCTTCCACTCTTTTTGCAAAAAGGGCTGGCTCTGTCTGCTCTAACAGCAGGTTTGGTACTTCTGCCTGGTGGGATTATCAACGGTCTCTTGTCTCCCATTATGGGCTCCCTATTCGATAAATTCGGTCCCAAGTGGCTTGTCATTCCAGGACTTGTGATCGTAGCCGCGGTTTTGTTTTTCCTGTCTGGCATTACAACAACATCAACTCTTGTACTCATTATTGTGCTTCATAGCTGCCTAATGATCGGCATTTCCATGATTATGATGCCAGCTCAAACAAACGGCCTAAACCAGCTCCCCATGGATCTATATCCAGATGGAACAGCCATTATGAGTACGCTCCAACAAGTCGCTGGTGCTATCGGTACAGCCGTAGCGGTAAGTATTCTCTCTAAAGGTATGGATGGCTATTTGAGCCAATCCAGTATGCCTGAATCCGTAAATGAAATGGCTAATGCCATGGCTATCGGATCTCAGAATTCATTTTTCTTTGCGATGATCATCAGTGTGATCGGGTTGATCCTTGCGTTTTTCATCCGCAGAGTTCATGTTGAACATGGCACTGCCAAAGCACCCATGCATTAATTCATAAATTTTTTTTGCTATATCAAACTAAAAATCTCTTAATAAACTAAAGGCTGCTAACTAACTTACTATTGGTTACGCAGCCTTTTTCATATGAATTTACATACACATTCATCAATGACATATTTACAAAGCTCCTTCATTTAGTTACGATATGATTTATGAACTAAAGCGTAAGAATTACGATTACTATTAAGGAGGACTTCCTGTTGTTTAAACGTTCGTATTTTAAACTATTTATACCTGCGGTAATGGCGGTAATGATGGCAGCCTGCGCTTCATCTCCGTCAGCTTCACCCTCTCCATCTGCTGCACCACAAGATAAAAGTGTTACCTTATTGTTCAATGTGCAGAGCCCTTCTATAGCTCCTCATGCAGACGTAAATTACACAGCTGTTCGTGCTGGAGTAAGTGAAACACTGATCAAGGTGAACAAGGATCTCAAGCTGGAAGCTTGGCTTGCAGACAAATGGAACAGCAAGGACGGACAGCATTGGACCTTCAACATCCGACCAGGCATGAATTTCCATAGCGGTAAAGTCGTCAATGCCGCTGCTGTCAAAGCCTCTTTGGAAAGAGCGCTAAAGCTCAACCCATCGGTCAAAAATGCGCTACATATCCGTGATATTCATGCGGAGGGACAGATTTTGACCATTACGACAGACAAGCCTTTCCCGGAATTTGTGTCTGAGCTGGTTCATCCGAATACGGCTATTATAGACACCACAGCTACAGGTGACCTCCCATCAGGGACGGGACCGTTCAAGGTTGCCAGCTTCCGTGCTGGAAGTGAACTGAATTTGGATCGCAATGAACAATATTGGAACGGTGAAGTAAAGTTGAAACATGCCAAATTCATGTTTAACGAAGATGCCAATGCGCGTCAGCTTGCTTTTCAAGCTAAAACTGCTGATATTGTGTATCGCCCGCCAATTGAAAGCTTGGAGCTATTGAAATCTGATTCTACTGTTAAGGTTGACTCGCTTCCTAGTTTGCGAACGCATCAGCTTATTTACAATATGAACAATAACGATCTGAAAAAGACGGCTGTACGTAAAGCATTTGATAACCTGATCAACCGGGATGAGATTGCCAGCGGTATCATGTCCGGTCAGGGAACTCCTGCTCAAGGCCCGTTCTTGCCTGACTTTTCTTTTTCACCGAAATATATTAAGAAACAGTTTGATTTGAATGCTGCACGAGAAAGCTTCAAGCAAGCTGGATATACAGTACAAAACGGTAAAGTTGCGAACCCCGATGGCAAGCCGCTTCATCTTACATTACTAACTTACCAATCGAGAGCGGAGCTTCCACTTATTTCCCAGCTGATTCAGGCTAACGCTAAAGAACTTGGCATTACGATTGATATCCGTCAGGTTGATAATATTGACGAATATCTTGCCGCTCATCAAGATTGGGATTTAGCGACTTATAGTAGCATTACAGCCCCACGCGGCGATGCAAGCTATTTTCTGAATGCGGCTTACATGCCTGAAGGAGCACTGAATTATGGGCATGTGCATGTACCGGAACTCACGGGTATGATTTCACAGCTGAACACAACCGTGAATGAGGAACAACGCAACAAGCTGGCGCTGAAGGCTGTCACACTGATTGACCAACAAAATCTGCAATCCTTTCTGGTCCATCCAAACAACGTAGTGGCCTATCGCGATTACGTACATAACTGGGTAACTAGCCAAAGTGAATATTACTTGCTAACCCAGGACCTGGATGTGAACTAGCATGTTCAAATCCATCGCCAAAAAGTTTCTTGAACTGGTTTTGTTCTTTCTTATTCTTTCCTTTGTGAGCTTCTGTCTACTTAAGCTTGTTCCGGGCGATCCCGTCCGAAGCATTCTCCGAGTCGACGATGTAGCTGTGTCCAATCAGCAAATTATGGATATGCGCAGCCAACTGGGGCTGGATCAACCATTATCTGTGCAATATGGTAAGTGGTTGGTTCAGTTGCTTCAGTTTGATTTTGGACAATCTTATTTAACCCATCGTCCGGTATTCACAGAGTTTATGGAAAAACTGCCTTATACGCTGCTGCTGACCGGAGGCTCTCTGTTCATTATGCTGCTAATAGCTCTACCCTTGGGAACGATGGCTGCGCTCTACCGTAACCGCTGGATTGACAGAGCCAGTCGTGTGTTTGCCTTAATCGGCTCCTCGATTCCCAGCTTTTGGCTGGGGCTTTTGTTTATCGAATGGTTTGCAGTTAAATTGCGCATTTTGCCGTCTATGGGCGAAGGAACCGCTTACCATTTGGTACTCCCTTCTCTTACCTTGGGATTGGCAATGGCGGCCGTTTATGTACGAATGATTCGCGCAAGTCTGATTGAAAGCTCGGGGCAAGACTTTATCAAAGCGGCGCAAGCGCGTGGAATCAGCCCCATCCGCATTTTTTTCAGACACATGCTCCGTCACAGTCTAATTCCACTCATTACGGTATTCAGTGAGAGTATAGGTAGCCTACTGGGAGGCACAGTCGTGATTGAAGTGCTATTCGCCTATCCAGGGCTGGGCAAATGGATTGTGGATGCCATTGCTGCAAGGGATTACCCCATTATTCAGGGCTATACCGTATTTATGGCTGTGTTCATTGTATGTATCAATATTTTGGTAGAGCTGTCCTACCGTTGGGTCAATCCTGAAATCGCTTTGAAGGAGAAACGTTTATCATGATAAAATCCGTATATGCGGAAAACAGGCAGCTCACTAAAACGCGATTGTCCAAAACATGGATCGTGTCGCTCTCCATCCTGCTCATTCTTGCAGCAATTACAGTCCTTCCGTTTCTTGCTCCGCAAGACCCGTATCGTATCCAGATGGGGAATCGACTACAATCGATCAGCGCTACGCACTGGCTGGGAACCGATCATTTGGGCAGAGATGTACTATCGAGAGTGATAGCTGGACTTCGGACGACTGTCGGAACCAGTTTGTTGATTTTGGCCGTTTCGCTGGTTGTCGGGGTCCCTCTTGGTCTGCTTTCAGGATTTATTGGAGGCTGGATGGATCGTGTATTCAAACGGGTGGTCGATGCCTTCATGACATTACCTGATTATATTTTTGCCATTGTACTGAGCGGTTTGCTCGGACCAGGCTTAGTAAATCTTATTTTCGCGGTGACTGCGGTAAAATGGGTTGGTTATGCACGCCTGGTGCGTAGTACCGTTCTGGCTGAAAAGCAAAAGGATTATATTTCGTTATCCATACTGGCGGGTACCTCCTCCCTGCGGATTGTCATGCGGCATATTCTCCCCCATGCAATTGGGAATGTTCTTGTGCTGGCTACGCTGGATATCGGCAAAATCATTTTAATGATTGCCTCCCTATCTTTTTTGGGCTTAGGTCCACAGCCGCCAATTCCCGAATGGGGTACGATGCTGAATGAAGGACGAGCGTATTTTCAAATGGCTCCCCACCTGATGCTGGTTCCAGGGATAGCTGTCGTGCTAACCGTACTACTGGCGAACGTACTTGGAGACAAGCTGCGCGACCGTTATGATGTTAAGACCCGGACAGAGGAGTGAACTGCACATGCTAACTATTGAGGGCTTAACGATTCGGACCAATGCAAAAACGATTGTAAAGCAACTAGAGCTTGCCATTCGTCCGGGGGAATGGTGTGCTCTTGCAGGCGAAAGCGGTAGTGGTAAAAGCATGACGGCGTTCGCTATCGGCGGCCTTCTCCCCTCTTCTGTTACAGCGGAAGGAATTATTGCGTGGAAGGACAATAATTTGCTAGCTATATCCGCTAAACAAAGACGTTCTTTGCTTGGTAGTGAAATATCTTACATTTTTCAAGACTACCACGGGGCTTTCACTCCCTTTCTGCGTGTGGGCAGTCAACTGGACGAGCTGATGCGCGCCCATGGCAAACAAGATCGCAAGACGCGCAAGCAGCGCTGTATCGAGGTGCTGAAGCGCGTACAGCTTCCTGCGGAGCGTGTGTACCGCAGCTATCCGTTCCAACTCAGCGGCGGTCAATTGCAACGGGCAGCTATTGCGGCTGCACTACTACTGGAGCCGAAGTTGCTTATTGCCGACGAGCCTACAACCGCGCTGGATACGCTCACAGCTCATCGGGTGCTCCAGCTCATTGACCATATCCGGATGGAAACAGGTATTTCCGTCTTGTGGATCACTCACGACCTGCGTCATGTACGCAAGTATGCAGATCGAATCGCAGTGATGCACGAAGGTTCACTGGTTGAAACTGGTGAAACGCAAGCGGTGCTGAACCATCCGGCCCACCCGTATACTCGTCGTCTACTGGCGGCTATTCCGCCGCTGTCTCCGGGCGCTCCAGCACGTTTGCCTTACAACAGCACTGAAGAACAGAACGCATTGGAAAGGAGCGCTTTACATGAATAATCAAGCCGCCTACGTTCAGCAGCAAGACACGTCTAATGCTGTCGTGACCGTCTCCGATTTGACGAAGGCTTACGCTGGAGGTAAAACGGTGCTGCAAGATGTTGCTCTGTCGATCTCCCCCCGAGAATGTCTGGGTATCGTCGGGGAAAGCGGCAGTGGGAAAAGCACACTCGCTCGCTGTATTTTGACATTGGACCCGTTTGATCAAGGTGAGCTTAGACTAGATGGGCAGTCTGTCCGAGGGCTAAAGCGGAGCGAATTAAAGCGGATTCGCAGCAGGCTGGGTGCAGTATTTCAGCATCCATCTGCGGCTTTGAACCCCAGACTAACCATCCTGCAATCCCTACTGGAGCCGCTGGACCAGCTTAAGTGCTATGTTCCTTCCTTTATGGCGGGTATGTCCTCAGAACGCCGGGATATAGCAGAACATTTGCTTGAGATGGTAAAGCTTCCAGCCAGCTATCTGGACAAGTTTCCACATCAGCTCAGCGGTGGGGAAAAGCAGCGTGTAACCATCGCACGTGCCATCAGCACAGAGCCGGATTTTATCGTATTGGACGAGCCAACAGCAAGTCTGGATGTGACCACACAAGCCACCGTTTTGAATCTGCTCAAGGATTTGCAGGATGAGCTAGGACTGGCTTATCTGTTTATCTCACATGATCTGGCGGCTGTGCACTTTATGAGTGATCGAATCATGGTCATGAAAGAAGGCAGTGTGCTTGAGCATTTTCCCAAGGAAGCATTATTTCATTCGGATCGCCATCCCTACACACAATCACTACTGGAGGTTTTTTCAACATGTTGCCTTCCCACCGAGCCTATCTTGCTTTAGCTATCCCTTTAATTATTTCGACGATTACAACCCCGCTGCTCGGTGCGGTGGATACAGCTGTAATCGGTCATTTGAGCCATTCCGCGTATTTAGGCGGTGTAGCGGTGGGCACTCTTATTTTCAATACTTTATATTGGCTCTTTGGCTTCCTGCGAGTCAGCACATCAGCTTTCACGGCACAAGCCGCGGGGGCACAAAATAACGACCAGAGCATAGCTGCTCTCATGCGTCCACTGGCCATTGCTTTACTCATTGGTGCGGTATTCATTGTGTTACAAAAGCCCATTCTGCTAGCTTCTCTTCAGCTCATCCATCCGGCGCAGGATGTGGCGGCGCAGGCAGCAATTTATTTTAATATTCGTATTTGGGGAGCCCCTCTAACATTGGTGAACTATGTGCTGCTCGGCTGGCTGATGGGATTATCCCGTGTGAAGGCTACATTATTTTTACAAATTTCAATGAACGTAATCAATATGGTATTAGCTATTGTATTTACACAGATCATGCATTGGAATGTCACGGGTGTAGCAAGCGCTACTCTGATTGCGGAAGCTCTTGCATGTGTATTGGGTCTGGTCCTGGTGTTCCGCTCATCGATTTGGAAAGAAAGGAAGCAAAGCGGACAGATGAATTGGCGAGGTTGGTTTGGAGCTTCAGAGTTGAAAAGTGTCATGGCAACAAACCTTGATCTTATGATTCGTACAGCCTGTCTGCTGACGATGTTTAATCTGTTTACGGCGCGCAGTGCGAGCTTTGGAACCGATCAGTTGGCGGCGAACGCTATTTTGTTGCAGATCCATTACATTATGGCTTACTCTTTTGATGGGTTCGCCAACGCCAGTAGCATCATGACGGGTCAGGCTCGGGGCGCCGGGAATCGTAAAATGCTGCAAAGGGTTATTCACTTGTCCTGGTTCTGGACACTGGTGACCAGCGTAGTGACGGGAGGATTGTATTTCGCACTGAAAGAGCCGCTTATCTCGCTATTCACGGATAATGCTACAGTGATTAGCCTTACAGGCCCTTATAATGGATGGCTTGTGGTCTTTCCGTTGGCGGCTGGGCTGGGACTGGTATTCTACGGTGTGTTTACGGGAATGACGGTAACGTATCCCATTCGTAATTCTATGATGATTTCATTGCTCTGCTTTTTGATCGCTCTCTTCTGGTGCGTTCCCCATTATGGGAATCACGGTCTTTGGTTGTCCTTTATCGTGTTTGCACTAGGACGGTCACTGTTTCTTGTAATCTATTTACCTCGCTTGCAGAGGATATAGCAGCACCTGATTTACATCGCTCGCAAAAACAAAGGATGTCCCATCAACCATGTACGTGGTATTGGGACATCCTTTTATTATTTATTCATACGGGTTTATCAGATTAGAATTGCAAAATCCTTTTACTCGCCTTGTGGAACGGTCAAGTCCAAACCTTTGGCTACACGGCGTCCGTATTCAGGATCAGCCTTGTAGAAATGTCCGATCTGACGCAGTTTGATTTCATCACTTTCTACGGGCTTCATTGCATTCACGATGTTTCGGACCAGACGTGCACGCTCTTCTTCACTGAGCAAGCGGTATAGGTCCCCTGGCTGTGTGTAGTGATCATGATGATCGTAGGCTACACTTTGAGCTTCGCCAGACACTTCAAAAGGAGCAATTTTGTGCGCAGGTGATTCTTTGGGTCCACCGAGACTATTAGGCTCGTAATAAACAGATCCTCCGCCATTGCTGTCACTGCGTAATGCACCATCACGTTGGTAGTTGTGTACTTCCGCATGCGGACGGTTGATCGGCAACGAATTGTGATTTGCACCTACACGGTAGCGATGTGCATCGCCGTAGGCAAACAGGCGTCCTTGCAGCATTTTATCCGGAGATGCTTCAATACCAGGAACAAATGAACCCGGGGAGAATGTCGCCTGCTCTACCTCAGCAAAATAGTTCTCAGGATTGCGATTCAGCACCATGCGCCCTACCTCGATCAGCGGGTAATCCTTTTGAGACCATACTTTTGTCACATCAAATGGATCAAAGCGGTACGTATCTGCATCTTCTACCGGCATAATCTGCACATGAAGTTTCCATGCAGGAAAATCACCTTTTTTGATGGCATTAAACAAGTCTTCTGTATGATAATCCGGATTTTCACCGGCAATTTTCGCAGCCAACTCCACATCAAGATTTTGTACACCTTGCTCTGTTTTAAAATGATATTTCACCCATACTGCCTGTCCTTCGGCATTTACCCACTTGAACGTGTGACTACCGAACCCATGCATATGTCTAAGTGTAGCTGGAATACCGCGGTCAGACATAAGGATACTTACCTGATGCAGCGATTCAGGAGATAAGGACCAGAAATCCCAGACCGCATTCGGGTTTTTTAGATGGGTTTGGGGATGACGTTTTTGCGTATGAATAAAGTCAGGGAATTTGATGGCATCCCGAATAAAAAACACAGGTGTATTATTGCCCACGAGATCATAGTTGCCTTCTTCTGTATAAAACTTCACCGCAAAACCACGTGGGTCGCGTACAGTATCGGACGAACCCAGCTCGCCCGCCACAGTAGAAAAGCGAATAAACATCGGTGTACGCTTGCCTACCTCGGACAAGAAGCTTGCTTTTGTATATGCAGACAAATCATTAGTGACTTCAAAATATCCGTGCGCCCCTGCACCTTTTGCATGAACGACACGCTCCGGCACACGCTCCCGGTTAAAATGTGCCAATTTCTCCAGCAGATGCACATCCTGAATTAGTGCGGGACCCCGTGAGCCTGCTGTGATCGAATTTTGATTATCTCCAACAGGAGCGCCCCAGCTTGTAGTCAGGTTCGTTGGTTGGTTACTCATGATTGAAATCACCTCTTGAATGAATTGGTTGACTATGTGCCTTTCACTATAAATTGTGCACAAACAAAAATCAATACTTTTTTATAATTATTATAATTTAGGATTTAGAATTAGTTTAAAATCATAAATAAAAAAGCAAGCCCTATAAGGCTTGCCGTATATGCAGCACTGTATTTATTTACTAATAGGTATACTTCAATTTTCACATTCTGTAATGATTACTTTGATCACTTCTCGTAGTTTTGCCATTGAGGCTTTCAGACAATATTCATGTAGAATTCATCATAAAATCATAAAAGCAGTTGCTTCCTATCAAGAAAATCCAAGATATCCTGAACCGACTGGATTACCTCCCGGCCTTCAGTGAATACGATTAAATCCGGTTCCAGCGGTGCTTCATAGGGAGCATCAATCCCCGTAAAATGATGAATCTCTCCGGCACGCGCTTTCTTGTACATCCCTTTTGGATCGCGTCGCTCACATTCCTCCAGGCTGCACTGTATATACATCTCATAGCAACCTTCCTGCTGTAAAATCTCCTTTACCATTTCACGATCTTCACGATAAGGGGAAATGGTGGCGCAAATGGTTAGAACACCCGCATGTGCCATTAGCTTTGCAACTTCAGCAATACGGCGGATATTTTCTTTACGATCAGCGGGCAGGAAACCTAGATTCCGATTTAAACCATGCCGAACATTATCCCCATCCAAAATAAACGTGTGTATGCCTCGTGCGTATAACGCTTTTTCAAGTGTGGAGGATACCGTTGATTTTCCCGAACCAGACAGCCCCGTGAACCAAAGCACTGGACTTTTATGTCCATTCAGAAGCTGACGCGCTTGCTTATCAACATCGGACACATGCCAAGTAATATTCGAAGATGGATTCATTCAGCACCTTCCTTTTTCATGAGATAATATAGTAAACATTTTTTATGCACAGCTCCAGCTTCAGGATAGAACACTTCTAAAACTGTTTAAAGTACGTTGCTCTGCTTTATGATCCAACACTGCAAAAATAATCCGGTCAAACAACAGACCATATCCTTCATCTACAAGCACTTGCTTGAACCAGAGGGCAACCTCTTCCGGCTTATTGCGGAATACCCCGCAACCATAGGCTCCCAGCACAAAATGTTCTACGCCGTTTTGCTTAGCCATTCCAAGAATGTAACGGATCCGCTCCAGCATAACTTCACCGATTCGATTCACCTGCTCTGGCTCCCGTTCTCGCACAACTCCAGCATTTACAGCAGGTGCAGTCAGGAAATCGACTTGATACGGCTTCTCTAACAAAGTCCCCTGATCATCCCGAAATACCGGAACTTCAGGCGAATAAATCATATAATCTGAATAAAAACAGCTCCGCTGCTTCCGATTATGTCCATACATCTCTTCCATTTGTGAAATGCAAGGATACAACGCTGACGAACGAGCCAAGCTTTCTTCTTGAGCCTGGCTGCCTCCGAGAAATCCACCTCCCGGGTTTTTAGCTGATGCAAAATTCAAACACGCCACGTGGGTCAGCTTCTCCTCTACCTGGAGTCTGTATGCCGCCTGTAACGTACTTTCTCCCGTAACTTCCAATTTTGCAATGATCCTCTGTTCGTCTATGCGGGAAGAAGGCTCCAATATACTTTTTATTCTTTGCTCTGCCTCTTGTTTTACAGCTACCAGCTGAGAAGGTGTATATAACTTCGAGCCTGTGACCGCATTCCCTATTTCTTTTGTCATATTTACTTGAGCCTGTTTGATATTCGTATAATACCCTTTTTCCAAAATGGATAGTGTCTCCTGCGCCATATGTGATCGAGCATCCCGATTGCTCCGGGAATTCATTGTATTTTTCATGGTGACTATTCCTCCTTTTGCAATACATCCTCACGTAAATTCGTTAATATTTCTCCTAGCCAGTTTGTGCCACGCCATAGTTTGCGGTTCCGTATACGAGCATCGCTTTCAGCTAAGCCTACACCCCAAATGGTGTCGGTCGGACTAGCCTCAACCAGAGTGGTTCCTTTCGTTTTAAGCAGGTGTTTGAGCAAATTCGGATTTTGTGTAAACTTGGCGTAATTACCGTCATACACAAATTGCCGACAATTGCCTTCCCACAAGGATTGGTCAAATCCGCGCACACTGCGGCCGCGAGCTTTTTGCTCCCTTGGGGTAGGGGCTTGCATAATTTTTAGGGCCGCCTCTTCATCCCCAAAAAGCTGTGCTTTTTTTAACATCATATATTGCTCGGCGCAGTTAAACTCCAATCCATCCACGACAAAATCAGAAGGATACCATTGTGAGAATGGCGAATGACTGCGATAAAAAAATGTAAACTTTTCCATGAAGATTCCTCATTTCATTTTCCTTTAAGCTACATAAAACGCGACCGAGGCTTAAATCGGTATAACTTGGACGGACGATGTCCGGCCGCCTTTCTATACTCATTGGTTTCTTCCACAAGATCAGCTATTTTGCGACGAAAAGCTGCAGCTAACAGCTCCTTACCTAGAATAATTTCATACACCTGCTGAAGCTCACTCAGTGTAAATAGAGCTGGCATCAGGTGAAACGCGATATCTGTGTATTCTATTTTGCTGCGCAGACGTTCTATACCGTACGCAATGATTTTGGCATGATCAAAAGCAATTCCTAGTGACTCCAGCACTTCTCGCTTGATTTCAATGGTTTTTCCCTTAAGAATTTCAGTTATTTTTACTTTGGCTGACAGATGAATGTCCCCATGCTTCAATGTGATATCAATGTCTTGTTCCCATGTGTAACCTTCCGGCTGATTCGTCCGCGTCTCCTGAGCTACGCTGTAATCCAGCTCAAACCATTGGGCATCAGCGGCATCATCCCCAGCCTGCACCTCCAAGGAATCGTGGTCCACCAATGCCATGTAAGCGCAGCTGATTACCCGCATACGAGGATCACGTGCCACATCTCCCCAAGTATATAGCTGCTCCATATAAATCTGATCCACATTTGTTTCCGTTTTAAGCTCGCGTCGTGCAGCTTCTTCCAGACTTTCATGTATGCCTACAAAACCACCCGGCAACGCCCATTGCCCTATATAGGGATGCTCCCCTCTTTGGATCAAAAGAAGCTGAAGGGTCTTCTCCGGCAGCTTCCGGTAATTTTGTTGGAGCTGATCCATTACCGTAAATAGCAGCATATCTACCGTTACGGATGGGCGCTCATATTCATTCGCATCATACAGAGCCAAGAACTCCTCTTCCGTCAAGTCACTTTGATTATGTTCCGATCCATCTGTCACTTGCGTCACCTACCTATTCATATATGGGTATTTCACCGCTTTTGAGTCAAAAGTGGCGAATGATCTAAGTATTTTTAATTCGAATGAATTGATAAAAACAAAATGTTAATATCACCACAATAATATATAAAAAGCGCCTCGTCAACAGGGTGTATAGACCTATTTTTAATCATGTGATAGTACTACTAGACTGTTTACTGAATTTTGCTTGTTGCTTATTGTCATATCATGTATGATGTTTTGGTCAATATAGGAAACACAACATACTAAACACGTAGGGAGAAGATCTAATTGTCTAACCAGTTTAATCCGCAATACAATCAACAAGGAGCACCATCCAGACCAGCCCCTGTTTATCCGCCTCCTGTATCATTCAAGGAGTGGATGATCAGTTTACTTTTGATGGCTATACCGGTAGTTGGACTTATTATGCTGTTTGTGTGGGCATTTAGTGGCTCGACTAATCCGAGCAAAGCTAACTATGCTAAAGCAGGTCTTCTTTGGGCCGCTATTGTAATTGTGATCTATATCATTATGGCTGTTGCTCTGTTGCCTGCTATCATAAGCTCATTGAATTCAAGCAGCTACTATTGATTCCAAGTACATAGCAAAATAACCTTCCGATGGAATAACCTGATACATCAGAAGGTCCTTAAACTAAACTGCCGACCCCGTCGGCAGTTTTTATTTGAGCACTTTTCGCTTTACTCCTTTATTCTCACAGCATAACGATTCATCATTCCCGGCATCCCCTGAAAATCAAGTTTGCCATGAGAAATCAAATATTGAATCCGGTATTCCCAAAAAGTATCACTTCTTGGCTGCGACCACTGCGTTAAAGCTTGACCTATTATTTTTCCGGTGTTCACAAATTCTAAATTATCCGCTAACTGTATCCTGCTAATCATATCCAGCAAGGCCTGATCCAAATAATCCTCCGACACATGAACAATACGGTCATTGTCCCATAATCTCAGGACACTATCTTGCTCGCTAAGCTCCAACCACTCTCGTTCGTATCGACGTCGGTCTTCCATACACACCACATAAAGTTCATGTTCATTTCGCTTAATGAACCGTTCAATTTCTTTTGAATGCACCACGCCCATGGATAAAGGGAACGGACTCTCGTTATATAAATGATCATCCGGCTCCCGCTCCAAGGTATCCGTGACATTAATGACCCGTATAGGTGCAGCTCTTTTGCGCAAGAGATATAATACAAAGCGCAATCCGACCTGCTCGTCAGCATTAGAGCCACACCAGATCGTGATCGATTTATTATCTGGGATTTCACTTAGGGTAACCATCATCTGTTCAATACGGTGCTCCCAATCGGCGTAATGGAAAAACTCATAATGCATCATCCGTTCAGCCAACCAGTTGTGACGGTTTTCTTGACCTTCTAATGTTTCCAACCTCCACAATGGTCCTATGGAAAACTGATCATTAAAAGACAGCACGATACTCTCAAGCCGTAATCCTGCACCCGAAAGTCCTACCTTCATCGAGCCTGCGGCAGACTGAGAAAACAATAGATGCACATGCCTCTCCCGGGTGCGTTCATGCTCCAGACGCTCATTTCGGCTCGTTTCCACATCATTTGCCCACTGCTCCAATATAGGATTAGCCCATTCAGGATTTTTGTCTGATAAGGCTGCAGCCTGCTCCAGTACACTACGTACAAAACCTCTAAGTTTTCGACCCTTAAAAACCTCATCGTAGTCTTCATCAAAATTCGGTTCATTATGAGATAACAACAAGTCACTACCTCCTCTTATCTAAATTCAATTCAAACTTGTCTTTCGACCAGAAATATCTTTAGAATAGGCGTATAGCTATCACTTCTTACTCTACAATAAAATACCACAGATTGGTTACTCGACTGGAGGAAAAGAAATGACATCGGAGTGGCAGAGATTACAGACCAAACTGCCGGAATGGGTAGAACAAAGCCGTCATGAGTATATTCATGGCAAGGTAGCAGCATATATTCCCGAACTGTCCAAAGCCCCGGCCGACGCGCTGGGTGTTGTTGTGATGAATGGTGCGGGCGAGACCGTGGTAGCCGGGGATACGGAGCTCCAATTTACGATGCAAAGCATCTCAAAGGTATTTACGCTCATTCTGGCCTTGATGGATAATGGAGAGGACGTTGTCTTCTCTAAAGTGGGTATGGAGCCTACCGGAGACCGTTTTAATTCCATGCTAAAGCTAGAACTAGTTGAGCCAGGTATTCCATTTAACCCACTGATTAACGCCGGAGCAATCGCAGTCTCCTCTCTGATTCGCGGGAACAGTCCAGAAGAGAGATTTGCCCGTGTTCTCCAATTTTTCCGCCTGCTTACCCACAATGACACATTGGAATATGATCAGGATGTCTACGATTCAGAATCAGCTACAGGCCATTTGAACCGTTCCCTTGCTTATTTTCTAATGGAAAAAGGAATTTTAAGAGGTCATGTGGAGGATGTGCTTGAAGTTTATTTCAGACATTGTGCTGTCAAATTGAACTGTACAGATTTAGCCCGTATGGGACTCGTACTAGCCTACAACGGCCGTGATCCGGTCACAGGTATACCGCTGATTCCCCGCCGCTATGTACAGATCGCCAAAACATTTATGACGACATGTGGCATGTATGACGCCTCAGGGGAATTCGCCATTCAAGTCGGACTACCTGCCAAAAGCGGCGTATCAGGCAGTATTATGACGATGGTACCTGGACGATACGGCATCGGGCTAGTTGGACCTTCTCTGAACCGTATGGGCAACAGTACAGCCGGTGTACACTTGCTGGAGACGATTTCTCGGGATTTGGACTGGAGCTTGTTCTAAGTGTACGAAAAAAAGGGTATTCCCAGCCTTTACGGCTTATAGGAATACCTTTTTTTGCTACGTGCCTTCTATGTTACGAGATTTGACCGTTAATTAGTTTAATGCGAATACGGAACGGATCAGCTACATACTTGGCGCCATCGCGTTCTTGCACTTCATAGCCTGCTGCCTTTAAACGAGCGACGATGGCATCCAATTCATTCTGATCCGGTACGATCAATTCAAAATAATCCAATCCTGCAGCGTGCTCAGGAGCTGGTGGGGCTCCTTCACCTGCCCATATATTCAAGCCCATATGGTGGTGGTAACCACCTGCGGAAACGAACAAGGCTGAAGAGCCATACCGACACGTAATGTCAAAGCCAAGCACATCGCAATAAAATTGCTGTGCTTTGAGCAAATTAGACACATGGAAGTGGACGTGCCCGATTACCGTTCCCTGCGGCAGTCCCTGCCAAGGTAAATTTTCAGAAATTGCAATCAGGTCTTCTGCATCCACAGGGTCTGTTCCCATCATGTAAAATCCATCTGCATCTTTTTTCCACTGATCCC
Source organism: Paenibacillus sp. NMA1017 (assembly GCF_058895805.1). Classification (NCBI taxonomy): domain Bacteria; kingdom Bacillati; phylum Bacillota; class Bacilli; order Caryophanales; family Paenibacillaceae; genus Paenibacillus; species Paenibacillus sp. NMA1017. The sequence continues at coordinate 97,386 of NZ_JBZXYR010000011.1, read as the reverse complement.
GAGGACGATCCGCATAGATCTCAATCCCGTTATTATCGGGATCATGGATGTATAGTGCTTCACTTACATCATGGTCTCCCTGTCCGATTTCAATCTCATGAGCTAGCAGATTACGTAAAGACAGGCCCAGAGCTACACGGTTTGGTAGAAGAATAGCAAAGTGATATAACCCGGCAGCAGATTGACGCGGCAGAATAACTGCATTTTCAATATAGTTAAGGATCAGTAGCGCATGCTTTCCATCGACAGTCAATTCAGCGGTATCCGCTGTTTGACGCAGAAGCTTTAAACCAACGACCTCAGTGTAAAATTGAATAGAGCGCTCCAAGTTACTAACTTTTAATGAAACCTGCCCTATTTTAGTGTTGTCATGAATATGTGCTGTCATGAGATTTCCCTCTTTCTACATGGATTGGAGGACTAAAGCTGAAATGAAATTATTGTTCGGTTGACTCACGACGGCTGAACAAAGAATCCAGAGACAAGCGAGTCGTTGGTGCAAATACCAGATGAAGAGCTACCAGAATAAAAGCAATATCTAGTTCATAGCCAGCGCCTTGACCATTCCCCATCAACCCGCCGGACAATTTTGCTGTAAAAATGGCGCCGATCAAAACAATTACAAATAGCCCAGATACATAGCGAGTAAGCAATCCAAGAATCAATGCAATCCCGCCGACCAACTCAATCACCGCAACGACATAACCTAAAAATCCTGGAACGCCAATGCTGGAAAACCAGCCTGCCACATTACCCAACCCCATTTGGAATTTAGCAATTCCGTGTGCTAAAAACAAAATTCCAAGCGCCACCCGCATAATTGTAGAAATGTTTCTGCTTGCTGAACTCATGTTTATCTCTCCATTCTGTTTGTTTATTACACTCCTACAAGTGCATATGAATAATTAATTTATATTACTAATAATTTGGTTAAAAAAATAATCTATCTGAATCTCTGCCGCAACACATTAGTGTGAATCAAACTCGAATTATTAGTAATAGAAATAATTATTTTGTAATGTGAATTTATCATAGGAAACTGTAGTCTGTCAACAAATTATTTGGTATGATAAATATTAAATTAGTATACATTATATTCCCTTAAAGGAGGAACGCTCTATGGGTATAGGATGCAACATACGCGCCGCTCGTAAACGTAAAAATTTATCCATCCAGCAAATATGCGAACGAACTGGACTATCGCAAGGGTTTATGAGTCAAGTAGAAAATAATAAAACCTCCCCTTCCATCGCTACATTAGATAGTATCGCTAATGCGCTGAACGTACCTCTCGCTTTTCTGCTTCTTAAAGAAGAGGAACGCATGCAAGTGATTCGCAAGGACGAGCGCCGTAAAACCTTATATGGTAAAAACAAGCTCCAGGTCGATCATTTGGGGGGTCAGGGTAACGTCAAAATGATGCTCGTTGAAATGCCGCCAGGCTCGTCTACAGAAGAGGAGCATGCTCATGGGGGGGATGAGATTCATTTTATCTTGGAAGGCACGGTATACGTGGAGCAAGGCGAGGATTCAGCTACTTTGGAAGCAGGAGATTCCTTTAGCTGGAGGGCAGCTATCCCCCATTATGCCAAAAATGTAGGAGAAAACAACGCGCGTATTCTGATCTCCGTGTTTCTCGAGGCAGATAATGACGCTTAATAAAAGTTTGAGCACATCACAATATCAATTACCCATGTCATCAAAAAAAGCGTGTACCGGGAAGTTAAATTAACTTCAACGATACACGCTTTTTTTGGAGTAGCTGCTTAATTTATCTTATTCCGTCGCCTGCTGGGCATCTGTACGCGATTCCCACGGCAGCTTGAAGGTTTTCATAATTTGTTTGGTATTAGCCGGGAGTCCAGTTATCGGATCACCAGTAGTACCCAGCAGCTCTTCTTTTTTATCCGTAGTAATACGCCCATAGAAAGTGGTACTGCTGTCTCCCCATCCTGTAATGAACTCGTAGATCAGCGGCTTATTTATTTTCGGATAAGTTCCCCACTGATTTTTGGCTTTATTCTCCAAAAAACGCCCCAGCGGGTCGTATTCCATTGTAAATTCTTTATCAAAGGGAGCTCCCACATACCCTTCATAGGTAACAATCGGAAAACCGTCCTTCACTTCAACCAGACTCAGCACATCCCCGTTCACTGTAAAATACCGCAATGCTTCGCCTTGGGGGAACATATAGACACTGGACAGCAGCTCAGTGTTAGGACGATGTGCTTCTATATAAGGATGGACAGAATGTCTTTCTAAGTGGATTAACGCTTCGCGTGCTGCCACGAGATCTCCCTCATATATTTGTTCTTTTAGTTTACCGTAAATCGGTGGCTGGATCTGAATCTGTGTATTTGTCTTCTCCAACGTATAACCTAAATCAAGCGATACATCTCTAAGAGGCACATATACGTCTTTACCTACAACCTCAAAGGTAAGCTGCTGCTTGTTCTTACGTAATCGCTCCTTAAGAACTAAGGGATCTGCCCACTTTTGCAGCGTGACCTGCTTTTTTTTAGCATCCCAATGGTAGCTTGCACCTACAGCTTCAGCGAAAGGTTTAAGTGGTACCATGAGCTTACCGTCGATCAATAGAGATTTGGTCTTGTTGTTTAAAGGTTGACCGTTTATAACAATATCTATGAACTGCGTTGAATGAGACGCTATGGCACCCTGTTCAGCAGCTTCGGCAACCGCTTGATGCATTGTGGTAAAGAGTAAGGATAGCATTATCGAGGCGACAAACAATCGCTGAAATCCTGCTCGTTTTAGCTTCATCATCAGTCTCCGTTCACTTAATGAACTTGTTCATTCCTGATCTATCTCTTTTTGGCTGCGTCGATGTCTCCAGGATTCAGACCTTCCCATATGTTTGGGATACTAACGGTCTCTGGATGCTCAAATACGAGAAATGCAGTCGGCAAATACCGCTCTCCGTATTCAGAAGAAGGCTTGTTCACAATGGCATTATCCTTGACGAGCACCGTTGAAGAACCTCCATCCAGATTAGCACCGATAACCGCTCCATGTTTAAGCAAAATATTTTGCATATCATACAAGTTGGCACCAATACTGTACCCAGGCTGACGACCGTCGATGGTCACGAATATAATGGCCCCGTCTGCCCTTTGCCCCATTGCGGTACGGGGAGCAATTCCCCACCCCTCGCTTGCATTGCGAATTAAACCTTTCCCATTCACGATTAGGCGTGGTTGAAAAGTGACCGCTTCTTGAACATTCATTTTGGACAACTCGGACAACGAATAGTGACCGGCTATCATTTTTCCCTGTTTATCAATACCTACAATTTGAACAGAGGCATTTTTACCCATATCATTGTAGTATATCTCACCCTGGGAAATGACAACGCCAATCGGTTTAAAACCATTCCCATTCCAGTTGGGGTCCGCAAAGCCACCGCCATTTACGCCAGCAACAGCCCCTAAACGCTCGACCATGCTAGATACCCTTTCTCCCCGGCCGACCTTGGCAGGAACCCCAAGCCTAATTTTAGTGGGGTCATGCACCGTCATAACATAGCCATGATAGTTACGGCCCGATACCTCTTCCACTTCAACCAGCGGCGTTTGCTGTACTTTGGTCGGTATCAGATCAGGTAGATTGATTGTATGTCTGTCTTTTTCCTCACCCATCGCTTCAAAACGGGCCGAATATTCAGCCACACGTTTTTTCGCCTCCGCTTCACCGATGAAGTACTTCGCCCAGTGACGATGTTGGGTCGTGATCAGCGTATCCGCAGCCAAATAGCGCATGTCCTTGCCAGATGACGTTAAGAACAACCACGCACCACCTCCTATTCCTGCTACCAGGAATACAATAAATAGTCGCAGTATAAAGCGACCGAATTTTCCTTTTCGTTTCTTTTTTCTATTTTTCTGCCTGCGAGCTGCTGCACGCTGTGGCAAGACTTCCGGTTTCATTCATCATCTCTCCTGTTATTGGTGACTTCTATCTTATTCATCACTATTGCCCATCAAATGATCCGTAACGATAGGCAGCGACATCTAACGACAATATCATAAACTAATTTTGTAGAATGATAGTATCAATTTTTTAACAGATTCATCCACTCTGAAAAAAATACAGGAAAAAGTCCTCCACATGAATGTGAAGGACTGTACTTAAGGGGACTATATCTTCTTACGGAGTAGCCTCCGGTTCGAGCAGCATGAACAGTTCTTTCATCTGCTGTCGCTTGAGTTTAGGGCTAAGCACATACAATGTATCACCAGGTTCAATCACCGTTGTACCTCGCGGGGCAATAATTTGCTCGTTCCGAATAATAGCTGTGAATAAAATGTCATCAGGCAGCTGTATATCCTGAATCGCTTTGCCGGCTATCGACATCCCTTTTTGTACCTGTATATGGTTAATCTCCGAAGTGGTTTTTCCCAGAGAAACTAATTCCAGCAGTGAAGGAGACGACGTCTCGTTAGGGTCCATCAAACCAAGCTTCACCGCTAGCCACGAAATAGTGGTACCTTGAATAATCGCAGAAGTGAGCACGACGAAAAATACAACGTTAAAAAACAAGGGTCCTACATCCATCTCATCCAGTAAAGGATAGGTTGCTAGTACAATAGGTACCGCCCCCCGCAGTCCTGCCCAGGATAACAGTGTCTTCTCGCGCACAGAGTACCTGGAAAAAAGCAAGCTTAGGAACACGCCTATTGGACGAGCCACGAGCATGAGGATGAAGGAGAGCGCCAAGCTTTGCCACGCAATGCCCAGCAATTGATCGGGAAAGACCAATAGCCCGAGTAGAACAAACATCATAATCTGCACCATCCAGGCGAAGCCATTGTTAAAATGAATAATGGATCGCTTGTAGGTCAAGTCGGAATTTCCCAAGACAATGGCCATGACATAAACCGCCAGCAATCCGCTTGCCTCCAGTAACGATGCCGCCGCATACGTCAAGACCGCAAATGCCAGCGCCATCACAGGATACAAACCAGATGAATCAAAATTCATTTTATTAATCGCATATACACCTATGCGTCCGAGTACAAAACCAACGACTAAACCGAAACCCATTTCCCATAAAAATAACAAGATATGTATCCAAATGGATTGCTCAGGGTGATGTATCAGCTCAATCAATGTTACCGTGAGAAATACAGCCATCGGGTCATTACTGCCGGATTCTGCTTCGAGCGTTGAGGTAATTCGTTTTTTGATGTTTTTACCTCCTAGAACGGAAAACACGGCCGCCGCATCGGTAGATCCGACAATAGCACCAAACAGCATGGATTCCATCCAGCTTACGCCTAAAATAAACTTGGCGCATACGCCAATGACTACGGTCGTAATGATGACCCCTAACGTTGATAATGACATTGCAGGTCGAATAACTGGCTTAACATCTGCAAACTTTGTCTGCATCCCGCCTTCAAACAAGATTACAATGAGCGCGAGAATGCCAACTAGCTGTGTGATAAAGGCATTATCAAAATAAATAAACTGACTGAGCACCATACCTACGGCAATAAACAAAACGAGCGCAGGCATACCGAAACGGCTGGAAAATTTGGTAGTCAGCACACCGACCAGCAGCAAGCCGGACAGCAAAAGCACAATAAAATTAATAATGGTTGTCTGTTCCATACGGCTTCTCCTATCTTGAAAATAGATGTTCAATTTTTCGCCTTTTATCTATATACCCTCAAATCACACAGAATACTAATCCTAAATAAAAAATTATATAATAAAATCAAAAAATCCAGCTCATGGTTTGTGCTAAATCGCACTCCATGAGCTGGTTTGTATATTTTTTATAAGGCTTAAGCAGAGACAATCGTCGTGCTTTAGGCTTTAGGATGAATCATATGCGCAGGTACAACATATTGATCGAATTGTTCTTCAGTCAACAGTCCGCTGCGGAGTGCCGCTTCTTTTAAAGACAGTCCTTCTGCATGTGCAAGTTTGGCGATTTTAGCGGCATTTTCATATCCGATATGTGGATTCAATGCCGTCACCAGCATCAGTGAATTATTCAAATTGTGCTCAATCTTCGTGAGATCAGGCTCGATGCCAACGGCACAGTTGTCATTAAAAGCAATGATGGAATCGGCCAGCAGATGAACAGACTGCAAAAAATTGTATATGATTACTGGCTTAAACACGTTCAGTTCAAAATTACCCTGACTTGCTGCAAAGCCGATAGCTGCATCATTACCCATGACTTGTGTAACGACCATCGTCAGTGCTTCACTCTGGGTCGGATTCACCTTGCCGGGCATGATGGAGCTACCTGGCTCGTTAGCAGGAATCGTGATTTCGCCCAAGCCGCTACGCGGACCACTTGCCAGCCAACGAACATCATTGGCGATTTTCATCAAATCGGCAGCGAGCGCTTTGACTGCTCCATGTACGGCCACCACTTCATCGTGGCTGGTCAGTGCATGGAATTTATTGGGTGCGGAAGTGAATGTTTTGCCAGTGAAACTGGAAATTTCCGCTGAGGTTCGGGAGCCAAACTCTGGATGAGCATTAATTCCAGTCCCCACCGCTGTACCGCCAATCGCCAGCTCCTTCATGTATTGAACCGTATCGATGATAATTCGCTTGCTCTTGTCCAGCATGGCATACCAGCCGCTTATTTCCTGGCCCAGCGTAAGCGGTGTCGCATCTTGTAAATGGGTTCGTCCAATTTTTATAATATCCTTGAATTGCTCTGACTTCTGCCGAAAAGTCTCTTTCAGCTTATCAATGGCAGGTAACAAACGGTCCTCCACTGCAATGACACCCGCTACATGAAGCGCCGTAGGAAACGTATCATTTGAGCTTTGCGACATGTTTACATCGTCATTGGGATGCAGCTTCGTATCTTTTCCCTGCTCTTGTAACCATTGGCTTCCCAGATGAGCAATCACTTCATTCACATTCATATTGGACTGCGTACCGCTCCCTGTCTGCCATACAACCAACGGGAAATGATCATCAACCCGCCCTGCGAGAATTTCGTCCGCTGCATAAATAATAGCGTCCTGCTTCTCCTGTGATAGCTTACCCAGCTTATAGTTACTGATCGCCGCACTCTTTTTAAGCACCGCGAACGCCTGTATGACCTCTAATGGCATTTTCTCCGAGCCAATCGGGAAATTTTCCTTGCTGCGCTGTGTTTGCGCTCCCCACAGACGGTCTGCCGGTACCTTGATTTCGCCCAACGTATCCTTTTCGATGCGGTAGTTCAACTCATTTCCTCCTCTTGGCCTATGTAATTCAGACAAAATATGGTGCTCTCTCTTTGCCTATTATACATTAAATTTCAAATGTTATCATTTATTTTGCAAGCGCTTTTTTACGATGAGGCCGGAGGAGGCGGAGGGAAAATTCATGTACAAGCCTGGCCACTAGGATCAACCAAGGGTGATATTGCCTTTGGCATGGACTTCTTTTCTGTCCAGTAGCTTGTTCAGCGCATCGATGTAAGCTTTGGCGCTAGCTTCCAAAATATCAGTACTTGTGCCTCTTCCCAGTGCTGTGTATTCACCTTGCCTCAAAATGGCGTGTACTTCCCCCAACGCATCTTTGCCATATGTTACAGATTGGATCGAATAATCCTCCAACTCCACCTCTTCACCACTGGCCTTGTCTATAGCATGGAAAATCGCGTCTACAGAACCGTTACCCATTGCTACTTCATCAATTGCTGTCCCATCTTGTTTACCCAATCGAATGGATGCGACTGGAACCGACTGATTACCATAAGACACCTGAATGGAATCCAATGTGTAATATACAGATAAACACCCAGGAATGAAGCATGCAATTGAATTACGAAAAACAACAGATAAAACTGTAAAGGAAATTTGCACTATTACAGGGGTTAGTCAGGCAGCGTTTTATCGCAAGATAAAGGAAATAGAGGAAAAAGGGGTATAATAACTGGGGATTATTTTATATGTGGCCTCTCAATCCCCGAATCGTTTCCGTACCCCTCTTAGGAATGAACTACAGGCATTGAACGAATATATTTCATAACCAGTTATCTCCTTACCATTGTTAAATATTATTTTACTATCCAAAGGAATAATATAAATGGGTATGTTGGAAAGCTGATTAACTAACCTGCCAATGACCGATCTGTCTGAAAAATCCCTTCAGTTTCACTCAGTACTAGTATCCTTTTGCTGTATTAATATTGTTTGATATGAATCCTTTTGTAATCACAGTCGCTAATAAAAAAATAAAACAAATATTTATATTAAATATAATAACTAATTTACTAAATAATGCTACACCAATACTCATACCGATAAAATTGCATAAATTATAAACACCAATACTTATTTTCTTGGATTCTTTCAGTTCCAAATCTAATAAATTATTTAAAGCAACTTGTACAACAGAAAAGGCAATGAAGCAACAAACACTTGTTAAAATGTATACTATACCTATTTTTGAGTTAAAAATACTAATTAAATAACCTATGAAAAAAATATATAATCCTATTCTATAGAATTTTTTCACATTTTTATTAGTCATATTCTTCCCAATCCCTATACTTGCAGACCCTCCTATTAAAGCACTTATAAAAAATAGGATTCCAGACTGTATGGGATTAAAAATATAAGAAAAAATATAAGAGAGAAGAAAAACATTTGCTCCTAGCAAAAAAAATAACAAAAAACTAAGACTAGTTATTCTAACAAAAATTGTATTATTGAATATTTTTTTATCAATAATTGGGTAAGAAACGGTATTGATATGGCGAATAAATAATAGTAAAAATACACCACACAAAACAATAAAAAGAAAATTAATGTTCAAGGCACATAATAAAAAGAGAATACATAATAATAAATAAAACGTCCCTAACCAATCAAATGGAGTCTTATTTTCTACCTTAGTTTCTGGAAAAGTAAAATATAAAATCGGTATAAAAATTATTGCACAACTCATAATTAAAAATAACATGTGCCAATCCGTTAAGGATAGAATAATACCACTCAGTAAAGGTCCTAAACCTGATCCTAAAGCCATAGCAAAGCTTATAAAAGCAAGACCTATCGGTAATAATGCTCGATCAAGTACATCTATAATTGCAACCATTGTCAGTGAAATAAAGGCAGCCCCTCCAACTCCTTGTGTAATTCTACATAATACAAGTAGATAAAAATGATCCATAAAAAAGCCCAAAATAGAGAAGAGAACAAAGATAACTAAAGCAAATAGATATAGTTTTTTTAATTGAATGCTTTCAGCAAGCTTACTGTATACTATTGAACCTACTGTGACCATAATTGAATACCCTAGGATAAACCAACTGCTAAAAGATATAGAAATATTTAAGTCTTTAGCAATTGGTACGAGAGCTAAATTAAAAAAGAAACTATTCATTACTCCGAGTAATACAGTGCTTAGTAAACAAAACAATATAATCTTATTCTTCAAAGACAAACCCTCCGTTTAACTATTCCATAAAAATAAGACCTTCTTTCCTTTTGTTATAGTTCTAATAGAAATATAATTGAATTGCGGTCAGGATAATCATATTTAATTGGCAAATCCTCTTTATCAATCTCTTTAAATCCAACCTTTTTATAGAAACCGTGTGACCTAGTGGCTTTAGATGGGGTATCTAAAATTATCTTAGAAAAACCTTGTTTCTTAGCAAAATCAAGCAGAGCTTCATAAAGCTTTTTTCCTGTCCCAAATTCTTCGCCACGGTAGTCTTTATAAACAAAAAATTTCTTTAATACAGCAACCCCTTTGGTTTTCCTTTGCAAACCAATTGAACCTACAACCTCTCCGTTATCATTTAACGCTATCCAAAAATTACCGCCATCATTTATATAATTTGAATGAATGTCCAGAATGTCTGGTTGTTCTTTAACACTAATACCCACTTCATATTCGACATTCTGTACATGCAATATTAATTTAATGACTTCTTCTTTATAACTATCATCGTAAACCGTAATCATTTATTAACTCCTCCAACCGTGTTTATCAATAGAATGCTATTATATATACCTTTTATTAAGATTTCGCTGCTTTTGCTGCTCCCCAAAGTGCACCTGGATTAGCTCTATCTTGATAGAGTTCTAACATCTTATGGTAGAGTTCCTGTGCTGTTTCCGTTATTTCATTCAATCGGTTAAAATCTCGGATGTAATTTTGTGTCTCGGCGATAATTTTGGGATTATCTTCATTTTCGGGTTTCTTATGTCCAGCAACCACTGCACGTGGTTTTAGTCCCTCAAGTTTGTCGAGCACAGCTATCCACTCAATTCGAGTTTCGTTAGTGGTTTCAGCCAAGTAAAGATGAATGTCGTTATAAGTTGCATCCCCTGAAACGATTAAATCAATTGATGGGACGTGTAGAGACGTTGTATCTCCAGTATCAGTAAACCCAGTATTCACCACGATAAGTTTTTGTCCTTCTAGCTCGAACTCACTTCCTTCAAGTTCCTGAGCGCCAACTAAATACTCAGGTATCTCACCAGGAAAGAGTTTATGCCAGAAAGATTCAGAAGATATTTGTTCTTGCATGGCTTTGACAGCACCTGGAGTTGCTATCGCTCTTGCATCAGGGAAACGATCTAAAAGCATCTTTATACCAAAGAAATGATCACCATAACCATGAGTGATATAGATTGTGGTTAAGTTTTTACCACTTTTGACAACCCAATCTACCAATGTTTGATTTTCTTTAATAGTAAGAAATGTATCAATGAGGACTGCGTCTTGTTCACCATAGATAAGCGTGACCGTATTTACCACCCACCTCAGCAAATCTTGTCCTTCTGGTAAATCTCTACTGAGACCTTGACGCTTTGACACTAATACATCCCAGTTTAGGGGATTTTTTTGATTTTAACTTCCGTCATGTCCTTTCTCCTCCCTGACTATTTAGCGTTGTAAATACCTTAATTCAAAGGTACGTCCAGAATGGTTTTCACATAATATCCTTCTGTTTTCAAATTTCCTTAAGATTAACCCGAAACTAATTATTAGTAAAATTGAAATTCGAGAAGTTATCCATTGATTTTTTTGATACTATAGAAGTGAGATTAAATTGAAAGTTGGTGAACTGATGGAAATACGTCATTTTATTACATTTAAAAAAGTTATTCAATTTGGTAGCTTTACACAAGCAGCAGAACATTTAGGTTACACTCAATCCACGGTCACTTCTCATATTCAAGCACTTGAAGAACATTTGGGTGCACCTCTATTTGATCGGATGGGTCGAAAGGTAAGATTGACTGATATAGGCAAGAAATTATTGCACTATACTCAAGAAATTCTAGATACTTATGGGAAAATCGAAAGCATTACAAATGATGGTGATGAAATGAGAGGAGAGTTAAGGATTGCGGCTCCTGAATCCTTAACGGTTTATCGACTTGAACCTATATTAAGAGAATATAGAAATAAGTTTCCCCATGTGAGCATCATTTTAAGTAACGCTACTTGCGGAGATAACAAGAGAGCAATACTTAATGGTAGTGCAGATATTGCATTTCTTATGATGCCAACGTTTCAGGATTCAGATTTAATCGTACATTCTTTATTGGACGAGCCTATTGTCCTTGTTGGAAGTCATGACAACCCGCTGAATGTTTTAGATCAAAGCTATGAAAACCAAAAGTTAAACGAGTGTTTGATCACGAATGAGAAAGAATGCAGTTATCGAACCATGTTTGAAGAATATCTTCGAGAAAGAGGAATCGTACTTTCCAACACGATGGAACTTTGGAGTATTGAGGCGATAAAACGTTGCGTAATGAGTGGGCTGGGTATTGCTTGTTTACCATTAATAACTGTAAATAATGAAATCAAGGATGGAAGGTTAAAGGTTATTCCTTGCAAAGATGATCTTAAACAGATCTCAGCCCAAGTTGTTTATCATAAAAACAAGTGGATTTCCCCCGCTCTATCAAAGTTTATCGATATTACACTGAAACACACAAGAGACTGGTCATGTGAGGAAATTATTTGTTAAGGCAACCGGAGGCTTAAATGCGACGTTGCATTCACTGAAATTGAAACTATAAAAGATGTAATTCAAAATTCAATCAGAAGAGTAGACGAGTTTGAATATGCTGTTTATACAGATGTGAGATTAGGATTGTCTTATCATCTTCGACCTGATGGTTTCGTTTACTATTCTGCCTATGAAGTGCAGGGAGAACAACCACTTATAGAAGGAATGGTTGAAGTTAATGTTCCAGAAATGACTTATTTGGTAACAAAACATAAAGGTGGCAGTATTGAAGAAACATATGAAAAAATCTTGCATCAAATCCCATGTCCGCCAGTTTTTCTTTAAATGCATGTCGACCCGAGTGCTTGCCCAACACAAGTTTGCTCGTCTTCAGACCAATACGCTCAGGGGACACGATTTCATACGTTGTACGCTCTTTAAGCATTCCGTCTTGGTGTATTCCGGACTCGTGAGCAAACGCATTGGCTCCAACAATGGCCTTGTTTCCCGGTACCGACATCCCCGTACGTTTGCTCACCAAGCGACTGGTGGCATACAGCTCCTCCAGAACCAGACTCGTTTGTGCACTATAAAGCTCGGTTCTGGTGTCAAGGGCCAGTGCAACTTCCTCGATAGGTGTATTCCCGGCTCGCTCACCGATGCCATTGATGGTACCTTCAAATTGGTCTACACCATTACGGATAACCGCCAGTGTGTTAGCTGTTGCCATACCAAGATCATCATGACAATGTGTGCTAAGTTGTATTTTTTCGATACCGTGCACTTGTTGTTTTACAATTCTAAACATTTCACCGAACTGATCCGGCGAGGCATACCCCACCATATCCGGTAAATTGACGACTGTCGCTCCAGCACGAATCGCCATATCCACGACCTCACAAATAAAGTCCAGTTCGGTACGACAGGCATCCTCAGCTCCTCGTAGCGCCTCTCTGACTGCATCAATATCCTGTTCTTTCGAGCGTGCAAAACCAACCAGTGTTGCTTGGGTAACCTGTTTGGCAATCTCCTGCATGCTGATAATCTCACCAGACGAGGTTGCTTGAAAGCCAGTCTCAATCCGATCTACGCCTAATTTTTGCAGCTGAAGAGCAATTTCCACCTTTTCTGTGCTGGTTAAGCTAACTCCTGGTGATTGTTCTCCATCTCTTAACGTTGTGTCCAACACCCATATTTTGCGCATACAGATACCACCTTTGGTTTGATTTTAGGAGATGTCCGAGCAGAATGTTTAAAGATCGTTTTATTCATCTGATCATCTGATGTTTAAGAGTAAAAAAATTATGAACTTCCCATATGCTTTTGCAGCTCCAGCTTGGTGCCGTCCAAATGTTGAATACTATACAGCTCGGCAGCCTTGCCATCCTGATCCCGGATTGCTTCATATATTTTTTCATGCTGCACAGTAAAATGATTTTGCATCGCCGGATCGGTAATGAGATTGTTCAACGCCTTGCGAATGGCCTCTACAAAGCTGCCATATACGTCTGTAAGCACCTTATTGCCTGTAGCTCCGGCAACAGCCAAGTGAAAAGTGATATCCGCATCCAAATACCCGTTCATATCTCCAGCGGCCAAGGTTGCAGCACGACGGTCCAGCGCCTCACGCATCAAGCGTAGATCCTCGTCTTTACGACGTAACGCAGCCAATCTGGCAATCTCTAGTTCCAACACACTCCGCACTTCATAAACCTCAATAATTTCAGCACGGCTTAGACGGTAATCCAATGGCTCTTGAGAAGTTGTCGGTTGGCAAACAAAAGTTCCGTGTCCTTGCTTTTTCTCTAATAGACCGGCATGTACCAGAACGCTAACCGCTTCACGTACTGTAGATCGCCCGACTCCGAATAGCTTCATGAGCTCAGGCTCGGTTGGAATCTTTGTGCCCACACTCCATTCACCAACAGCAATTTTTCGTTGTAGCTGTTCAGCTACTTCATCGGCGATTTGCTTGCGTTTGACGGCTTGAAAAGGAAAATTCATCTGATCATCTCCTGTTTCGTATCATACTATGGCTGCTTGGCATTCTGCAACCTATTTCGTCCTCCTTCCCTATCGGCCTTTATCTGTGCATTACAACCCCAAATAAAGCCTGCACCGTTGGACACGATACAGGCTTATAAGGATAAATTAAATGCTAGGATTTCGATTTATTAGGTGTAATACAATACAAACGGCTGGTTGCTTCAAAGATATGGCCTGGAGCCAGTGCAATCAATCCGATATCCTCCGCTGGTAGGTCGAGACGATTCGGTGCATTGATCATGTTCATTTGCGGCTCAGGACAGATGAATTCCTTGTTCGCTTTGTTATTCCAGATCATCCAATGCTTATAAGCTGTACCTACATCGTATACGAGGGTAGCCCCTGTCTTACTGTGTGTCAGTTCCATATAGTTGCGTCCATTTTGCGGAGCTGCCGTGTAATGATTATCCATAGAGGCAAAATAAGGACTAACTCCCGTCGTCTTCAGCAGTTCCTCTTCTGGAGATAAAGGCTGGAACTGACCTGTGGCCAACAACCGTTCCGTCAGCTCACGACGCTCACCGATTGTGACCTTAATCTTGTAATCCTCAGGCGAGCTATCGGGTACGAACGGAACGCGAATCGCTGTGTGAAAGGCAAATAAGTTAGGGATCGGTTGATCGCCCTCGTTATAGATCACATAACGCTGATGCAGGCCAAATTCATCTAGGCTGTACGTTAACTTCATGGTAAAGGTGAAGGGTAAATAGCGGAACATGGGATGTCCTTCCCTTACATGCTGATTCATTACCACATAGCTGCCTTGCTCCCCGGAACCGTAGTCCTCAACCTCCCACCGAACAGTGTGTAAAAAGCCGTGCAGATGGTTGTGGGTCGCCTCTTCATTTATCGGCAGCTCATATGTAACACCATTCCACAGGAATTTTCCATCCTCATACCGATTCGGAGGGAACAGGAAAGGAATTCCGTAAACGGACGGGCTTTGCTTAAAAGCCTCTATACTCTCGGCATCTGGCTCACGCAGAAAAGAATATCCCGTTTCATTGTCACGAAAAGAAATCAGATTTGCGCCGTTTCCCGGCAGGGCAACCGCTTCATATCGTCCAAATTTAAGACGAATCGCCGGTATTCCATAATAAAGATCACCAATTGCAGCATGTTGTTGTGTCATCAAAAAATCCTCCTTGATGAAATGACGATGTTTAATGAAAGCGTTTAGCTTTTGGCTTGACTATACCATGCTGAGCAAAAAAATTCCACGTCCACAAAAAAAACGATGCCCCGCAAGGCATCGTCCTTCACACATCACTACACATAACGTCCCTGTTTGGGTACAGCCATGTGCTCAAAATCTCCCGCCAGTCGCTCCAGCTGATCTGTCAGCTCAGCACCATGCATGTAATGACCATGTCCTGTAACTGCAATCTCAGGCTTTAACTTGGCCAGCATTTCCACTGAACGCTGCGCAGCTTGCCAATCTGTTGTAAAATACGCAGGAGGCCCATGTATTTCTTTTTCCTGTAAAATAACGGCTAGTGCCGATTCCTGTTTCACCGTAATAAAAGCGTCACCGGCCACCATTAACCTTCTTCGCTCATGAAAAAGCGATACATGACCAGGCGTATGTCCTGGCGTATGCAGCCACTTCCAACCAGGGGCACCGGGGACACTACCATCTTGGGGCAGGGATGTGATGCGATCATCGAGATCTATAGCATCATTGGGGTATAAGAAGGAAATACCTGACATTAAACCTCCCCCTACACTAGGGTCAGGTTTTTGATAATCCTTCATTCCCGTTAAATAAGGTAATTCCAAAGGATGTGCATAAACAGGTGTACCCCAATGCTGTACCAACTCAATAACTGAACCTACATGATCAAAATGACCATGAGTAAGCACAATAGCGATCGGAGGGCCAGTAAACCGCTCCTCTGCCAGGCGTATAATCGAGTCTGTAAATCCTGTCATCCCCGTATCCACCAGCACCCAGGAACGGCTTCCCGGCTCCCCAATAAAACACATATTTACAAACAGCGTCCGTAAGCTCAGGAGATCGGGAGCAGCCTCTTCATTTGCCGTCATTCCTTCGGTGAACAGATGATTTGCCAAAGCTTCACCCTCCTATTCACATGGAATTTCTTGTTAATATCGACCTTTAGGCTTCCCCCATGTCAGCAGATTATGCGGACACTGCTAAATATAATCCGCTTGTCACGAAAATAGACCATGTTTACATTACTCGGGTAATTTGCTCCATGCCGTATCTAGCAAATAGTCGAACAAATCATCGTTCTCTTCAATCCAGCTATCCATTTGCAGCATCTCTTCCTCCACCCGTGGCTCTCCCGCAAAATGGAGACTGTAATCCCATTCCTTTCCCCTTTTACTGTGGAATGTGATTTCATATACAGAACTCTGGCCCTCTACTCCAAATACCACTTGGCCCAGATAAGCACCATTCTCATCTCTTGTCATTTGTGCCTGTTGAATATGTACTTCTTTCACTTCCTGAGGTGAATTTTGCTCTGTCATTCATCTATCCGCCCTTTCATTTTCACTAAATAGTACCAAAACTGATTTGTGAACCTTTTCGTTACATTGTACAATATATAAGCTATGTGTGGAATTTGCAAAAAAAACTGTGCAAGTTACCCAAGCCTTGTTTAAGGCTTTTCGTGAAATGGAGGAAAGTTACATGTCAGATTTTCAACAAAAATTGCAAAAATATGCCGAGTTAGCCGTTCGGGTCGGCGCCAATGTCCATCCTGGACAGACACTCATCGTTCATGCGCCAATCTTGTCCGCTGAACTCGTGAGACTTATCGTCAAATCAGCGTATACTGCCGGAGCCAAGCTGGTTACAGTAAAATGGAGTGATGAGACCATTACTCGATTACAGTATGAACTAGCTCCTGATGAAACTTTTAATATTGCTCCCAAATGGTACGCAGCCGAAATGACTGAAGAGGTCGAAAATGGCGCAGCTGTACTGCATGTCATTGCAGAAAATCCGGATTTGCTTAAAGGGATTCCGTCCAGCCGAATTACTGCTGCCCAGCGCGTGCGGTCACATGAATTACGTCAATACCGCGAATATCAAATGGCCGACAAATTCAGTTGGTCTCTGATTGCTTATCCTTCAGTAGAGTGGGCTGCCAAAGTATTCCCTGATCTGCCAGCTTCAGAGCAAATGGATAAACTGTGGGATGCCATTTTCAGCACCGTGCGTGTGGATCTGGATAACCCCGTGGAGGCGTGGAAAGAGCATTTGAAAACCCTTTCCAGCAAATCTGATATTTTAAATGCCAAACGCTATAAAAAGCTGCATTATCTGGCTCCAGGCACAGATCTCACCATCGAATTGGCAAAAGATCATCTGTGGGTAGCAGCCGAAAGCGTCAACCAACAGGGACATACTTTTGTAGCTAATATGCCTACCGAGGAAGTGTTTACAGCTCCGCTCAAAACGGGAGTGAACGGTAAGGTCAGCAGCACCAAGCCACTTAGCTACAGCGGAAATATCATCGACAACTTTTCACTGACTTTTGAAAATGGACGTATTGTCGATGTACAAGCAGAAACTGGTTTGGAAACTCTTCAGCATCTCGTAGAAATGGATGAAGGTTCACACTACCTGGGTGAGGTTGCTCTCGTGCCTCACAAGTCACCTATCTCTGATAAAAATATTTTATTCTATAATACGTTGTTTGATGAAAATGCCTCTAACCATTTGGCCATCGGTAATGCTTATGCATTTAACCTTAAAGGCGGCAAGGATATGACTCAAGAGCAGTTGGCTGCCAACGGCCTGAATTCCAGCCTGACTCACGTCGACTTTATGATCGGTTCAGGTGAAATGGACATTAACGGCGTTACCGAGGACGGTACTGAGGAACCTATCTTCCGTAAAGGAAATTGGGCGATCTAACACGGCAAAAAGGCTCTCACCGCTTCATGCGAGAGAGCCTTCTTGTTTCATCCTATAGCTATGTTAGTACTATTTCACAGCGTATTAATCCAATAATTTGCTGCAATTCCAAAAACGATTTGTACTACACTGATGATAAAAAAGACAATAAGACAACTTACAACTCTTCGATTAGTGGTTTGATGTAAGGATAAAGATGATTTTACATAAAACATACTACCTAATATCCCTAAACACAGACCAAAGATGCCCGCAAATAGCCACCCTATAACCAAGCTGACCACAACAAAAGCCCAGTTCCAGCCCGGAACTTTACTCACAGGAACATAAGGTTGATTGGACCCAAGATACACACCATCCACGGCTAAATCTGCTTTGTTACCAATAACAACTACATTTACAGCTTTTTCTTTAAATCTAATTGGAAAATCAATCAAGTTCAAAAATGCGTTCTGGCTTTTAACTTTCTGCTCGCTTCCATTTACAATAATTTTTCCGCCAGTTAAGCTACGCTTGTACTCAATACTATATTGAATACCTTGATCTTCTACATTCCATTTTGCCATCGCTAAACCCCTCTCAAATTTTAGGGGAGCCATAAATATACTCCCGGCATTTCCTGATTATGTACCTTAAAAATCATAACATAAGCTGCAAGTTAAATAATGGAAAAAAGGCCGCTGATCAGCGGCCTTTGAATCTACTTTATTTCGTATGGGGTTAGTTTCTATGTCCAATTTTAGCCTTATAGGCAAGTGAATACTGGTCAGCCGCTAAAATCGCATCAAGCACATCATCCGCTGTGACAGTAAATGGTAGATTGTGAGCAGTTTCGCCTTCTTTGGTAGCAGCCTGAGCTACCCGGTACAAATCCTCTCGGGAAGCTTCACGGAGCTTGACATCTTCCAGTGTGACGGGCAGATCGAGTTTTAGATAAAAGTCAATATACCGCTCCACCTCAGACAAAGGTCTTTTTTCCAAGGCAAGCTGGACTAAGGTGCCAAAAGCTACCTTCTGACCATGTGTCAGGTGATGGATGTCCCCTTCCAGTACCGTAAAACCATTGTGAATCGCATGTGCGCCTGCCAAACCGCCGCTTTCAAAGCCCAAACCGCTTAGCAACGTATTGGCTTCCACTACCGCTTCAAGCGCAGGTGTGACGACTTTGCGTTTCACGGATTCGTAAGCCTGCAGTCCGTAATCGAAAAGAACTTCCTCACACTTGGATGCAATGGCTTCTGCCGCCAAGGTTGGCAAGCCACCAGCCATTGTCGTTGCACGAGCTTCAATGACCGCACGGACTTCAATCCATGTCGCCATGGCATCTGCAATTCCTGAGGAGAGAAACAAGGGCGGCGCTTGAGAAATGACTTTTGTGTCCACCAGGATCAGGCTCGGATTTTTACTGAAAAAGGTATACGTATCAAATGCACCATCATCGGTGTACAAAACAGATAGTGCACTAGTAGGGGCATCTGTAGAAGCAGTCGTTGGAATAATCACAACTGAGGAACCGAGTAGTTCATTAACGGCTTTGGCAGTATCCAGCGTTTTACCACCACCTACACCAATGACAATATCGACCTGGGCGCTTCGTCCCTGATCAACAATACGGTTGACTTCATTTTTGGATGCTTCCCCTTGAAACTCAACTTTTACCGCCGTAATATCAGCCTGTTCCAGACTTTTTACCACGCGGTCGGCTGCAATCTCCCAAACCAGCTTGTCCGCAATAACCAAGGCAGTATGACCTAACGGCTTAACATACTCACCTGTTTTATCAATCACATCTTTCCCTTGCACATATTTACCTGGACTAATAAATACTTTTTCGCTCATCGTTTAACTCTCCCTTCCAAGTTTGTACAAATTCTATTATACGGCTGAAAGGGCACACATCTCAATTTCGAAACCAAGATCTTCAATCATTTGATGATCAAATGTGACCTCTTGACCTTCTGTCGTTAAATAGTCTCCTACAAAAATTGAATTCGCTGCATACAGGCATAGCGGTTGTAATGAGCGTAAATTCAACTCTCGTCCACCTGCAACACGTATTTCTTTGGATGGACAGATGAAGCGGAACAGTGCCAGCACCTTCAAAGCTTGGATAGGTGATATTCGCTTTGCTCCTTCCAACGGGGTTCCAGGGACTGGATTCAAAAAGTTAACCGGAATAGAGTCAGCATCCAACTCTCGTAAGGCATAAGCCATTTGTACGATTTCCTCATTCGTTTCCCCCATCCCGATAATAACGCCAGAGCATGGAGACATTCCGTGAGATTGAGCCATTTTCACAGTTTTGACGCGTTGATCGTATGTATGTGTGGTTGTAATCGAGGGATAGTTGGCCTTACTTGTATTTAAATTATGATTGTATCGATGTACCCCAGCCTCTGCCAACCGCCGTGCCTGATCTCCCTTGAGAATCCCTAAGCAAGCGCAAATTTTGAGCGGCATCGTCCGGGTAATTTCTTGTACAGCCTCAATCACCTGATTCAGCTCTCGATCTGTTGGGCCCTTACCCGAAGCTACGATGCAATACGTCCCTGCTCTCCGTGCTACTGCTTCCCTAGCTCCAGCCAACAGTGACTCCTTGTCCAACATACTGTACTTGTTCACAGGCGCCGTGGATACGATAGATTGTGAGCAATAACCGCAATCCTCCGGGCACAAGCCACTTTTAGCGTTGATGATCATGTTGAGCTTTACTTTTTTTTCGTAAAAATGGTGTCGCACTCGAAATGCAGCTTGCATAATCGGTAATAACTCCTCATCGTCGGCTTCCAGTACCGCTATGCCTTCTTCCAGTGTAACATGGCTACCATGTATCGCTTTTTCAGCCAAAGAGCCCCAATCTATAACCTCGTTTAGTAAATTCATACTTCTTGCCTCCCAAAATTTAATGATCATGTAGATGGGTAAGATTTTCAGCGTAGAGGAAATCCACTCCTCATTGTCAACCTTAAAGATTGTAATTAGGTTGACAATTACACGAACATCATATCAATTCATGTCCTTTCTGTAAAGGAGGCAAATTAAAAAGCGACCCCACATCGTTCAAGGTCGCTCTCAAGAATTATTCCGTATTCCGTTATGAGACTCCTGCTTCTTCCACGACGAAAGGCTGTTTTATCAGCCTAATACGTGAGATCCGCTTGTTTTCAACCTCTTCTACCGTGAACATACATCCCTCAAACACTACAGACTGGCCAGGCTGTGGGGGAATAACCTCGACATGTGAGTATAGCCAGCCCCCTACCGTATCATAATCCTCATGATCAAGATCCAGTCCAAAGCGATCGTTCACTTCATCAATTAATAACATGCCGTCAATGGAAAATTCCTCGTCATTAATCTGCTCACAACTCGGACGTTCCTGATCGAACTCATCCTGAATTTCACCAACGATTTCTTCCATAATATCTTCCAGTGTTACCATACCCGATGTACCACCATATTCATCAATCAAAATTGCGATTTGCGTCTTGCTACGCTGCATGCGTTTGAGCAGATCACTAATTTGCGTAGATTCAGGGACAGCAAGAATCGGTCGAATCATCGTACGGGTATCCAGTGTGTTCGCCCGTAGAAGGTCCTTAATATGGATAAAGCCGATAATATGGTCCTTATCTTCGGCGCAGATTGGATAACGGGTTCTCATGCTTTCCGTCGCAATCGCGAGATTTTCTTCTGTGGACTCATTACTGTATAAGCAGATCATCTCAGTTCGCGGAATCATGATTTCCCTGGCGGTCGTGTCGGTAAAATCAAATATATTATCAACAAGCGCCAATTCCGTATTATCAATTAGTCCGCTCTTATTGCTTTCTTTCATCAGAATACGTATTTCATCCCCCGTATGCGCGGAATCATCATTTTCGGATACCGGCTCCAGACGGAATAAACGCAGCAGGCTGTTCGCCATTCCATTCAACGCCCATATGAATGGATACATCAACTTGTAAAACCAAGTCATCAGCATGGCTGAATACAGCGTAATGGTCTCAGATTTACGAATAGCTATCGTTTTGGGCGCCAATTCACCCAACACAATATGCAGAATCGTAATGACAATAAATGCAATAACCACGGCAGTACCGTGCACATATACCGCTCCTAATCCAGCGGCTGTAAATACAGGTTCGATCAAATGTGCGATGGCCGGCTCTCCGATCCATCCTAGTCCCAACGATGCTAGTGTAATACCCAACTGGCAGGCAGATAAATAAGCGTCCAAGTTGTGTAACATATTGGCGGCGTATACGGCCTTTTTATTGCCCGCCTCCACCAAAGTCTCAATACGGCTGCCTCTGACCTTCACCATGGCAAATTCCGCAGATACAAAAAAACCATTCAATAGTACTAATGCAAAAACAATAAATAAGTTAAACATACTCGGTAAAGGGTCACTCAATATGCTCCCCATCAGCCGTCATTACGGCAGACAGGCGCACCTCCTTCGGATAGTTTCATCATAGACAGAACGATAACACATCATAAGCAGCGTCAACTTCCCAACACATTCACTCCTTCCGGCTTCCAAAGCCATATTCCGCATAAATGATTAGATCATTCATCAGCTTATATTTAATTATATAACTATACTCTATACAGTCAAACCACAAGCAATGTCAGAAAAAACAGCTCCACTATCATTTAGGTCGTAAAGCTCTCGTTTTCGCCCCTTACCACCAAGAAAGCTACTATATTTGAGAAAGATTATAAACAAAATACATCCCCTGCCGTCTGGCAGAGGATGTAGACTCATATATATGAAGGCATCAGCGAACCGGGGATGCACCCGGATTCCCGATGACGCCGGGATATTGGTATAACAATGGCTCATCAAAAGTAGCATAGTCCAGGTTCACCATCAGCAAAATCGTCCGCTTGCCCGTAGCCGGATCACTGATAATAATGTGGTCACGACCCGCTGCTTCCAGAATACCTTTGAATATTTTCGCATTCCATTCCCGGTTATTTTCATACGTCATATAAAAGGTACCTGTTTTACCCAAGTTCAAGCGCAAAATGTTTTCAATATATGATTGCTCAAATTGTGGAGTCTGGCTCTGTACCACCATACCAGTCGGTGTCATCGCACTACCGCTATTAACCTGAGGGGGGAAGGTGCTAATGGGCTGCATAGTTCCGACCGGATTCATCCCTCTGGGCCATTCGGGATACCCGCCACCAGCAGGATAAGAAACAGGACGGTAAGCTTGCTGTGAAATCATGTAAATTCCTCCTAAAATGGTTTTAAATTATTCAAACTCATGTTGAAGCGTTCTAATAGACGGCAGGACAATCCTGTACAGTCGGGCTAAAAAAGCAATGGGCTTTAAAACGTCCGGTATTAGTCTGGTTATACCAGGTGCCCGGACAGTTTCCTGCCGGTCTGAAAAACCATAATGCATTGGACGCCGGGCGTATTTTTTCCCCATTAATGACACGCTGGGCAAGACGAATGTCACGGTCACGGGCTCTTTGATAAAAGTACCCTTTTTGGGTAGCTTCAAACCCGCCCGGACTCTGAAACACCATATCGTTCATAAGGCGAATCCCCCGAAAATCCAAACAATTGCCCAAAATCCTATTTACTCCGACATTGCCAACCATGAGCATCCCCTGCTCTCCTTCTCCTTCGGCCTCTGCCCGCATCAGTCGGGCAAGTGTCCTTACATCCTCTGAGTTGGTCTTGATTACAGCCAACGCGTCCCCTCCTCGCTTCTCCATCACATACCCTATCATATGGTACAAATGCCCAATGGGTGACAGTCCAGAAAAACAAAAAAATAGCCCCAAGATTGGGACTACTCATTTAGGCTTTTACTACGGCTCGTAAATCATTTTACGCGTCATGCCACCATCTACTACCAGATTCGTACCTGTTACAAAATCATTGCCGGGTTGTGTCAAATACAGACAGGCCCGTGCGATGTCCTTAGGGGTTCCTACTCGCCCAGACGGATGCTGTTGATGGTCTTCTGTACGCAGTTGCTCATAATCCCCGGTTTCAATCCACCCTGGACTGATGCAATTGACCTGAATCCCGTCCTTTCCTAGCGATATGGCCATCGCATGCGTAAAGGCCACAATGGCTCCTTTGGATGCCGCGTAGGCTTCTGTATCCGGCTCTGACATGAAAGCTCGTGTAGAGGTCATATTGACCACAGAGCCACCTTCTGCGTTTCGTTTCATCACCTTAGCCGCTTCCCTAGTGGCAATAAAACAGCTGCGTACGTTAGTATTCAAAATGTCATCCCATTCTGCTAGCGTTAACTCATATGGAGATTTCCATTTGGATACGCCTGCGTTGTTAATTAGCGTATGAATCGTACCGTATTCTTCTTCCGTGGCACGGATTAGCGCTACAATATCTTCTTCCTTCCGTACATCACAAGGAATAAAAATGGCCTGATAGCCTTCGTTCCGGGCTGCTGCAGCGGCTGCGGCACCCTCTTCCTCATTGTAGTCCGCAAATACAACATGGGCACCCTGAGCAGCGTAGGCAAAAGCGACCTCTTTACCGATGCCATGCGCCGCTCCTGTTACAATAACAACTTGTCCCTCAAATGACACGAATCATTCCTCCTCTGAACTACTCTGTTCTAGTATATATGTACCAAAATGTGCCGAACAAGAAACATCTACAGCCCCCTACCCTGGTTTCTTACAGAAGGCTGTAAATGAATCCAAAAATAAATAGGCTGAATTCTACATTTTAACCTGTTCCAAGCTATAGCGATTAAGACGCTGAAACCCGATATACCTTGTACCCTGAAAAGTAAGCCGTCCCTCATCCCCTTCAGCGCATTGACCATATTCTTCCCCAGATACCTTAAACTCCATCCGGTCGCCACTTTCCACCTCGAAGGTTACGTAATAGAAAGTATAGGTACGAGTCCCTTGTTCCTCCTGCCGCCTCTGTTGGAGATGTGTCCTTCTGGCCGTAATTCGGGAACCGACCGTCAGTACAGGCTGCCTTTTATTTCGACTCCATTCCATGACTTCCCTGCCTGCAGACAACACGACAATACCCAACACGACAACGAAAAATACGGGCAGTACCGTGCCCAGCCAATCGAACATCCATAATGACTCAAAACCCATGCACCGCACTCCTCTCCGCCAGGCATTCCACAGGGAAACTACCGGGCATCCTGACCTGACCTAAGCTTTCTATAACAGTATATGTATGTTCCTGCCCAAATTTGATAGCAACCCTTAAGAACGCCAAGAGCCCCCACGGAATAATCCGGGAGGCTCAAGATATGGCGATATCAGAATGATGCATCGATTTACACATGTACAAGCTGGAGATAACGTTGTGTTTCATCCAGAACTTCATGATTTTCGTCTTCAGCGTAACGCTCTGCACACTGTTTGCAGTCCTCTTCAGTCGTGCAACCATAGGCATCCTGGCAAGTATAACAAAATTGAAGGTAGTATTGGGTTAACATATGATCCTGATTCGCTCTCATGATTATCACTCCTATCGTTGTTTACAGGTTTAGTATAACAGCGGCTTATTCGTTAGTTTGTGATTTTTTTCACATATAGTCGTATAAAATTTAAATTTTTTAAAAATAAAACGCCCTGGGAATAACACCCCAGGGCAATCACCTTTATAGCGATTATAAAATTCTCCAGTTCGCACCGCCGTCCGTCGTTTTCAGCAGCAGTGATTTCTTGTCATCAAGGCGTTCCAAAAGAAGCCAACCCACTGAAGAAGAAGCGAAACGGAGCTTAACCGATCTTGGGTAGTCTTGTAGCTTCAAAGGTAGCACTTTGTTGCCTGTGAGACTTGTCCACGTCTTCCCCCCATCCTTTGTACGGCTCATTCCGGTCTCGGTTATGATCCACCCTTCCTTTTCGTTTAGAAACGTACGGCCAGGGATAATAGCATTAATGTTGCTACTCAGACCCAAAGGCACACCGTTCCATTGTGTCCCTGTATCGTTTGTAAACAGTCCGTTATATTTTATGACGTTATCCCCATAGCAAAGAACCGGAATCCAGTACGAGGCACTGCTCCCTTTCAGAGACTGCTGGGCTTCTGCTTTGGCCTGAGGGCAACCCTGTATTCTGTTAGCTACCGGAGTCCATGTTTTCCCTTGATTCAAAGTCTTGTACAACTTAACACTTTTATCAAGATTGATCGCTACAAACCCCTGATTGTTGGAAGAAAAGCTCATTCCGGCCAGACTGCCCCGATCGGGTAACCCTGAGCCTGGTTTGTTGGATGTCATTCCAGAACTTTGCGCAACTTTATCCCACGTGGCTCCCCCGTCAGTGGTGTGATACAACAGTTTTTGTTGATCCTGCTCATTCAGATTTACATATGCCATAATCCAGCCAGTAGTTGGATTTACATATTGAATCGAGCTCACATGGTCCCCGCTTGGAAGCGCTGAAACATCCCAGCTCTGTCCTCCATCTGCCGTTCTCAGAATGACGGTTGCTGTTTTGTCCAAATTTTGACGGACAACCCAACCGTGACGAGAATCAGTGAAACTGATGTCCTTTCCGTATTCAAGCTTGTCTTGAAATTGGACGTTTTCGGAGGGAGAAATATTATTCCATGTCTTTCCGCCATCATGAGTATCATAAAGTCGGAGCTCATTATGGGTAACTCCCCAAACTAACCCTTTATTGTTATCGATCAAATGAAAATCCGCTATTCGCGTCTGAACTACATATTTGGCGTTGGGATCGCCCACCTTTGGAGTCACTGGTGGATTAATAGTAATTGTCTGACCCTGGTCATCAGGTTCCTCAATCGGAGGTTTAGTTAACGTTTCTGGGGCTTCAGCAGAACAGGCAGCCAGTAGAATGCCCGTCAGCAGCAGTACTCCCCCCAAGAGCGCACGCCAGCGCAGTTTCATATAAAAATCCTCCCTCGATGGCATGCTGTAATCACGTGCCAAAAGCTTATCTGAAACAGAATTATACCATAAACGCCTCTATGTGACACTTTTCGCGTAATGACAAAAAAAACCGGACCCTTCACAAAAGTGCAGGATGCCAGCTTTTTTATACTTGAATTTATTAAGATTTACGGTTCAACAAACTTTTGTGGTATCCATAGAAGAAATAGATCAGCAATCCAAGCAGGAGCCACACAATGAATCCAATCCAGGTGCTAATATGAAGCTGAAGCATCAGACCGATGCAAACCAAAGCACTTAAAAGCGGGAGCAACGGAACCCACGGCACGGTAAAGCCTCTTTTCAAATCAGGGCGTTTCTTGCGCAGAACGATAACCCCTACTGATACCACAGCAAAAGCGAACAGGGTTCCAATACTCGTCAAATTGGTCAGTGCATGTAACGGAAACAATCCACTAGCCAATGCGATAATGCTGCCCACCAGCCAGGTGCTTCGTATCGGTGTTTGAGTTTTGACATTGATTTTAGATAAAAAAACGGGTAAAAGGCCATCACGTGACATTGAGAAAATTAACCGCGTTTGACCAAACAACAGCACCAGTAAAACGGTGGTCATCCCCGCAATCGCACCGACTGAAATCAATCCGGCAACAAAATCCTGATGAATAAAGCGGAGAGCAAACGCAACAGGATCACTTACCCCCAACTGCGTATAAGGTACCATTCCCGTTAGCACAACTGAAACGGCAATATACAGTACCGTGCAGATCGCAAGAGAAGAAATAATGCCGATGGGCATATTCCGCTGCGGATTGCGAACCTCTTCAGCTGCAGTTGAGATGGCATCGAAACCCAGATAAGCAAAAAATACGATTGCTGCAGCACTCAAAACACCAGAAAATCCATAAGGCAAAAATGGTGTCCAGTTGTCAGGCTTAACATAAAAGATACCGATCCCAATAAATAGCAATACAACTCCGACTTTAACACAAACCATTATTAAATTGAATCGAACCGTCTCCTTGGCTCCGAGACTCAGTAACAGTGTGATGAGCATAATGATGCACACGGCTGGTAGATCAATAATGGTTCCCTTGGTCGAATCGAAGGCTGCAGTTAAAGCCAGCGGTAAATGTATATCAAATCCAGCCAGCAAGCCTTGAAAGTATGCAGACCATCCACTACTCACAGAGGCGGCCGCCACTCCATATTCCAGAATCAGGTCCCAACCCAGTACCCAGGCCAAAATTTCTCCAAATACAATATAACTATACGCATAAGCGCTCCCAGCTGCGGGAACTGTAGATGATAGCTCCGCATAACATAAGGCTGCTAGTACGCAGGCAATACCTGCAATAACAAAGGAGAGCATCAATCCAGGACCTGCATTTTCTGCTGCTGCCTTGCCAGTAATAACAAAAATCCCGGTACCGATAATACATCCTACACCTAGCATGGTGAGATCAAAGGCACCCATTGTTCTCTTTAAGTGACCTGTAGATCCGCTTTCCTCATGCGGGAGCAGTCCTGTTTTTTTTCGAAATAAGTCCATATGCCGAATCCTCTTTCCATAATTTCATGCGTCAATATCGGTGCTGCAACGCTTTAGTGCGTGTTCTTATCATTCGATTAATTATTAGCGAGCTCGCCTTTGAAGTCAAGGAAAAATGTCATATTTCTTTGCCGTGGGTAAATATATACGGTACACTAAGTTGGAAAGATAAATTTTTAAGTAATACCCCAAAATGAAAAGGTATACAACCCGAGAAGGAGATGAGGATTTTATGAGCTTAAAACCTTACAAACGAAGTAGAGTGGCCATTGTCGGCATGGGAGCGGTTGGCACAACAACCGGCTATACCCTACTGCTGCGCCAACGCATGTCAGAACTTGTCTTTATTGATGTCAACGTCAAAAAGGCGAAGGGGGAAATGCTCGATATGAATCATGGGCTTCCCTTTCTCGGCGGTGTCAAAGTGTGGGCGGGTGATTATGAAGACTGCCGTGATGCAGATATCATTATTGTTACTGCAGGCGCTTCACAAAAGCCGGGAGAAACGCGCATCGATTTGCTGAAGCGTAATGCCGAAATTTTTGAAAGTATTATTGATAATATCGTCAAGGTCAATACACACGGCATTTTGCTGATCGCAACCAATCCAGTGGACATTCTCTCCTACATCTCCTGGAAACGCAGTGGTTGGCCTTCAAGTAGAGTCATTGGATCAGGAACGTTGCTGGACAGCGCACGCTTCCGCTATTTGATCGGGAAGCAAAAAGGCATCGATCCACGAAGCATCCACGCCCATATTATTGGAGAACACGGTGACTCCGAGTTACCTGTATGGAGCACAGCCAACGTAGCTGGAACTCCGCTTGAACTGGGTGAAGAAACGAAAAACGAAATTTTTGAAAATACCAAGAATGCTGCCTATGAAATTATAGATGCTAAAGGCGCAACTTCTTATGCTATCGGGCTGGCTCTCGACCGAATTGTAGCCGCCATTCTCGGAGACGAGGGGTCGGTACTTAATGTGTCCACCTTGCTGGAAAATTATAACGGAGTATCTGACGTATATTTAGGTGTTCCAAGTATCGTAGATCACAATGGGGTACGTGAAATTTTGGATCTTCCGCTCAATGAAGAGGAACGTACAAGGTTTGTTCAATCTGCGGACAAGCTAAAAGATCAAATTAGCAAAGTCCATATGTAGATCGAAAGCATAAAAGCTAAACAAAACTGGCCTCTACAGCGGTAATATCCGTTGAGAGGCCAGTTTTTTAGTCATTATAATGTAAAAGTTCAGTTTGTCGTCCTGCTATGCATTCGAATTACCAAGGTGGCGTATCGCCATCCACATCCTCATTTTCATGCTGGCGTTTCTCTTTTAGCCGCTCAGCCACCGTTTCAAACGATTCAGGTTGGAGTAGCTCAATCGGTGAAAATCCCTTTTCAAACGTAAATGCATCACCTTCAATAATAAGTGCATATCTATCATGAAGTTTCGTGATATGCAGCTTGGCGCCAAAGTCGGACAGTAGTCCACGTACGGCCGTATCATCTAGTTTGAAACGAACTTCAATTTCTGGTTTCAGCTCGACAATATGCTGTGCAGCCTCTACGACCTGAAGAGGTTCCCATTTCCCTTGCAGATCCCGTTTTTCGCTCGCCGCCCACAATTCCAGATCGCGCTCTTCCTGCTGTCTTTCCTCATTAGATGCATCCGGCCATTTGGTTTCTACATAGTTCTGAACGAAGCCCATGACATGCTCATTGACGATTTCGGGCATGGATTGCTCATAGGTCACGAATTTCAAAAAATCTTCAAAATACCGGGCATGCGAAGACTGGTGAATTTTAAGCTCCCACTCATCGTTCATCCCCTCCTCAAGCATGTAAGGATACATGATGGATTTCATATTACGGGCAGAAATTGCCATTTCGACCTCACTTACCAGACTGCTTTCAGTAATTCTGGCAATTTTAGGTTCGAAATCACATTTAAGCACAAAAATAAACGGATCATCCGAGTGTGTATTCAAGGTAGCCTGTACAATGATCAGCGCTCCACCGCGTACCGCGCTCGTATCCAGATACATCCGCACCAGATCGTCACAGGCATTTTTAAAATCTTCCTTATCCTCTGCTGCCCGCAGTCGGGCGAACATATTGAAATTCGGATTACTGCTCAATTCATGCTCCGGTTCGACGATAAAGCGGCCAATTTTGGTCGGTGCCTGCTCTGTGCTGGGGTTTTTTTCAACCTTCCGCTTGCTAATACGAGCAAATTCCCCGTCCAGAAATTTTTTAATATCGCTTTCGTCATAATCGTAATCGTCCATCGTAGCGTAATGCTTATAGGACTTACCACCCTGTCCTTCTTTTCCGTCTACCTGAATTACAAAAAAAGATAAAAAATCCACTTGAAAGTTCATTTACGTTCCATTCGCTCCTTTTCAGGCATGTACGCGTAATTATATCACTATGATTTTAAAAGGTACATCGGATTCAGAGCCCTATTATTAAGATAAATAGTTTAGTTTACATAATATATATTATGTAAACTATTTTTTTTCGATTAGATATCATTCCCAATTCACAAGTTTAAAGTGAGTACTTTTATCACCGTTCTAATTCACGCCCTTA
Organism: Paenibacillus sp. NMA1017; assembly: GCF_058895805.1. Classification (NCBI taxonomy): domain Bacteria; kingdom Bacillati; phylum Bacillota; class Bacilli; order Caryophanales; family Paenibacillaceae; genus Paenibacillus; species Paenibacillus sp. NMA1017. The sequence continues at coordinate 66,445 of NZ_JBZXYR010000011.1, read as the reverse complement.
AGGATCATTGACCTCTTTATTTTCTATGCCCTACTTTCTTTGTGATTTCAAAAAACATTTGACTAAACAGTAGCTAGTTTATTATATTATCTATTATTATATAGACAAAAATATATTTTGTTTATTAAAAATGATATTCCAAGGGGTTTGCGCCCTGAAAACAGGAAGGGAGAGTTTGTTGTTGTTTAAAAATCCATATATAAGGACCATTATCGCCTCCAATGCACTGCTAAATTTGGGCATTTGGGTGCGCAACTTTGCCATACTGTTGTATGTAACAGATTTGACCCATAATGATCCCGTATACGTGTCGCTTATTTCGGTTGCTGAATTTATGCCTATTTTTCTGTTCGCTATCATTGGAGGAACATTCGCGGACCGTTGGCGGCCCAAACGGACCATGATTAGTTGCGATTTGCTATCCGCGGCCTCTATTTTATTGTCTTGTTGGCATTATGGTACGGTTCATGGCAGGTGCTTTTGCTGTCCACTTTCTTTTCGGCCATTCTATCTCAATTTTCTCAGCCGTCTGCGATGAAAATATTTAAGCAGCATGTAGCACCAGAACAACTACAGGGAGTGATGGCCCTTTTTCAATCTCTCATGGCATTGTTTATGGTTATCGGTCCTGTTATCGGTACATTTATTTATCAACACTTTGGAATTTTCACTTCAATGTCTATAACCGGAATATTGTTTCTCATCTCGGCGCTTGTCCTGACTCGTATTCCACAAGATGAACAAGCACTTGAGATAGATGATCAACCAACTCATTTCATTCAAGAGCTTAAAGAAGGAATTCGTTATGTATGGAATAACCGCACACTTCGCACGCTTGGGGGAACATTCACCGTAATTGGGCTAGCGGTCGGACTTATTCAACCATTAATGGTTTTTGTCGCCATCGAGAACCTTGGACAAAACAAGGAATTCCTGCAATGGCCGTTAATGGCGAACGGAGCGGCTATGCTGGTAGGAGGCGGTCTGATTATGGGGGTTGCCAAAAAAGCACAGCCGCAATTGCTGCTTGTGGCCGGACTTTTGGTCAGCACACTGACAACCTTTGGAGTCGGATGGTCGCACAATATTGTGTTGACCATAGCACTACAAGTTTTCAGCGGCCTATTTTATCCTTGCATTCATATCGGTATCAACACGATGATGATGAAAAATGCCGAAGCTGCTTTTATCGGCCGCGTCGGTGGTGCCCTCTCACCCCTGTTCTCCGGGATGATGGTCGTCGGTATGAGTATCGGCGGAACACTCAAACACGAATCCTCCCTGAACACTGTATATAGCGTGAGCGCCGGCTTGTTTTTGATTGGAGCGATGCTGCTACTACCATTGCTTCGTGACAGGCGGCCTGTACAAGCTGTCATACCCAATGATTCTGAATAACATTTGATATTGGGTATACATAATATATATTATGTTAATATTATGGTCCCCATTGCCTCGAATTAAAGAAGTCGGCCTTGACTTCAACGCCTGTTCAATCGTATAGTATGGTTATATCTTCAATTAAGGGAGAGATTTTGATGTCGGTGAACGTTCTTAACTAAGCAATTGCATATTCAGGGAGTAACACCAGGCGCTTGCACCCTTCGGGGACAGGTTTGTTTCTTGCTGTGTTGTTATCCTGATATTAGTTAAGAACATGCGGATATCATAAATCGCCTTCGGGATTATCTTCATCCAGGCCTTATTCCGTGCTGTGTTCAGCGCGGTTTTTTTGTTTTCAGATTTTGTAACTTCCCTTTTAACGTTTCCATTCGATCCAAATAGCTTAGCAAAGAGCTGTTGAGTGAATGAATTGGTAACACGGAACTCGGAACTACAAAAGCTGTATAACAGGCTTATTTGATGATAAATTCCCTCTTTCCTTAAGGGCGGAGAATGAACGTTTTGTTCATTCTCCGCCCTTTTTTATTTTAATAGCAAGGTTTTCCAAAATCCTGACACTACACAACTAAAGGAGCGATTTATTCATGAACGAAACTACAATGCTGCGTTTGGAATATGATCAAATTAAAACAAGAGTTTCCGAATGTGCTTTTTCTTATCTGGGTAAGCATCACGCTACTTCTATGCGCCCAATTACTGATATCCGTACCATTAAGATTCGTCTTGACGAAACGAACGAAGCGTTACAGATCATTCGCCACGGAGCAAGCGTCCCTGTTCCTTCGTTGGAAGGAATGGAGCACATTCTTCAACTGCTCGGAACCGGGTATATGTTCAGCGAGCGTGATTTTTCTCATATGGCTCAATTCATTCGAAGCTGCATTCAACTCATAAAATATATGCATTCCAAGGCGGACGCTGCTCCAACCGTCAGCGCTTATGCATCTTCCATGTATAGCATGGAGCCACTTTTATCCGAAATCGAAAGATGTATTCATTCGGGACGTGTAACGGATATCTCCAGTAAAGAACTAGCTAAAATTCGCAAAAAAATTGCGGTTACTGAAGAACGTATCAAGAGGAAACTTGACTCTCTTACCAGCCGTCACCGATCCATTATGCAGGAAAATATGATTAGTCAGCGCAATGGCCGTTACGTGCTTCCAATCAAAAAAGAATTCCGTAAACAAGTGAAAGGCAATGTACTGGATGAATCGGGAAGTGGTCAAACGGTTTATGTTGAACCTGCCGAGATCACGAATCTGCAATTCGATCAGAGCGCGAACATGGCAGAAGAATCAAAAGAAGAAATGAAAGTGCTGGGAGACCTGACGGCAATGGCTGAGTCATACAACCGGGAACTAAGCATTAATACAGAGACGGTAGGTGTACTGGATTTTTTATTGGCAAAAGCCAAATACGCCATGACTCTGGATGCTGTCCCTGTCGAACTTAATCTTGACGGGATTATAGACATCCGAGGTGCACGTCACCCGTTGATGTCCAATACCATGGTGCCGCTTGATTTCTCAATTGGTGAAGGATATTCCTCACTCATCATCACCGGACCGAACACAGGCGGAAAAACGATGGCCCTCAAAAGCGTCGGTCTATTAACATTAATGGTGCAATCTGGGCTACTGGTACCTGTTTTGCATGGCAGCCGAATGGCTGTATTCGAGGAAATTGTGGTTGACATCGGGGATGGCCAAAGCATTGAACATGCTTTGAGTACCTTTTCTGCACACATCCGCAACATGATTAGCATTTTAGAGACAACAGGCAACTCTACTCTGATCCTGATTGATGAAATGGCATCCGGCACCGATCCGGGAGAAGGAGTAGGCCTTTCTATCGCGTTGCTAGAAGAATTCCATCGTCGCCGAGCGACAGTAGTGGCTACAACTCACTTTAGCGAAATCAAGCATTTTGCTGAAAACACACCGGGATTTCAGAATGCTCGTATGGAGTTTGATACCGAAACGCTACAGCCTTTGTACCGACTTCGCATTGGAGAGGCCGGAGAAAGCTATGCATATGCAATTGCCTTGAAGCTGGGCATGTGGACACGTATTATCGAGCGTTCTGAGGTCATTTCTGCAGGTAGAGCGTCTCGGAATACACAGGAATCGTTTGTTATTCCTCCTTGTGTAGATGATGAAAAGTCTGATGATGCAAATAAGCCTCTCCCTAAAAAAGCGGCTTTAGACGATACAGTCACAAAACGGGGGAAACAAGAACTTCCTCTCAAAGCCAAGCCATTTGCCCTTGGTGATAGTGTTTATGTAGGCTACCTGGATCGAACTGGAATTGTATATAAAACCGAGGATGAACGGGGGAATGTCGGAATTTTGATCCAAGGACAAAAACTGAGTATTAACAAAAAGAGGCTCGTCCTTCACATCGCTGCTACTGAACTGTATCCTGACGACTATGATCTGGATATTGTTTTAGAAACCAAGGAAAACCGCAAAAAACGAAAACTGCTGGGACGCAAACATGTTGAAGGAGTGATAATTGAATCTCCCCCGGAAAATGAAATATAGACGCATGCGTATATTCTCAATATAAAAAAATAAGTTATTTTTATATTGTCACTGAAACTGAATCTGCAAGCGGACACTTGATAAGAGTGATCCACTTGCAGATTTCACCACACTAAAACATAATATATATTATGTAAACCTAATGATTCTTTATTAGACAGGACAAGATAAATCAGGCATCCAAAGTTCATGTAAAACTCAGTTTCAAACCTTCAAACCAGCTTCATTATATAAAGCTCCTATATCAAACATCTGTAATGCAAAAAAGGCGTGTCCAAAGTTATGGCACGCTCTATTGTTGTTATTTTATTTGTTTGTTTTAGTTATCATTCAAGATGACAGGTTTGTTTGTAGTTATATATAGCACCTTGCAAATTCGCTTCATTGCCTAATCTACTTTGTTCAATATCTGCACGCACAAAATTATAGATAGAATCCTTATAAAGCTTTTCTAGCTCTTCCCTAATGGTAATAACCAGTAAAGGATTTTCAGATATGCCTCCCCCAATTACAAACTTTTCAGGATCAAGTATGGATTGTAAATTAATGATTTGTGTTGCGATGTTCCTACAGTATTCTCGAAAAATCGTTTGGACCGTTCCATCGCCTTCTTCAATGAACTTGAATATCTTTTCACCTGTCATAGAATCTGCCGGAAGGTCTTTGGCTTTCGCAACGGTTTTAGTTAAAACAAAACTACTCCCTTGCATACCAAGCAGATAATCATGATTGTCTGCATTCTCGTTGTTCGTTCTGATGAAAGAGAACTCCCCAGCTGATAAATGATGGCCCTTCAGCAATTTCCCTTGTGAGATGATCCCACCACCCATCCCTGTACCAACGACCAGAACGACACCATCGGTAATTCCCTGTAAAGAACCACGCCATGCTTCTCCAAGAGCAGCACACTTTCCATCGTTTTCAATCGCTACAGGCTTGTGAAACGCTTTCTTAAAAACATCAAGCATATTTATATCATATATATATCTTAATGAACCTCCATGCACCATGTGACCGCTTTCCGAATTCACAATACCTGGCATGCTGATGGCTATACCTTCACATTCATCCATAAACTGATTATGAATTTGCTTCAAAGCTACAAGCAGATTCTCAAGTGAGTCCAATGGAGTTTTAACTTTCCCCTTGCACATAAATTCACCTTTAAAATACAAACTAAATTTAATAAAAGAGCCACCAATATCAAAAACTAGTATTTTATTTTTCATGCTACGTATAGTCCTTTCATGAGGCAGTTTGGGGTTTTCTTACCGTCTCCCCTTTATGGGTATGAAGTGCTGTAATATCCAGCCAACTTGCTTCAGAATCAACGATATAAATTTGATCCAGTAATTATGATACATGAGATACCTTTTATCCCCGCGCAGTCACACCTCCTTATTTCCGTAAATCCAACTTAGTGCCAGAACTTGATCCATTTAATAGGTGCATTGCATATCCAGTACACTTATTAAACCAATTAATTAAACATATTAATAAAGCGAGTAAAAAAAGTTTCTTTATTAAGTGGACATACAAAGTTATTCAAAAAAAATCATCGATGGAGCGGTAAGGTTTTACTTCCTTAGGCTGCCCAGATAATGCTAAGCACCAATAAGTACCAACCCATATAACTGAGCAAAGTAAATCAATGAGATCATAGAGTGCCCTCGCCTTTCTCTTTTAGGTTACACGTTTACTTTAGCTGATGAAACGCGTTTCAGGTCAAGTGATAATTTCTATTAATCCCTTCATTGGAATTAGCTTTTCTTTGGGGATGTTCTTAACTAGTACAGTATTGTGATCTCTCTGTAAGTCGTCTGATTGGGTTTCGGTTATGGGATTTTGTATTGCGGCAACTCGTTTCCATTGTAGCCACTCCTCCATGAGTTGTAATTCGAAATGTAGAAAGACATAATAATCGGTCTCATAGTTGCCCCAACACCCCGAAAATAATGCAGCCAACTCATATGATGTGCCTTATAATGAGTAGCGTTGATCTTCATCTATTTGTTCTCTATAGACGTATCCACATTCCTGCATAAGAGTATTGATAGTTACCACACTTAAATCAGTCAATGCGGCTAGTTGGGGTTTTGTTGTCTTACTGATCTGTTTCAATACTTTGCGAACCAGGTTCAGATTTATTTCTTTAATTAAATTTGTATTAGCTTTTTCCATACATAGCACCTTTAATTTGAAGCAAAATATTACCTTTGTCAAGGCAATATCATACTAACCTTTAATTCACCATTGCTTTCCAGCTTATTTTGAATTATTCTAATGCTAATCTTAAGACGATCGCTAAAATAAGGAGGCTAATCTATTGAAAAATGCTGTTGAAGAACTGACGAGAATCATCGAGGATTATGAAAAAGAATTTTTTTCGATCACAGAACATGAATTTAATGCCAAACCGTTCTCGGAGAAATGGTCCAAAAAAGAGATACTAGGACATCTGTGCGACTCCGCTTCTAATAATCAAAGAAGATTTATCATGATTAAGCATTCAACATCCCCTATCAAAATTGAATCGTATGCGCAAAATGAATGGGTGGTAGCTAATCAATATCAGGAAGAGTTCTCTTACGTGGATGTCATACATTTATGGAAACTATTGAATAAGCAAATCATAAATGTGTTAAACTCATGTACATCATTCGATTCTAAGAAAAGATTTCAAAAAGATGACCACTCCACCGAAACATTACAGTGGCTAGTTGACGATTATATTCAGCATTTGCGGCATCATTTGGAGCAAATCAATCAAAAACAAGACTAACGCTATGAACAAGAATACTACGTTCATGATCGTAATGACCTTAAGCTGATGATGTGATTTTCAAGTCAGGATGTAATTCTGTCCAATGCAACGAGTTTACATAATAATTATTATGTAAACTCGTTTTCATTTAATCTCAACTTTCATGCTATACTTACAATCCTGATATGGGTATCTGAATATCCAGCTTATCCATTGCTTTTTCTTTTTCCCGATCAGTGACATGTGTATATACTGTGGTTGTCTGAATAGATGAATGCCCCAGTAGCTCCTGTACAGTACGCAGATCTGCTCCCTTACGTAATAGCATTGTCGCAAATGTATGTCTCAACTTATGGCTGGAATAAGTCTCCCGACGTTCTATACTCTTATCTTGCTGGAATCGTTCGAACGTTTCTGTAGCAATCTGTTGAATGGTGCGCACTGCCAGACGGCGGCCTTTTTGGGATACGAACATCGCATCCTCTTTACCTCTCCACGGCGTCAATCTTTCCTCCAAAGCATGCTCTACAAAGTCACACACGGCTTCCGGTACCGGGAGAGTACGCCACTTACGTCCTTTACCGAACACATCTAAGGTACGTCTTTCTCGGCTGTAATCCGAGACATTCAATGAATGAACCTCCCCCACACGCAATCCCATGTAGACCATCAGCAGAAAAATAGCCATATTACGATTTGCATATTTCCCCTCCACCGCGAGCAAAAACGGATGAATATCCTTTTCATCCAGATAGACGGGCATACGATTCTTTTCAGTCTTTGCTTTTTTAATTCCCGCTGCCGGATTTGTGCTGCATAACTCAAATTCCTGTAGCGCTTTAAAAAAACTGTTCACCGCTGCATGCTTCCGGTTCCGCGTACTATCTCCGGCGCCTCCCTCCCGCGCTTTAGACAAATACGACATAACATGAATCTTCTTCACCTGATCGAGTGGTTTTTCACGCAACGTGCGTAAAAATTGCTTTACATCCCCCATATAATTTTTTTGCGTATGTATCGTATATCCCGCATCCTTCATCCAGATCAAAAAAGCTTCCAGCTCCTCAGTATATATCTCATCAATTTCTTCAGTTGTATCGAGCTCCACATGTCGCATCTCTTTTTTCATCTCGCTCGCCTCCAATTCAGTTCATATTCCAAAATATACTGTAAAATGATGATTTCGTCTGATTTTTATCGACAAACCAATCGACATCTTATGCAGGAGGGATTCTAAAAGTCGTTTTAAACCTAAACAGCGTATAATTTATATTATACGCTGTTTTTTTAGCGCTTTTTAAGTATAAATAAAACGCTCCCCTCTTGTCCAGCCTGGTCGCTTTCGCCTTTATCCGGAACTTTTTCAGAGAAAGCTATGTAATTACCTTTTTTTCATCCGATTATACATCAGCACGTACTAGCCTGTCTGGCAGATTCCTGCTGGACGCCTACATGCCTTATCATTTAAACTATTAGAAATTAATTTTTGAGAGAGCGGGATTACAGCGAAAGCATGAGGCTCCATCGCCCCCCCATCTTACAAACGAATTACAAATATCACTTTCTGTCAGTTGTAATTCTATTTATTAACTACATAATAATTATTATGTAAACTAAGATTGGAGGATGATTGTATGATTAACAAATTGTACTGGTTACCGGTCGGTCAGCTTGATATTGATCGCTCCTCACTCAACCATCATGAACAGCCCGGTGAACTGGTGCGACTGCAAATCTGGTCGTATCTGTTGGGGACAGATCACGGTCCGATTCTCATTGATACCGGTATGCCGGATTCGTTTATCGACAATCCGGATTATTTTAAAAGTACACCGTTTGAAGGGCGTTTCATCCCCCATATGACAGCCGATGATAGTATCGTGACGGTACTGGATCGGATCGGGTATCAACCGGACGATATCCATGCCATCGTTATCTCCCATATGCATATGGATCATGCCGGAGGCAATCCGCATTTTCCGAATACACCGATTTATGTGCAGCAGACCGAAGCGGACGCTGCGATCGGTAATCTGGAGTATGCGCCACCGGAATGTGTGCAGGTGGACTTGAATTACCGACTGCTCCAAGGGGATCATGAGCTGGTTCCGGGCTTGCAACTGCTCTATACTCCGGGTCATTCGCCGGGTCATCAGTCCGCGCTGGTCACAACAAAGGAGTCGGGTCCGGTCATGCTGACGATTGATGTTGCCTACACGCAGGAGAATTACGCAAACGACGTGCCGTTTGACGGCTTTGACCGTGAACAGACACGCCAGTCAATCGCCCGCATTCAGCAGATTGTGCAGGAGATCAAGCCGAATCTGTTGTTCTTCGGTCATGATCCTGAGCAAGTAGCTGTTCAGCCGATATATCCACAATACAAATAATGATGATAAAGCAGCTGTTCATCCACCATTCTGTATCTTTTTCCAGGTATGGAGAAACGGGTATTATGAATGCACACAAAATAGACGTATCCGGAGCCGTGCTTCGTTCAGCTCATGGCTTCCGGTATACGTATGTGGCGAACAACGCACGGTTTGAAAAATTCGGAGCCAAAGGCAAGCGGTACGGACTGGTAGAATAGTCGTATTCGGCCAGCTTCCCTCATGATCTCAATTTCTTCATCCGATTTTAAAATAATCATTATTGTGTCTCCTCACTTCCATAATGTTATAGCCTCTCTTATTCTTTTCTTTCATTAGGTAGTTGTAACGACTTCGACATTTAGAACTACAGAATGTGCTGATCTTCTGAAACAAAGCTACTTTTAGGCGCACAGATTGATTTTCTTCGAATACACGATTGATCCTTTGTATTAACTCGCTGGTTAGCCCTTGCTTGTTCTCAACGGAATGAGCAATACCCAATATAAGCTCTTGCAGTCGCTGCTCCACACTTCCTCTCTTAACTTGATGTTGTTCTAACTGGTTAATCACACTCAAGAAATATTTCTCCCGGGACAATAAGGGACTCGTTTTAGACGCTCCTTGCGGACAAATATTTTAAACGCATGGATGCGATTAATCCGTGTATATCAAAAAAGCAGCCTTCAGTTAAATTTTACATCAAGCTATTTGTCCCTAAACCCCTGTTATCTCCAGCATAAAGAAGTATATCTAAGAACTCATGGGGTGAGTCGCTGTCGACACGGCATGGATGATGAGAAAAAGTAATTTGCAGTCTCGCTCCGTTTTCCCTTGATCATCCAGCACGATATACTTAAAGAAGTCGAAAGGCAACCTTATATTCGGCCAATGCTCATTTCAAAAATGTAGGTTTATTCATGACAAAGGGAGTGTTCATTTATTTATTAGTACCGAAATGCTGGAACGTCGAAGTGAAATTCTAAAACGAAACATCCATCAGTTGCTGGTTCAGGAAAATCAACACGGCGTGACACGTCAGGAAAATTACACGTTGCATAAAATGATCAGAGAGCTGTATCAAACCTCTCATGCCTTGAATACTTCCCGTTGAGATGAAAGGCAGCTAAATCAAATGAACAAATAACCTTCAGCCCCACTTCTCCTTAGTGGTGTTGAAGGTTATTTGTTGTGTGTAGCCTTTAATTGACAGGTGGTATTCTTTCGTGATGTTACCCTTTGGAGCGACTCAGCAGATATAAGAAATATGGCGCACCAAGGATGGCTACAATCAAACCTGTCGGAATTTCTTTCTGTAAAGGTAAGGATCGTGTGATCGTATCCGCTACAAGTACCAGGAGTGCTCCGACTAAAGCACAGGTTACCAGCAGCATTTTATGCTTCGGACCCACCAGCTTTCTCGCCAAATGCGGAGCCACCAAACCGACAAAGCCGATACCGCCACTAACCGAAACACTAGAACTGGCCAGTCCTACCGCAGCAGCCAGAAGGAGAATACGTTCCTTCTCGATAGGTGTACCCAACCCCGATGCCGTCTGATCCCCCAGATTAAGCACATTCATCACATTTGCTTTGTAGTATGCGAAAGGAAGCAATACAATCAGCCAAGGCAATAGAGCCATTACGAATTTCCAGTTTGAGCCCCAGATGCTTCCTGCTAACCAATTAGCTACAAACGTGTAACTTTCAGGTGTCAGCTTAAGAGTCATAATGATCATCGCAGCACTGATACCCGCCGCTACGCCAATCCCGCTTAGCAGTAGCCTTGTTGGGGAAATTCCTTCGCCTTTCTTGTAAGAAAGTGCGTAGATCAGAATAGCAGCTGCTCCTGATCCAATCAGCGCAAGAGCAGGAAGTAAAAACAATGAATTCGTAGTTTGCATAGATGGAAAAAGCAATACAAACAGCATGACCATCAACCCGGCGCCCGCATTAATCCCCAGAATACCAGGGTCCGCTAGACCGTTACGCGAAACCCCCTGCATGATGCAGCCAGAAACAGCGAGACCTGCACCGATTAGAAGGGAAATAACCATTCGTGGCAATCGGAATTCAAATAGGATTAATTCCTGCTGTGGAGTCCCTTGTCCAAACAAGGTTCTAAACAGCTCCATTGGCGAAAGCCGGATGGTTCCCGTATTCGCACTTATGGTGAACGCAGCAATGAGCAATACGAGTAGAATGACAACAACCATCCAATCATGGATTTTTTTACGATGACTAGCTTTGGCAATAGCCCCATTCGTAACGTTATTCATCTTACAGTGCCCTCCTTTCTTTACGTGCCAGATAAAGGAAGAATGGAACCCCAATTAAGGCAATAAGTACGCCCACCGGTGTTTCCTCAGGTGCGTTAATCATACGGGCTGCCAGATCGGCAAACACAATGAGTAAAGCTCCCATAATGGCCGAGCATGGAATAATCCAGCGATAATCGACGCCAACCAGCTTGCGGGTTATGTGGGGAATAATCAATCCTACGAAACCTATAGAACCAACCAACGACACCGCTGCACCCGCCAGAATCAGAACAAGAATCATTCCGACTACCTTTACCACCCCGGTTCGCTGACCAAGACTCAACGCAATTTCGTCTCCCAGACTAAGCAGCGTAATAGAGCGCGACAACATGAGAGCGCCGATAAAAGCTGCCACAACCCAAGGCAAAACTATACCGAGCTGAACCCACTTGGTTCCACTAAGCCCTCCGGCATACCAAAAGGCCAAATCCTGTCCAACATTAAAGTACAAACTGATTGCATCTCCTAAGGCAGACAACAATGCCGTGACAGCTGCGCCCGCCAATACAAGACGAACTGGCGTGAGCCCTGATTTAGATATGGAGCTTGTACCATATACCATCACAACAGCCAGAGCTGCACCAACAAAGGAATACAACATCAATTGTAAAAAGGAAGATCCGGGAAAAAGGGCAAAGCAAATCGCCATCGCCAAGCTGGCTCCCGAGTTCAGTCCAAGCAAGCCCGAGTCAGCAAGGGGATTTCGAGTCATTCCCTGCATAATTGCCCCTGCTACGGCAAAACAAACTCCGATTAAAACCCCACCCAGAATTCGAGGTAGACGGATTTCCCAAATAATTTGATGGTTTTGTAACTCGGGTTTAAAGTGAAAAACAGCGTTCCACACCTCTTCTAGCCTAATAGAGGCTGCTCCAAAAGATAGGGATAGCGCGATACCGAACGCTAAAAGTCCAAGCCCAACTGTCAGGATAAGCGAAGCCGCCCAAGGTCGCGAGTGGAATTGAGTCGGCGACTGGTTATGTTTACTTTGAGCGGGGCCATCTGATGATTCTGATAATTTCATAACTATTGTTCACCCTTACTGTTGAATAGTATGTAGCTATCACGAACTGTGTTGAAGATGATGTTGATAATGAGAATTATTATCACGCAATCTTTACTATTGTAAATTAATGTGGCAATAGCTTCAATAGCAAATTTCGAGGAATGCCTAATGCTCTACCCTATTGTGAAAAAATAAAGCCCTTCGGCATAAATACCAAAGGGCTGCGAACAACACCGAAGCGATTACTTCTGTGCGGCGTTCTCTTTATTCCGCTGGACGATCATATCTGCGATTTCCTCAGCTTGTCCTACAATGGCAATCGGGTCGAAGTACCAATATCGATCCTCCTGGAGCTCAAAAACCTTACCTTGCCGGACCGCTTTCAGTGATTTCCATATGCTGTCTCCTTCGTAACCTCTCAAATCCTTGTTAACCGTCAGCAAGATATAAGAGCCTGCATATTGATTAATGACTTCTTTTGACACCGATTTCCATTGAGTCTCACCTAATAATTCTTTTTGGACAAGCTGCGGAGGTGTCAAATTGAGTCCTCTGTATACGGCCTGTCCTCCCCTGCCAAAATTATCACCATAGACATAGTATTCTTTATCCGAAGCTTCCATTACGGTGAACGTATCCCCAGGCTGAATAATTCCCTTTAGCTTATCACGTGCGGCCTGCATCCGCTGATCGTATTGGGCAAGCCATGTTTTGGCTTCCTGTTCTTTTCCAAGCAGCTCACCAAAAGCTGTCAGTTCCTCATGCACATTTTTATACGTTCCATAAGGAATGACTATGGTCGGAGCAATTTTACTATATTTTTCATATTCAGAAGCATCTTTGGAACCAATCAGAATCATATCCGGCTGTAGAGCCAATACTTTTTCAATGGATACACTACCGCGGTCTCCAATGCTTGCAATGCCTTGTACAAGATCCTTCGAAAACGGATTTTCCAGATAATATTTAACACTTCCCACAGGTTTAATTCCTAGTGCTAATAAATCATTCAGGTACATATCTACTACAATCCGCTGAGGGTGAACCGGTATCTTAATATCTCCGTGAATCGTTTTGACTGTTTTCATTTCCTCTGACTTTTGTTCGCTAGAAGTTTGATTCTGCTTTTCATCCGGTTGCTTTACATTTTCACTACAGGCGGTAAGAACTAAAATGACAGACAGAAGCATTATCACAATCCACATTTTCTTTGTCAAACTCGTTCATTCCTCTCTCTATTTACGGCGTCATATCGACCTATTTACGTTCCATATTGAGCTTGGTGCAGGCGGCTATATGCCCCTTTTACTGCTAATAACTCTTCGTGTCTGCCTTGCTCGGCAATCCCTTGATCTGCAACTACAATAATACGGTCAGCATTTTTGATCGTTGCCAGACGATGCGCGATAACGAGTGTCGTACGGCCTTGGGATAGCTCTGTCAGCGCCTGCTGAATAGCAGCTTCTGTCTCTGTGTCCAATGCTGATGTCGCTTCATCTAAAATGAGAATTGGTGGATTTTTAAGGAACATCCGTGCAATAGACAAACGTTGCTTTTGACCACCGGAGAGCTTCACACCTCGCTCACCGATCATTGTATCCAGACCATCCGGATATGAGCGAACAAGGTCTTCAATCTGAGCTCGACGAGCAGCATCCCAGATTTCTTCTTCCGAAGCATCAAGTTTACCGTAAGCAATATTTTCACGAATCGTTCCATCAAAGAGGAAAACATCCTGCTGTACGATACCAATCATGGATCGCAGCGATTCCAGCCTCATTTCACGGATATCCATTCCATCAATAGTAATGTTACCTTCCTCGACATCATAGAAGCGAGGCAACAAACTGCAAAGTGTCGTTTTACCTGCTCCTGAAGGCCCCACAAGTGCTACGGTTTCACCCGCATGGATAGATAGGTCCACTTTGCGTAATACCTTATCTTTGTTCTCGTAACCAAACGTTACACCTTCAAATTGAATATCTCCGGTAAGATGGCTAACGGTCTTGGCCCCTGGCAAATCTTCTACATCCGATTCACTTTCCAACAAATCCAGGTAACGTCGGAAGCCGGCAATCCCTTTGGGATATGTTTCAATGACGGAGTTAATTTGTTTGATTGGTGCGAGAAATACATTGGACAGCATCACAAATGCGATAAATTCCCCGTAGGTCATCTGCCCTTGAATAACAAACCATGTTCCACATACAAGCACAAACAATGAAACCAGCTTCATCAGTATAAAACTAATCGAGGAATTCCAGGCCATAATCCGGTAAGCGATCAGCTTCGTTTTACGAAACCGACCGTTATTTTCAGCAAAACGTTCCATTTCATGTGCTTCGTTGGAGAAAGCTTGAACAACGCGAATACCGCTAACGTTGTTTTCAATCCGGGCGTTGTAATCCGCAATATCAGAAAACATACGATGGAAAGCAGCATTCATTTTGCGACTAAAATATAAGGACAAGTAAATCATCAGCGGTACAATAATAAATGTCAGCACAGCCAGCTTCCAATTAATGCTGAGCATAATACCGAACGCCCCGCCCAGCGTCATCAACGCGATGAACAAATCTTCGGGCCCGTGGTGAGCAATTTCCCCGATATCCATCAGATCGTTGGTCATACGAGAGACGAGATGCCCTGTTTTGTTATTATCAAAAAAACGGAAAGATTGCTTTTGCACCCGATCAAACAGCTTTTTACGCATGTCCGATTCGATATTAATGCCCAGCTTGTGCCCCCAATAGGTAACCACGTAATTCAGGGCAGCACTTATGACATAAATACCGAGTAGAGCTAGGCAGGCATATAAAATCCATTTCCAGTTTCCGCTGGGCAGCAAATCATCGACCACCCGGTTGACTGCAAGCGGAAAAGCCAACTCCAGTAGTGCGGCCAGCAAGGCACAAGAGAAATCAATGATGAATAAAGTCCGGTAAGGACGGTAGTATTCAAAAAATCGTCTAAGCATAGTCATGACTTCTCCTTTCTAATATCAATTGAACTGATCACTTCGGATCAACGGAAAACATTTTAACGGCCTCATCGAGTGATTGGTCAACGGCTAGCGGTGAGTACGTAAACCACGGATCGGCTTTGATGAAATACACTTTGTGGTTTTTGACAGCCGGGAGATTTCTCCACAATGCGCTTTGCTCAATTTGCTTAAGCATTCCGTCCTTACTTGCTTCATCATATACCAGCATAATAATTCGGTCTCCTGACAGTTCAGGCAGCTTTTCCATTGAAATAACATCATAAACATAATTAAATCTCGGGTCCTTCGCCAGCTTTTGGCGTATGTACTCAGGAGGATTCAATTCCAGTGAACGGTAAATAACATGTCCTACATTTCGCGCTCCGTATACCCTTAACACATTCTTATCGTAGGCCATATAAATCGTAACCGTTTCATCTTTTTTGAATTTTCCAGCCAGCTTCTTTCGACCTTCTTCAGCCTTTTTGTTGAAACTAGCGATCCACTGCTCGGCTTCCTTGTCCTTACCCAGCACGGCTGCGACATTCCGCAGTTGCTCAAATACATCGCCTTCCCCAAACGAAACGACTACGGTTGGAGCAATTTTCTCCAGCTGCTCCTTCACTTCTGGCGTGGTATATTCTGTTGTGATGATCAGGTCCGGTTGTAACTCCAGCACCTTTTCTACATTTGTCGGGTTCCCAATATCCGCAACTCCGTCAATCTTATCTTTTAAATAGTTGCCTTCCAGCAAATGGGAAGCAGCACCCGCAGGCTTAACTCCCAAGGCCAGCATCGCATCCAAATATTGTGTCGTGACGACTCGCTGTGGATTTGCAGGGATACTGATCTTATTGCCAGTGGCATCAGTATATTCGCGCATGACAACCGTTTTGGATTGCCCGGAAGGATCATTAGTGCTGATCTTGTCGTTTGTCTGGTTGTTGTTAGCTGCGTTTCCACATGCACTCAATACAACCATCAAAAGAACCACAAGACAAAGCGTGGATTCCCATTTTAATCTGTACCTTTGTTGCACAATATACGTCCTCCTTAGATATATACAATTCATAATATGATAGTGATTCTCATTATCATATAATTGTTATTCTATCTTTTACCGTCTCTTCTTACAATACAAAAATAAAAAACTTCCATTTATGTGTATGTATCGTCATCGTAGAATAGCCAAAAAAAAGAACTGATGCGCATTACAGCATCAGTCCGAATAGCTTAATATGTCGGGCCAAGTACCCATTTTATTTCGATTGGTCCACCAACTCCAGCTTAGCAGGAATTGATGCTTTCACGGTTTTACCTTGGAGTACATCCTTGGCTGCCTGCACCGCCAATTGTCCAATAAGCTCGGGTTGCTGAGCTACAGTGGCTGTCAGTTTCCCTTCCTTAATTGATTTGAGCGCATCCTCGTTACCGTCAAAACCGATGACTGGAATGTTCTTACCTGAGCTTTGGATTGCTTCGATAGCACCCAACGCCATTTCATCATTGTGGGCAAATACAGCCTGAACGTCCGGGTTGCCTTGCAGCAGATTTTCCATCACGTTCAAACCTTTAGTCCGATCAAAATCTGCCGATTGTTTGGCTATGACTTTCAGATCCTTATCTGCTACTTCATGGAAGCCTTTGCCACGTTCACGGGTAGCGGATGCTCCAGGAACACCTTCCAGCTCAATCACTTTGGCACCTTTTCCAACTTGATCAATCACATATCTGGCAGCCATTCGTCCTCCCTCTACGTTGTCTGAAGCGACGAGTGCTTTTACGTCTCCTTTGTCAGCAGAACGATCCAGTGTAATAACCGGGATGTTCAATGCATTCGCTGATTGTACCACTGTGGAGATGGCCGACGAATCTGTCGGATTTATAAGTAACGCGTTTACTCCCTGTTGAATCAGATCATCCACATCATTACTTTGTTTCGCCGAATCATTTTGTGCATCCACAACAATAACCTGCATTCCTTGTTTTTTGGCCTCTGCCACAACTCCGTCTTTGAGAGAGACGAAGAATGGATTATTCAGCGTTGAGATCGACAAGCCGATTTTAATGTCCTTCAGGTTTGCGGCCGCTTTAGGTTTCGCCCACTCGGGCGGTTCCAAGGAACACCCTGTCATGAGCAGGAGCAGCAAGGCAGTCATGATTAATGTAAGCTTTTTCATATTTATGTGTCTCCTTCTACGCAGATTAGGTGTATTATGCGGATTTTTTACGGTCAATCAATACAGCAATAGCGATGACGATCCCTTTTACCACCATTTGATAAAAAGAGTTAACCCCCAGCAAGTTCAAGCCATTGTTTAGCGTACCGATGATAAGCACACCAATTAATGTACCTACGATTCGTCCGCGTCCTCCCGAGAGGCTTGTTCCACCTAATACGACAGCCGCAATGGCGTCCAGTTCATAAGAAGTACCCGCTGTCGGTTGCGCCGAGTTCAAACGTGAAGTCAAGATAGCTCCCGCCAATGCCGAAAGCATTCCAGCCAGAGAGTAAATCCAAATTTTTACACGTGGTACTTTAATACCAGATACAATCGAAGCCTTCTCGTTACCACCAATGGCATACGTTTTACGTCCGAATGGTGTTTTATGCAAAATGATCCATAGGACAGCAAAGGTAATGAGCATCGTAATCGCTGGTACCGGAATACCGAACTGATAGCCACGTCCGAACAATTGAAATACCAGACTGTCTCCGAGTCCTGTAATAGGGTTACCGTTGGTATAAACGAGTGTTAATCCTCTGAAAATGGTCATGGTTGCTAGAGTAGCGATAAACGGAGCCATTTTACCTTTCGTAATCATCAAGCCGTTGACCATCCCCATCACGCCGCCCAATGCACAACCGATGATAATCGCCAAAATAGGATCGAACCCGGCCAGCATCATATTTGCGACAAACGCACTGGATAGTGCTAATATGGAGCCGACTGACAAATCAATTCCGCCTGTGAGAATAACGAAGGTCATACCGAACGCAATCAACGCATTAATAGATACCTGGCGCAATAAGTTCAAAATATTAAGCGGTTCCAAAAAGCTGGGATTTAAGACCGATACGATGATCACCAAAATAATGAGTCCCAACAACGGGCCAAGCTTCTGTGTGATTTGTGACATTTGAAAGCCTTTGCTGCTTTTTGATTCATTCATAGTTGTCATATTACTGTCCTCCTGTAGCTAGCGTCATAATATTTTCTTGTGTGGCTTCTTCCCTGCTCAGCTCTCCGCTGATCTTTCCCTCGTGCACCACGACAATACGATCGCTCATGCCGAGTACCTCAGGGAGTTCCGAGGATACCATGATAATCGCGACTCCACGTTCGGTCAGCTCGTTCATTAACTGGTAGATTTCCCGCTTGGCTCCCACATCCACACCTCTCGTCGGTTCGTCAAGAATGAGTACATTCGGACCAATACCTACCCATTTGGCAATAACCACCTTTTGCTGATTACCACCTGACAAACTGCGAACCGTTGTCTCACCCGATTGGGTTTTAATTTGTAAGCGCTTAATTAGAGTGTTGACAAAATCCAATTCTTTTTTGCCTGATATAAATCCTTTTGAGGTAAAGCTGAAGAGATTTGGCAGCACCATATTTTCCCGGATGGAAAAATCCAGCACCAAGCCCTCATCTTTTCGGTCTTCTGTAATGAAGCCAATCCCTAGTTTCACCGCGTCATCCGGCTTGCGAATAGACACTTTTTTTCCACGCACATGAATCTCACCACGATCCAAAGCATCCAGTCCAAATAACGCCCGCATGATCTCAGTCCGCCCCGAGCCCATCAAGCCTGAAAAACCTACAATTTCCCCAGATCGTACAGTGAAATTCACATTTTCAAATAACCCTTTATGCGAAGCATTTTTGACCTCCAGCACCACTTCTCCCAAAACAGGCGTTCTTACCGGGTAGCGTTCAGTCAGCTCTCTACCCACCATTTTCCGTACAACTTCATCAAAATTCGTATCGGGAATCGCCTGAGTATCCACCGTTTTCCCGTCACGCATGATGGTAATCCGATCACAGATCGCGAATATCTCCTCCATCCGATGTGAAATATACACAATCGAAACACCATCTTTTTTCAAGGAAGTAATAACCTCGAACAGCTTCTGAATTTCCCGTTCGGTTAAGGCGGCTGTCGGCTCATCCATCACGATAACTTTAGCATCAGTCATGAGTGCTTTGGCAATTTCAATCATCTGCTGTTGGCCCACTGAACACTCGCCTGCTTCACCGTTCAATGGAAGGTTTACCGAAAGTTTGCTGAATTGTTCGTTTGCTAGCGCTTTCATTTTGGAGCTATCTAGTAAGCCCCACTTGGATGTCAGCTCCTTGCCGATAAACAGATTTTCCAGCACGGTCATCTCCGGCCACACATTCAGTTCCTGGTGAATAAAAGCAATTCCTTTTTGCTCCGCTTCTTTGGGGTCAGCAAAATAGGTTTCCTGGCCGTCAATGATGATCGTTCCCTCATCTCGTCGATGCAGTCCGATTAAAATATTCATCAGCGTTGATTTTCCTGCACCATTTTCACCCATGAGGGCATGTACTTCTCCTTCACGAAGATCAAAGTCAACACCACTCAGTACCTGATTGGTTCCAAAGGCTTTGTGAATTCCTTTCATTTGAATCTGCATGCTGTACCCTCCTTTTTATTCAACATTGATTTATCCAAAATGAACTCCTGCCTGCAAAATACAATTGGCAAATGGCTTAGCCTCTCCTGTACGAATGACCGCCTTCGCATAACGGGTCAGCTCCTTGAATTGTTCATGAGAGCAAAACTCAATGACGGCAGCCTGCGTATTAATCTGTGGATGTTCTAATTGCTCCCCTGCAAAGTTGCGCATAATATACTGCAATGCTTGTTCATTTTCTTGTTTGATTTCTTCGGCCAGCGTTACTTTTTCGATCACCATATCTGCTGCAATGACATCAACGACGTCCTGAAAAGATGGAACACCCAGTTTAAGGGCCAAATCAATTTTGGTAACGCCTTCAGGAACAGGTAAGCCGGCATCAGCCACGACAATATAGTCTGTGTGGCCGAGATCTGACAGTATTTTGGATATATGACTGTTTAGGATTCCAAGTTTCTTCATATTATATTTGCTCCTCCACTTCACGACGGGTTGGCATTCCACCTTGGGCTCCAAATTTGGTAACGGACAATGACGCAGCACGATTAGCAAATTTCACACTGTCTGCCAGCGATTTTCCTTCAGCCAGTGCCACTGCAAAAGCAGCGTTAAACGTATCTCCTGCACCTGTTGTATCAACCGCTTCTACCTTATAAGTAGGAACCACGACTTCCTGTTCTCCGTCGAAGAACCGTACACCGTTGCTGCCCTCAGTCACAAACAGCTTGTTGGGATATTTGCGCAACGCTTCTTGAAGGCTCATATCCTTAAACATAATGGCAGCTTCATGCTCATTAGGCGTAATGTAGGTCGCATTCGCAATTACGCTGTCTTCCACCTCACGAGCCGGCGCTGGATTCAGCAACAATGGTACCTGGTACTTCGCACAAATTTCGCTTACATAAACAACCGTTTCCGATGGTATTTCCTGTTGAATTAACACAATATCCGAACTTCGAATGACGTTAAGTGCTTCTTCCACATAGGCGGGTGTCACTTCATTATTTGCTGCTTTTACCACGACAATACTGTTATCACCTTCAGCTAGTACAATATGCGCTGTACCACTTTCCATATGTGTAACCGGTTTCACATAGCCAGTATGAACATGATTTTCTTCAAAATTACGTAAAATCTGTTCTCCAAAATGGTCATCCCCTACACGTCCAACCATCGTAACGTCCGCTCCGAGTCGTGCTGCGGCTACTGCCTGATTGGCTCCTTTACCTCCAGGTACGGTTGTAAAGCTTTCACCCAATACCGTTTCACCAGCACCGGGACGTTTGGACGAAGTAACTACGAGATCCATAGAACTGCTTCCGATAATCGAAATTTTAGCCATCATAATCCACCTTTCTCGTCGTTTCCCGTTCTATAAATTTGACGGGCAATTGTATGCTTGAATAGGTAAGTACTTTCGAATGAAGATTAGGTACGCTTGACTTCGTTACTTGTGACTGCTCAATCAACTGAATGAGTAGTCCTGCTGCTTCCCAGCCCATTTCATAAGCAGGTTGTCGGATCGTTGACAAAGGCGGGAATAACAAACTGCTTAATGGTATATCATCAAACCCGATAATTTGAACATCATTCGGGATTTTTTTTCCTAATCTATGTGCCTCATGCATCACCGCTGTAGCCACGATATCGTTACTTGCGATAACTCCGTCGGTATCCGGATACTTGCTAAACAGCTCTTTGGCCCATGACTCGGCCTCCTTGAACGAAAAGGACGTTGTCTCGACCACATGGTAAGTAATCCCAGATTGCTGAAGCTCTTCAACCGCCCCGCGAAAACGGTCTTGTGCAGGACGAATATGTGCAGGGCCCTGCATGACTGTAATTTGTTTGCTGCCGCGGGCAACCATTTCTTGAGCAGCCAAGCAACCGCCATGGGCTCCATCCGCATATACGGAGAGGCTGTCACTGGAAGTTCGATCGAGAAAAACGACCGGGATCTTCAGTTTGGCGTAACAATCGGCATCGGGATCATTGGTAGAAGAAATAACACCAACGACATTATTTTGAACAAAAGTATCCATGTAATCCAATTCTTTTTGGCGATCTTCATCACTATTACCGAAAATGATTCGAAAATCATTTTCCTGCATTCGATCCTCCACCCCACGAGCTAACAAGGGAAAGTAAGGGTTCGTAATATCCGGCAGCAGAAGGCCGATTAATCTGGATTTCTTTTTATACAAAGAACGTGCAACTTCATTGGGCTTGTAATTTAACTGCTTCACAGCAGCCTCAACCTTTCGCCGTGTATCCTCGTGCACATATCCAGTCTCATTAATAACTCTGGATACGGTCGCTACGGAAACCCCTGCAAAGGTGGCGACTTCTTTAATTGTTGTCATAGTGTAGGTTCAACTCCAATTGTGTAACCGGTTACACATATAAAATATCATAGCATTAATTTTTTGACAAGCATTAATTATTTGCACGTTGAATGTTTTAGCTTTATAATTCTTATTGTAACTAATGAAGTTTCACCTTTATACACATTCTAAAGGGGGGAGCACTACTCCCGGTTACTCAATAAAATACGTATACATGGAGGCTTTTTCCTGATGAATATCGAAGTTTGGTCTGATTATATGTGTCCGTTCTGTTATATTGGCAAACGCCGTTTGGAGCAAGTATTACAGCAATTCTCACATCGCGATGAGGTGCGATTGACATTTAAAAGTTTCGAATTGAACCCGAGTGCTGTGAGAGATAGTGGTAAAACGATCAATGAAGAACTATCAGCAAAATATGGGGTCAGTCTGCAAGAGGCTCAGGCTATGAATGATCGAATGAACGAAAACGCACGGTCTGCGGGTCTTGATTATAATATTCATGGCATGGTGCCAACAAACTCTCTTGATGCTCACCGCTTAACTCTTTGGGCTCAAACACAAGGCAAAATGCTGGAGCTGAGCGAGCGTTTGTTCCAGGCTGTTTTCATCGAAGGCAAGCATACAGGGGATCATGAAGTGCTGGTAGCGCTGGCTACTGAAGTTGGTTTGGATCCAAAGGAAGCGGCCGCTATATTAGCCAGTGACCGTTTTACCAACGAAGTTAGAGCTGATGAAGCCGAAGGCGCTGAGTTGGGTGTTCAGGGTGTGCCATTCTTTGTATTTGATCGAAAATTTGCTGTTTCTGGTGCCCAGCCGGAGGAAGTATTTCATGATGCGCTTCAAAAAGCATGGGATGAACGTTCACCTTTCACCATGATAAGCGGCAGCTCGTCCAAACAAGATGCAGGTGGTGTATGTACCGATGAGGGTTGTGAGCTTCCAGGCCGCGAGAGCTGAACAGTCCTTGAATGAACATTTCCAACTCCCTAAATAAATTTTACAAAAGCGTGCTAGCACCCCATTAAACCTGAGGCTGGCACGCTTCTTTATTTTATAACGATTTAATCATTCCGCCATCCACAAGGATGGTGCTCCCTGTCAAATAGGATGAAGCGGAAGACGCCAGAAAAGCAACAACTTTACCAAACTCTTCAGGCTCTCCATACCGTCCCAATGGAATGCCCTCTTCTGCTTGTTTGCGAATCTGATCCGTCGTTTGCTGAGTTTTCTCAGCTCGATGCTCGTCCAAGCTACGCACGCGATCAGTTGCAATTCTCCCTGGTGCTACAGTATGTACCAGAATATTATGAGGAGCTAATTCCAGAGACAATGTTTTTGCCAATCCAGCAACTCCAGTACGTAGCGTATTTGAAATGATTAGCCCCGGAATTGGTTGCTTAACTGAAGAAGAAGCAATATTTAAAATCCTACCGCTTTGTTGTTTTTTCATATATGGTAACACCTCACGGATCAACCGGATATGACTAAGTAAATTTTGTTCAAAGGCCTGTATCCACACTTCATCTGTAAAATCATCAAAGGTACCGGCAGGAGGCCCACCCGCATTGTTAACCAAGATATCCACGGTGCCAAACAAATCTGCTGTCCGGCGGATGGCCTGGGAGATATGTTCTGGTTTTGTTACATCGCAAACTACATATTCAACGCGGCCACTCGCTGTTTCCAGTAATTCCGCCTGGGTCCGCTGAAGCTCTGCTTCGTTCCGTCCTGAAATGACGACATTTGCACCCTCCCTTGCCAGCTCCCGTGCGCTTGCCTTGCCGAGTCCTTTACTGGAACCTGTAACAAAAGCTGTTTTTCCCGTTAATCCTAAATCCATCTATGACACTCCCTTTTCTCAGTATTCTCTATTTAATTGTACACATGACCAACACATAATGCGAATAGCCTGGTAGTATCATGAAGGCTATCTATCTACTCACCATTAAAAAGAATACAAAATCATTCATTGCAAGATAAAACAAAAAGGCCTGACAATTAGTCAGGGGCCCTTTTGTTTACAAAATTTAGTTTACAGCACGTTATAATGTTGATGCAGGTGTTGTTGTTGACTGCTCGTATACAACAACGGACTGGCTCTCAGGCTCCCATTTAACATTTGTCCCCAAGGCCTCTCCGATTACCCTTACAGGTACCATTGTCGTCCCATCCACTATGGATGCTGGCTGCTCGATAGAATACGGCTGACCGTTAATATATGCTTTGGGACTGTTAACAAATAATTTGACGGACACGCCGTTACGGGTGACAGTAACAGCCTTTTCTTTCGGATCCCAGGAAACCTTTGCATCCAAAGCTTCGGAAGCTATTCTAAACGGAACAAGTGTGGTCCCATTGCGGTTAATCGGTTTGGCATTGAATTCTTCACCATTCACGAACAGCTTCATACCCGACGGCCGTCCGGCCTTCTTCGAGAATTCACCCAACTTTTTGTAGCTGTCCAAATTGGACACATTAGCCAGTATTGCCTCCTCCTGCATGTAAACGGCATCTGTCACATTTCCGTTTTCAGCCAGTAACTCAGCTGCCTCAGTCAGTGCTTTACCAGAATTCCGGATCAATTCAAGTTCAGTAACCTGCTCCGGAGTCAAACGGTCCGGGTATTTCGTAAGCAGCAGATTTGCAATAACCGCTCCTGCCGGCTTATCCTTTGTATTTTCTACCGCGTGAAGCAGACCCTTGTAACCGTTGCGTCCCTTGTGACCATTATGGTCTTTGGACTCCTCGTATGTATCATCCGTTACTGCAACAGGTTCGGTTTTTCTGATTTCTGCGTGTTTGTCTTTTTTACTGTTTTCATCCTTTTTCCCGGTTGCTTTGTCCTCTTGTTTTTTGGACTGATCATTGTCTGATTCATGGGGATTGATTAGCTCTTCCCCGCTCTTTTCATTCCCGTCTTTAACAGACGTTTTTGCTTCCTGTTTGTTCTTCTGAACATTTCCGCGTCCCTGCTTGGCTTCAGCGGTTCCCGCTGCCAATCCAAAGACCAGTATACACGCTAGTAAAGCTGTCCAAGTGTTTCTCATGATGCGATTCCTCCTTATAGTAAAGACCGGGCTCAAATGTCCCTAAATGTAATTAACGGCTTCTCTAAGCTAATTTTTTATCTTTTCTTATCTAATGTGTGAGACACCGCTATAGCTGCAGTCCAGATTGCCAAAACCACTATAAAATTTTATTATACGCCTAACCTATTTACACAGTATAATGAGAATTACACATGCATTTTTAAGAATCAGCCTTTACATTCGCATAATAGAAAGAAGATGAAACAGACATGTTCGGCACCATTCTTTTGGACGTTGTTTTACCTATTTTTGTACTTATCGGTTTTGGTTGTATCATGCAATATTATTTTCGACTGGATTTGTATACCTTAGCTAAAATCAATTTTTACTATATCACCCCCGCAGTTGTGTTTACGGGTCTATATAACTCGGAAATTTCTTTAATGCTCATGGGTGAGGTTTCACTTTTTTATGCCTTGTACATAGCTATTCTGTACGTAATCAGCACTACCGTCGCCAGATCTCTGAAATACAGCCCCGGAATGCGTGGAGCTTTTACAAACAGTGTAATGCTAGATAATTCAGGAAATTATGGTCTGCCAATCAATCAGTTGGTTTTCAAAGGTGATCCGCTGGCCATTTCCGTTCAAGCTCTGATTATGACCTTTCAAAGCTTTGTCACATTTACATACGGTACTTTTGTTGTGCAAAACGGCAAGGCCAACACTCGAAAAATATTAATTAACTTTTTTAAAATGCCTGTTCCTTATGCGCTTGCGCTAGGTTTGCTCCTAAATCTACTGCATAGTCCGTTGCCTAATTTACTGGCTGAACCTTTGAATTATATTAGTCAGTCGATGGTTGCCGTGGCTCTGCTTACTTTGGGAGCACAAATTGTGCAGTATCCCTTTCGTTTGCGCCGGACAGCCGTGTACATCAGTATGGTACTACGCCTGATTGCTGGTCCAATGGTCGGTTTTATGCTCGTCTTGCTGCTGGGTCTTAAGGGGATTCCCGCTCAAGCATTGCTCATTGCATCGGGTATGCCTACCGGCGTTAATACAAGTATTTTGGCAGAAGAATATAAAAATGAACCCGATTTTGCCGCACAAACAGTATTACTTTCTACGATTGTGAATGTCATTACGATGACACTGTTAATTTCAGCATCCCGGCATCTTGTTTGAGGTGTATGATAAATATAAAAAATGGATTATAGACGCTTTTTGTCTAAGGACAGGAGCGTTTCTTTTTCGAGATAAAGGAACATATGTTCCCCAATGGTATTTCTTTTTTCTACTTAAAGAGGTGGTTTGTTTGTTTTGTGGAGATCGTATGCAAGAAAGATTTTTTTCACTATTATGAATTTTTCATATAGTGAAATAATTATATAATTTAAGTTGAATCTCTATTAGGGCGTGTATTCAAACTATAAAACAAAGTTAAACCGTGTAAATTAAGAAGTATGAAGAGACGATACGGAATCCAAGATGATCAGACCATTGTTCGTGTCCATCAGCATGGAGCCGGGGCAAAAGGGGGCAGTATTTTCTCAGGCCATAGGAAGATCCCGAGACGGACTGACCACTAAAATTCACGCCGTTGTGGATAATCCGTTGCGCCTAGAGTTGACAGCCGGACAACGTCACGATTCGGTCATGGGCTATGAAATGCTGAAGTCGGTGAATTTAACCCAAAAACAAGTCGTGGCCGACCGGGCTTATGACACGAATCGGATTCTCAAACTCTTAGAAGAGCAAGAGGCAACTCCAGTGATTCCCAGCAAGAAAAACCGTCGAGTACAGCGGAAATGGGACATGGATGGTATAATGAAGACTGATTTAAAGAAATCTGTATTGTAGTGAAGGGATGATTCGTATTGATAGATCACGATAATCTTGAAGAGTATCGAGACCCGATTAATTATGATCTTGAATTTGGCGACGAGACTAATAAATACAATTTCTATCTTGATATTGCTAGAT
Organism: Paenibacillus sp. NMA1017; assembly: GCF_058895805.1. Classification (NCBI taxonomy): domain Bacteria; kingdom Bacillati; phylum Bacillota; class Bacilli; order Caryophanales; family Paenibacillaceae; genus Paenibacillus; species Paenibacillus sp. NMA1017. The sequence goes on along the minus strand of NZ_JBZXYR010000011.1, from coordinate 39,021 downwards.
TGAACCCAGGCGAGGTTTTGGAACTTGCATGTGGTACAGGATTGACAACCATTCATTTATCAAAATCAGGGATACATATAACAGGTGTTGATATTTCTTTATCGATGCTTGAATATGCTCGGGTTAAAGCTCAAGGTTTGCCTGTGGATTTTATTGAAGCTGATGCTCGTACATTTGATTCCGAAAAGCGTTTTTCCATGATTTATTTGACAGGAAATGCATTCCAGTCATTTTTGAGTGATGAGGATCAACGAGCCTTACTCGAAACCGTCTACAAGCACCTAGAGCCAAATGGGATGTTTGTTTTTGAAACACGAAACCCCTTGGGAACCGATTTATCCAACCAAGAGGAAAGCATCTGGGGAAATTTTATCGATAAGGATGGAATAAAAGTCAAGGTATCTGGGACACAGTCGTATGATTCAAGTAACCAGATCATGCACTGGGTCACGTTCCGTGATTGGGGATCGGAGAAAACAATTTCTCGAATTGCATGTCGCTTTACTGATAATGACACGCTTCAGCGTTTATTAACGAGCCACGGCTTTTGTATCGAAAATCAATATTCGAACTGGGATAAAACACCGTTCACTCCTTTATCTCCATCCATCATTAGTGTTTGTCGAAAAAAACATGGAGCCTAAAACGAATAATCCCGGAAAGAAAAATCGCCGAGTCATCAATAATAAAGCCAGCTCACTCATTAGAGTGGCTGACTTAGGATTATCCTTATTAAGATTTAGGGCTCAATTCCCCATTGCTTGCTTCCAGACAGGTAAGCGGTTATTTTAGCAAAATCTTGTAAACTGTTGGCTGTGGGATTAAATGAATAATCATCGGTTTGTGTGTAACTGCTCCAGTCCTCTTTGGATATCCGGGTTTGCAACTCCACACTTTGACCGGGCTCTAAAGAACCCGCAGCCGATTTAAACCCAATTTCAGCATAATAATCTGCCCCTGGTTTCGCATTGGATAATGTTTTGAAGCTAGCAATCACATTCCCTGTGCCGACGCTCGACCAATCCGTGAAGAAATTTTGTGCTTTCTCCCCGTTAATGGTGTAATAATAACGCAATGTCACATCTGCTAGGGGGATTGATGAGGTTCCCGTATTGGTTATTTTAAATTTGGAACTGATTGTATTGCTTGTGGCGGATACATTCCCATTGAAGGCTTGCACCTTCAGAACGCCCTCGCCTGTTCCCGGCTCACTTGGCGTATCCCCTTTCACCGTAATCGTGAACAACGCATCAGTGCCTGTACTAAAATGGAAGTTGAGCGTGGTCTCTCCTTTAGGAAGTTTCGATAAATACTTGTTAGTAAGAACGACCGTTTCTTCACTAACCGTATAATCTTCACCCTTGTTCAGCACCACGCTCCCCTGCTTGATCGCTTCTAGCGTATTACCGTTAAGTCTAAGCTTCACAGTAATATCGGTATTGCTATTATCTACTCCATAGGTTGCAGTCGTTGGTGTAATACTTGCTTGCCCGGTAGATGGCTGATCACCACCCACACGATCTGCCACCAGAATGCCGCGGCCATTCGTTCCCAGATAAGCACGTCCATAAACCCGAGGGTCCCCAACAATTTTGGTCACTCGAGCATATTGATGCTTGTCATCATTAATGCGCGCCCAGTTTGCGCCAGCATCGTCCGAACGGTAAAATCCACGTGTACCATCTATTTTACCAACGATAAATACCGCTGCATTCGTACGGTTCGGCGCTGCCTTACCAAAGCCTACAAAATCCGCTTCCTGCACATTAGAGAGCTTGGTGAACGTAGCGCCGGAATCCTTGGAATGCCATAAGCCATATGGCCCTCCATCCTCGGAGCCTCCGGCGAACCATACATCTCCTTCTGCTCCTCGTACAGCATCAATATCAGCATTGCCTGCTGTCGGTAAGCCAGTTACCGCTGATGGCGTAAAGGATACGCCTCCATTGGTGCTCACATATATTTTCCCGGAGGCAAATGCGTAATATTTATTAGGGTTTACTCGGTCAGAGACGATCTTTGCATTCGCTGGAATCCCTGTGCTTGCTGTCCATGAGTTGCCGCCAGTTTTGGAGTAGAACACACCTTTGTCTGATGTACTCCACAGCAAGCCATTACCATCTGCCGCTACGGCGATGCTGCCCCCTCCTGCTGTACCGGAAGGCTCGCTATTTGCTTTATACCAGTTGGCTCCGCCATCATTGGAAAAACCGATGGATTTAGCATTTGAATCTTTTTTGTAATCCGCTTTACCTACCCGGGCCATAAAAGAAGGATTCAGCTCGGCATAATCAATGCTTTCACTACTTGTAAAAGTCGGATTATCCAGCATTTTAGCTGGAGCCTTGAATAAATCGTCATGTCTGAATCCAGAGACATCACCTACTGCGCTCACCAATGGCGCGCCAGTTGGAGGGCTCACCAGATCCAAAATCGCCGTTTCTTCTACCCCTTTAGCGGCTACTGAAATATCCAGCTTTCCGCCTTTATCCCAATTGGTCAGATTTTTAGAGCCATAAATCGTAGCTCCGGTGCCGTACAACATATGGTCTGAATTAAATGGATCTATCTCCAGATCTCCGATCATCCAGCCCAGCTTGGGCGATGCTTCTGGTGGGGCAGGGTTGGCATTGAAAGTCAGCCAAGGCGCACCGCTTATATCCAGATTATATCTCAGCTTGCGATTCGGATAACCATTAAATTCCCAAATAGGACTCCAAGTTGCTCCACTATCCGTGCTGCGGTAAATCGTTTCATCCGGCCACCAGGCATTCAACGTAGCAACCATAAGTGTACCTGGCTTCTGCACATCCACCGTCAGTCCACCATATCCAAAATGATTGTCCGCGCTGCTGCTACCAATGGGGCTAATGTTAGTCCACTGCCCACTTGCTGTATTCAATTTCCACAGTTCACCCTTTGATCCATCATATGGACCTGCTCCATCGCTATAAGAAATATACAGGTTGCCGTCCGGTGATAACACACCGTGATGTGGCAAATAGCCCGTAGGCTGTCCCGCTATAGCAGACCAGGTTGTTCCGCCATCTGTACTGCGATAGACACTTTGCTTTTTATCTGCAACACCTACATAGATCGTCTGCGTTGCTTTACTGGAAGAGCCTGTTTTTTTGTCAAAGGTGATCCAGGCCAAACCGACAATGTCGCTGGTATATTCATTGGAAGGGTCCTGTACATACGTCCCTGCATTCGGGAAACTGCTCACCTTGCTCCAAGTTGCTCCGAAGTCAGAGCTTTTCCATAGTCCATTACCACTTCGAGCCCCAAAGAACAAAATATTATTCTTATTTGGATCAATTGTCAGACGTTCACCCATTGAACGCCCCGGCATATTGCCCCCCACCTTAAAAGGAAGCTTGGTTGTCTGCCACGTATTACCCCTGTCGGTGGAACGCATAATCTGCCCGTTTTCTTTATCCCATGAATTAGTATACGTGCCTGTAGCTATATATACACGATTCGGATCAATAGGATCAGTCGCTAGTGCATCGACACCATTTTTGTTCCAATCCTCCCAGCCCACAGAATCCGTCAGCGGAATCCAACTCTCATTGGCAGCATTCCAGCGGTAAGCTCCTCCAATATCTGTACGGGCATAGATCAGGTCTTTTTCCGTTTCATTAAAAATAATGCCAGGTACAAAACCACCACCTCCACCCGTAACGACACTTTTCCAACTGTAATCGTCACTTGTAGCAGCATGAGCCGGCGCTATCATTCCTGTCCAGGAAGCACCCGCTACCACAAGCGCCAAACAAGCAATTCTCAACCTGTTTTTTGCCTTAGTCAATGAATTCAACCTCCTTCTTCATTATCATTTGAATATGCGAGTCATTTTGAGATAAAAAGTAATCAGCAGATTCTGAATTCGTTCCTATCGTTATCGTTGCTTCTCACAAATCTGACAAATGTTTTCTCAGGCTCACCCCCATTCAATCAATAAATACGGTGCAGCACTAGTCTTGTTAGCGCTTACATTGATGTCTTGCTCAATAGATTCGTCATCTTTTTCTCATTTCCTTGTGCGAAAAATCAAGATAATGCAATATAATCTTCTACTCCGCAGCTTATAATATGAGGTTTGGACTTCCTTCAGAGTTAACACCTTTTATTTATTACTATTATGAATTTTTCATATAGTGAATTAATTACTTTGTTTTCATTCTTTATGGGTGTCAAAATACTTGGATTTACAACAAAAAAACCGCGCTAAGCGCGGTTCCAGCTTCAGTTGCTTCCGTTAATACTGTCGTCAGTCATAAACATATGCATATTATTGCAAGTATTCAAGCGCCAGAGCTAAAAAAATATGTCCTGAGACGAGCAATGCTCGCTCATCAAAATCAAAGTGAGGATGGTGATGAGCAAAATGCGTTCGTTCATCCTCATTGCGTGCGCCCACATGAATGAAGGCTCCCGGTCGTTGCTCCAAATAATAAGCAAAATCCTCTGCTCCCATGACCGGCTTCAAATCCAAAAAAGCGTCTGCTCCATATAGTCTGCCGATGAGCTCGCGTACACGTTCCGTTTCGGCTTCGGCATTCACCAAAGAAGGATAGCCATTCAGATAGTTAATTTCGTATCCGGCATGATAAGCTTCAGTCAACCCCTTGACAATACTGCGAATTTCATTCTCGACTTCCTTACGCACTTCCTTATTAAACGTACGTACGGTGCCTTCAATTTTGGCCTTATCCGCAATCACATTAAAAGCAGTTCCAGCTTGAAATACCCCAATCGTTAACACTGCTGATTCAATAGGGTCCACCCTGCGACTAACCACCTGCTGCAACCCGTTCACAATTTGACTGCCGATAACAATAGAGTCCACCGTCTGATGCGGTCGTGCGCCATGCCCGCCTTTACCGTTGATCTGGATCGTAAACGCGTCGACAGCCGCCATGGCTGGCCCACTCTTTAATCCAATTTTACCAAGCGGAATTTCAGATGCAAGGTGAATACCATATACCGCCTCCACCCCATCCAGACAGCCATCCTCAATCATAAACTTGGCACCGCCAGGCGGTTTTTCTTCCGCATGTTGAAAAATAAACACAAGCTTTCCCTTCAGCGCCTCACGGTTATGGCTCAACACGCGTGCCACTCCAAGTAAAGCGGCCGTGTGACCATCATGTCCACAGGCATGCATAACACCCGGAACAGTCGATTTATAAGGCACATCTTTTTCATCCTGAATGGGAAGCGCATCAAAATCAGCACGAAACGCAATCGTTCTACCTGGCTGACTGCCTTCTAAAAACCCGAGCACACCGTTTCCACCCACATTCGTTCTTACCTCAATGCCAAAAGAGCGCAATTGATCGGCGATAAAAGCAGACGTATTCGTTTCTTCAAAAGAAAGCTCGGGATGCTGATGTAGATGTCTTCTCCACGCAATCAGCTCTTGTTCACCATCTTTTAATTCCTGAACCCATTTTTCTAGCATAATACCCTCTTTTCCTATTGAATTTATACATTTCTATCCTTATCTTACCATGAACGGCCTGTAGAACGTAGCTCTCTTATCATAGAAGACTTGAATTGACAACAAAAAAGAGCCGATAGGATACTCTCCCCGACTCTTTTTCATTACTGACTTTCTATTTCGAATTTTTCAGGTATTGAAAAACTGACTTATATTCCCTCTTACCGGATGTGTCTGTTCCCTGTACTCACCTTTCGTATAGCTTCCAATCACCTTACGCCAAAAAGATTGTGCCGGCCTATTTGTGCTCATTTGGGTCACCTTCCAACGTCCGTTAAAACGTCCAAATAGCTCATGAGCCGCCCAAGTCCCAACCCCATTATGCCGATAAGGACGAAGTACAAAGAACTCAGCCATGTAGTAGTCAGCTTCTCGATTGCTGGACATTCGGTCAACGAGTGCAAAGCCCACAGGAATATCCTGTCTCCAAATCAGAAAAGGCAGCTTCTGTTCACCGCTCGTCCAATATTGATACAAGTCTGGATAAGCCGGGAATGTCCCCTTCTCAGTGACATCAATTCGAAGATAGGCTGTAAAATCATATAAATAAAATTGCATGAGCTGTACAATAATGTCCTTTTGCGACTCCGGTACACTCTTAATAGACAGCTTCAGTTCCGATTTGATATTATACCCCATACTTTCACCTCTCTTGGCGGTTCAATCTGTTCTTTAACTTCGAATTACATCCCATCCAGTGCTGTTCAAAATATGCTAAAATACATATATATTATGACCGGACGAGGTGGAACCCAATGAATATACAAAAGATCATCGACCGGCGCAAATTAGATGAAAAAATGCCGGGATTACCATGGTATGTACAGCAATTTATGGATTATAAGCTGCCCGACCTGTCCCCTTCCACACTACTAGAATATGTGCGGGATTATGAAGCTTTCTTTTCATGGCTTCGCTCGGAAGGCTTGTCTACCGGAGAAACGAATGCCCAAGTTACACTTGAAGAGTTGGAGACACTTCATATGGACAGTATTACAGGCTTTCGATTATTCCTGTCTACTAAGCGCGAAGGCTCTAACTCCCGTATAACCATTTCACGTAAGCTATCGTCTCTTCGTTCGCTTTTTCATTATTTAAGTCAGATCGCTGAGGATGAAAATTTTTATCCATTGCTCAAACGCAACATTATGGCCAAGGTCGAAATCAAGCGTATACATAAACCCAAGGATACGGCGGCCAAGCTCAAAGGTAAAATACTGGAAGAGGAAGAACTGCTTGAATTCATCGGTTATATTTATGAAGGCTATGGCCAGGATTTGGCCGATAACAAGCAGGCGTTATACTCCTATGAACTAAATAAGGAACGGGATGCTTGCATCGCCAGCCTCATTTTGAACTCAGGCCTGCGCGTATCTGAAATCGTCAATCTGAATCTGGATGATTTAGACATAAACAATAAATTATTATATGTGTACCGCAAAGGCAATAACGACGAAACCTTTAAAACGCCGGTGTATTTCCGCGAGCAATCCAAAGATGATCTCGTACTTTATTTGTCCCTGAGGCATACCCGTTACCGCGCTCCAAAAAAAGAAAAGGCTCTCTTTGTCACACGTCCTAACGGCAGTAAAGAAGGCAAACGAATGACCAAAAGAGCGATTCAGGCTATGATCATCAAGTACGCCAAACGGTTCGGCAAGCCTTACCTTACCGTGCATAAGCTTCGTCATTCCTTTGCTACTGATTATTATTTACAAAATGATATTTACAAAACAAAGGAACAGCTGGGGCACGCTTCGACAGAAACAACAGAAGTGTATGCTCACCTGACTGACAAAACCATGTCTCAGGCGATCGAACGGCGGGTAGAGACTCTAACCGACTCAGCCGATTGATGTCTCACCCCTGCTCATTCCTCATTCCTTCTATCTGCTTTTGAATCTGTTCGAATAGCCAGCGGCCTGCGGGTCCGTTGGCCTCGGCAGGAAATATCTGTATCATTTCATCTGAGTAGTGACTTTGAGCCCAATCCATTTGATGCTCCCAAACCGCTATTCCCTGTACATTTGTCAGCTTATCGGTAAGCTGAGCATCCGATTGTTCCCGCACCATGACCAGCTTCGGATAATCCTCCTGCTTGAAGCCTTCCAGCAACACACAATCATAAGCCTGAAAATGCCGGATCAGTCCGGTGACAGGCTGACTATTCTCCTCTAAAATGGCTGTTCTTCCAGCCGAAACAATAGCTACGCCTTCAGCACCCGCCTGTCGGTGCTTGTACGTATCTGTACCCTCATGATCCATTTCAAATTCATGTCCATCATGCTTAATCACCGCTACGCGTAGACCTGACTTCTTCACATAACGAATCAATCCTCCGAGAAAGGTCGTTTTTCCCGTATTTTTGAATCCGACGATTTGACATACAAATGGATGTTTCGTATTCACGTCACCTGTCCACCTTGTAACACCAGTACACGCACCTCTTCACCTTCGTGTAATCCTTCTGTTGTGGGAGGAATCACGATCAGACAGTCGCTGTCCTTAATGGTCACCATGACACTGGATTCATCTGCTCGCGCAGGAATCGCGTATACGTGCCCACCACGTACCTCCAAAGAGCTGCGTACAAAGCGTGTATAGTTGTTTACCTTCGTATAATCTGCGCCTAACTTCGCCGTCCAGGTTTGTAAATATGGATGTGCCGAAGATAACATCATTTGGATCGTCGGCCGTACAAACAGCTCACAACCTACAAAGCACGCACCCGGGTTGCCTGAAAGCGCAAATAACAGCTTGCCGTCAATCACTGCGGCTGTGGTCACACTTCCTGGACGCATCGTAACCTTGTTGAACAGCATATTCACCTCTTCCTGTCGTACCAGGTCACCCATAATATCAAAATCCCCCACCGATACTCCTCCACTCGTAACCACGATATCATAGGCAGCTATCGCTTCACGTACAGAGGTACGGGCAAGGCTCAAATCATCATGAATGGCTTGTAAAATGAACGGCTCTCCTCCTGCCTCTCTAATTTGAGAAGCCAGCATATATGTATTACTATTTCGAATTTTCCCCGGTTGTAACGGCTCATCCACTGCAAGTAATTCCGATCCTGTAGAAAAAACGGCCACCCTTGGCTTCCTGTAAACAGGTACCCGATGTACTCCAAAAGTAGCCAGAACCGAGATGTGCCCCGCTCCCAGGCAGGTTCCCTTACTAAGCAAAAGCTGACCTTCCTGAATCTCATGACCAATCTGTGTCACATTTTTGCCAACTTCTATACGCTTCTTCAAGCCGACATATGTCTGTCCATCTTCCTCACGCAGCTGTGTCGCTTCCAGCATGACAACCGTGTCCGCCCCTTCAGGTAATTGTGCTCCTGTCATGATGCGGGCAGCCATTCCAGACTCCACCTGCTTGTCCGATACGGTGCCACATGGAATTTCATCAATCACATGTAGCCAGATTTCCTGACCGGACGAGCACATTTCGATGTCCGAGCCAAGGATCGCATAACCGTCCATACCTGAGCGACGAAAACGGGGATACGGGTGTGGTGCGGTCAAATCCATTGCCAAATAACGTCCATGCGCCTGCTCCAACTCTACGTCTTCCCTTTCACCCTGTTTAACATGGCTAGCTATCCTGCTTTGTGCCTCTTCCACCTGAACTGCTTTACGCTGAAATTTTTCTGCATTTAATGATGTATGATTCATAATCTCACTCCGTTCTTCTAAAATGCCCTCTTTCTGTTATAACGCTAAAACCGTTATCTGGCAAATCGGGGCGGTATTTAGAACGTCAAACTCGGCTGTTTTTCCCCGTGCTGCTGCATGTTTTGGGCTTACTATATAAGCATGTTGGCAATAAAAATAACCCGTGAATTCCACGGGTCATTTCCATAACTTTTTAAGTGCTTCAAGCTTATTATGAGAAATAGAGCAAGTGAAGCTTCGAATCGTACCAGGCCTTCAAATGCGTTAGACTCGATCTCACAGCTGAAAAGCTTACAAGCCTATGCGGTTAGCCCGATCGTATAAGAACAATGTCTAGAGTAACGCGGTACATAATCAGTTCTTTTCTTTTTTCATGAGCTCTGCCGGTATCGGTTTAGCGCCAAATACTGTTTTTTCGCTTTTGGTAGATTCGTTAGCGTACTTTCCCAGTCTTAAATTTAAAGCTCTCGCCAATTTCTTATCCATTTTCGTTCACCTCCTTTCCATAAAGGAAGAATACTGAATGCTTGAATAGCTAAAGATAAGCATATAATGTGGGATTGTACAAAAAAATTCACCGCACAAATCAAAACACATACCGTTTTATAATATTTGTGGTTATTGGTCTTATGAATATAAATAAAATGATTGGGTGCATAAACTAAGAACACTAATACTGAACAAGCATTAATAATCAAAATCGTTGATAAATTTAAAGAGACGAGAGGTATAGTTACACATATTGCCGTTGTAAAACAGACACAAAATGTAAGATTACTGAAGTGTGCTCCTCCTGAAAATCTTCTTACAAACATGATAGTAACAAGAACCAATAACGACTCCAAAAAATGCCCGGTCATCCAAGCGATAACCGCAACCATTAGTATCGACGATGCTTCGGTAATTTTTATACCAAGCGCATACTCCATTACTTCTACACTTGTTGGACCCTCAGGATCAGCTTTTTTTATTTCCGTTGCGATGTACCTTGATAGCGCTTCTAGCATCCTCATAATCTCCTCTCTCTGAAAAGAAATACGACAAGCCGAAAGTAAGCAATGAAATGGATAGTAATCCTATGGTATTTGAGCTATAGAGCATATACAAAGTAATAAAAATGGTGACAGCTGATATTAGAGCACCTAGAATCAACATTTTATTTAGGGATGATAAGTAATTTTCAGCTCTTAAAAAATCATGTGGAGGCTGAATTATAAACGAAAAACCAAAGTTATATCTTCCCATTATATAAGAAATAAAGCACGCAATAATAATAGATGATAACTGAATAACGTAAATAGAAGAGCCAGAAGTATCATTAATAGCACCTGGTTCTGCTACTCCGAAAAAATTCGCAAACAGAAATACAAAAAGTTGTAGGTTTATGTAGGCCGTTAGACCAGAACCAGCAGAAAAAGCTGCTAGATGGGTTTTGATCCCTAAACCGAATCTAAAAAAGATAACCATTAACAAATACTGAAGCGGCAAATCTAATTTAGGCAAGCCTATAACTTCCCTCATTAGGAAGGAAAACAAAGCTATGCCAATTGCATAAAATAAAATTTTTCTGCGATATTCCCTCACGGGAAGCATATAAAGCTTTAAGACCAACATAACAGCGGCCAAAGCATCGAATACACCAAGTAATATATATAAAAAAGCAGATAACACAGATACACCATCCTCTTATTTCGCCTGTTGTAATTGTATATTTTACTAATAGATGTGGCAATGAAATAATCTAGTAAACTGGTAATATTTGTTTTTATGTAAGGTAAATATTTATTTTTGTCATCAAAAAATATAAAAAGAACGATTTTAAAATCGTCCTCTTTTGCACCTCTAGTCTGTAACCTTCTGAATTATCTATCTGGCAGCATCCTTTTGTCGAGCTGTTCAAGTACAAGCGGCCAAGCCTGCTCATGTTGGTTTCTTGAATTCTCGTCTGGAAAACCTGCATGCGTTAAGTAAAGATGCGTGCCATTACCGCGAGGTTTAAGCTCAACAGTGAGAACTGTTTCAGCTCCCTTGGTGCCGCCTTCGCCAGTAATCCAAGTCAGCTCGATAAGTCGGTTTTGCTCAAGTCTTAGAAATCTTCCGTAATGTGGATGACGCTTCCCTTCAAAATGCGTTTCGAAAAAGAAGGTCGTGTTCACTTCGGCCTCCATTAATACTGATCCTGGGGCTGCAAACCAACTGTCAAACTGCTTCGTCCACGCCTGATACAGAACATTCGGAGAACACTCCATTTTCCGTTCCACCACTAGATTAAATGGTCTTTGTGAAAGATCTGGCCAAGAAATAGATAGTACCATTTAATTTTCAATCCTTTCAATCAAACAGAGTTTTGATTATCTCTACATTATTATATCCATAAAGTGTAAGTTCAGTGTGATGATGAATTGGTCTATGGTAAGGTAGCGCTCGATAATCACCATATTACCTCTATAAATAAAAAAGGAACTGTGCATCAGTACCACAGTTCCGCGAATCTTTTGTTTTCAAATAAATTGACGATACCCATCATCGTCGACTTCGTCGGCTGATTTTACCTGAACCGCTACGTGTTTTGGGCTTACTATAAGATTTACGCGGCGAATCAAATATGCTGGAACCGCCGCTGTCGCTCCGGTCACGTGAAATCGAGCCTCTGCTCGGTGAACTGCTGGACCCTCTGTCGAACAAACTTCCGCTTGATCCAACGCTGGAATCCGAATTCTTTCCTCTACGGGTAACCGAACCTTTCCGCTCCACCGTAATCGGCGGAATCGCCTTTTTCTCCTGCACTGTAGGAGCACGATATTGGCCCTGAGAAGGTCGGTATACATCTCTGCTGGAGTAGCCCCGATAGGAGCCTGAACCACGCAACGAATCAAACAGAGCATCCAGCACAGTTGCAGTTAAATATCCTTTTAGAAAGCTTGAACTGTAATTTTGTTCGACATACTTTTTACTGTCAATTTCAATGAGTGTATCTTCCTTCTTAGCTGGATCTTGCTGCAAATGGTACCACTCATCGCTATATACCAGAAACATCCGCTCATTGCTCTGCGGTGACATTTGTTCCGGTGTACGCTGTTCTTTCAATTCCTCCGCTACTTCCGGGACTGTCTTGCCAGCTGCCCGGTATACATACGAGGTTGAATTTCCGCTGCCACTAACCGATTCCAGCGGATACGTATCCTTTACACTTGGCGCGCCGCAGCCGCTTAACACGGATACGAACAAGCTCAGCGCCACAAAGACCTTTAATGCATACTGCCAGGTGCGTTTGCTCATGTGTAACCCTCTCCTAGCTTGCCCGAATAACCTTGACGTCTCCGGTAATCACTTCTTCTCCTTCATAAAGCATAAAGCGACCGTCCTGCCACTCTACCCGCAACAGATGGTAATTATCAGACTGGTACTGCCAAACATGCTGCTCTCCACCCTGTCGGAAAGGAGCACGGCCCATGACAGTAACATGTCCAGAATACTGCTCCTCCAAGTGATACGTTGTATCATCCAGCTCTAAAATAGTCGGCACTTCCTCGGGATTGTCAAGTCTGCCGTCGATGGCTTGATATAGTCCGAATTGCAGTGTTTCCCGTTCCTCAATATGAAGATAACTGACTTGATTACCATCCTGGAGCGTCAAAACAACGGCATTCCGGGCACGATTATGTACACGACCTACCACTTCATAGGTGACAAGCGACACTTCACAGATATCACCTGGATTTAAGTGAAGCATGCTTTTCTCTGCTTTTGGCGGCTCCGGCTTAGCAAATAGATTTGAAATTCGTTTCCACACACCCATGGTTATATTCCTGCCTTTCCTTAGCCTAGAAGCATGCTGTAATGATCAAGGCGCCAACCAGATGCAGCGCTCCTGAAAACAGACCGAAACCAATTTTACCTTCCTGTGTACCTTTATCCAGATCAAACTGGGCCCAGTACCGCAACAGCAGACGTACAATAACTTCCAAAACAAGCAGGATGACAAAGGCGATCACAGAATACACAAGCGCTTCGAGCAAATTATTAGCTGTAGCGATAGAGCCTGACAAAATATAGCCTTGTGCAACCAGCTTCATAATCATTCGTACCGTTACGGCCATATTTCCAGCTTTCACTTCGGCAAAATCCTTATACTTCGTAAATAAAGAGTCGACATACATTAATGCGAAGATCAAAATAGCTCCCGCACCAGTCCATACAAGCATTGCTTTCATCGTTTCTAAAAAATGCATTTCATACCATCCTCCACATCTTCTTGACCTTCATATAATGTTTGACGCCTGCGGGCAGGGAAAAGCGAAGGAGAAAACGTTTCTCCTTCGCTTCCTGAGCAATCACACTTGGCGGCACTGCTTAAATGTTCTTATTTATTTTCGTATTGCTTCAACAAAGCGGCAAGCTCATCGTCCACGGCGCTTTTCTTATCCAGCTCTTTGAACTCCTCATCCAACGATTTTTCCTTAGATGACATTTCGTTGCTCGCTTCGGCACGTGCTTCTGCTTGCAGCATTTTTTCTTCCATACGCTTCAATCCGGCAGTTGCCGTATCAGAGCTAAAACCGTTCATAGCTTTGTTAATTTCAGTTTGCGCTTTAGCTGCGTTATAACGGGCAACCAGTGTCTCGCGCTTGTTTTTCATTTCTGTCAGCTGTCTGCGCATTTCATCCAGCTTGCCACGCAGGTTATCGGCTGCAGCTTTGTTCTGTTCGTAACCAGCTTTGAACTCGATCATTTTTTGTTCAGCAGATTTCTTTTCTTCCAGCGCGCGACGAGCCAGATCTACATTTTGTGCTTTTGCAGCGGTATGTGCCTGTTCTTCGCGTTTCTTTACCAAAGCAGCCTGTTCTTCGTATTGCTGTTTGAACCTCTTTTCAATAGCAATTTGAGCGGCTACCGCTTTCTCTGCATCTTCCAGGTCCTCTTGCATATCACGAATGTATTGATCCGTCATTTTAATTGGATCTTCTGCCTTGTCGATAATGGCGTTAATGTTGGACATTGTAAGATCTCTTAATCGTTTGAAAATAGACATGTGAAGTTCCTCCTAGAGTTGAATGCTTAAATTTTAAGCTCTGTACACATGTTTACGCAAGCTTTGCAAAGAGGGTTTCAAAAATATCTAAAAGCCGCGCAAGTAAGGCTCTGGGATGTCGGCCTGTACTTTTAGCTCCCGCGATGCGTGCAACGCCCAATAGGGATCACGCAGCATGGCACGGCCTATTGCTACCAGATCAGCTTCTTTCTGCTGAACAACCCGACGGGCGTCCTCATAATCATCCAGTAAGCCAACAGCAATTACAGGTACGTTCAGCTTTTCACGAATGGTATGAGCCAAGTCCACCTGGTAGCCGGCACGCGCAGACGGGCCTCCGCCAGAGCCAATCGGACCCTCACCACCAGAAGAGATATGGAAAATGTCCACGCCCGCATCACGATATCGTTCCCCTACGCCTGTTATGTATTCCACATTATATCCATCCTCGACGTATTCTTTGGCAGATATCCGCATAAGCACAGGCATATCAGCAGGAAGAACCTCTTTAACAGCATGTATGACTTCAACACCGAACAGTGACAAATCCTGCCCATATTCATCTTCTCTGGTATTTGTTAAAGGCGAATGGAATTGATGGATCAGATAGCCGTGAGCGCCATGTATCTCAACCGTATCAAAACCGGCTTCCACCGCGCGGCGCGCACCTTCTTTGTATGCCTGAACCAGTTCCCTGACTTCAGCTGTCTTTAAGGCGTGCGGCTTTTTAAAGCGTTCACTAAAAGGAATTGAGGACGGACCCACAGGTTGTTCAGCATCTTCAGCCTTGCGTCCAGCGTGGCCTAGTTGAATGCCAATTTTGGCACCATACTTGTGTACTTCCTCTACAATCTTACGATATGCAGGAATATGTTCGTCACTCCAAATACCTAAATCACGATCCGTAATACGTCCATTAGGATGAACCGCTGTCATTTCCACAATAATAAGTCCAGTACCTCCTACTGCTCGGCTCACATAATGGACATGATGCCAATCCGTCGGATTTCCGTCCTCGGCCTCCACACTGTATTGGCACATCGGGGGCATGACAATCCGATTTTTTAAAGAAAGCCCCTTTAATTGATAAGGAGTAAACAAGTCGGTCACTTTTATCCATCCTTCCTTCAATACCATGTCTGTATAATTATGAATTGCATCCCCATTATACACCAGCTGTCATGGTATACCGAATTCGTTGTAAGGCTAAAACTTGGGAAAATGCTCCTGTTTTCGGCCATGTTTAAGAGAATATGTACGTTTAACTCCATCATCTTCATGGATAGTCGTTTCATCGTGGGTTTCTTTTCAGTTGTTTATGAGCCGAACTTGGTTACCAGCATATTTTTAATAGGACAAGTGCATAATAGTCGAGAGCACCACTAGGTACCACTGCACGGAAAGGGGGGATACATATGCCGTACAGGGGAGTGTTGCCATGCTTGGCACTGTTACTAGCATTTTCAAGTTTACCCGTTCACGCGGATGCGCCTCCCAACACCGGAACGCCCCATCCCAAGGAAGCAGCTGTTGCTTCTTCTGTACATCAGAGCACAGATCGAGCAACTCCTACATTAGCAATGCTGCGAAAAAAACATGCGGACATTTTTAAAATGTGCGGCCCACACACCCGCCAAATTGCCCTAACCTTTGATGATGTGCCCGATTCTAGGTATACGCCGCAGGTTTTGGACGTATTACACACTAACGGCATCAAAGCCACCTTTTTCATCGTCGGTCACCGTGCGGAAAAGCATCCGAGGATCATACGCCGTATAATCCGTGAAGGTCATGCTATAGGAAACCATTCCTATACTCATCCAGATTTTAGGAAGGCCACACCAGAACGCTTTCGCAACCAGATTACAAAAACAGAACGTATTTTACAAGCCAGCGCAGGTTTTCGCCCCAAGTTGATTCGTCCACCCTACGGCGAAATCACCGAGCCTCAAATCCAGTGGGCACGTCGTCATGGCTACATGATTGTCAATTGGAATGTAGACTCTCTCGATTGGAAGGGATTAAGTAAAACACAAATTCAGCGCAATGTGATTCCAGCTACCGGGCCGGGCTCCATTATTTTAATGCACGCAGGTGGAGGTCAAAGTTCTAACTTGCAAGGCACTGTGCAAGCTCTGCCGGGTCTAATTCACTCTCTAAAAGCTAAGGGCTACAAATTTGTGACAGTCCCCCTGCTACTCCACACATCGGAACGGAAATAACTATATGTTTATGATTCAGCTACAAGCTAAAGCAACGTAAAAAGGCTGTCTTACCAGCAGAAGTATTCTGCTCGTCAAGACAGCCTTTTTTTACGGATAGGACTGATAGGAGTCCGATCTAGCTATATGTTGTAAGATACAGGTATTAAGTTTACATAATATATATTATGTTTAATTAAACCGTATATACTACAATGCTATTTATCAATAACGTACAGCTTCACATTTTGAAAGCCAAAGTCGTTCACAAATGATTTGTTGCCAGGAATGAAGATATCAATCCGCTTTCCTGTAATGGCGCTACCCTGATCGCGAGCGACAGCTACAAAAGAATGATCCGGCAAACCAGGGTGAGAATAGCCCGTAACCAGCACTTTCGTGCCCATCGGAATGACGTTCGGGTCCACCGCAATTGTACCTAGTTTAAGCGGATTACCGTAGTAGTCCACTGCTCCCCATTTACCATTCTCATCGGCTGCGGCAGAATACGCTGAAGCCTTAACGTCAACTATTTTGCTATAGTTGAATGTTTTGCCCCACGCTTCAATCGTTGGCCCCTCATTCGCTGGTGCTTTCTCCGTAAGAAGCTGCGGCTGCGAATCCGAAGCTGCCTTCACACTTTTTTCGCCAGGCACCTTAATTTGCAGACCTGCATATATATTGTTGGAGGCAATGTTTGGGTTCGCCTTCGTTAGCTCGTCTACCGATACTCCATAACGTTGAGCAAGCAAAAAGAAGGTATCGCCCTCTTTCGCAGTGTGAAGCGAAGCAGCATCCGCTATTCCTGCCGTCTGTGCCAGCCCTGCAATAGCTGCGGCAAGCACCGCAAATTTCATCGTTTTACCAATATGTTTTAGATGTTTCAAAGATATGTACCTCCTCTGTTATGCCTACGGAGTTAGCTGTCGGATTCGGACTCAGGAGAAGCCCTATGCTTATGCAATTCACCCCTAGGCATATTCCACATCGTCTTATGACGTATCGGAATGACTGCCGTTGTTACGTCCCCCGCACTTCCCATAGTTTGGGCCCAGCATTCAGCGTGTGTCATAATCGCATGCTGTCCCGGTAAGTTTTGGCTTACTGCATAATATCACAATTTTGTAACCTTATCCGCATGAAAATGTTGGGAACCTTGAACATCATACTATACTCGTTACAATTTTGTCACCAAGAAATCGATATTTGTTACGAAAATATGGGGAAATGGTGACAAAAAGAAAAAAAGCTCTCCGTCAAACGGAGGGCTTTTTTTATAGCTCATATCAGCATTTTCTTACAACACTTTGGCAAGAAAATCACGGGTCCGATCATGGCTTGGAGTGCCAAATACCTGCTCTGGTGTACCTTGCTCTACAATTTGACCGTTATCCATAAAGATGATTCGATCGCCTACCTCGCGGGCAAAGCCCATTTCGTGCGTCACGATTACCATGGTCATGCCGCCTTCGGCGAGCTTCTTCATTACATCCAAAACCTCTCCAACCATTTCAGGGTCCAATGCAGAAGTGGGCTCATCGAACAGCATTACGTGCGGCTGCATGGCCAAAGCACGCGCAATCGCAATACGTTGCTTCTGACCACCAGATAACTGGTTCGGATAGGTATTCTTCTTATCCTCGAGCCCCACAGTACGCAAGAGTTCTAATGCAATTTTTTCCGCTTCCTTCCCTGACTGTTTTCTAACCTGCGTCGGTGCAAGCGTCAGGTTCTGCAACACTGTTTTGTGTGGGAACAGATTAAAATGCTGGAACACCATCCCCATCTTCTCCCGGGTTACATTAATATTGTGACCACGAGCTGTAATCGGCTCATCCTCAAACAAAATCTCCCCTTCTGTCGGCTGTTCCAACAGATTCATGCAACGTAAAAACGTACTCTTCCCCGAACCGCTGGGGCCGATGATAACGACAACTTCTCCTTTGGCGATATCTATATCAATGCCTTTTAAAATCTCATTCTTGCCGAACGATTTACGCAGTTGTTTAACGGTGATCACTGGCTCTCAACTTCCTTTCCCATAAACCCAGCAGCTTAGATAAGCTGAATGTCATTACAAAATAAATAGCGGCTGCGATTACGAACGGACTTAATCCTTCGTAGGTAATGTTCTTAATGACCTGGGCTTGATACATAATATCCACCATCCCAATGGTCGAAATAATGGATGATTCTTTAATGATCGTAATAAACTCATTACCTATAGCAGGCAAAATAGATTTAAATGCTTGCGGCAAAATGACATGTCGCATAGCTTTGCCGCGTCCCATACCCAACGAACGGGCAGCTTCCATCTGTCCACGGTCTACTGCCTGGATACCTGCACGGAAAATTTCAGCCAGATATGCCGAGCTATTCAAAGACAATGTGATTATACCAGACTGGAGTGGAGTAAAATTGACACCCAACGTCAAAGCAACCCCGTAGTGAATGATCATGAGCTGCACCAGCATAGGTGTGCCACGCAGGATCTCTACATAAGTGGTACCTAACCACTCAATGATACTTATACCACTCATCCGCAGCAAGGATACGATCAGACCAATGATAAATCCAAACAGTACTCCGAGTGCAGACAGCAACAATGTGTAGCCGATACCCGTAGCGTAAAAACTGCGGTATTTCCAAAAAATATCTACGATGTTATTAGAAGAAACCTGTCGATCTGCAGAGAGCGCGCTCGCTTCTGTGGAAAACTTCTCAATCGACCCGTCCGCTTTCAGGCGAGCCAACGTTTTATTTACAGAGGCAAGCAATTCTGCGTTCCCCTTGCGTATACCTACAGCTGTTTCTGCTCCGGCATCCTCAGGCACCGCCTTGGCAAGTGTTACGGTACCATCTAACGTGTAACCTTTAGCAACCGTATCTTCGATCACAACAGCGTTGATACGCTGGGTCCGAAGCTGGAGTACCAGATCGGATATTTTGTCCAGTGAGGTTACAGAGGCGTTGGGCACTTTTTGAGCAATTTCTTCCTGAATACTCCCTTTTTGTGCGCCAATCTTCTCGCCTTTCAAAGCAGCCATCGTAGGATATTTGTCTTTATCCTCTGGACGTACCATAATGACTTGCTTGGAGCGATAATATACATCTGAAAAATCAATGCTTTTTCTGCGCTCATCCGTCGGTGTCATACCGGACAGTACCAGGTCTACGCGACCACTTTGCAGAGCAGGCAGCAAAGAGTCAAAACTCATGTCCTCAGGAACCATCTCCGCACCCAAATCTTTGGCGATTTCCTTGGCGATTTCCACATCGAATCCAACAATAGTATCCTTACCGTTAATGACTTTATGAAACTCATACGGCGGAAAGTCGGCACTCATGCCCACTACAAGTTTTTTCTGTGGCTTTGCTTCCGTTCCGTATGCATTGAGCATGGGAAGACCAGTCAACAGCAAGATAACCGCCGTCAAAACCAGGGCGGTAAAACGATATGCCTTTTTCAATCTTTTTTTCTCTCCTTAAATTCTTTATAATAAATAAGATTGTGTCATTATAAATGAATATGCATGATTATGCAATGAATGTTATAGTACAATTTCAGCATACCTAACGCAGTACCTACATTACAGCTCATATAAAGGAGTTATTTAGCATGGATTTTAAACAGACCATTCAAAAGACAATTGAGCAGCATGCCCCACGGTTTAAGGACATTTCGTTATATATTGGGGCAAATCCTGAACTTGGAAACGAGGAATTTCTGGCCGCTGCCCGTTTAAAAGAAGAACTGATTTTTCACGGTTTTGAGGTCCAATCACCCGTATTAGGCATAGAAACAGCCTTTATTGCAACTTACAAAGCTGTAAAACCTGGACCGGTTGTCGCTTTTCTGGCAGAATATGACGCTCTAAAAGGTCTAGGACACGCCTGTGGGCACCATCTGATATGTATGATGAGTACCGGAGCTGCCGTCGGCCTCAAGTCGATCATCGACGAAACTGGTGGAGAAGTGCGGGTATATGGCACACCTGCCGAAGAAACACGTGGTGCAAAGGTCCCGATGGCCGCTGCCGGGTTGTTTGATGATTGCGACATAGCGCTTATGACGCATCCTTATGACCGTTACGAAAAATCAGGCAAATCGCTGGCGATTGATGCTGTGCAATTCGAATTCTTTGGTCAATCTGCCCACGCGGCCGCCAGCCCGCACGAAGGCATCAACGCGCTGGACGCTGTGATTCAAACGTTCAATGGCATCAATGCGTTCCGTCAACAAGTGAAAAGTACAGTGCGTATCCATGGGATCATTAATCAGGGTGGGCAAGCAGCCAATATTATTCCTGACTACGCCTCTTCCCAATTTTATGTGAGGGCCGCTACACGTCAAGAACTGAACTCGCTGACTCGCCGTGTTATTCAAATTGCTGAAGGAGCTGCTTTACAGGCCGGGTGTCGTTTGGAGACCTCCAACTATGAGACTTCTTATGATGAAATGGTCACAAACCGTGTACTTTCCGATGCGTTTACCGCAAATTTGGTGCAGGCTGGCATTTCGCAAGAAGATATAACGGAAGGCGAAGATCACGGCTCCATGGATATCGGAAATGTATCGCTTCATTGCCCTGCTATCCATCCTTACATTCAAGTTATTGACGAGAAGCATGCCTTACATACACCAGAATTCCGCGATTTGGCGATGCAGGACCGGGCCATGGAAGGAATGCTGCTGGCTGCGAGAACTTTGGCATGGACTGCTTGCGATGTAATCACGAATCCTGAACTGCTAGCCCAGATAAAAAAAGAATTCGCTCTGCTGAATAACGAACGCTAAATCTTAATTACGTGTTCTTTCAGAAAGGAGTAGTCAGCCATCATGGATAGTATGAGTAACTTTTGGACCTTGTTTATTGTGGTGGGCCTCATCATTTTTTGGTTTATATTCCGTGCAATACGAAGGAATCGGGGAAACAGAAAAACACGGCGCCGGAATGCTTTTTTCCTCAGCTCCCCTCCTCCTTCTTCCCTCACGCAGGAGCGTCATCCAGAGATTACGGAGCTGATGCAGCTACTGGAGAAATCCATTCCCGTCTCCTATGCTCATAGCGTAAGGAATCGTGTAATGGAAGCCCACCCAGAGCTGACGGAGCAAGAATATGATTGGCGCTGGCATGAGCTAAAACGATATTTTATGCTATGCGCGATTATGAATCGTGTGCCTATGTTCAGTAGTGATGTGGATGAATTATGGCACGAAATGTTGATGTTTACCCGCGAATATCAGCAATTCTCGGAAGCTTTTTTTGGTCGTATGCTTCACCATGCGCCCCATTCTGGCGGCTCTCAGCCGATCCCGGAGGAGCGTGCGTGGTTTGACTGGTTGTATGTGGAATGCTTTGGCTGGAACCGCTATAGTGCCAGTTTGTGGGGAACCTTTTTTAATCATCCATTACCGAACGACGAGCTTTCGCGCTATTACAAACTCACAACTTCGGCGCAGCCAGCAGGTAACCGCTGGAATACCCAGGAGAATATAGCCATTTCACAGCAAGCCCAACAAGCGGTTCATCAGATTGTACAACATCTGCGCGAGCGCGTGAATAAAGCGGTAGATGATCCTGAGGGTAAGCAATTGCCTAAGGTCAACTATTTACAGATCGACTATCTGTTATTAGCTGTTGTATGGTATTCATGGTATCAACCTGAACAATTTGCCATACACCTGCACCCGGATGCTACAGGCAATGCCGGGTTAGCTAGCTCATCTGGTTGTAGCTCGGCAAGCGGCTGCTCGAACTGGGATACGCATCACTCGCCCCATCATTCCTCCCATGACAATTCTCATCATGGAGGTTCTTCTCACCATGATTCAGGCGATTCTGGTAGCCATTCATCGTGTAGCAGCAGCTCTTCATGTGGAAGCAGCTGTGGTGGCGGGGGCGACTGATCATAGCAAAAAAGGGAATTCCTCAGCCAAACACTGGCTAAAGGGATTCCCTTTTTCATTTAATATGACTTTGGTGTTCCCACTCTGTTCAGTCCGTCTTTGTGAGCAAATGGTAAATATCCATATACGCTTCAGCTGAGACATCCCAACTATATTCTCCTGCAAAAGCCGTCTGTGTAAGCTTCGACCAATGCTCAGATTGGCGATAAAAATGAACAGCACGACGAATGGTGTTCAGCATATCATGTGCATTGTAGTTCGTAAAACTAAATCCGTTTCCTTCTCCTGTGGACTCATTGTAAGCTTGCACAGTATCGTTAAGGCCCCCAGTTTCTCGGACAATAGGGATACTTCCATAACGAAGCGCCAGCAGTTGGCTGATCCCGCAAGGCTCAAACCTTGATGGCATAAGATACATATCGCTTGCCGCATATATTTTTCGTGACAGAGGTTCGCTAAAAGCGAGCTGCGCCGACATTTTTAGTGGATAACGTCCCGCTGCCTCACGGAACCAATGTTCAAAAGCCGGATCTCCTGTTCCCAGCACGACAAACTGGATATCATCATAATACAAGATTTCGTCAAGCACTCTCGTTACCAGGTCTAGCCCCTTCATATCTACAAGCCGGGTTACCATGGCAATCATAGGTACGTCCGGCCGCACCGGCAGACCCAGCTCCTTTTGCAGGCCAATTTTGTTTTCCTTTTTCTTTGTCAGACTCGTGCGGTACTTCGTATAAATACGATTGTCCGTAGCAGGATTGTAGCTTTTGGTGTCAATTCCGTTCACAATCCCCGTTAAGCGACCCTGATCTCCCAATTTACGAAGCAGACCCTCCAGCCCATATCCGTAAAATTCCGTTTGAATCTCCTCTGCATAGGTTGGACTCACGGTCGTGACATGATCCGAGTACGTAAGCCCACCTTTCATAAAATTCAGTCTGCCATGATACTCCACACCCTCGGGGGTGAAATAGCTCCCATCCAGGTTGAGCAACTCGGTTAAGACCTCATACGGAAAATCCCCCTGATACAGCAGATTATGTATCGTAAACACCGTGCGAATATCGCTGTAGAAGGGTAAATGTCGATAATCGGCATTCAGAAGTAGCGGAACCATCGCCGTATGCCAATCATGACAATGCAAAATATTCGGCTGAAAGTTCAGTTCAGGTAGCACTTCTAAAATCGCCCGGTTAAAAAAGGAAAAGCGTTCGCCATCATCCATATAACCGTAAATACCGTCACGACCGAAGTAATACTCATTGTCTATAAAATAAACCTTGATTCCGTCTAATGTTAGTTCCTCTATTCCACAATATTGATTACGCCAGCCTACGGCTACTTGCTTCACCGTTACTGGACGCAGAGACTTTTTATAAGTATCGGGAATCCCCGCATATTTAGGTAAAATGATTCGGACGTCGCAACCCGCCTGACGAAGTGCCTTCGGCAGTGCGCCAATGACATCAGCCAACCCGCCTGTTTTAATAAATGGATGTGCTTCTGCTGCCGCAAACAAAATGTTCATATGTGCTTCCTCCTTATGTGTTTAATCTGCTTTTTTGGGCCTCCGAGGCGCTTTCTTGAGTATAACGATGCTCAGGGGTGGTATGGTCACCTCCAAGCTGTGAAGCTGTCCGTGGCAAGGAATAGGGGCGGTCCGTATCACTCCGGTATTTAACTGGCCACTTCCCCCAAAGTCCTTATGATCACTGTTCAGCAGTTCGATATAACTTCCGGCCTTTTCCAGCCCAATGCGGTAGTTCTCTCTGGGCACAGGCTGAAAGTTAATAAGCACGACCAGTGTATCTCCCGGCTTTTTACTTTTACGTAAATACGTAATTACGCTCTGTCCACGGTCCTCCGCCTCAATCCACTGATATCCATCCCACGAATGATCCAGTTCCCATAATGCCTTTTCCTGAATATACAAATGATTTAGCGCTTTCGTAAAAGCGTGCAGCGAACGGTGACTGTCATAATCCAGCAGGAACCAGTCAAGCTGCTCCTCATCCTTCCATTCGATGAATTGACCAAATTCCCCTCCCATAAATAAGAGCTTTTTGCCCGGTGAGGTGATTTGGTAACCGAGAAGCGCTCGAAGCCCGGCAAATTTTTGCTCATAGCTACCCGGCATTTTATCAAGTAGCGACTTTTTACCATGAACGACCTCATCGTGCGACAACGGCAGTGTAAAATTCTCGCTGTACGCATAAGCTATGGGGAATGTCAGCAAATTATGGCGATCCGGCCTCTGATCGAAATCCGTTTCGATATAATCAAGCGTATCGTTCATCCAGCCCATATTCCATTTGTAATTAAAACCGAGCCCTCCATCGCTTACCGGGGAAGTCACCATCGGCCAGGCACTAGACTCCTCTGCCATCATCAGAGCATACGGATAATAGCGGAATACTGTTTCATTCAGTTGTTGAAGGAAGGCAATAGCCTCTTCATTTTCAATACCTCCCTTAGAGTTAAAACGATATTGACCGTCCTGCTTTTCAAAATCCAGCCGTAGCATACTCGTCACCGCATCTACGCGTAGGCCGTCAATATGGTACACATCCATCCAGAATAGCGCATTAGAGATTAGGAAAGAACGAACCTCTGGTTTGCTGTAATCAAATGTCAGCGTTCCCCAACCGGGCTTTTCCGCAATCAGCGGATCCGCGTATTCGAACAGAGGCGATCCGTCAAACAGCCTTAATCCATGAGCATCTTTTGCAAAGTGGGCTGGGACCCAATCCATCAGCACGCCAATTCCCGCCTGATGGCAACGATCCACCAAATACATAAAGTCATGCGGCTCTCCATAACGGCTAGTGAGTGCAAAATATCCGGTGAGCTGGTAGCCCCAGGAAAGATCATACGGATGTTCACTCAGCGGCATCAGCTCAATATGTGTATACCCCATATCGGCCACATAAGGCACAAGAAGCTCAGCTATTTCCCTGTATGTATAAAACGTACCATCTTCTTTTTGCTTCCAAGTGCCCAGATGAAGCTCATATATGTGCAGAGGCTTTCCATACGGTGCTCTACGTTTTCGGCGCCAAATCGCATCGTTCCAAGTATAACCATCTATAGAAGCTACTACAGAAGCCGTTGCCGGTCTCACTTCAGCGCGTACCGCGTAAGGGTCTGCTTTCAGAAATCTTTCACCGTTTGCACCCGTAATGTCGTATTTGTAAAAAGTTCCTTGGGATATCCCCGAAAAAAAACGACTCCAAAAACCGGATTTGGGAACCCTATATAAGGAATCGTGTTCCCCATTCCAGTTGTTGCGATCTGTAGCAAGCCCGACATGGAGAGCATGAGGAGCCCAGACCGTAAAGCGGACGCCCTGTTCTCCGTTCTCCACAGTAAGGTGGGAACCCAAAGATCGGTAGCTGTGATAAAGCGTTCCTTCATGAAACAAATAAATATCTTCCGATGAAATAGCCTGTTGCGGAAGAGTTTGGTCTGTCATCACGTCACCACCCTTATATGTTTGTAAGTAAAAATGTATGAATCGGTAATGCATTCGCTTTTGGGTCAAAGCTGACCTGAGTTATTACCCCATTCTAGCCACAATGAACAGAAAAATGACTAGGAAAAAAATAAACCTTAGTTTTGGGGGAATCTTATATACCTTATGGTTTCAAGAGTACCCCATACCGTTTATGTATGTACTACACTGACAACTAAACCGGGAGGGAAACGAAATGTTTAATAAAGAATGCATTGCCATGCTGCTGGCAGGCGGAGAGGGACGCCGTCTTGCTCCCCTTACTTCAACGATTGCAAAACCCGCCGTACCTTTTGGCGGTCATTACCGGATCATCGATTTTCCTCTCAGTAACTGCGTAAATTCAGACATTGATACTGTAGGTGTACTGACGCAATATGAGGCAGAATCCTTGCACGAACATATCGGGGATGGAACACCATGGGGTCTTACAAAAACAGATGACAAAGGAATTACCCTGCTTCCATCCTATAACACAGGTAACGCTGAATACTTAGGAACGGCAGATGCTATTCATAAGAATATCGAATATATTGACAGCCAAAATCCGGAGCATGTGCTTATTTTATCCGGTGATCATATTTACTATATGAATTATCGTGAAATGCTGAACCACCATAAGGAAAAAGGAGCTGCGGCTACCATTTCTGTCATGGAGGTACCTTGGGATGAAGCACACCGTTTTGGTGTTATGAGTGCGGATAAAGATCTGCGTGTCACAGAATTTGCAGAGAAACCTGAGAAACCGGAAAGTAATTTGGCCTCGATGGGGATTTATCTTTTCAAATGGGATTACTTGAGAAATTACCTATTAGAAGACGCACAGGATGCTCAATCCAGTCATGATTTTGGTAAAGATATCATACCTAAAATGTTAGCGGATCAAGAATCCTTGTACGTTTATGAATTCCAGGGCTATTGGAAGGACGTAGGTACCGTTAAAAGCCTATGGGATTCACACATGGATTTGTTACACGAGGATTGTGCGATCGACCTTCAACGCAAAGACTGGCCGATGTATACACGTGAACGCCGCACAAGGTTGAGCGCACAAAAGGTACCTAACCGTCAAACGCAGCCATTGGGCAGCCTGTTGCATGATTCCTGCCAAGTAGAGGGCCGAATAGAACGCTCTGTTGTATTTAGTGGTGTCGAGGTAGGTAAAGGATCAGCCATCAAAGAAAGTATCGTTATGCCTGATACACGCATTGGACGTAACGTCCATATTGAACATGCAATTATCGGTGAAGGTGCTGTAATTCGCGATGGTGCTGTCATTAAAGGTAGTCCGGGAGAAATTATGGTCATCGGACCCAATGAAGTGGTATTTGGTAAAATGGCGGTACGTCCGCAAACTACGCGTATGCTGAAAGAAGCCTACGAGCGCAATACACGCTTGCGTGCCGAAGGTTTTACTTCATAACGTTACCCCAAATTAAAAAACAGCCAGCTCTCCCGATTTGAGAGGACTGGCTGTTTTTCTGGTTACATCTATACAATGGACTTTAAATTAAATCTGCCCTTCAGTAAGTTGTGATGGTTCCACGGATTGCTCTGCTTGCAGAGCAGGTAATGAAACCGTAATGGTAGTTCCAGCCCCCAGTTCACTTCTGATGAGCATCTGACCATGATGGCGCTCGATAAACTGTTGCGAGATTGCCAATCCCAGTCCAGTACCACCGTTTTGGTGGTCCACCTGGAAAAAGCGGTCTCTGACTCTGGCAAGATTTTCAGCACTAATTCCAATCCCTGTATCTTGTACGGATATCTCGATATTCCCATCAATCCGCTGAAGGGACAGAAAAATAATCGAACTTTCATGCGAAAACTTGATAGCATTATCCACAATGTTCAAAAACACCTGTTTTAAACGGTTACCGTCTCCATGGACGAGATATGCCGTTTCCTCCGAATCCAGCTGAAGTTTTATCTGCTTCATTTCTGCTTTGGCCCATACGTTCAGCATAATCTCCTGCAAAAGCTCCCGTAGATCCACCGTTCCCATCACAAGCTTCATGGCATTTTGCTCCAGCTTGGAAAAATCGAGGATCTCCTCCACCAAACCAATCAGCCGATCCGTCTCTTTAGAAATAATCTTCATCCCGATTTTCGTCTCTTCCGGGTCAAAGCCGCCAGAATTTAACGTTTCACTCCAACCCTTTATGGAAGTAAGCGGAGTACGCAATTCATGAGATATGGATGAAATAAAATCATCCTTGATTTGATTTGTTCTAACAATTTCTTGTGCCATATAGTTCAGCGTCGAAGCCAGTTCACCCAACTCATAGCGATAATCGCCTTCAATGCGTGCATCAAACCTCCCCTGAGCCATCTGAGCAGATACATCGCGGATATTATTAATCGGTCTAACAATGGAATTCGCAAGCCCTGTACTGACCACAAATACAATAACCAGTACAGCTGCCATAATGCCGAGAGAAAACAACGTAATCGTAAACAGCTTATCATTTACCAATTCCAGCGAAGTCGTATACCGAATAACATACACCTGGTCTCCGACGATATTGTCCAGTTTTTGAGATACCGCCATCACCTGCTGCCCCGTACTCGGTTGCTTACCGATCCATTTGCCCGTATCTCCAGCTAATGCTTGTGTCACATCACTTGTTTGCACACTTAGATCTGCTGCAAAATTCGTCGAGTTATCAATTACATTTCCCTGTTCATCGAGCAATTGCAGTTCAGTGAAGGGCAGAGAAAATGTATTTAACAAATACGATTGCAAAGACTGTTCCGGCTCTTTGAATTTGGGTGCAAATTCACTTACCGATTCGATACGGCTTTCGATATGTTTGTAAATGGAGTCGTAATAGTACGACCGGAGTGCAAACATAAAAATGACTTCTACTAACAGAAGCGCCAAGAACACTACGAAAAAATAGTGAAGCACAATCTGTCGGCGAATCCCCTTTTTGATCATTGAGACTGACCTTTCCATTTATATCCATGTCCCCACACTGTTTGTAGAAAAGCTGGCTCGGAAGGATTGTTTTCAATTTTCTGCCGAAGACGTCGGATATTCACATCCACAATTTTCGGATCGCCCATATATTCCTTGCCCCATACGTGATCAAGTAAAACATCTCGGCTGAGCGGCGTGTTTTCTTTTTCTAGGAAAAATTGAATCAGGGAAAATTCAGTCGGTGTCAGCTCGATCAGCTGTCCGTTCTTCTTAAATTGCTTAGCAATCAAGTCCAGCGTGAATGGACCAGACTGGAAGGACACTTTGGCTGCTGTTTCACGATGTACATTCACCCGACGTAATAACGATTGAATACGTGCAATCAGCTCCGTCGGGCTAAAAGGTTTGCTCACATGATCATCGGCCCCTACAGACAAGGCATACACCTTATCCTGCTCCTGTACCTTCGCTGTGAGAAAAATAATGCCGATGCGCTCATTCGTTTCCCGGATTCTCCGACAGACTTCAAAACCATCCATACCGGGTACCATTACGTCAAGCAGTGCAATATCAATATCCCGCACCGTGTTCAAAATATTCAGAGCCTCATGCCCTTCCGACGCCTCCAGCACCTCAAAACCGTTACGTTTCAAGTTAATGACGATAAAGCTGCGAATGGATTCCTCGTCTTCCATGATTAAAACTTTACTCACTCTACTCTACCTGCCTTTCCCCCATCTTGTTTTTAATGGTTTTACGCGGCTCCAACTCGCTGGATCGCTTAATACCAATGACCTGCGCATTCGTTCGCCACAGTTGGCTATACCCTTCGTTGTTTCGCTCCCATTGTGACAACGAGAAAAATTTAATTTCCGCTATCGTTTTGTCTGTATCATCCAAAATGAAGCGCAAATAGCTGTCCTTCCTCGAAACTTTCGGATCAATCGTCACCTTGCCATGCAGCTCTTTAGGTAATCTGAAGTAGACCTGTTCATTAGAATCACGATATTGTTGCTGCTTAAAAATCGTCCCTTTCGCCCCGTCCCATTGATAGAACGATACAAAATATGGAACCTCATCCAGTGGCTTATTACTCCAACCTTTAGGCTTCTCTAAATTACCAAATTCCAGAATACCGTCCCCATCCACATCACCACTGGCGATGGTCGCATCCTTGAAGGTGACATCCATAAGATTAAGCTTCCTGAGCTTACCGTGATCCATCACAATGACATTGGAAACAGTAGTGGTCTGAGCAATTTTGGTGTCTATAATAATCCCCTGCCTACCCTCGGCTACCTTACCAGCAACGACATTATAGACATCTAAGACCTGACTGTCCAAATCCAACGATCCGATTTCCTTAAAGGTTCCCCCACTGAATTGAAACGTTTTAACTGTAAAGAATTCATTACGTCGCAGCGTGATAATCGTCAAATCATTCAAATTATCCCCGTTCAAGTCCATCTTGTTATGGTTAAAATCATCTACGACGAAGTCCGTATAACCTGTAGCATATATTTTCTCCAGAGTTCCTCCGGTATAGGAATACACGATGAGTCCCTTCTGATCCCCGCCATCGCCACTATCTCCGCTGGAAAAACCCGCTACAATATCGAGTGTTCCATCATTCGTTAAATCCACGAGCTTAAATGACTCCAGCACAGTGCCTTCCCCATCAAACGTCAGCTTCTTTACCCACGTTCCACCCTGATCTTCAAACAAGGCACCATGTATTTTCACGCTCTCATCTGGCGTTTCATAAAAGAGCACTGCTTCGTCTGTGCCATCATTGTTCAGATCACCCGTCCGAATTGGCGTCGGGTCATCTGGGTCATTCGGCCTTAAAGGCTGTACCGCCCCTAGTTGCGTATTCACTGCACCATTTAACTGCTGTTTCTCGTCAGACATCGTCGGTGTCTCCATCAGCGAAATGGGATCGCTAATTACATTACAGCCGCTTAAAAATCCAGCAAGGAGCAGCAAGGAGCAGCAGCCAGCCACCATTCTCAACAGCATTATTTTCACTTCTCTTGCCGTCCCCTTCACAATTTGTTCTTTTCTGCTTGTGTCAATCGTCTTCCCTGAATATCAAACACCAATTCACCATCATTTAATCCCCATATGCGTGAAGCAAAGCGTTCAGCCATTTCAAGTGGCAGTACAGTAATGATCGTCACCCGCTCGTCAGAACACAGCTTGCGAAAAGTCTCCAATACATGCGCTGCCGAAGCTGGATCAAGTCCATTTACAGGCTCATCAGCTAAAATAACTTTAGCTCCGTGCACGAGAGCACGCGCAGTCGCTACCCGCTGCCGCTCGCCGCCGCTGAGCTTGTCGCATTTATCATGCGCCTTATCCAGCAAACCCAGTTCCTCCAGTACATCCATTGCTCCCATATAATCGTCAGAACGCACCATTCCGGTCACCATTCTCCACATTGGAGTTTGACCGGATCTGCCAATGAGCACATTTTTAAGAGCGGTTCGGTTCATATTTAGATGCGGGTTTTGCTCCAAGTATGCCCATTCCCGCTTTATTTTCATCTTGTCCGTCCACCCGGATTTCAGCACATCATTGCCACCTACAATTAAGCTGCCTTCATCCCATGACTCTTGTAAAGCAAGACAGCGAAGCAGCGTCGTTTTGCCGCTTCCACTTGGCCCCACTATGGCAATGAATTCGCCCTGATGAATTTCAGCATCAATTCCTCGAAGTAGCTGGGTCCGTTCAGGCCCCACTTGCTTGGTCAGCTTCCGAATTTTAATCATCTAAGTGATTCCCCTTTGCGCGCCATCAATACTGTTTATATTTTATAGTAAATGTGAAACAAATACCATGCAAACCGCAGTTTTAAACCGCCGGTACTCTTTTTCTGGAAAACAGACCTAATAATCCGAAAACAACGTAACTACCTCCAAGAACAAGGAACATGCTGCCTTGAGTTCCAAAGTCCAGCAACCCTCCGCTAATATTAGGTCCGATCACGCTTCCCAGATTAAAATGAAAGGATGCCAGTACATTCGCGGCTGCTAAAAATGATTTGGGCAGCAGGTCAGCGGCATAGGCCAAACCGAGGGAGAAAAAGGAGCCTACTAAACCACCTGCTAGAGTCAGCAATATCAAAGTGAACATAAAATGATTGCCGCTCCATGGTAGCAACATAAAGGTCATCCCCCCTGCTATACCTACGCTCATTAGCACCTTTTTACGTCCCCAACGGTCACTCAATATCCCTAGCGGCAGCTGCAGCACTAACCCTCCCAAACTGACGAACGGCAGCAAGGCGGCGATTTCATCGGTATGAAAGCCAATACGCAAACCATAGACTGGAAAGTTACTGTTCAGGCTCGCTTCCATATAGCCGTATAGAAATGCAGGCAAAAGAGCGTACCATGCCCAGCTGTAGCTGCGACGAAATCTTTGAGTGGGACGCGCCTCGGATTCCAGCTTCTCTGGTCTGGAGTCCGGCAGCTTAATTAACACCAACAGCAAAACAAGCAAGCACAATAAGGCCAACGCAGCAAATGGAACCAGCATTCCATAATCGAGTAGCCATAATCCCAATGGTCCTAATGCAAAACCCAGACCGTAAGACATACCATAAAAGGAAATGTTTCGCCCTCGCTTCTCTGCTGGAGTCACCAGCAATATCCATAGCTGCGCAGAGTAGTGCAATGCACTGTCACCAATACCTACTAGCAGACGCAGTACGAACCATACCCGAATATCAGGGATTAGCGGAAACAGCAGCAGCGTAATGAGCACTAGCACAAGTCCGCCGGCCATCAGCTTTTTGAACCCTAACCATCCCAATGTCCGTTCTGCCACCAACGTCATTGCGAATGAACCAATATACAGAGCAGCCGCATTCATTCCATTAAGTGAAGACGAAACTCCCATTTGTTCCAACGATATAGACAGAATAGGTAATAATAAACCTTGGCATAATCCGGCAACAATTATAACAGCAATTAAAATAAAATAATGAACCCGTAACGACGACGACATCCTAGCTCCTCCTGATCGAACAATAAAATAATTAAAATCAATGTTAAGAAATGATTTGCATTTGATTCCATAATCAATAATAATTCTTATCACTATGTATTCCATGCCGTCCTGTAAAACCGGCAAATTACATACAAATTCAGGAGTAATTAGTGTATTAAAGAATAGAATAAAAAAATCGTCATCTGAGATGACGATTTTACGGAAAGAGCTTGTCTGGTATGTATCCGACTCCTCCGGTTAAGGAGCCTCGTATGTTCAATCCGAACCCATTCACGTCACAACG
Organism: Paenibacillus sp. NMA1017; assembly: GCF_058895805.1. Lineage (NCBI taxonomy): Bacteria > Bacillati > Bacillota > Bacilli > Caryophanales > Paenibacillaceae > Paenibacillus > Paenibacillus sp. NMA1017. The sequence continues at coordinate 5,954 of NZ_JBZXYR010000011.1, read as the reverse complement.
CACTATTTCATATTATAGTGGACAATCCCTGGCAGAACAAGCCATAATAAATAAGTGAGCAATTATTAAAATGCTCATGTTTTGCTTATGGACGGGCTTAATTACGTTCACCGCTCTGGGCTAGAAGACAGAATAGGAGGCATTGGGTTCCATGAGTTATCAAATTAAAATAGACACTTCTCCAATTTATGAATTGCTCGGCAGCTTCATGGCCTATGTGACTAAAAAGTGGGTCCAAGATATGGACTTGGGCCATGAATGGATCGACAAGGTAGATGCACGACTACAACATGAAGTTCGTACTGAGCTTGCTACAGCTCAGGATTGCCCTTTTAGCGATTATGACGCACTCTATGCCTGGGCATTACTTCGACCGGAATCGGATGAAATATCTGATTATATCTCTTATTTGGACCACGGTCCGGATAAAGATATGTTTGAGCTGCTTGTTCCGCATATCCCTTTTTTAACCTTTGAAGAATCTTTACGAATTCGTAAGGTATACGCACCACTCCTCAGATTGTGGGATCGTGATTATTTTCGGGCCTTGGAAGGCGAACTGCGTGTGTTGGCAGAAGAAGATGCTGCGGAAAAGCGAATGCTGCTGAGTAAAATGGAACCGGAAGCACTGGTTGAATATGCAACAGCTGGACTAGTCGTACCACACATGGAAGACCTGGATACAGTAGTCCTATTTCCGGTCGTCCATAATCGCCCAATTAATTCATACTGTTTTTATACCCGCACCCTGCTGATCCAGTATCCGGTAGATATCCCCGAGGAGAGCGAGGAAGAACCGCCTACGCTTCTGCTACGGCTCACTCGTGCGGTCAATGATCCGCAGCGACTGAGAATTCTGCGTTATGTAGCTCAAGGCCCTAAGTCTCTCGAAGATATGCGCCACGATTTGAGCCGTTTGGAAGATACACTCATGTCTGATATGATGATTTTACGAGTGGCTGGTCTGCTCCGTATTCACATCGGACGTTATCATAAGGAAAAATTCAGCATCCGTCCCGATGGCGCGGCTGATTTACAGGTATTTTTGGAATCCTATATTGGATTGTAATTTGAATTGTACTTTTAGTTATAACCAAAGCAGCGTTTAAGCTTTGGCTTGGAAGGAGTATGCATCATGTCGTATCCGAAGCAGCACATTTTATTTGATCTTGATGACACCTTAGTCCACTGCAACAAGTATTTTGACCTTATCCTCAACCACTTTTTCGATTTGCTTCAGGAATGGTTTGCAACTCATAACCTAACGAAAAATACAATTCGTGAAAAACAAATCGAAATTGATGTGGCCGGAGTTCATCAAGTGGGCTTTGCCAGCGAGCATTTTCCACAATCTCTGATAGATACGTACCAATTTTTCTCGGAACAATTCGGACGCCGTCTCGATTCTCGGGAAGAGCAGGAGCTTCGCTCTCTTGGCCGAAGTGTGTACGAACAGGAAATCGAACCGTATCCAGGCATGGTCGAAACGTTGAACTCCCTCCAAAAAGCAGGGCATTCCCTTCATCTTTATACTGGCGGTGAGCAGATCATTCAAGAAAGAAAGATTGAACAAATGAAACTGGCTACCTACTTTGATGACCGCATCTACATTCGCCAGCATAAAAATGTCGAAGCACTGGAAGAAATCATCCAGATGAATCGCTTGGACCGAAGCATCACCTGGATGATCGGGAATTCTCTGCGCACTGATGTATCTCCAGCCCTTGCCGCAGGTATTCATGCTGTATATCTCAAGCAGCCTAAGGAATGGATTTACAATATGGTTGAATTGCAAAAAAACGTGAACTCCGTGATGTATACGATACAGAAGCTAACGGAAGTACCACGGGTTATCCACGAAAGCATACAATTGCATCAACAAAAAAGGACCCTCGGTTAAAGAGCACTGCTAATATCTCCTTCAATTATCAGACACTCATAAAAGTCCAGATGGTATCATGCGGATAGAGTGAATTTGGAGGGGAAATTTTTTTATAATGACCAACCATTTCGGCCAAACGTAAACAACGCGCGCCGATTGAGTGTCGACACGCGTTGGCTACTTAGTCTTTTTCATTTGTCTACTTGTCAGGGGTATAACCATTCACCAAATGTTCCACGGATAAAATACGCTCAAAAAGACCAAAGACTTCTTCTGAATCATACATATTTTCCAATACGCTGACCTCCATCATTAAACGTCCCGAAAGCGTAGCCGTTGTGAGCAGCAATGACTGATTTTTGATGGAAAAATAGATGGTATCCACCCATTCCTCTATAATCGGGTACGATATAATTCCCAGATTGGACAAGGTGATGGAAAAATTCCACAGGGGGAATCTTTCAGGCATCGTTTTCATAACCAGTTCAAGGCACTGTTGTTTATATTTCCGATATGAATTGGAAAACGAAGCAAAAAAGATGGACAGCGCATAGGGAACCCCCCTTTTGAACCATTTGAACGCGGATTTCACCTGTTTTTCCAAATTCCCGTTCCGAAAAAATTGCATTGGAAGGCTTGCGACGTAGTTCCCATGCATAGTTTCCGGCGAATAGTTAACCAGCTGCTGCAAATCCATAGGCATGGAGACAAACACGCGTTGTTTTCCGGAAGCATGGTGCAGTAATCCCTGGGTCACTTGGTCACAGATATGTTCGGTCAATGTCATTTTTTTGCTCCGACATCGCCGTAAAATATTATCAGTTTCCTCTTTGCTGAAGCAGTACGATTTTTTGACATAACCGCCGTCTTGCTCCGGCCTTCTGCCGTAACTCAAATCAACGGTTTCGCCAGCCTTTGTCCCTTTCCCTATAATCCTGGACATAAAACCTATAACAAAAACCGGCATCCATAAAAAAGCGTAAACTCTTCTTTTCATACGCAGCAGCCTGTCTCTGGAGACGTCGCTCTTTGCTGCCTTTTTTTCCGGCTTTGCCTCAGGTTCGTCCGTATAATATTCAAGCCATCTCTTGATCCAGAAAACCAAGCTCCGCCCATTAGCTACCGCATGGTTCATCGCAAATATCATTGTATATTCATCTATAGGGAAAATCCGAAACGGAAGTCTGGAATTGGTTGGGGCGTACTGGGCCAGAACCTCCTCCTCCGTATAATATTTGGAAAGTTGCGCCTTTTCAGCCTCCAGAAAATTCTCCAGCTCTTCCTGCGAAAAACGTCCCCAAACAAACGCGTCCTTTTCAAACTGTTCCACCCTTTTGGCTTGCAGCAAAGGATTGTCCATGATGAGCAAGCAGTAGCTGGAAAACAATTTTTCAGCGTCGATCCTTCTTTTAAAAGTAACCGTTGCAATCATGCTATTGGATAATAAATAATCTTCGGTCCCGAAAAAATAAGTGCTTGCCAGTTTAATGGCATCCATTCTTTTCTCTCCTTCGCTGCTACTTTTTTTTTTACATAAATCCTACCTTTTTGACATGATCCATCATCAGCTTCACTTTTTGACCATCCAACCTGGACCATTCAAACCCTAACGCCTGCAAAATACCGTCGGTCTTCTGGTTCATTGTCATGAACACTGTTTTGCTGGCTCCCTCGAAGAAGACGTTGGAATGGACGAGAATCCGGGCAACCTCCTGCTGCGTCTGTGCTTCATCGTATTTTTCAAACATATACTCGGTAAAATCCTCCAACTGCATCGGCTGAACCTGTATATCCGCTTGCTTCAAAAACTTGGCAAAAGACATCATGCTCACCTGATGGCTGTTAAATAGATGATAGGTTTCATTGTTGAGATTTTTCCGGTCGAACAGCAGTACAACAGCTTCGGCCACCTCATCCACGAAAGAGAAGTTCATGGTTTTATCCCGAATTGCGGGAACCCGGCCAAGTTTGATCATCGACTTTACCAATGAATAAAATGCATTATCCGAGATATTTTCCTGGAAAACCCCCGAATTGGAATCAAAAACAAGGTTTCCGACTCTGAACACATTGGAATCAAGCCCTTCTTCCCTTGCGCTTGCAATCTCTTTCTCGGCTTCGAGCTTCGTCATCACGTAATAGTTATCTGAGCTTTGTCCGACATTGCAATCATATTCAGTGAACATCATGCTGCTCTGGTCTTCGATCCATCCGCTGCCTACGCTGGTGGTGGAAACGAAATTATAGGTCTTTTTCTTCCCTGTGCTGGAAAATTCGATCAGTCTTTCGTTGCCTTCCACGTTGACCGCATGAAATTCCGAGTAATGTCCAAAATGCTTCACGTTTGCCGCCGAATTAATGATCACATCAATGGTTCCGGCCAAACTCTCATAACGCTCCCGGCTCAGTCCAAAGCAGTCCTGGGTTAAATCTCCGCAGAACACACACACTCTGTCCTCCCAAGCGTTCTGCCCGTCAAGCTTGAGGCCAAAATGGAACTTCATCTTCGCCCACAATCTTCTTAGCGCCTCTTCGTCACTCGTTCCCCGAACAGGAACATAAACCTTATATTCAGTATTTTGCAGCAGTTGAAACAAAATATGGATTCCCAGATATCCGGTTCCTCCTACCAGCAGAACATTGCGGTAATCAGCCCGTTCAGAAAGATCGATGCTCTCATATGCCTGATTTTTCTTTCGGTATTCTTTGAGACTCTCACGTATTTTCCATACAATACCAGGTACGCCACTTTCCCCGGCAGCTGCTGCTTCCCGTAAGGCGTATACGAATTGTTTTAATCTGTCTTTGGAATATTTGATGTTATCCGCCAAGGTCCGAATCGTCGGATATTGAAAAATGTCGTTAATTCCCACTTCAAAGTCCAGCGCCAGCCTTGAAACCACCTGAATTGCCTTGATCGAATTGCCGCCCAGCCTGAAGAAATGGTCATCAATTCCGATCGACTGCATGCCGAGTATCTCCTGCCATACCTTCTGAATTTTCAAATCAACGTCATTTCTTGGGCTGCTGACTGTGTCGTCGCTTCCCTGCCATTCAGGTTCGGGCAATGCCTTACGATCAATCTTTCCGCTTGGAGTCATCGGCATGTGACCCAGCTGCATAAAGCTGGACGGCACCATGTAATCAGGCAGTTCCTGCAACAGCTGTTCCCGCAGCTCATCTACTCCCGGTTCGCCTTCTGCTATAAAATACGCTGCCAGATACTTCTCACCTTGCTTGTCTTCCCTGGCGATCACCGCCACCTCCCGGACAAGCGGATGCTTCATTAGCTGCGCTTCGATTTCCCCCAGCTCAATGCGGAAGCCCCGAATTTTCACCTGATCGTCGATTCTTCCCATAAATTCAATATTCCCGTCCGGCAGCCAGCGCACCAGATCACCCGTGCGGTACAGCTTCTCGCCGGCTTCGTAGGGATTCGCCACAAACTTCTCCGCCGTCAGCTCCGGTCGGTGCAGATACCCCCGGGCCAATCCATCTCCCGCAACGCACATTTCTCCGGCTGCTCCCAGCGGCAGCAGCTTTTGGTTCCTGTCCAAAATGTAAATCCGCGTATTGGAAATGGGTTTGCCAATCGGTACCGTGGCATATCCCATCTCCTCTTCCCGATACGTCCACGTCGTTGCAATCACGCTCGATTCGCTCGGACCATATGCATTCATATACTCCACGCTGTCCTTCCACCGTGTGACCAGTTCTTTGGTGATCGCGGATCCGCCTGTCACCAGTTTTTTCAGCGTCGGCAGCCTGTCCGGTTCAATTCCCGCCAAATAGGTAGGTGGCAGCAGCGCAATCGTAATTTGGTTTTCGTTGATAAAACGTGCGAATTCATTTAGATTATTAATAATATCTCGCGAAACCAGATACAGCGTTCCGCCTCCCAGCAAAATCGTGAACATTTCCCAGACCGAGGCGTCAAACGAGCTGCTGGCAAACTGCAGCATCCGATCCGTTCCGTCCACTCCCCATTTTTCCTCGAAGAAATGCTGGAGGTTGATCACTCCCCGGTGTTCTACCATCACCCCTTTGGGTTTCCCCGTAGATCCTGAGGTAT